>JAFUIS010000008.1 GCA_017468365.1 Oscillospiraceae bacterium | reverse complement strand
TGATCCAGGCGCGCCATCTTTTTTATGGGCTTGCAATGCTCGAAAAATATAAAGGCCTTGGACTTAAAAAGCTTTATCTTATCTTTGCACTTACGGACGAAACTTTTTCCATAAACTGCTCTGTTTCCGTTCCGGAAGGCATCGACAGAGGAAAATTTTATCTTGCGGTTTCGCTTCTTGACCAGAGTTACTGGGTAACGGGCGCGACCCTTGGCGGAATTTTGGGTTCGCTGATGGATTTCAACACCGAGGGAATTGAATTCATCATGACGGCGATGTTTGTGGTAATTTTCCTTGAACAGTGGCTTAAAGAGAAGAAACATTACACCGCGCTCATCGGAGTTTTTGCTTCGGTTTTCTGCCTTTTTGTTTTCGGCGCGGATTCCTTTATCATACCGACCATGGCCTGCATTCTTTGCATGCTTGCGTTTTTCAGAAAACCCATTGAAAAGGCGGGTGGTCTTGCATGACGGTTTCGCAGCATATTATCACCATTGCTCTTTGCGTTTTTGCAACGCTCATCACCCGTTTTCTTCCGTTCCTTATTTTTTCCGGAAAGAAAGAAACGCCGAAATTCGTTCAGTATCTCGGAAAGGCGCTTCCTTCGGCGATTTTTGCCCTTCTCATCGTTTACTGCCTTAAAGACGTGAGCGTTCTGGGCGGCAGCCACGGAATTCCGGAAGCAATTTCGATCGCGCTTGTTGTTGCGCTGCACCTTTGGAAAAGGCAGATCCTTCTTTCAATCGCCGGCGGAACTTTTTGTTACATGATGCTGGTACAGTTTGTTTTTTAAAATAAAAAGACCCGTTCGGAAGAACGGGTCTTTTTTTCAGCTTTCAAATCCGATTATAAGTCCGCCGCGCTCTGCATAAAAACTGCAAAGGGCGCCGGTGAGTTCAATAAAAACCTTTGCTTCGGGAAAATCCGCAAGGGCTTTTTCTTTAAGAAGATTTGCGGCGCTGCATCTTGAAGAAAAATAAAAAAAGGGAAGGCTTTTTGCCTTCCCTTTTATTTTTTTATCAGTCGCAATAATGTTTTGCAAGTCCGCCTTCGGATGTTTCGCGATAGTGGCTTTTTATATCCTTTCCGGTTTCGTACATAGTCTTTACGACAGTGTCGAAAGAAATCTTTCTCGTATGGGTGAGAAAATTTGCAAGGGAAAGGGCATTGATGGATCTCATGGCGGCAACGGCGTTGCGCTCGATACAGGGTATCTGTACAAGGCCGTCGATGGGGTCACAGGTAAGACCGAGCATATGCTCCATCGAAACTTCGGCGGCATATTCTATCTGGTCAAGGCTCATTCCGCAAATTTCCGCAAGTCCGGCGGAAGCCATACAGCAGGCGGTTCCGATTTCTGCCTGGCAGCCGCATTCCGCACCGGAAATGGAAGCGTTGGTTTTGATGATGTTTCCGATGATACCGCCGGTGGCAAGAGCATGAAGGATATCCCTTTCGGGGATTCCGCGTTTTTTCTGCCAGTAATAAAGTACCGCGGGAACAACTCCGGCTGCACCGCAGGTGGGGGCGGTTACGACGGTTCCGTTGCTGGCGTTCTGTTCGCCCACCGCAAAGGCATAGGAACAGACAATGCGGTTTTCCTTGGTTTCGGAACTTTCGTCCATATGGTACTGGTTATAAAGGAACGCGGCTTTTCGGTGAACGTTAAGTCCGCCGGCAAGAACGCCTTCGGCTTTAAGTCCCTCTTTTATGGTGCGCTTCATCTGAGTCCATACTTCTTCAAGATAATCCCAGATGTGGGGACCTTCCATACGCTCGACGTATTCCCAGATTCGGATATCGTGTTCGCGGCAATATTCGGCTATTTCGTCGAAGCTGTTTTCGTAATAAACCTCCGGAGGGGCGACATATTCGGTGCCGTCGACGACAATTTCGCCTCCGCCTATGGAATAGACCCTTATTTTTTCAAGTTCCTCGCCGTCTTTGAAAGCGTGGATATCCATGGCGTTGGGGTGATAAAAACAGGTTTCGTCCGTGTCAACATCAAAAATTATTTCGGAAGGAACGGGCGCAAAAGTCTGGCGGATGACCGCATCGGTCATATGGCCTTTTCCGGTTTTTGCAAGGGAACCGTAAAGCGTGACGGTAAAACCGTCGGCTTCGGGGTGTTTTTCCTTAAAGAATTTTGCCGCTCTTTCCGGGCCGATGGTATGAGAACTTGAGGGGCCTTTTCCGATTCGGTAAAGATTGGTTAAACTTTTCATCGTAACCCTTCTTTTGAATTATTTGTTTTCTTTTCTGAAATAAAGAACGCCGAAGGTTCCGGGACCGCAGTGACCGGTGATGGTGCTTCCGGCTTCGTTGATAATGATCTCATCGAATTTTTTGCATTTTTTGATTTCTTTTGCAATTTCTTTGATGAGTTTTTCGTCAACGCCGGTCCAAGTGAGGAAAATGCGTTTGGTGTCGATGTTGTCATTGTTTTCAAGACGGTCGCGGACATATTCGAGGGCGCATTTTTCATAAGCGCCGCGATATTTTTTGCCGACTTTCATGGAACCTTCACAAACTTCGATGCAGGGTTTGAGTTTGAGAAGGTTTGCGCCGAGAGCCGCAACACCGCTGCATCTTCCGCCTTTGTGAAGGAATTCGAGCTGGTTGAGGATAAAGCTTGCGTCAACTCTGGTTTTTGCTTCGTTTATCTCTCTGGCGATAACTTCCGCACTTTCTCCTTTTTGGGCAAGTTCTGCGGCCATTACAACCTGAAGTCCGATTCCGGAAGAAAGGTTTGCGGAATCGATGGCCCAGACGTGGCCAAGTTCCACTGCTGCAATGCAGGCGTTCTGGTAGCAGGAGGACATGGTGGAACTTATGCAGAAATGGATAACGTCATAACCTTTTTCTACCCATTCGGAAAAAACGTCGGTATATTCCGCAACGGAAACAGCGGAGGTTTTGGGAAGAATTTTCTTTTCTTCATAGAATTTGAAAATATCGCTTGCGCTGATTTCAAGTCCGTCTTTATAAGTGTTTTCGCCGAGAGTGACGCAAAGAGGAAGCACCAGGATATCATATTTTTCAATAAGCTCTTTCGGAAGGTCCGCGGTGCTGTCGCTGATTATTTTGATGGGTCTCATTTTTTTACCTCCAATCTGAATTTATAATCATACATTATATATTATACTACATTTAGTTCAAGCTGAACAGTATTATTTCTCAACTTTGTAAAAAACAACATCCAGAATCCTTGAAAAACACCGCCTTTCGGGACTATAATAGGCTTATAACTTTTGAAAGGCAGATATTTTTTTATGCATGACGAACTTACCGCCAACGATATAAAAAAGATGCAGGAGGAGCTTGATTACCGAAAACTCGTCCTCCGTCCCCAAATCCTTGACGACGTTAAAACCGCAAGGGGCTTCGGCGACCTTTCGGAAAACTTTGAATATAAAGAAGCAAAGCGCGCAAAAGGCAGAAACGACAGCCGCATCCGTTATCTTGAAGCGATGATAAAAACCGCGGTAATTATCGAAGGAAAAACCGAAGAGGGCGTTGTGGGGCTTTATGACAAAGTCACCGTCTATATTCCCGAGGACGACATCGAAGAGGCTTATCAGATAGTCACCGAGGTGAGATATGACGTTTCCGCCGGATTCGTCAGCAAGGCGTCTCCTTTCGGAAAAGCCGTTTTCGGAAAGAAACTCGGCGACACCTGCACCGTTGCGGTAAACGATGATTACAGTTACGAAGTGGTTATAAAATCCATAGAAAAGATGGAGGACGACGATACCGCACCGCTGGCAAGCTATTAAAGCAAAAAACTCCCGTACAAATTTATGTACGGGAGTTTTCAAGTATTGACATTTCCCATTGATTGTAATACAATATACATAGGTTAAATGCATTACAATTAACGCAAAAGGGGAATTATATTTAATGGCAAACAAAACCCAAATGTTCAAAGGCATTCTTGAAGGGTGCGTATTAAAAATTCTTTCAAAAGAAAAATTATATTCACAGGAAATCTGCGAAAAATTTGAAGAACTCGGTCCCGGCGGTATGAGCAGAGGAACCGTTCTGCCTCTTCTTATGCGAATGGAAAACGAAGGCTGGATAGCATCCGAAAAGCGCCCCATACCAAACGGCCCAAACAGAAAATATTATATAACAACAGAAAAAGGAAACGAAGAACTTATCAGTTTTGAAAAAGAATGGTCAGCCTTGTGCTCTTTTGTAAATCATATTATGTTGGGAGATGTTGATAATGAAAAATGAACTTTGCGGAATTTACAGAAAAGAATTTAACATCATAAAAAAATATATAAACAGAGAAGTCTGTGACTGCGAGGAACGCGTTCGCGCAATCGAAGATTTATATGATTTCTATATTGACTGCCAGAATGAAAACACGGACGTTTCTCAGATTCACAGCGGAAGCATAGAAGAATACGCGTTTGAAATAATTAACGGCCTTCCCAAAAAAGCATATAACCATAAAAAGAAAAAAGCTTTTGTAATTATAACAATCGTTTTGGTGTTTTTGGGGTTATCCTTTCTTGGAAGTACGGAAAATATGACAAAAAACCAGGGATTTTATTATGTTTCCAAAAATTCCGATAAATACGATTTTCATGGTTCCGGCAACGTTTTTCCGGACGTATGGAAGTTCGAGGTGAACGGAAACGTTTTTTCCGTCATAGAAGAATCCAAAGACGAGCTTTATGAAAACGTAAAAATAAACAAGTTCTTCATGTCCGAGGACGGCAAAACCATTTACCTTAAAGGAAAAACCAAAGCATTGTATCAGGAAAAAACTTCCGGCAAAATACTTCTTCCCATATTTAGATTGGCTGCCTGGGAACCGGATATTCACCGTACTTTTGATTTGGTGCTCAACTATGATCCCGATAAATACGTTCCGTATGATTCCGAACCTACCCGGATTTTGCTTGGCGATACCATGTATAACGGAAAAATCACAAAATACAGGTTTAATATGGACGGTTCCATAAATTTTGAAATAACCTTTACGGAATCCCACAAAGAAGACGTCAAAAATCCAAAAAATCTTCTTTACATAAATTGTTTCTTTTTTGAATGGAAGCTGGAATAAACAGTAGTTTAATCAGAATTGAAGTGATTCCGATGGGCATAAAAAATTTTTTATGAAAACATAAAATTTTATTATGGAGGAAATTGTATGAAAAAAATTATATTTATCATATTGTCCGTCGTACTTTGCTTTTCTATGAGCCTTACGGCTTTTTCCGCTGAAGAAGCGGTGGGACTTGCCGAAACTTCCGAAGAAGGCATATTAACTGAAAACGCCGATGAAGATATAGTTTTTATCAACGAGGAAACCGGCGAAGAAACCCTTGTTCCTTTATATGACGTTTGGGTAAACGATTCTTTTACCTATGGCCCGCACGCCGTAAGAGTGGATGCCACAAAATTGGGTGAAATCTGCGGAACAATTTATTACAAACACAATGGAACCGATGACGCGGTGATAACCACTTTAAGCTCATTAGGAACCGTTCTTGAAGAAAGCGCAAGCGTATATTACAGAATGAGCGTAGGCCAGAAAACAATCAATGGTGATGAAGCAAGCTTTACGGTAACATTTGTAGCTCTTGACGGAACCCATAGCATAAGAAGAACTATGGAGTTCAGTGTAACAAGAAGTGGCGATGCAAGTGCCACTATAACGTAATTATTTTAAAGCAAACCGCCCGTGCTCAAGATGAGCACGGGCGGTGTTTTTATTCTTCTTTGAGCACGGTTGCAAAATTTGTGATGCTTTCGGGAACGATTTTTTCGGAAACAGTGAAAGTGGGGTCGGTTTTTGCGATTTTTATAATGGAATTTACGATAAGTTTATCCATTCCTTTGATTTTATCTTTCGGAAGCTCCCCGCCGAAACAATCGATTATTGCGGCATGGTCCATGAATTCTTCGCTGAAGTTTTTGGTTATGGCGTCGGAAACTTTATCCGAAAGGCAGGAGCAGATGAAAAGTCCGAACTTCGTTTCAAAAAGCTGCGCTTTATGCTTTTCGAGAAAAGCGGAAACTTTTTTGTCGATTACGCCCATTCTTACATAGGAACCGACGACAACACATTCGTAATCCGAAATTTCGGGAATGTTTTCGGTTATTTCAAAAAGGTCGCAGCTGTCTGCGCCGATGTTTGCGGCAAGAAGAGCCGCGCACTTTTTTGTGGTTCCGGTTTTGCTTGAATAGATGATAAGGGTTTTCAAAGCATTGCGCCGCCTTTCCGCAAAAGTTTGCTACCAGATTATAATAGCACATAACGGTGATTATTGCAAAAGAAAATAAAAAAAGCGGATTTGTTTTTTCGGATATTTATGATATACTTCTTTTTGCAAAGGCGGGTGATTTTTTGTTTGACGAATATCTTAAAACTTTTATCTGCGCGGCGGAATGCGGAAGTTTTTCAAAGGCGGCCGAAACGCTTTTTCTTTCGCCCAACGCGGTCAAAAAAAGAATAAACCAGCTTGAAGAAAGCACCGGGCTTTCGCTTTTTGAGCGAAATATCAAAGGAATAAAACTTACGGACGCGGGAAAATCCTTTTACAACGATTCAAAAACCTTTGTCCAGAACTATAACAATTCCGTCGAGCGCGCAAAAAACATTCAGAAGAGCAGTTCCGACATCGTTAAAATCGGAATCATGGATACTTTTG
Source organism: Oscillospiraceae bacterium (assembly GCA_017468365.1). GTDB lineage: Bacteria > Bacillota > Clostridia > Oscillospirales > Ruminococcaceae > UMGS1668. The sequence goes on along the minus strand of JAFUIS010000008.1, from coordinate 21,416 downwards.
CGGATGAATTCATGACGGCAAAATGGTTTTCAGTTCACGAAACACCCAGAAACGTAAAAACCGGAATGGTTTTTTTCGGAACTTCGAACGAAAACATGAACACCATGCTCAAAAGCATCGGAAACGATATCGACCTTGCGGTAGATATCTGTGACGAAAAGCTTGCGAAAAAATTCGGCATAAAAGCCGTTAAAATTTCGGAAGCAAAAATCTGCTGTGCGGTTCCGATAAACCACCGCCTTGCCAACAAGGAAGAAATAACCCCCGACGATCTTTGCGGCGAAAAAATAGCCATTCTTAAAAGCGGAAGGACCGAACTTTGGGACGAACTTATAAACGACATTAAAACCGATTTTTACGGGATAGAGCTTTTTGAAATTGAAAAATACAGCATTAAAACCTTTAACCGCTGCGAAAATGAAAACCGGATAATGATAGTCACCGAACACGGCGGAAAGTCCTATCCTTTTTATAAAAGAATCCCACTTTCAAAGAACTATACCATTCCTTTCGGAATATATACTTCTTCCGACGTTTCCGAAAAAATTCTTTCCTTTATCGAAAAAATCAAAAAGGATACGCCTAAAAATTAACGGATAATAAGCCTATATATGCACTTTTGGTGCATATATAGGCTCTTTTTTGTGCTTTTGTGTTTGTGTGAGGTGCGATATAATATATCTGATGTGTTAAACAAAACACAACTTATACAAGGAGGATTTTTATTATGGAAAGACTTGACGGAAAAAGAATCATAATCACCGGCGGCGCAGGCGGCATGGGCAGAACCACTGTTGAAAACTTCCCTTCCCTTGGCGCAAAAGTTGCTTTTTTTGACGTAAACGACGCAGACGGCGCAGAAGTTGAAAAAATCAGCGGTGCAAAATATATCCACGTTGACGTTTCCAGCGAGGAAGAAGTTCAGAAAGGCTTTAAAGAAGCTGTTGAATGGCTCGGCGGACTTGACGTAGTTATCCACTGCGCAGCTATCGCTCCCGCAACCCCTATCGAATATTGCGATTTCGCAACCTGGAAAAAACTTTTTGCAATCAATGCAGACGGAACCTATCTTGTTGATATGGAAGCTTTCAAATATATGAAAGACCAGGGTTACGGCAACATCATCAACTTTACCAGTGCTTCCGCATTTATCGTAAGCCCCTTCCAGCCTATCTATGGCGCAACCAAAGGTGCTGTAACTTCCTGGAGCCGCACTCTTGCAAAAGACCTTATGCCTTATAACATCAGAGTTAACATGATCGCTCCCAACATCTGGACTCCTCTTACCGACAAACTTGTTGCACAGTTCAGCCCCGAAGAAAAACAGGCTTTCATGGACGGAATGAAAGGTCTTATGCTCGGAGATAAACCCGGCGACCTTATTGAAGACTATCTTCCCGTTATCGCTTTCGCAGCAAGCGACAGCTCCAAATTCATCACCGGCCAGACCATTTGTGTTGACGGCGGTACCATGATGGTTCGTTAAAAGAAAAAATACCCCCTTTTTTCTATTTTTAAAAAATGCCCCGCAAATTCTTTTGCGGGGCATTTTTCTTTACAATAAATTAACAGAATGTTGACTTTACACCTTTGATTTTTCGCGGTATACTAAATAATAATAAAGGGAAAGGAGGTTTTCCGATGGAAAAGAAAAGCATTAAGGATACGGGCCTGCGGCTTCTTAAAAAAGGACAAAAGGGTCTTGTTCACGCGATTTTCAGCCGTTTTGGAATAATCATCCTTCTCTTTGCGCTTCAGGTTTGTCTTTTTCTTGCGGTTTTGCTTTGGTCCCAATCTTTCATGCCGGAATTTTTCGGCGGCGGAATCCTTATCGGACTTATCGTTTCGCTTTATATAATCAACACGCGAATCGACCCCACTGCAAAACTCACCTGGGTCATTCTTGTAATGGCTCTTCCGATTTTCGGAACGCTTCTTTTCTTTTACACCACCCTTGAATTCGGTCACAGAAGCCTTAAAGAAAGAGTCGAAAGCCTTATAAACTCCACCCGCAAAAAAATCCCGCAGGAAAAAGCGGTCATTGAAAACTTTTCGAAAAAGGACCCGGGTGCCGCTTCCATTGCCCATTATCTTCAGCGCACCGGGTGTTTTCCCGCTTTTGACCGCACCGAGGTTTCATATCTTCCCTGCGGCGAAGATATGTTCGAGGCAACTCTTCACGAGCTTAAAAAAGCTCGGCATTACATCTTCCTTGAATATTTCATCATAGACGAAGGCGTGATGTGGGGAAAGATCCTTGAGATTCTTGCCGAAAAGGTAAAACAGGGCGTTGACGTTCGCGTTATGTACGACGGCACCAACGAATTCACAAACCTTCCGCACGATTATCCCGAAATGCTTAAAAAACTCGGCATAAAATGCAAGGTCTTTGCGCCGCTTTCTCCTTTTGTTTCGACCCATTATAACTATCGCGACCACAGAAAGATAATGGTCATTGACGGAAACACCGCTTTCACCGGCGGAATAAACTTTGCGGACAGATACATCAACCGCGAAATCGTTCACGGCCATTGGAAGGACACCGCGGTTATGCTTAAAGGCAAAGCGGTAAAAAGTTTTACCCTTATGTTCCTTCAGATGTGGAGCATTGACGAAAAAGAGCCGGTTTTTGACCATTATCTCAACTTCCCCACTCTTCCGCCGGAAGAATCCGAAGGCTTTGTCATCCCCTACGGCGACTGCCCTTTGGACCGTGACAAGGTTGGCGAAAGGGTATATATGGATATCCTGAACCGCTCAAAAAAATACGTTCACATCATGACGCCCTATCTAATTCTTGACAGCAGAATGGAGACCGCCATAAAATTCGCCGCGGAAAGAGGCGTTGAGGTTGCAATAATCCTTCCCGGAATTCCGGATAAATTCATCCCCTATTCCCTTGCAAAAAGCCATTATTCCGCTTTGCTCGATGCGGGCGTTCAGATCTATGAATACGAGCCCGGATTCATCCATGCAAAATCTTTTGTTGCGGACGACACCGAGGCAGTGGTTGGAACCATAAACCTTGATTACCGCAGCCTTTATCACCATTTTGAATGTGCGGCATATTGCTATGAAACAGGCTGTATAGCCGACATTGAAAAGGATTTTATCGAAACACTTAAAAAATGCCGTCGGATTTCGAAAAACACTATATGGAAAAATTATCCCTGGTTAAGACCCGTTTCGTTCTTTACAAAACTCATTGCACCGCTTCTTTGACAAAAAAAGAAAAGCCTCCGCATTTGCGGAGGCTTTTGTTTTTTGTGAATGTATCAGTCGTTGGTATAGTTATCGAAATAACCCTGAACAAGAATAACGGGGGTGCCTTTATCGCCGGAACCAGAGGTAAGGTCGCAAAGGGAACCGATAAGGTCTGTAAGCTGACGGGGAGTGGTTCCTTCGGAAGCCATGTTGCCCACAAGGTTTGCATCCTTTGCTTTGATGCTTTCGGAAATTGCTTTTTTAAGCTCTTCGCCGGAAAGCTCGCTGAAATCGTTATCTGCAAGATATTTAAGTTTAAGCTCGTTGGGAGTACCGATAAGTCCTTCGGTATGGAAGGGGGAAACAACCGGGTCTGCAAGTTCCCAGATTTTTCCCTGGGGATCTTTGAATGCACCGTCACCGTAAACCATAACTTCTACATGTTTGCCGGTAGCTTCAAGTACGCGTTTCTGGATTTCGACAACGAGATCCTGGCTGTCGCGGGGGAAGAGTTTTACGGTTTCTTCGGTTGCTTTGTTGGAACCGAGAAGACCGTATTTTTCGTTGTAACCGCCGCTTATGGGTGCAGTAAGAATATCGTCAAGTCCGCATACGATTTTTGCGCCTGCTTTTTTGAGGAGGCGTTTGGTTCTTGCGCGGGTGTGGATATCGCAGGTAAGAACGCAGTCAGCATATTCAAGAATTGCTTTGGGCTGGTTTGCGAAGATGATCTCTACATCTGCGCCTTCTTCTTTTACAAGGCCGCAGTAGTAATCAACATAGTCAACACCGGTGAAGGGGTGTTTGTTTTCGCCAAAGAGTTCACGGTATTTTTCAAGGGTAAGAACGTCGGTATAGGGGTCAACACCTGCATCGTCAAGTTTATCAATGCTTACAAGCTCGTTGCCGACTTCGTCGGAAGGATAGCTGAGCATAAGGACAACCTTTTTGCAGCCTCTTGCAATACCGCGAAGGCAAATTGCAAAGCGGTTTCTGGAAAGGATCGGGAAAATAACGCCAACGGTTTCTCCACCGAGTTTTGCTTTTACGTCTGCTGCAATGTCGTCAACGGTTGCATAGTTGCCCTGGGCTCTTGCAACAACGGATTCGGTGATGGCGATAACGTCACGGTTACGAATTTCAAAACCCTCGCACTCTGCTGCTTCAAGAACAGCTGCGGTCACCATTTCTCCAAGGTTATCTCCCTGACGGAAAATGGGGCAGCGAATGCCGCGGGATACAGTACCAACTTTTCTGGAATTTGCCATAATTACAGATCCTTTCTATAAACGCTTTTTGCCTTTTGTTTTTCGGCAAAAAAGCAATATCTACAACAATTTATTATACATAAATATAGTCTTTTCCGCAAGATGTTTTTTATTATTTGGTGCCACAACTTTTGTAAAAATTTTTGGTTTTTGCGAAAGAAATTTCTGTGCAATTTTAAAAATAAAAAATGCCCTTTCGGGCAGTTTTTTATATCAGCTTTTTAAGAAGCTCTTCCGGAGGTATATCGTAAAGCTTCGCAATCGCGATAAGGTTCGATGTGCTGGGTTCGGAAGTTCCGTTTTCCCATTTTGAAACCGCCTGACGCGAAACTCCAAGGCTTTCGGCAACAAATTCCTGAGTCATGTTTTTGTCGTTGCGAAGTTCCTTCAAGGTCTGGGCGAGGGTCTTTCGGATCTCTTCCTGCTGGGGGGTCACGGTTTCGGACGGACTATGATTTGCGGTGTTTTTATTTTTGGTGCGTCTCGCCCAAAACACAAAAACTATAAGTCCTGCAACAACACATAATATTGCAATGACCAAAAGACCCAAAAGCAAAACGTTGCCTATGGCAAAAATCCTTGACATAAAAACCACTTCCTTTCATGCCGCAATTATAGCATATCTTTTCCGGTTGCGCCATCAATTATCGCGCAACCGAAGCGCAACTTTGGGTTGCGAAGATTTATTTGCTTTTGTTAACTTGCAGAATTTTGGTTTAGAATATATAATATATTCATACTTTTGATTTTTATCAAGGAGATGCCTTTATGAATAAAAAACTTTTTGATTTTATCGCCAAAAGCCCCACGCCCTTTCACGCGGTAAAAAACGTTTGTGACGAACTTTCCGCAAAGGGATATACCGAACTTTGCGAAAGCGAAAAATGGACACTCGAAGCCGGAAAAGGCTATTACGTCACCAGAAACGGTTCTTCCGTTATCGCTTTCCGCGTTCCCGAAAACGATTTTTCCGGATTTATGATGACCGCTTCCCACTGCGACAGCCCCTGCTTCAAAATCAAGGAAAATGCCGAGCTTGCCGACAGATTTTACGTTCGCCTTTCTACCGAAAAATACGGCGGCATGCTTTGTTCCACCTGGCTTGACAGACCTCTTGCCGTTGCGGGAAGAATCACCGTCCGCACCGAAAACGGAATTTCCGTCCGCCTTGTGGACACCAAAGAACCCTGTGCTGTCATTCCCAACGTCGCAATCCACATGAACCGCAGCGCCAACGACAATATGTCCTATAATCCGGCGGTGGATATGATCCCGCTTTTCTGTGCCGGCGAAGAAAAAGGTTCTTTCAAAGCGCTCATTGCAAAGACCGCCGGCTGTGAGGAAAAAGATATCCTCACCACCGACCTTATCGTTTATAATCCCCAGTACGGCACCGAATGGAACGGATTTATTTCCGCGCCGCGCCTTGACGACCTTCAGTGCGCATACGGCGCTCTTGAAGCTTTTGTTTCCGCCGAAAAAGCAGAAAACCTTCCGGTTTACTGCCTTTTCGATAATGAAGAAGTCGGAAGCCAAACCAAACAGGGCGCAGCTTCCACCTTTATTGCCTGCGTTCTTGAGCGCATAAGCGAAAGCCTCGGACTTTCCTCTGCGGAGCATTACGGAAAAATTGCAAACAGCTTCCTTCTTTCCTGTGACAACGCTCACGCGGTCCACCCCAACCATCCGGAATATCAGGACAAAAACCACGCAGTCTATATGAACGGCGGCATTGTCATCAAATATAACGCAAACCAGCGCTATACTTCCGACGCGGTTTCTGCCGCAATTTTCCAGCTTGTCTGTGAAGAAGCGGGGGTTCCTTTCCAGCGTTATGCAAACCGCGCGGATATGCCCGGCGGTTCCACCCTCGGAAACATTGCGAACACCCAGGTTTCCCTCAACACCGTCGATATCGGTCTTCCCCAGCTGGCAATGCATTCCTCTTACGAGACCGCCGGTGCAAAAGACACCGAATTTTACGTCAAAGCCCTCACCTGCTTCTACGGAAAAACTCTTTCCATGGAAAGCGACGGCGAATACAGATTCGTTTAAGAGGTGGCTTTATGATACTGATTTTTCCCGCACTGGGAATCGTTCTTGCGGCGCTTACCGTTATTGCAAGGGGACTTAGCGGAACGGATATCCTTTTTGACGGACTTTTTTATGCTTTTGACTATACCGTTCTTCTTGCCCTTGGGTTCGTTGCTTTTCTTGTTATCATTTCGCTTTTTGTTGACCTTAAAAAGCCGAACGAAAAATTCAGCAAGTTTTATAACGGCGTTGCAATCTTTATCCTTCGCGTAGCGCTCGACGCCTGCAACGTAAAGGTCAAATTCGAAGGCAAAGAAAAAATTCCCGAAGGACGCTTTGTTCTTATTCAGAACCACAAAGCCATGTTTGACCCCATCGTAAGCATCGCTTATCTTGGAAAACACGAAATCGGTTTTATCACAAAGCCCGAAAACCTTCATCTTCCGGTCATCAACAAATTCATGCACCGCATCTGCTGTATTCCCATTGACCGTGAAAACCCAAGAAACGCGGTCAAATCCATAAACGCCGCCGTTGAAAACGTAAAAAGCGGCAACTGTTCCATGGCTATCTATCCGGAAGGCACACGCGCAAGGGACGGCGAAATGCTTCCCTTCCACGCCGGTTCTTTTAAAATTGCCACCAAAAGCGGCGCACCCCTTGTGATAACCACTGTTGAAAACACCAACCACGTTCACAAAAACGCGCCTTTTAAGCGCACCGTAGTCACCCTTAAGGTCTGCGAAGTTATTCCCGCAAAAGAAGTTGCGGCTTCTTCCACCGCGGAACTTTCGGAAAGAGCGCGCAGGATAATGTGCGAATCTCTTGGCGTTCCCTATTCCGAAGAATAAAAGAAAACCCGTGCTCAAAATGAGCACGGGTCTTTTTTTATAAGGCTTTCATTTTTTCGATGAGTTTCGGATATATCCGCTCGACGAACCATTTTTCGGTGCTTTTGTTTTTTATGTCGTCGCAGTCTATCCACATAACGCCGCTGTTTTCGTCCGGTTTTATAAAAAGGGACTGGTCCTCCGGCGCTTCGAAAATATAGGTGACGTTGAGATGAAGGTGGGAAGAAACGTATTCCCCTCTTTTTTCATGTCCGCTTACGGTTACGATTTCGATCGAAGCGATATCTTCGGAAAGGGCGCGGATATCGGTTATTCCGCTTTCTTCCTTTGCTTCGCGAAGCGCCACCGCAAGAAGGTCGGTTTCTCCGTCGGCGTGTCCTCCCATCCATGCCCAGGAATCATAGATGTTATGGTAAATCATAAGCACCTTTGTCCTTTTGGGGTTGACCACCCAGGCGGAAGAAGTTAAATGGGCTTTTTTATTTTGTCTTGTAAAAACTTCCGGTTCTTTGAGCCATTCGAGAAGAAGGGGTTTATCCTTTTCTTCCTGTTCGTTCACCGGAAGATAGTTTTCTATCTGTTTTGAAAGTTCCATTGTTCTCTCCATAAAGTCAAGGCGAAAAGGGGTTTTCCCCTTTTCGCCTTTTTTGTTGCTATCAGGACATTACTTTGCTGTGAAGTTCCGGCTGAAGGCTTATTGCCGCCTGGTAGTTGTTGATGATAAGGGCATCGGTAACGCCGTATTCTTCGATAAGTGCGCCGACGCCTTTGCTCTCTTTGCGGATATCCACAACGACGATTTTTTCATAATAGTCGATCATATAGGGAACGAAAGCGTTGCCGTAGGATTCTTTAAAAATCATAAGGACCTTGCCGTTTTTGTTTTCGGTGGTAATAACGGTAAGGGGGTTATCGCCGCTTATATACATTCCGGCGTAGTTGTTATAATTATAGTTGAGGGCGGTGGTGTTATACCATGCGCCGTGGTTTCCGGCAATCATGGAATAACCGATATGGGGATAACGGGCAACGGAATAGTCGGGTTTGGTCTTGAAGTTGCTGTCGCCGCCGGTGAAGTTATAGAAAGTTCCGACAAAGCCGGTTCTGTAAACGGTTTCATAGGTATCGAGTTCGTAAGGAACGATATCGTTTGCGTTGCAGTATGCGACGGAAGCATAGTATGCGCCGAGAGAAGTCCAGTGGTGGTCGGTACGGTAGAACATATACTCATCGGAATGTTCAGTCATAATTCCGAGGACGTCGCCGGTTCTGATACCCTCGTTGAGCATTCCGTAGGTTGCGGAAATGTGAGCTTCAGTGCGCTCATAGGGATCGGTATAGCCTGCGGGGAAGTTGAAAACGCAGCTTTTGGGAACAAGAAGCGCGGTGACGTTGAGATGGGGATATTTTTCGGCGAATTTGTTTACGGTGTTTGCCCAGGGAGCATTTCCTTCGGCAGAAGGAAGGAAATATTCAAGGCCGTAGTCACCGCAGACAAGAACGGCGCCGTTATAATAAGCGTCAATGGTGTTGTTGTAATGTCCGGCTTCTGTTTCGGGAGTTTCTGCATCCATATTATCGGAAAGAGCGCCGTTTCTGCCGGCTTTTACGTATTTCTGGTTTTCGGGAACTATCTGGATTCCGCAGTTTGCGCAGGCATTCTTTTCATTGATGCTGTGGCCGGTTGCGGGTGCAAGTTCCGCATTGCAGACGGTGCAAAGCTGGGGTTCGGTACAGGTTGCTTCTGCACCGGGGGTATGTTCAAGCTTTGGAGCAAGTTCAAGTCCGCAGAATTCACAGGTCTGGGCAGCTTCGCAGGTTGCTGCGGGACCGGGTCTGTGGCCGGTGGCTTCAACAAGGACCTCTTCACATTCGGTGCAGATCTGGGGATCGTAACATGTTGCGGCAGGTCCGGGAACATGGGTGTGGCTGCACGCGGCAAAAGTAAGTATCATAACAAGAATAACTGCAAAGGATAATGCTTTTTTCATTTTTTCCTCCGGATTTTTTATTTTTAAGCCAAAATCTCCGGTAAAATTATACTGCTAATCGCCTCCAAAGTAAAGCGGGAAAAACGCCTTTTAAGAATATGGAAAATTATTCATGGAAAAATAACGGTGCAACCGCCGGTTGCTAAAATTTTAAACCCATGTTGATAGACATTTACATCTATAAATGATATGATTTTATTATAAAAGGAGGCGATTTTTTTGACCCTCGGTGAAAAAATCTTTAAATTCAGAACGGATAAAAACCTTTCCCAGGGCGATCTTTCGGACATCCTGGGCGTTTCGCGCCAATCGGTTTCAAAATGGGAAAACGACGTTGCGATTCCCGATCTCGATAAAATCATAAAGCTTGCGGAGGTTTTCGGAATCACCATTGACGAACTTGTTAAAGGCGATTTTACCGTTTCTTCAAAAACCGAAGAACCGCGGACCACCGTTACAACAAAAAACGAAAGCACCTTTCCCCCGCGAAAAATCGTCGGAACGGTTTTGTTTTCGCTTTCGCTTATCATAACTTTCATTTGTTTCGTAATCGGAGGATTGGAAGGCATATTTTCGGGAATTTTGTTTTCCGCGCCGCTTATCCTTTGCGGAATCGTTTGTTTTGTTTTCAAAAAGAACGTAGGGCTCTGGTGCGCCTGGGCGATATTTTTCGCGGTCGATATGTTCCTTAGAATTGCAACCGGAACAAGCTCTTCCGTTATTTTTAATTTTCAGGCGCTTCTTTTCTATATCCGCGGGGGCGAATTTATAAGACTTTTGCTTTCTTTCGCCCAGTTTGCGGCTATCGTTTCGCTTATTTCGGTAACGGTGCTCAGGTTCAGAAAGATCCCCCTCGAAAAGAAAAAACTTCCAATAATTTTCTGGGCGGTTTATGCGGCGATGAAAATCGCCTATGCGATTTTTGCCGCAAGCCCGCTTTATAAAGAGGTCATGCACAATCTTCTTGCTTATGCTGAAATCTGGGTTTTTTCGTTCTTTTCTTCCGTTTACGTCTGGGTTTACACCGTTTTCTTTGTTTCGGCGGCGGTTTTTACCGCAAGATATTTATATACAAGAAAGCATAAAGTTTTATAAGGCCCATCCATCGTCAAAAAAGGTACAAACAAAAATCCCGTGCTCATTTGAGCACGGGATTTTTATGTTTGAGCACCGATTTTAAATTTTCTTTTGGGCTTCGCAATAAGCGCAGCGGCAGATGCCGTTTTCTTTATCCGTATAGCGGAAAACGTGGTCGATTTCCTGCTCGATGCTGGTGATGCAACGGGGGTTATCACAGAAAACCTTGTTGACAAGTTCTTCGCCGTGCTCATTGCAGGAGCATTCCGCACCGGAAGCGGAAAGAAGCATGGGAGTTTCGGCAAGAAGCTTGAGAATAAGCGCCATACGGATGAATTTTCCGCAAAGCATCTGGTCGAAATAGCAGGCTCTGGGGTCGTTATCGACCTTGGTGCTGATTTCGTTTACCCTGGGCAGCGGATGCATTATGCAAAGGTCGCTTTTTGCGTGCTCAAGTTTCGGAAGGTCGAGCACGAAGGAGTTTTTGAGTCTTTCATACTCTGCCGGATCTGCAAAACGCTCGCGCTGGATTCTGGTCATATAAAGGATATCCAGTTCGGGAATAGCCTCTTCGATGGTTCTTACCTCTTTGTAAGGAATACCTTTTTTATCGAGAGTCTCGGTTTTTACGTATTCCGGAACGCAAAGCTCTTCGGGAGAGATAAGCACGAATTTGATTCCGCTGTATCTTGAAAAAGCGGCGATAAGGGAATGAACGGTCCTTCCGAATTTAAGGTCGCCGCAAAGACCGATGGTAAGGTTGTTAAGGCGTCCTTTGTGGCGGCTTATGGTAAGAAGGTCCGTAAGAGTCTGGGTGGGATGGAAATGTCCGCCGTCGCCCGCATTTATAATCGGAATGCGGGAAGCTTTTGCCGCAACGATGGGTGCGCCTTCTTTGGGGTGGCGCATTGCGATGATATCCGCATAGCAGTTTACGGTGCGGATGGTATCGGCAACGCTTTCGCCTTTTGCGGTGGAGGAGCTTCCGGCTTCGGAAAATCCGAGAACGCTGCCGCCGAGATTGAGCATCGCCGCTTCAAAGCTAAGGCGGGTTCTGGTGGAAGGTTCAAAGAAAAGAGTCGCAAGGATCTTTCCTTCGCAAGCTTTTGCGTATTTTCCGGGGTTTTCGATAATATCGTTTGCGGTGGCAATAAGTCCGTCGATCTCTTCGACGGAAAGATCGAGAATATCAATAAGATTGCTCATTTATTTTGCTCCGTTTACTGCAAGATAGTTTTTGATGCGGGTTACGTTTTCTTCGTTTGCAGGATCTTCTTCGAGGAACTCGATGATGTCGTAAACGTCAACGACGGAATATACCGGGAAGCCGAACTGTTCAGAAATTTCTTCCATTGCGCCTTTTTCGGTCTGGCCTTTTTCTTTGCGGTTTACCATGATGAAGGTTGCGATAACTTTGGTATCTTCGAGCTGGCTGAGGATCTCCATGGATTCGCGGATTGCGGTGCCGGCGGTGATAACGTCTTCGATGATGACGATTTCCTGACCGGGCTGCGGGATATAACCTACGAAAGTGCCGCCTTCGCCGTGGTCTTTGGCTTCTTTGCGGTTGAAGAAGAAAGGAACGTCAAGGCCGTTTTTGGAAAGAGCAACCGCTGCGGAAATGGAAAGCGGAATGCCTTTGTATGCGGGGCCATAGAGAACAGCTTCTTTTTTGCCGAGTTTGTCGAAATATGCTTTTGCATAGAATTCGCCGAGTTTGGAAATCTGGTCGCCGGTTTTGATCATACCTGCGTTTACGAAATAGGGAATCTTTCTGCCGGATTTTGCGGTGAAGTCGCCGAATTTAAGAACGCCGGCGCTCTGGAGGAATTCGATAAATTCTCTTTTATAAGCTTCCATGATGTTTTCTCCTTTTTATATAAATAATCAGCCTACAAATTCTGCTACGCAGCGTTCATATGCTGCAACCGGATCTTCGGCTGCGGTGATGGGACGGCCTACTACGATATAGTCGGAACCGATCTCTTTTGCGTCGGCGGGGGTCATAACGCGTTTCTGGTCGCCTTTGTCGCCGTCGGCAAAACGAACGCCGGGAGTTACGGTAAGGAACTCAGCGCCGCAGGAATCGTGAACTTTTTTAGATTCGAGGGGGGAGCATACAACGCCGTCAAGACCTGCTTTTTTTGCGTTGAGAGCATAGTGCATTACAACTTCGGGAAGGGGTTCTTTGATAAGAAGGTCGGTTTCCATCGCTTCCTGGTCGGTGGAAGTAAGCTGGGTTACTGCAATAAGAAGAGGACGGGTGCCGTCGGGTCTGGTAAGACCTTCGATTGCGGCTTCCATCATTTTGCAGGTACCTGCGGCGTGAAGGTTGCACATATCAACGTCGAGGTTGGAAAGAACTGCCATTGCTTTTTTTACGGTGTTGGGGATATCGTGAAGTTTGAGGTCGAGGAAGATTTTGTGGCCTCTTGCTTTGATTTCACGGACGATGGAAGGACCTTCTGCATAGAAAAGCTCCATACCGATTTTTACAAAAGGTTTTTTGCCCTCGAATTTATCAAGGAACTCAAAGGTTTTTTCTGCGGAAGAAAAATCGCAGGCAATAATAACGTCTTTTCCCATTTTATTTAACTCCTCCTATAATTTCGCTGAGATTATTGATTCCGTATTTATCCATAACGCGCGGCAGATCGTTGATGATGTCGCGGCAGATATAAGGATCCACAAGGTTTGCGGCTCCGACCTGAACTGCGGTTGCACCGGCAAGCATAAGTTCGATTACGTCTTCGGCGCAGGAAACGCCGCCCATTCCGACTATCGGAATGTTTACGGCCTGGGCGACCTGGTAAACCATTTTTACCGCTACCGGGAAGATTGCAGGTCCGGAAAAACCGCCCATTTTGTTGGCGATGACGGGCTTTTTGGTTTTGAGGTCAATTCTCATTCCCATAAGGGTGTTGATAAGGGAAAGGCCGTCTGCGCCGGCTTCCTCGCAGGCTTTTGCGATGGAAACGATATCGGTGACGTTGGGCGAAAGTTTGACGATAACGGGTTTGGTGGTAACGGCTTTTACCGCTTTTACAATGGTTGCGGCGGCTTCGGGAGAAGTTCCGAAGCTCATTCCGCCGCCGTGTACGTTGGGACAGCTGATGTTTACTTCAAGCCAGCCGACCTGGTCGCATTTATCAAGTTTTTCGCAGGTATAGGCATAATCTTCGACGGAAAAACCGGAAACGTTTGCCATAACTTTTTTGTTGAAGCATTTCGCAAGTTTCGGAAGTTCCTCGCCGATTACTTTTTCAACGCCCGGGTTCTGAAGACCCACAGCGTTTATCATTCCGGCGGTACATTCTGCGATTCTGGGGGTGGGGTTTCCGAAGCGGGGGTCTTTGGTGGTGCCTTTGAAGGAGAAAGTGCCGAGCATGTTGATGTCATAAAGTTCGGCAAATTCATAGCCGTAGCCGAAAGTTCCGGAAGCGGGGATAACCGGGTTATCCATTTCGATTCCGCAAAGATTTACTTTTAATCTTTCCATAAGATCTCCTCCTTCATCATAATAGGGCCGTCTTTGCAGATGCGCTTGAAACCGGTGAGGGTTTTGCAGGAGCAGCCCATGCAGGCGCCAAAGCCGCAGCCCATTCTTTCTTCAAAGCTGAGCTGACCGGAAGTTTTGGAAGAATTCCATACCGCTTTGAGCATAGGTTCCGGTCCGCAGGTGAAGAAGTGGGTGTAATCGATTTCTTTCATGGCTTCGGTAACAAAACCTTTGATTCCGTAAGAGCCGTCAACGGTGGTTACGTAAACTTTGCAGCCGAGGTTTTTGAATTCATCTTCATAGAAGATCTCATCTTTGGTGTTGAAGCCGAGAATAACGGAAACTTCTTTTCCCTCTTTGCAAAGTTCTTTTGCAAGCATATAAAGGGGCGGAACGCCTACGCCGCCGCCGATGAGAAGAGGTCTTTCGCCGGAAAGAGAGGTATCGTATCCGTTGCCGAGGGAGGAAAGAATATCAAGGGTTCCTTCGGTCATATCTCTCATCTGTTCGGTACCTTTGCCGACAACCTTATAAATAAGGGTGAGTTTTCCTTCTTCTGCATCGCAGACGGAAATGGGACGGCGCAGATAAAGTCCGTCGAGCTTGATGTTTACGAACTGGCCCGGACGGGTGATATCGGAAGTATCACCCGCAAGGATCATTTCCATTATGTCCTTGGTAAGGGGTCTGTTTTCTTTGATTTCAAAAAGTAACTGTCTCATTTTTCCTCCTTAAGCGTCGATGGTAGAGATGCAAAGGGTGGTTTCTTCAAGAACATCGAGAAGAACTTTTACGGTATCGAGTGCGGTGAAAATGGAAACGTTGTTTTCGATAGCGTAGTTTCTTATCTGATAGCCGTCGCTTTCGGAACCTACGGAACTGATATCGCGGGTGTTGATAACGTATGCGATATGTCCCTGGCGAAGCGCGTCGCGGATCTCTTCGCTGCCTTCGCTGATCTTTCTGAGGATGTGGGTGCGGATTCCGTTTTCTTTAAGGAATTTTGCGGTACCTTCGGTAGCTTCGATGTTGAAGCCGAGGTCATAGAAGCGGCGGATAAGAGGAAGAGCTTCTTCTTTGTCTTTGTCTGCAATGGTTGCAAAGACGGTACCGTAGTTCTGAAGGTGCATTCCGGAAGCCTGGAGCGCTTTATAAAGTGCGCGGTTGAGCTTATCGTCATAGCCGATGGCTTCGCCGGTGGATTTCATTTCGGGGGAAAGATATGCGTCAAGGCCGTGGATCTTATTGAAGGAGAATACCGGAACTTTTACGTACCATCTCTTCTTTTCGTCCGGATAGATTCCGAAGATGCCCTGTTCTTTAAGGCTCTTTCCAAGGATTACTTCGGTTGCGATATCCGCAAGGCTGTATCCGGTGGATTTGGAAAGGAAGGGAACGGTTCTGGAAGAACGGGGGTTTACCTCGATGATATAAACGTCGTCGTGTTCGTCAACGATGAACTGGATGTTGTAAAGACCGATGATTCCGATTCCGAGACCGAGCTTTTTGGCATACTGAAGAATGGTGCCTTTTACCTTGTCGGAGATGCTGAAGGTGGGATATACGCTGATGGAGTCGCCGGAGTGGATACCGGTTCTTTCAACGAGTTCCATGATTCCGGGTACGAAAACGTCAACGCCGTCGCAGATTGCATCAACTTCGACTTCTTTTCCGAAGATGTATTTGTCGACAAGAACGGGTTTGTCCTCACCCAGTTCAACTGCGGTTTTGAGATAATGGCGAAGCTGGTCTTCGGTTGCAACGATCTGCATTGCGCGGCCGCCGAGAACGAAGGAAGGACGAACGAGAACGGGATAACCGATTTCTGCGGCGGCTGCGCAGCCGTCTTCGATATTGGTGACGGCTTTGCCTTTGGGCTGCGGAATATGGAGTTCTTCAAGAATCTTTTCAAAGCTGTCGCGGTTTTCTGCTCTTTCGATCGCGTCGCAGTCGGTACCGATGATTTTTACGCCTCTGTCGCGAAGGGGTTCGGCAAGGTTGATAGCGGTCTGACCGCCGAGAGAAGCGATAACGCCTTCGGGTTTTTCAAGCTCGATGATGTTCATTACATCTTCCGGGGTAAGGGGCTCGAAATAGAGCTTATCGCTGGTGGTGTAGTCGGTGGAAACGGTTTCGGGGTTGTTGTTGATGATGATTGCCTCGTAACCGGATTTTTTGATGGTGGTTACTGCATGAACGGTGGAATAGTCGAATTCAACGCCCTGACCGATTCGGATAGGACCTGCACCAAGAACGATTATCTTCTTTTTATCGGTTACGACGGAAGCATTTTCACCGGTATAGGAAGAATAGAAATAAGGGATATATGCTCCGCAGTGGAAGGTATCGACCATTCTGTAAATGGGGAACATGTTAAGTTCTTTTCTCTGGTTGAACACTTCAATTTCGCTGCAGTTCCAGAGTTTTGCAATGAATTCATCGCCAAAGCCCATTTTCTTTGCTTCAAGAAGAACTTGCGCATCCTTCGGATTTTCTTTTACCTTTACTTCCATCTTTACGATGTTTTCAAAAGCTTTAAGGAAGAATTCGGTGATTTTGGTGACTTCGTGAAGTTTTTCGGTGGTTTCGCCGCGGCGAAGAAGTTCGGTGATTCCGAATACGTTGTCGTCACGGAACTGTTCGATATATTTATAAATTTCCTCGGTGGACATTTTGTCGAATTTTTTGAGGTGGAAGTGGCATGCGCCGATTTCAAGGGAACGGACGCCTTTGAGAAGACATTCTTCAAGGTTGGAACCGATGCCCATGATTTCGCCGGTGGCTTTCATCTGGGTGCCGAGGGTGTTGGGAGCGGAAGCGAATTTATCGAAGGGGAAGCGAGGAAGTTTTGCGATGACGTAATCGAGGGAAGGTTCGGTTTTTGCGGTGGTGCCTGCAAGTTCGATTTCGTCAAGAGTCATGCCGACTGCGATTTTTGCGGTAACTTTTGCAATGGGGAATCCGCTTGCTTTGGAAGCAAGTGCGGAAGAACGGGAAACACGGGGGTTGACTTCGATAAGATAATATTCGGAAGAGTTGGGGTTGAGAGCGAACTGAACGTTGCAGCCGCCTTCGATTTTAAGCTCGCGGATAAGCTTGATTGCGGAATCGTTGAGCATTTTCATATCGTGGTCGGAAAGGGTCATGATAGGAGCAACGACGATGGAGTCACCGGTATGGACGCCGACGGGGTCAACGTTTTCCATTCCGCAGATGGTGATTGCGTTGTCTTCGCTGTCACGCATTACCTCGAACTCGATTTCCTTATAGCCTTTGACGCTCTTTTCGATAAGTACCTGGTGAACGGGAGAAAGTTTGAATGCGTTTCTTCCGATTTCGATAAGTTCTTCTTCGTTGTTTGCAAAACCGCCGCCGGTTCCGCCAAGGGTGAACGCGGGACGGAGAACGATAGGATAACCGATGCGTTCTGCGGCTGCTTTTGCTTCGTCAAGGTTATAGGTGATTTCGGAAGGGATTACGGGTTCGCCGATGGACTGGCAAAGTTCTTTAAAGAGTTCGCGGTCTTCGGCGCGTTCGATACTTTCACTGCTTGTGCCAAGAAGTTTTACGCGGCATTCTTTAAGAATTCCTTTTTTCTCAAGCTGCATTGCAAGGTTGAGACCGGTCTGACCGCCGATTCCGGGAACGATGGCATCGGGTCTTTCGTGACGGAGAATTTTTGCAACGTATTCGAGAGTAAGGGGCTCCATATAGACCTTATCAGCGATGAGGGTATCGGTCATGATGGTTGCGGGGTTGCTGTTGCAAAGAACGACCTGATAGCCTTCTTCTTTGAGTGCAAGGCATGCCTGGGTTCCGGCATAGTCAAATTCAGCCGCCTGACCGATTACGATAGGGCCGGAGCCGATGATGAGGATTTTTTTGATGTCCGTTCTTTTTGCCATTGTCTTTTTCGCTCTCCTTTTTATTCTTTATGTAAAAATTATTTATAAACTACTTTTCCGTCCTTTACGGTAAGGACGCATTTTCCGAAAAGCTCCCAGCCTTTGAAGGGAGTGGCTTTTCCCATGGAAACGAATTTTTCGGGTTCAACTTTTTCGGCGGTTTCAAGGTCCCAGACGGTGAAGTCGTTGCCGAGTTTTATTCCGAAGCGTTTTCGGGGATTTATTGCCAGAAGTTCCACCGCTTTTTCAAGGGTGATGATTCCGGTTTTTACAAGTTTTGTATAGACCACCGGGAAGCAGGTTTCGATTCCGGTGATTCCGAAGGGGGATTTTTCGAGTCCGCGGGATTTTTCTTCTGCGGAATGGGGTGCATGGTCGGTAGCTATCATATCGATAGTACCGTCCTTGATTCCTTCAAGAAGGGCTTTTCTGTCTTCTTTTCCGCGAAGAGGAGGATTCATTTTGAATCTTCCCTCTTCCTGAAGGTCGCTGTCGTCCATTACAAGGTAATGTGGACCGGTTTCGCAGGTGACGTTCACGCCTTCGGCTTTTGCCTTTCTTATTATGTCGACGCTTTCCTTGGTGGAAATGTGACAGACGTGATAGGCACAGCCGGTTTCTTTTGCAAGGCGAAGATCGCGTTCTATCTGTTTCCATTCGCTTTCGCTGCAAATTCCACGGTGACCGTGTTCTTTTGCGTAATCGCCGTCATGGATATAGCCGCCTTTGAGAAGGTCGTTGACTTCGCAGTGGGCAACTATCATTTTTCCGAGAGCCTTGGCTCTTTCCATGGCTTCGCGCATCATTTCTTCGCTTTGTACTCCCCTGCCGTCATCGGAAAAAGCGATGACTTTGTCTGCAAGGCTTTCCATATCCACAAGTTCTTCGCCTTTTTCACCGACGGTTATTGCGGCATAGGGAAGAACTTCGATGACTGCATCGCGGTCGATTATGTCGGTCTGTTCTTTAAGGTGCTCAAGCGAATCCGGAACGGGGTTCAGGTTCGGCATTGTGCAGACGGAAGTGTAACCGCCTTTTGCCGCGGCTTTTGAACCGGTGGCAATGGTTTCTTTATAAGAAAAGCCCGGCTCACGAAAATGCACATGCACATCGCAAAAACCGGGCAATACTACATATTTTGAAAGGTCACGAACAAAGCCCTCGTCAACAGAGGAACTTTCAACAGAAAAACCTTCCACACAGAAGTCGGAAGCTATTCTTATTTCTTCGTTTCTTTTTATCTCTGCCATTGTTTTTAATTTCCTTTCAAACAGAAAATCCCGCCAAACTTTCAAAAAGTCGGCGGGATAGGCATACAAAAAATACGGCACCGCAAAGCCTTGAACAGCGCCAAACCATCATATTCCAAAATCTTGCCGATCTCTCTGTATCGTCTTTAAAGATTTTATTTTATTTATAATAACATAATCTTATAGAACATGTCAAGAAAAAGCCCTTCCAAAAAAGCGGTCATTCCCAACCGATTTTTGTAAGATTTTCAACAACTCCGGCAGCTTTTTCCGAAGGAAAAACAAGGCGCATTTTTTCTTCCGGCACTATAAGACTCAGCCAGCCGCAGCGGTCGGTTCCCCTTCCGGTGATTTTTTCTTTTTCAATAAATTCGATAACGGGCTTTACGTTTTTATAGTAAAGGACCGAAACCCCGTCGGTTCCGAAAAAGAATTTTGCGGCTTTGTCGGAATCGGTGCGGATAAAACCTTCTTCAGCAAAAAGCCATTCTTTTTCAATAAGGTGCTCGTCACGCTTATATCTTTTTTCGTTTTTTTCGTTATCGCCTACGGACTTCCAAAGGGAAATTCCGGTCATTGCCGCGGCTATTATGAGCGAAAGATACCAATCTTTCGGCGCAAGAAAAAGAAACGCCAGAAGAGTTATTATTCCGCAGATTCCACCGGCAAGAAGAGCCGCCGGAAGTTCTTTTTTCCAATTACTTTTCAAGAGAAGCCACCTCGCTTTTTCACTTCTTTGATTCTAACATTTTTTGATGCGGGAGTCATCAATTTTTATTGAAAAACCTTTCAAAAAAAATCCTTTTTGTGTGACCTTGTCACAGAAAAAACAAATAGGTTTTTGTTATAATACAGTCACAGAACAAAACCCAACTTTTCAAATAAATAATAAATCAATCGGAGGAAATTATAATGAACGAAAAAAATAGATTTTATATTTGCGAACACTGCGGAAACATCATCGAAATGGTAAACGACAGCGGCGTTCCCGTTATGTGCTGCGGACAGAAAATGACCGCTCTTGAACCCGGCGTTGTTGAAGCAAGCCATGAAAAACATATTCCGGTTGTAAAAGTTGAAGGCGACGAAGTAAGCGTCGTTGTCGGTTCCGTTGAACACCCCATGGGCGAAGAACACAGCATTCTTTGGATCTATCTTAAAACCGACAAAGGCGGCTACCGCAAAAACCTTTCTCCCGGCGAAGCACCGAAAGCCGTTTTCCGTCTTTCCGATGAAAGACCGGTTGCCGTATATGCATACTGCAACCTTCACGGCCTTTGGAAAGCCGACGTCTGATTTTTTTAAAACCGGAGGCGAGAACCATTATGGATAAAAAAGTTTATGAACTGCTCAATCAGCAGGTAAACAAGGAATTTTATTCAGCATATCTTTATCTTGATTTTTCGAACTATTTCAAATCAAAGGGCCTTGACGGATTTGCGAACTGGTACCTTATCCAGGCGCAGGAAGAACGCGACCACGCGATGCTTTTCTATCAGTACCTTCAGAACGAAAACCAGTCCGTTTCGCTTGAAGCCATTGCAAAACCGGATAAAGTTTTCGAAAGCGGCATGGACGTTCTTAAAGCGGGTCTTGCCCATGAGGAATACGTCACTTCGCTTATCAACGACATCTATTCCGCCGCAAGCGAAGTCAAAGATTACCGCACCATGCAGTTCCTCGACTGGTTTGTAAAGGAACAGGGTGAAGAGGAAATGAACGCAAACGGACTTATTTCCAAAATGGAGCTTTTCGGCTTTGACCCCAGAAGCCTTTATATGCTCGACCAGGAACTGGGCGCAAGGGTTTATTCCGCTCCCTCTCTGGTGCTTTAAAAATGTTTTTTAAAATAACCCCGTGCTCAAAATGAGCACGGGGCATTTTTTATTATTTAAAAAGTATAATTTATCCTTGGTTACAGATACTAACATCGTAATTTGTAAATTAAAGGAGTCTGGTATATATGAAAGCAACGGGAATTGTCAGAAGGATTGACGACCTTGGAAGAGTCGTTATTCCGAAAGAAATCCGAAGAACAATGAGGATAAGAGAAGGCGACCCTTCACAGACAACATTGAAAAACTGGCAAAAATACTGTTTTTCCATGTTGGATTTTGCCAGCCGCAGCGGCATCTGACTGTACATATTGACGAAAAACGGTGCTTTTACCGTGAATATTCGGGAAGGGTGTCGAAGTTTGAGCACCAAAAAAAGAAAGCCCGTGCTCATTTTGAGCACGAGCTGCTTTTTACGGCATCATTTATTTTTAAACCGCCTGCAAATTGATTCGTTAATTTTGGCATCCATTTTCTGAATTTGTTTCAAATCATTTTCATC
>JAFUIS010000007.1 GCA_017468365.1 Oscillospiraceae bacterium | reverse complement strand
TGAAAGTAGTGTTAGCCAATATTTTGCGGTTCTGACAGATCTTCGTTCGGTAGGTGTCATGGGTGATGCCCGAACCTATGGTTATACGGTAGCACTGAGAGCGGTCACTACTGACGACTTTATGACGGCAGAATGGGCCAGGCTGCCCTACGAGGTGCTTGAAAAAGCCAGTAGCCGAATTACGAATGAAATCAAAGGTATCACAAGAGTGGTATATGATATAACTTCCAAACCTCCGGCAACGGTGGAATGGGAATGAGTATATAGATTGGGAGATAGATTTTTATGTGTGGAATAGTCGGTTATACAGGTTCTCAGGAGGCGGCACCCATCCTTTTGGAGGGGCTTAAAAAGCTGGAATATCGGGGATATGATTCGGCGGGTATTGCGGTAATCAATGATAGCCGAATCTCTGTCTGCAAGGTTACGGGAAGAATCGCGAATCTGTGTGAAAAAACGGCTGACGGAAAGAACTGCCCGGGTACCGTCGGTATCGGGCATACCCGATGGGCTACTCACGGTGCGCCTACCGATACAAATGCCCATCCGCATATGAGCAACGACGGGAAGTTCGCCGTCGTTCATAACGGCATTATCGAAAACTATATTGCTTTGCGTGAAGAACTGACAGAGAAGGGTTATCGCTTTGAAAGCCAGACGGATACGGAAGTGATCGTGCACCTGATTGAGATGTATTATTCCGGTAATCTGAAAAATGCCGTCATTAAGGCCTCATCAAGACTGCGGGGTTCCTATGCGCTTGGCGTTGTTTGTACCGATGAGCCTGAAAAATTATATGCGGCGAGAGAAGCAAGTCCCCTGATTCTCGGAGTCGGAATCGGCGAAAACTATTTTGCCTCCGATGTCACGGCGCTGGTTCCGTATACGAGAAACGCAATCTATCTGGATGACGGAGAGTTCGCGGAAATAACGCCGGATTCCATAACGGTTTTTGATCCGGCGGGTCGGCCTGTCAATAAAAAAATCAGCCGCATAACCTGGGATGTTCAAGCGGCGGAAAAAGGCGGATATGAGCATTTTATGCTCAAGGAAATCATTGAGCAGCCGGGAGCGATTAAAGCTACCATTGCACCGAGAATCAAGGACGGAAAGATTGTTCTTGATGAAACCGGTCTTACGGCAGAGTATCTGAAAAGTATCAATAAAATTGTGATTACTGCCTGTGGTTCAGCGTATTATGCCGGGTGCGCAGGCAAATATGCAATTGAAAAATTATGCCGGATTCCCGTTCAGGTGGAACTGGCAAGCGAACTGCGTTACAGCGATCCGATTATTGATGAGCACACGCTGGTTATTGTATTATCACAGTCCGGAGAGACCGCCGATACCATAGCGGCAATGAAAGAATGTAAAAAGCGCGGTGCCAAAACGCTTGCAATAGTAAACGTTGTGGGAAGCACGATTGCAAATATTGCGGATCATACGCTTTATACCTGGGCGGGTCCGGAAATAGCTGTGGCAACAACAAAAGGCTATACAACTCAGGTTTCGGTATTATATTTGTTTGCTTTATACGCCGCTGAAAAGACAAACCGTATTGATGGGGAACTTTATAAAAGACTTCTGGAATCATTGAATACTTTGCCTAAAAAAATACAGGAAGCGCTGGATATGAATCCGCAAATCCCGAATCTGGCAAAAAAATATCACAATGCATCCTCCTTGTTTTTCATCGGCCGCAATACCGACTATGCCGTGGCGCTTGAAGGCGCCCTTAAAATGAAAGAAATATCGTATATCCATGCGGAATCTTATGCCGCGGGCGAATTGAAACACGGAACAATTGCTCTGATAGAAGAGCACCAGCCCGTTATTGCGTTGTGCTGTAATGAAAGCATTATGGAAAAAACAATGAGCAATATTATCGAAGTAAAGGCAAGAGGGGCCGAAGTTCTTGCGGTTACATTTAAAGATAATCAAAAAATCGTATCTTTGGCGGACGATATGATATATGTGCCGAAAACAGAGACAATCTTTGCGGCGGCAGCGGAAATTGTTCCGTTACAGCTGCTTGCATATTACGTTGCAAAGGAAAACGGCTGCGATATTGATAAGCCGAAAAATCTGGCAAAATCAGTTACAGTTGAGTGATAGGTTTGGAGGAAATTGTCAATGACAAAATATATATTTGTTACGGGAGGCGTTGTGTCGGGTCTTGGCAAGGGTATTACCGCCGCCTCCTTGGGAAGATTGTTAAAATCGCGCGGCCTTAAGGTCGCCGCACAGAAGCTGGATCCGTATATCAACATGGATCCCGGTACCATGAGTCCTTTTCAGCACGGCGAAGTATATGTTACTGAAGACGGCACCGAAACAGACCTTGATCTCGGACATTACGAACACTTTATTGATGAGGACCTCAACAAATATTCGAACCTCACCACCGGTAAAGTTTACTGGAATGTGCTTAACAAGGAACGCCGCGGTGAATATCTCGGCTCCACGGTGCAGGTCATTCCACATATCACAAATGAGATTAAAGATTTTGTTTACAGCTTGGGTAAGAAAACGAATGCCGATGTGGTTATTACCGAAATCGGAGGAACGATTGGAGATATTGAGTCGCAGCCGTTCATTGAAGCGGTGCGCCAGATTTCTCTTGAAATAGGCAGAGAAAACAGCCTTTTTATCCACGTGACCCTGGTCCCTTTCCTTAAAGGCTCAGATGAACATAAATCCAAGCCTACTCAGCATTCGGTAAAAGAACTGCAGGGTATGGGTGTGAAACCGGATATAATCGTTCTCCGCTGTGATGAGCCGCTGGAAGAGCCTATATTCAAGAAAATTTCAATGTTCTGCAATGTTAAGCCGGACTGCGTTATTGAAAATATCACTCTGCCGAATCTTTATGAAGCACCGCTTATGCTGGAAAAATCGAATTTTTCTTCGGTTGTTTGCCGTGAACTTGGAATAGATGCACCAAAACCGGACCTTGCGGAATGGACGGCAATGGTTGAACGTATCAAGGCAAGACCGTATTATGTCGATATCGGTCTTGTGGGCAAATATGTAGGGCTGCATGATGCTTATCTTTCGGTGGCAGAGGCACTTCGACACGCCGGATATTATCACAACACCCATATTCGTATTCATTGGATTGATTCGGAAGAAATAACAGCGGGAAATGTCTGCGAAAAACTGGCAGGTCTTGACGGTATTATTGTTCCGGGAGGATTTGGCAGCCGCGGCATCGAAGGTATGATTCTTGCGGCGAAATATGCAAGAGAAAATAAAATCCCTTATTTTGGAATCTGCCTCGGAATGCAGATTGCTGTGATCGAATATGCAAGAAACGTTCTTTGCATCAAGGACGCAAACTCCGGTGAGTTTGATGAACTTTGTAAACATAAAGTCATCGACTTTATGCCCGGCCAAAGCGATGATATCGACAAAGGCGGCACGCTCCGGCTTGGAGCTTATCCATGCTGCATAAAAGCAGGTACAACGATGGAACGCTGTTATGGTTCTCCTGCTACAATCAGCGAACGTCACAGACACCGCTATGAATTCAATAACGATTACCGCGAAGCTTTTGAGAAAGCCGGACTTACGCTCAGCGGCACTTCTCCGGACGGGAAACTTATCGAAACAGTGGAAATTACCGGCAGACCCTTTTATCTGGGAGTTCAGTATCACCCCGAATTCAAAAGCAGACCAAACAAGGCACATCCATTATTTAAAGGATTTATTGGTGCAGCATTTGAACGGGCAACCGAAAGCAGAACTTTATAAAACACAAAACGTACAGCGACCACTTTTAATCAAGGTGCCAAGGGGAGAATCCCCGATGGTTCACCACGAAGAACGCTTCGCAACGAATGTTGCGGAGCGCTTTTTTTATATTAAAAATCAAAGGAAGTGATTCCGTGGGTACATGAAATATATGAAAGGAGAAACGTATTTACGGAAAAACAAAAGTAATTGCAGCGGCAAACCAAAAGAAGATGTTTTTCGACAAAGCATTTATCGAGTATAGCAAGAAAAAATTAAAAAAAGTACTTGAAATTGGAATGTAAAGGTGATAGAATATTTAAAATTTATATGTGAACATTGTAACAATTATGAATATCAGGAGGAGAGCGTAAACATGGTAAACCCGAACACCAATGAAAAATTCCTTTACGAAGGACTTACTTTCGACGACGTACTTCTTATCCCTGCAAAATCTGATGTACTTCCGAAAGACGTATGCACCAAAACCGTACTTGCAAGAGATATCGTTCTTAACGCACCTATCATGACCGCAGCAATGGACACCGTTACCGAAGCGAAAATGGCAATTGCCATTGCAAGAGAAGGCGGAATCGGTGTTATCCACAAAAATATGCCTATTGAAAAACAGGCAGAGGAAGTTGACAAAGTAAAACGCAGCGAGAACGGTGTTATTGTTAATCCTTTCTATCTTGCAAAAGAAAACACCGTTGCAGAAGCAGATGCTCTTATGGCAAAATTCAAAATCAGCGGTGTTCCGATTTGTGATGAAGGCAAAAAACTTGTTGGTATTATCACCAACAGAGATATGAAATTCCTTGAAAACTTCAATGTAGCAATTGAAGAAGTTATGACCAAAGATAATCTTGTAACCGCACCCATCGGTACCACCCTTGAAGAAGCACAGAAAATTCTTCGTGCACATAAAATTGAAAAACTTCCCATTGTTGACGAAGAGGGAAGACTTGCCGGTCTTATTACTATCAAAGATATTGAAAAAGCTGTTCAGTATCCCAACGCAGCAAGAGACAAAGGCGGCAGACTTCTTTGCGCAGCAGCTCTCGGCGTAACTTCTGACGTTCTTGTAAGGGCAAAAGCTCTTGTTGAAGCAGGTGCAGACGTTCTTGTTCTCGACTCCGCCCACGGCCACAGCGCAGGTATCATGAACTGCGTAAGAATGATCAAAGCTGAATATCCCGAAATCGCTCTTGTTGCAGGTAACGTTGCAACCGCAGCAGCAACCGAAGACCTTTTCGAAGCCGGCGCAGACGCTGTTAAAGTCGGTATCGGCCCCGGTTCCATCTGCACCACCCGCGTTGTTGCAGGTATTGGCGTTCCTCAGATCACCGCAATTTATGAAGCAGCAAAAGTTGGCGCAAAATGGGGCAGACCCATCATCGCAGACGGTGGTATGCAGTATTCCGGCGATATCGTAAAAGCTCTTGCAGCAGGCGGCAACGTTGTTATGCTCGGTTCCATGCTTGCAGGATGCGACGAAGCACCCGGCGAAAGCGAAATTTATCAGGGCAGACGTTTTAAAGTTTACCGCGGCATGGGTTCTCTTGCAGCAATGGCAAACGGAAGCAAGGACAGATATTTCCAGGAAGACAACAAAAAACTTGTTCCGGAAGGCGTTGAAGGACGTGTTCCCTGCAAAGGTACCGTCGGCGAAGTTGTTTACCAGATCCTCGGCGGTCTCAGAGCAGGTATGGGTTACTGCGGATGCGGCACCATTGCAGACCTTCAGGAAAAAGCTCAGTTCGTAAGAATTACCGGCGCAGGCCTTAAAGAGAGCCATCCTCACGATATTTATATCACTAAAGAGGCTCCCAACTATTCCACCAACGTATAATTTGTGCTTTGAGCACGGATATAAAATGAGAACAAAAATGAGCACGGGCTTTCCGTGCTCATTTTTTTGAAGCAATTTGCACGCGATGCAGAATGGGATTTTTTATTCAGAAAAGCGGAAATTCGGTTTAAGACGACAATAAATTTTAAGGAATGCCAAAAAACTATTGCTTTTTTTGCCGATATGCTGTATACTCCGTTTATTCACAAGTGAATAGCGTCAGATGAAATTTGCAGGAAAAAGCAAACAAGGCTTGCCGAAGGAGCAACACTCTCAGGCGTTTCGATTTTTCGGAATGAGGACTGCAAACGGATGAAAGACTGGAGAAGTTCGCTAAACGCGGATGCCGAAGGTGCAAGTTCCTTATTTTCGGAATGAATCTCTCAGGCAAAAGGACAGTTTTTGAGGTAGCTTTTGGATTGCCAAGGCCTTTATAGTGTCAGAATGTGTTTACAGCGAAAAGTCCGTCTTTCGGAGCTTTCGCTGTTTTTTGTTTCTTTTGAAAAGGAGAAAACATCATGGAAGAAATTCTTGCAAAAATTGCCGAAGTCAACAGTGTTGTCTATAACTTTGTCTGGGTAACGATAGGTATTGTTCTTCTTTTGGGAAGCGGCTTTATTTGTACCGTTATTACAAAAGCTTTTCAGTTCACCCATTTTGGACATTGGGTAAAAGAAACCATCGGTTCGATTTTTACGGATAAAAACGTAAACGATAAATCCGATAAACGCAATATTTCCCAGTTCCAGGCCCTTTGCACTGCGCTTTCCGCAACGGTAGGCACCGGTAATATTTCCGGTACTGCAACGGCAATCGTTTTCGGCGGTCCCGGAGCGATTTTCTGGATGTGGGTCGCCGCCATTCTTGGTATGATGACCAACTTTTCCGAAAACGTGCTTGGTATTTTCTATCGCCGCAAAAATGAACGGGGAGAATGGTGCGGCGGCGCAATGTATTACCTTAAAGATGGCCTTGGCGCAAAAAAAGGCTGCAAATGGATAGGTTCCATTCTTGCGGTTCTTTTCAGCATCTTCTGCATTTTTGCTTCCTTCGGTATCGGCAACCTCAGCCAGATGAACTCCATTGCGGTAAACCTTGATTCCGCGTTTGGAATCCCCAACTGGTTCACCGGCGCAGCTTTTGTTATTATTGCGGGCCTTGTTATTGTCGGCGGCCTTAAAAGAATCGCTTCCGTAACCGAAAAAATCGTTCCCACCATGGTCGTTCTTTACCTTATTGGCACCATCGCAATTTTTATCGCAAACATAGATATGGCAGGTGCTGTTTTTGCTTCCATTTTTAAAAACGCCTTTGGCGTTGATGCCGTTGCCGGCGGTTTTGCGGGTATTGTGATGAAAGAAGTTGTAACCTGGGGCTGCAAACGCGGCGTTTTCTCCAACGAAGCCGGCCTTGGTTCTTCCGTTATGGTACATTCCTGCTCCAACGTAAAAGAACCCGTTAAACAGGGTATGTGGGGCATTTTCGAGGTATTTGTTGATACCCTTATCGTATGCACTCTTTCCGCATTTGCGGTTCTTTCTTCCGGCGTTGTGGATCTTACCACCGGCCAGGTTCTTGTAAGCGGCATAGAAGCTTCTGCCCTTGTAGGTGCGGCATTTGAAACCCTTTTCGGCGGCTTCGGAAAATACTTCATCGCCATTGCAATTATGCTTTTTGCTTTTTCCACCGTTCTTGGCTGGAGCGTTTACGGCACCAAGGCATGGGAATACCTTTTCGGAACAAAAGCCACTATTGTCTATAAAGTGATTTTCGTATCCATGGTTTTTGTGGGTCCGATGCTTCATTCTTCCCTTGCGTGGGACGTTTCCGATACTTTTAACGGCCTTATGATGATCCCTAACCTTATAGGCGTTATAACTCTTTCTCCGATTGTTTATAAAATTACGAAAAACTACGTTGACCGAGTAATAAAAGGAAAACATGTTGAACCGCTTCTTTCTGTGTTCAAAGAAATAAACGACGAGCACAGCAAGGAAGTTATAAAATAAAACCCGATTTTTTCATTGAAAAGAAAGCAGGTGTTAACCATCAAAAATTTTACCGACGAATTCGGAAGCATGGTTTTTAATAAGGACGTAATGCGACAGCGCCTTGCGCCTGAAATTTTTGAAAAGCTTGAAGATATAATCGATAACGGCGGCGAAATGGACACAGAGGTTGCAAATGCTGTTGCCGAAGCAATGATGAACTGGGCAATAGAAAAAGGCGCAACACATTATACCCACTGGTTCCAGCCGATGACGGGGCTTTCTGCAGAAAAACACGACAGCTTTATCCAGCCGGACGGTGAAGGCGGCGTCGGACTTGATTTTAGAGGAAAACACCTCATAAAAGGTGAACCGGATGCTTCCAGTTTTCCTTCGGGAGGACTTCGTGCCACTTTTGAGGCAAGGGGATATACGGCATGGGATCCTACTTCTTTTGCATTTGTAAAAGACGGTTCTCTTTGTATTCCGACGGTTTTCTGTTCCTACAGCGGCGAAGTCCTTGATAAAAAAACTCCGCTTTTGCGTTCCACAGAAGCGGTATGCAAAGAGGCACTGAGAATTCTGCGCCTTTTCGGCGATACGGAAACGAAACGTGTTTTTGCGACCGCCGGTGCGGAACAGGAATATTTTCTTGTTGACAGAAAACAGTATAACAAACGTAAAGACCTTGTTATAACAGGAAGAACTCTTTTCGGAGCTCCGCCGCCAAAAGGACAGGAAATGGAGGATCACTATTTTGGTGCTTTGAGACCCAGAGTTTCCGAATTTATGAAGGACCTTGACAGCGAACTTTGGAAATTGGGCGTTTATGCAAAGACAAAGCATAACGAAGCTGCGCCCAGCCAGCACGAACTGGCTCCCGGTTATTGCAGAGTTAATCTTGCAACCGACCATAACCAGCTCACAATGGAAATTATGAAAAAGGTTGCGGAAAGACATGGACTTGCCTGCCTTCTTCACGAAAAACCGTTCCGCGGAGTTAACGGAAGCGGAAAGCATGACAACTGGTCCCTTTCGACTGATACCGGAAAGAATCTTTTCAGTCCCGGAAAAAGCCCTGAAACCAACAAGCAGTTCCAGATTTTTATGTGTGCAGTTATCCGCGCGGTTGACGAAAACCAGGATCTTCTTCGAATTTCGGTTGCTTCCGCGAGCAATGACCGCCGTCTTGGCGGTTCCGAAGCGCCCCCTGCAATTATATCCATGTTCCTTGGAGATTACATAACGAATATTCTTACTTCGGTTGAAGAAGGCCACGGAACAAAGGAATGGAATGCGGGAAAAATGGAAACGGGAATTGCGTCTGTTCCGGAATTTATGAAAGATAAATCCGACCGCAACAGGACTTCGCCTTTTGCATTTACCGGAAATAAATTCGAATTCAGAATGCCCGGTTCAAGCGTTTCGATCGCCTGTCCGAACGTTATGATAAATACCGGTGTTGCGGATATTCTTGGAAAATTTGCCGACCGCCTTGAAAAAGCCGAAGATTTTGACGCTGAAGTGGATTTGCTTATTGCGGAAACCATGAAGGAACATAAGCGCATCATTTTCAACGGCAACAATTACAGCGAAGAATGGGTGGAAGAAGCTGAAAAGCGCGGACTTTGCTGTTTCAGAACTGCCGTTGACGCATTGGAGCATTATACCGACGAGAAAAACATTCGTCTTTTTGCACGGCACAAAATTTTCACTGAAAGTGAAGTTCGTTCTCGCCAGGAAATCCAGTTTGAAAACTACAGCAAAATCGAAATAATAGAATCGCTTACCATGATAGATATGGTAAGAAAAGACATAATGCCTTCCTGCATTGAATTTGAAAAAGTTC
>JAFUIS010000033.1 GCA_017468365.1 Oscillospiraceae bacterium | reverse complement strand
AAAACACGATATACCAAGGTAATTATTCCTCCTTTGCAGCAAGGGCACGTGCGCCGATATCATGGCGATAAAACGCATTGTCAAAGTGGATTTTTTCTACAAGGCTGTAAGAAGCTTTGATTGCTTCGGGAAGAGTTTCGGCAATTGCGGTAACACCGAGAACGCGGCCGCCGGAAGTTACAAGTTTTCCGTCTTTAATTGCGCCGCCGGCAACATATACGTTATCGACAACTTCTTCGGGAATGGTGATTTCATAACCTTTTTCATAATGTTCCGGATAACCTTCAGAAGCCATAATTACGCAGCAGGCATTTTTGTCAGCAAATTTAACTTCCACTTCGGAAAGTCTTTCTTCGGTAACAGCTTTCATAACAGTAAGAAGGTCGCTTTCAAGAAGCGGAAGAACAACCTGGGTTTCCGGGTCACCGAAGCGGCAGTTATATTCAATAACTTTCGGGCCCTTGGGGGTAAGCATAAGTCCGAAATAAAGGCAGCCTTTAAAAGTTCTGCCTTCCGCGTTCATTGCGTTGATGGTGGGAAGGAAGATTTTTTCCATGCACTCTTTTGCAATTTCTTCGGTGTAATAAGGGTTCGGAGCAACAGTACCCATACCGCCGGTGTTAAGACCGGTGTCGTTATCGTGGGCGCGTTTGTGGTCCATGGAAGAGATCATCGGAACAACGGTTTTTCCGTCGGTGAAAGAAAGAACGGAAACTTCCGGGCCGGTGAGGAATTCTTCGATTACGATGTTATCGCCGCTTTTTCCAAAAACTTTGTCTTCCATCATGGAATGAACAGCTTCAATTGCGGCTTCTCTGGTTTCGGCGATGATTACGCCTTTTCCAAGAGCAAGACCGTCCGCCTTGATAACGGTGGGGATGGGTGCGTTTTCAAGATATTTGAGTGCTGCTTCCATATCATTGAATACTTCGTATTCAGCGGTGGGAATACCGTATTTTTTCATAAGGTCTTTGGAGAAAACTTTGCTGCCTTCGATGATAGCGGCGTTTGCTCTGGGTCCAAAGCAGGGAATGCCTTTTGCCTCAAGAGCATCAACTGCTCCAAGAACGAGCGGATCGTCCGGTGCAACAACGGCGTAATCGATGTTATGGGAAACCGCAAATTCAACGATAGCATCGATATCCTTTGCACCGATCGCTACGCATTCGGCATCGGCGGCGATGCCGCCGTTGCCGGGAAGTGCATAGATTTTGGTAACTTCGCTGTTTTCTTTGATTTTTTTGATTATTGCATGTTCGCGGCCGCCGCCGCCAACTACTAAAACTTCCATAAAAAAGCCTCCGTTAACGGATTTTAAAAATTAATGGTGGAAGAGACGCATTCCGGTGAAGGACATTACCATGTCATATTTGTTGCAGCATTCGATAACTGCATCATCACGAATGGAACCGCCGGGTTCTGCGATATATTTTACGCCGCTGCGTTTTGCTCTTTCAATGTTGTCGCTGAAGGGGAAGAATGCGTCGGAACCGAGAGCAACTCCTTCTTTGGTTGCAAGGTATGCTTTTGCTTCTTCATCGGTAAGAGGAGCGGGCTGTTCGGTGAAGTATTTCTGCCAGTTGCCGTCTGCGCAAACGTCTTCTTCGTTTTTGTTGATGTAACCGTCGATAACGTTGTCACGTTCGGGTCTGCCAAGTTCGGGTTTGAAGGGAAGGCCCAGAACTTTTTCGTGCTGGCGGAGGAACCAGGTGTCTGCCTTGGTACCTGCAAGGCGGGTGCAGTGGATTCTGGACTGCTGACCTGCGCCTACGCCGATAGCCTGTCCGTCAACAGCATAGCAAACGGAGTTGGACTGGGTGTATTTAAGGGTGATGAGTGCGATGACAAGGTCACGAACTGCGGATTCGGGCATATCTTTGTTTTCGGTTACAATATTTTTGAGAAGGTCTGCGTCGATTTTGAAGTTGTTTCTGCCCTGCTCAAAAGTAATGCCGAAAACATGTTTGTGTTCGGTAACTTCCGGAACGTAGTCGGGATCGATTTTAACGATGTTGTATCCGCCTTTGCGTTTGGATTTAAGAATTTCAAGAGCTTCAGGTTCATAACCGGGAGCGATTACGCCGTCGGAAACTTCGCGTTTGATCATAAGAGCGGTGGTAACGTCGCAAACGTCGGAAAGTGCGACCCAATCGCCGAAAGAGCTCATTCTGTCGGTGCCGCGTGCTCTTGCGTAAGCGCATGCAAGAGGAGATTCGTCAAGGCCTTCGATATCGTCAACAAAGCAGGCTTTTTTAAGGTCATCGGAAAGCGGAATGCCAACTGCAGCGGAAGTGGGGCTTACGTGTTTAAAAGAAGTTACTGCGGGCATGCCGAGAGCTTCTTTGATTTCTTTAACAAGCTGCCAGCTGTTAAAAGCATCAAGGAAGTTGATAAAGCCGGGGCGGCCGTTAAGGATCTCGATAGGAAGATCCTCGCCGTTATCCATAAAAATTTTGGAAGGTTTCTGGTTGGGGTTGCAGCCGTATTTAAGTTCAAATTCTTTCATCGTTCGCTTGCTCCTTTATATATCATTTATTTTTGTTGATAAGTCTGTTTTCTGCTTCGCCGGTTGCAAGGTCAACATAGCGAACGTAAAGGGAAATTTTGTTGTCTTCGTTAAGCGCGTTCCAAAGGGATTCGGTGAATTCGTCAATGGAATCCGGGATTGCAACTCTTTCCGGTTCACCCTGGAAGGTGGGAATGGGATTTCCGTCGCAAACATAGGTGTGGATGAAATGTCCGAGACCGGGAAGTGCCGGATAATCAAAGGTGTATCTGTTGCAGGCAGTGCCCTCTGCATCAGCAGATTTAAGGATGTTCATCTGATAGGTGAAATCTCCGTTTGCAAAAGTTGCCATACCGCTGATTCTGGGAGTAAGGTTCGGAGCGTCCGGTTCAAATTCACGGGTTGCAAGGCTGCCGCTGAAGGTTCCGCCGCATTTAATGCCGTTATAAATGGTATCAGTCTGGTCACCGTTGGTTACGATAAGATTGTTGCCAAGTTCGCGAAGAGCGGCATAAATAATAAGGCTCGGGTCCTGAACTTTGGAAGCATCAAAAGGTTCGGTAAAAAGTGCGCCGTCGCGTTCAACAAAAACACGGTTGCGGCTGTTTGCGCTTCTGCCCATAATAAAATATGCAACAGCAGCTTTTTTTGCATCGGCGGTTTTGCCGATTACAATTCCGCGGCCGACATAGGCGTTGTCTTTGATAAGTTCGGCAATGTCATTGATTTTGTAAATGTCCATAATCTTTTTCCTCTCTTTTCTTGTTTATTCCGTAATTATTTTGGCACAAACTTTTTCAACCGAAAGGGGAAGGATCTTCCATTCGGCCTGGCGCATTACGCGCTTTTGAAGGGTCTCAGGGGTATCGTTTTCCCGGATTGCAACGGCTTTCTGCATAATGATTTCGCCGCCGTCGGGAATTTCGTTAACAAAATGAACCGTCGCTCCGGTAACTTTAACGCCATAGGCAAGTGCCGCTTCGTGCACGTGAAGCCCATAAAAACCTTTTCCGCAGAAGGAAGGAATAAGCGCCGGATGTACGTTGATTATGCGTTTGGGATAATCTTTGGTAAAGTTTTCGCTGAGAATTGCCATAAAACCGGCAAGAACAATTATCTCGATTCCGTTTTCTGTAAGAAGGTCTTTGATTTTCTGTTCAAAAGCCTCTGCGGAACCAAGTTCCTTTTTAAGAACAACAGCTGTTTTTATTCCGGCTTTTGCCGCTCTTTCAAGAGCAAAAGCGTTTGCGTTGTTTGCGATAACAAGCTCGATTTTTCCGCTTTTGATGATGCCGCTGTTTTGAGCATCAATCAAAGCCTGGAGATTTGTTCCGCCGCCGGAAACAAGCACGGCGATTTTTACCGGGTTTTCACGCATTTTTCGGTTCCCCTTTTCCAAGAATATTGAGAATGGGCATTGCCATTCCGCCGACGGAGTTTCCGATAACAACAACCGCAAGATAGATTACGGAATCAAGATTGATGATACCGGATGCTCCGAAATAGAACATATTCGCAATAGAATGTTCAAATCCGCTGAGGATAAAAACAGGTACGCAGAAAAAAATTCCCGCAAGGGTATTTTTTTCGCGATAGGTGCTCACAGCCATATACATGAGCACGCCGCAGAAAAACGCGCGGACAAAAGTCTGAAGCGCTTCCTGGGAAAGTTTTGCTTCGCAAATAATTTTTGCCGCTTCACCAAGGGCGGGATTTGCAAAGCTGACGGCAAAGCCAAGAAGAACAGTCGAAACAATGTTGCCCAAAAGTCCGCAAAGAAGGATTTTAACCGCTTCCCTGCTGTGGTTTTCAGGAAGATATCCGACTTTTCCTGTAAAAAGCGAATATCCTTTAAGGCAGATGCTCAAAAGCGCAACAGAAAAAAGAATTGCGCCGATATATCTGTTTTCACAGGCAAGAAAAACGCTTCCGCCTATTGCGATCATAATTCCGGCTTTAACGCCGTCGATAATGAGTTTCAGCATATGGTGATTTTCTCCTCAGATTCTTCAATGGTTCCTATGATATAAGCATCTTCGCCGTTTTCTTTGAGCACGGCAAGTGCGGTTTCCGCATCCTCTGCAGAAACAACAATGCTCATTCCTACGCCCATGTTAAAGGTGTTGAACATATCGTGCTCAGAAATACCGCCGCGCTCCATAAGAAGCTCAAAGATGGGAAGTACTCTTACGTCTTTGCGGTTGATTTTTGCACCAAGACCATCGGGAATGCTTCTCGGAATATTTTCATAAAAGCCGCCGCCGGTGATGTGAGAAATACCTTTTACCTTAACTTTTTCAAGAAGTGCAAGTACGGATTTTACATAGATGCGGGTAGGAGTAAGAAGAGTTTCGCCAATGGATTTTCCGCCGAGTTTTTCTTCCGGAACGGTAATATCGGCGTTTTCAACGTCAAAAACTTTTCTTACAAGAGAAAATCCGTTGGAATGAACGCCGCTGGAAGGAAGAGCAATAACAACATCTCCGGGTTTCATGGTTTTGTTGTCGATAATATTTTTCTTGTCAACAACACCGGTGGAATAGCCCGCAAGGTCATATTCATCTGCAGGATAAAAACCGGGCATTTCTGCGGTTTCGCCGCCGATAAGTGCGCAGCCGGACTGAACACAGCCCTCTGCAACGCCTTTTACGATATCAGCGATTCTTTCCGGAACGTTTTTGCCGCAGGCAATATAGTCAAGGAAGAAAAGCGGTTTTGCGCCAACGCAGATAATATCGTTTACACACATTGCAACACAGTCAATACCGACGGTGTCGTGTTTATTGAGAAGAAACGCAAGTTTAAGTTTGGTGCCGACACCGTCGGTGCCGGAAACAAGAACCGGTCTTTCCA
>JAFUIS010000032.1 GCA_017468365.1 Oscillospiraceae bacterium | reverse complement strand
AAGAGAAGTTGAGCTTCTTCTTCGTGACAACGAATTCATGAAAACCATTCCCGCAGAGGAATATGTTGAATATCAGAGAGTGCTCAGCAAGGCTGAATACGTATGGCACAAAGCAAAACTCGAAAACGATTTTGAATCCTTCAAACCTTATCTCAAACAGGTTTTCGATTACAATATCCGTTTTGCAAAATATTATAAACCCGACGAAGAGCCCTATAATACCCAGCTCAATATGTACGAGCGCGGTCTTACCATGGAAAAATGCGATAAATTCTTTGCAACTCTTCGTGAGCATATCGTTCCTCTTATCAAAAAAATCGTTGCAACCGGAAAGAACGAGACTCTTCCAGTCAAAACTGGTTTTTCTGTTGAAAAACAGAAAGAATTCACAAAATATCTCATGGACTTTATGAGCATCGATCCCAATCACTGTGTCTGCGGTGAGACCGAGCATCCTTTCACTCTTGAATTCACCAAAGATGACGTTCGCATCACCACTCATTACTATGAAGATAACTTTGAATCTTCCATGTATTCCGTTATCCATGAAGGCGGTCACGCACTTTATGAACTCGGCGGTGCAGACGAACATAAATATACCGTTGTTGCAGGCGGCGTTTCCATGGGAATCCATGAAAGCCAGTCCAGATTCTTTGAAAACCTTATCGGAAGAAGCGAAGCATTCATTACCGCAATTCTTCCAAAAGTTAAAGAACTTTTCCCGGAACAGTACGGCGATATCGATGCAAGGACCACATATGAAATGATCAACAGATCCGAACCTTCTCTCATCAGGATCGAGGCCGACGAACTTACCTATTGCCTTCACGTAATGGTTCGCTACGAGGTCGAGAAAAAGATGTTCGCAGGCGAGATTACGGTTGACGACATTCCCGCAGAGTGGAACAGACTTTATAAAGAATATCTCGGCGTTGATGTACCGGACGACGAACACGGATGCCTTCAGGACAGCCATTGGTCCGGCGGTAACGTAGGTTACTTCCCCTCCTATGCACTCGGCAGTGCTTATGGCGCACAGATGCTTGCAAAAATGCGCGAAGATCTTGACGTCGAAGCGGTAATCGCTTCCGGAAGCCTTAAACCTATCGCAGACTGGCTCAAAGACAAGATCCATCAGCATGCGAGCATGTATGACCCCAACGAGCTTTTCGAAATGGTATGCGGAGCACCTTTTGATCCGACATATTACGTCGAATATCTTGAAAAGAAATTCAGTGACATTTACGGACTTTAATCCGAACAGTAAAAAACAGCCTCTTGAATAAGAGGCTGTTTTTGTTAAGTTTTTCGATTAAGCAAACGAATAACGCGAGGTCGGTTATAACGCTGAAGTATTACAAAAATAAGATCAAAAGCAGCTGAAAAAAACGACGTTACAAAGAAAACCCAAAATTCACCAAATGGAATTGACAAGACAATAGGAAGAAGCGCAAAAACAAAAATAACCTCGTGAACTATTTCTGCAACGCACATTGAACTGATTATTTCATCAAAAGTATGCTGTTCAATATCAAATTGTTCAGGATCGAAAGTCGGAACTTTTTCTTTCCATTTGTGAACATGCAGTTTTTTATAAAGACGCTGTTCAAATTTTTTTTGGAGAAAACCATCGTTTTTTATAGTTGATACCGTTTTTAAATATTCTGTCGACAGAATATCCGATAACAAGCCGAACTGCAAAATGATAAAACGTAACACCGAAAGTTATTGCAAGCGAAAATAATAAGCTGCTTTTATAAAAAACACTTGCAAATGCTGAAATGACAAAACAAGATCCGAAAATTCCGGTTAAAGCAATCAGCTGATTTTTGAATTTGCTGTTTTGAGCACGGAATTTTGAATCTTTGAGCACGGTGCTCATTTGGACTGTTCGCCGTAATATTTTGCGATGAGTTTGATCATTTCGACTGCTTTGTCCATCTGTTCAACGCTTGCAAACTCATATTTTCCGTGGAAGTTATAACCGCCGGTGCCAAGGTTGGGGCAGGGAAGTCCCATGAAGGAAAGAACGCAGCCGTCAGTACCGCCGCGGACGGGGTTGGTTACAGGTTCTGTGCCAAGTTCGCGGATCGCTTTCTGAGCAGTTTCGATAAGGTGCCAATGATCTTTGATAATAACGCTCATATTTTTATAATCATAACCGGTTTCGGCAACGGCAGTGCCTTCGCCGTAACGGCGGTTGATCTCATCTGCGGCGCGTTTGATATATTCAACGCGATAGGTGAGTTTTTCGGAATCGTGATCGCGAAGGATATAATAAAGTTCTGCGTTGTCGCAGGTTCCTTTCATACCGGTAAGGTGATAAAAACCGTCATATCCGGAAGTGTGGCAGGGGCGTTCCACTTCGGGAAGAAGAGAATCAAACTCCATTGCAACAAGTGCGGCGTTGATCATTTTGTCTTTTGCGCTGCCGGGATGAACAGAAACGCCGTTGAAAGTGATGTGAGCATGAGCGGCGTTGAAGGTTTCACATTCAACTTCGCCGAATGCACCGCCATCAAGGGTGTATGCATAATCTGCACCGAAACGTTCAAGATCGAATCTGTTTGCTCCGCGTCCGATTTCTTCATCGGGGGTGAAACCAATCATGATTTTGCCGTGTTTGATTTCAGGGTTTGCAAGAAGTTCTTCTGCGGCGGTGAGAATTTCTGCAATGCCGTTTTTATCGTCCGCACCGAGAAGGGTGGTACCATCGGTCACGATGAGATGCTGGCCTTTGCATTCTTCCATTTCGGGAAAGTCCTTTACGGAAAGATAAATGTTTTCGGCTTCGTTGAGAAGGACGTCGCCGCCGTTATATTCAACGATTTTCGGTTTGATGTTGGTAAAAGGAACTTCGCGAACAACGTCCATATGGGCAATAAAGCCGATTACAGGTGCATTTTCACAGCCTTCGGATGCGGGGATCTCGCCGTAAACGTAACCGTTATCGTCGATATTTACGTTGGAAATTCCCAGTTCTTTCATCTCGTCAACAAGGGCCATGCCGAGAATGGTCTGCTCGGAAGTGCTGGGGCAGGTTTCGCTGTTTTCATCGGAAGCGGTGGGATACTGTACGTATTTGAGAAGTCTTTCGTATGCTTTCATTTTTACCTCCAAAATAAAGCAGAAATTTTGCTTTTCTATACATTAAATTATATCAAACCCTTGAGGAATATGCAACGGATAAAAAACAACAAATATTTGTGAAAAATAAATAAAACAGTAAAACTAATATACAACAAAATAGAGATATTTATGAAAATCAATTTACAAAAAGTGTAAAAAACATTATAATGTGACCAGTGCAAAAGATATTAATAAATGCACTAATTCTATTTCAGAGAGAAGGAATAAAATGCGTACTATGCTTAAAATGATCGCTATTCTTTGCACCCTCGCTCTTGTACTTGCAGGATGCGGCGGTGGCACTGATGAACCCGCAGAAGATCTCAACGCTTACACTCTTGAAGAAATTATTGCAAAAGCACAGGAAGAGGGCGACGTTCAGTCCGTCGGTATGCCTGATACTTGGGCAAACTGGGGCGCTTCCTGGGAAGGCCTTACTGCTGAATATGGCATCACCCATGCCGACGCAGATATGAGCTCCGCAGAAGAACTTACCACTTTTGCAAACGACCCCACCAAAGACATCGGTGACGTAGGTCTTGCATTTACTCAGCAGGCAATCGATGATGGTCTTGTACAGTCCTACAAAACTTCCTATTGGGATGCTGTTCCGGACTGGGCAAAAGATCCTGACGGTCTCTGGATGATCGCTTATACCGGCGCAACCACCTTCATCTATAACAACGATATCTGCGATGAACCCATGCCTACTTCCTGGGCAGACGTTCGTGAAGGCTCTTATAAACTTACCATCGGCGACGTAGTCGGCGGTGCAACCGGTCAGGGCGTTGTAGTTGCAACTGCATACGCATTCGGCGGCGACCTTGAAAACCTTGAACCCGCTTTCGAGTTCTGGACTGAAATGGCTGAAGCCGGTCGTATCGATGAAGGCGACATTATCCCCGCAAGAATTCAGGCCGGTGAAGTTCAGTGCGGTGTAACCTGGTCCTACAATGCTCCCGGATACAGAGACGGCGCTGAAAACTATGACATCACCATCGGTATTCCTTCCGACGGCGCAATCCTTGTTGGTTATGCTTCCATCATCAACAAAACTTCCGATACTCCTTTCGCAGCAGCTCTTGCAAGAGAATACATCTTCTCCGATGCAGGCCAGATCAACCTTGCTAAAGCAGGTGCAATCCCCACCAGAACCGACGTTGTAATTCCTGAAGCAGACCAGATCTTTGCTCCCGAAACTTATGCAAACGCAGTTGGTATTTCCGATCCTGCAGCATACGCAGCAGCATGCGAACAGATCTCCATTTGGTGGAGCGAAAACATCATCCCGCTTCTTTAATTCGATTTGATGTTTAATTTTTAAAATTTACTCCATGAGTAATAAGAATGGGGCGTACTTTTTAAGCACGCCCCATTTTTTGAGTGAGGTGTGACCCTATGAAGAATGCTTCCGGCGGCAAAAAAATGGCAAGCAAATATACATATCTGCTTGTTCTGCTTCCGTTCCTAATCGTTGTTGTTCTTTTTGAGCTTCTGCCGCTTATTATGCTCGTAATCGACAGCTTTGGTTCGGATGCAGATAAAACCGTTCTCTTTACCCTTGAGAATTATAAAAAAATTTTTACTACCTTAAGTTATAAAACCGCGATCAAAAACAGCCTTATTATAACTTTTGTATCCACTGTCGTTGGAATTGTTATTGCATTCCTCGGCGCACAGGCAGCTCATAATTCCCGCGGAAAATTCAGAAACGCATTTATGACTGTTCTCAATATGACATCTAACTTTGCGGGTGTTCCGCTTGCGTTTGCCTATATGATTATTATTGGTAACGCAGGTGTTCTTAAACAAATAGCAAATGTTTACGGAATCGAATTCATTCAGAATTTTGATCTTTATTCAAGCGGCGGTATTATTTTAATGTATATCTATTTCCAGATTCCGCTTTCAACTCTTCTTTTGATTCCGGCGTTTAACGGAATAAGAAAAGAATGGCAGGAAGCAAATATGCTTCTTGGCGGAAGCAGCAGCACTTTCTGGTTCAAAGTCGGCATTCCGGTTCTTATTCCAAGTATCTTCGGAACTATAAGTGTTCTTTTTGCAAATGCACTTTGTGCTTATGCAACCGCATATGCACTTCTTATGAACAACTTCTCTCTCTTGCCGGTAAATATTTCGGCAGCGTTTACAGGAGATATCAGAAGCCAGCCGGCACTTGGTGCGGCACTTTCCGTTGTAATGATGATTCTCCTTTGTGCGGTAATCCTTATTGATAACTATATCGTCAAAAAGACGACCCAGTGGAAGGTGAGGTGAGCGGTATGAATAAACGTACAAAAGTATATGCAAACATCGTGATGACCTGCGTTATCATATGGCTCTTAATTCCTCTTGTAGCGACTGTTATTTATTCGCTTTTTAAAGATTGGACCGGAATAATCCCCACCGGATTTACTTTGGAAAATTATGTGACTATCTTTTCAAACCAGGGTTTCCTTACTGCGATTTATCAGACTATTCTCCTTTGTATTGTTCCGATAGTCATTACAATAGTTCTTGTCTTGCTTACACTTTTTGTAG
>JAFUIS010000031.1 GCA_017468365.1 Oscillospiraceae bacterium | reverse complement strand
TGGAAGAAGCCTGCGTTGCCGAAGTTAGGGGAATGTGGCTTGGCGGTCAGAAAGACGAATGGAAGTCCGAGGGTTTTTCCGCAACTCCCGGAAACGTTCATCTTCTTGAAGACGGCGTTTTTTCCTACAACTTCATAATCGAAACCGGCGACATCATCTTTTCCTTCCCAGCAAAAGGCGTCGTTTCTTTTAAGGATATGGAAAACTTCCGTCCGGAAAAACAGGGTGACCACGTTCTTGCTTCCTGGGGCGGCGAAGGTGTTCTTGAAAACGGAACAAGGTTTTTCATGACCCTTGGAAAAGTTGTTTTCGTTGACGAAAACTTTGAACTCGTCGGCCAGATCCTTCTTCCCGAAAACGATTATTACCACGTCTGGCCAATGAGCGTTGCCCTTACCGACGAAAACGGATATTATATTCCCGTCTGCCAAATTCCGAAGGACGGAAAAGCTCCTTCCGGAAAAGGCGTTATCTATACCTATGATTCAAATTTTGAACAGGTTTCAAAAATCGGCGACTTCCCCATTCCCTACGGAAGCTTCGGCGAAAACGCCCTTCCCAAATTTTCCGAAAATTCCTATTTTTATGAATTCGAGGGAAGGAAATATCTTTCCTCCGCTCTGGAATATGACCTTGAAAAAACGGAAGGCTACGTTCTTTCGGAATATTCCGAAAATATCTACGACAAAGATTATTCCGTGACCTATGCCAGCGGCAAAAAATATGACCCGGAAAATCCGGATTCTCCTTCTTCAAAATTCATTATCCTCAAGAAAAACGGAAAGATC
This sequence comes from Oscillospiraceae bacterium, assembly GCA_017468365.1. Classification (GTDB taxonomy): domain Bacteria; phylum Bacillota; class Clostridia; order Oscillospirales; family Ruminococcaceae; genus UMGS1668. The sequence continues at coordinate 5,620 of JAFUIS010000031.1, read as the reverse complement.
GAGAACTATATCGAATTGGAAAACTTCTATCCCCTGGGCTATGACGAAAACGGAAACGTCGCCGCGACCCTTTCGGTTTCTGACAACGGAAAGAAGGCCGTTGTGACCTCGGAATTTTATCACCGTGAAATTACCCTCGACTTCCGCAAAAAGACTCTGGAGGCGAAATACGCCTTTGAGGACGAACATCTTTCAAAAGCCTTTGACGTCACCGAAGATAAGATATATTCCCTTCATGAAGCTTCCTATACCAGCGGCGGCGACGGATTCGGATTCTCTGTCGTTTTGAGAAATGCCGAAACCGGCGAACTTTCCTATATGTTCGACGGCGGAATCGGAACTTACTGCGGATTCCTTAAAAACGGCGAAATTTATTACAAGACCCAGACCGCGCTCAGGATCTATGATCCCGCCACAAAAGAACTCACCTTCTCTCTTGAAGAAAAATTCCCCTTCAACGTCGAATCCGTAAACGGTGATTACCGCTGTCTTCTTGCTTTCAGGCGCGACCCGGAAAACATGAGCTACACCATTCTTTATTGGGAAGGAAGTTCCGATCAGGTCTACGGTGAAAACGGCGCAGAGCCGCCCTGTTACAAAATCGCTTTCTTTGATGCCGAAGGCAACCTTTTGAAAACTGTCAAAAGCGATATCCCCGTTGCCCTCGGAATGCATTCCTGGCCTCAGGAAGCGGTGCTTTATTATAACGACGGAAAATATACCGTCACCACCCTTGGCAGCAAAGGCGATAACGGAATAAACTTTGAATTCACACCCGCAACCGAAGAATTTTCCAAACCCAAAAAGAACAAATAAATAACCCGAAAATAAAATGAGCACCGCAAAGCGGTGCTCATTTTTTATCCGTGCTCAAAACTTACGGAAGATATTTTTCAAAGGTAAAGCCTTCGGCTCTTACGTGGTCTATAACGTCGCCCAGAATGGCGGTGTTGGTTTCGGAAACCGCGTGAAGAAGGAATACCTCGCCGTCATGGATGCTTCTTGTAACGCGTTCAAAGGCTTTCTGGTGCTCCATCTGGTTTTCCGGATCCCAGTCCGCATAGGCAAAGCTCCAGCAGACGGTGCGGTAATTCATTTTCTGCAAAAGCGCAAGGCTGCGTTCGGAAAAAGCGCCTTCCGGCGGACGGAAAAGATACATATCGTATCCGAAGTTTTCGGAAATGTAATTATGAAGATCCGCCACTTCCGCGTAAGCTTCTTCCATGGTTATCTTTGTCATATTGGGGTGGCGTGCGCTGTGGTTTCCCACAACGTGGCCTTCGTCTATCATTCGCTGAATAAGTTCGGGTTCGTTTTTTGCATAGGAAAGGGTAACAAAGAAAACCGCCGAAACGCCTTTTTCTTTAAGAACGTCGAGTATTTTCGGGGTATAGCCGTTTTCGTAACCCTCATCGAAAGTGAGATAAACCTTTTTGTCATGCTCGTCCCCGTCGCGGTAAAAATCCGCGTCGTATTTTCCATAGGTTTTCTGAAGGTCTACGCAGGCTATGGGCGTTCCCTCTTCGTTAAAATTCGTTCCGGGACCCCAGGGCACCTGGTCGCTTCCAAGGCTTGCGAATTCCTGAAAATAGGGCGAAAGTTCTTCGATATCGGCAATATCGTTTTCAATTTTTTCCGGTTCTTCGGGAAGAGGTTCTTCCTCCTGCGGTTCTTTCGGTTCTTCTTTTATTTCGGGGGTTATTTCGATATTTGCCGAAAGGCCCTCTTCTTTTTCGATTATATTTTCTTCTTTTTCCCTTTTAAAAAAAGAGCAGGAAGAAAGCAAAAGGCAAAAAACAAGCGCAAAAGAAATTATTTTTATGATTTTCATCGGCGTACCTCCTTTTTATCCTTTATAAAGATATTGTACCACATATTTTTCGGTTTAACCGCATTTTTCGTGAAAAAATTTATGCTTTTCTCTTTTATTTTTAAGGCTCATCAGTTATAATCATTTTAACCGTATATTTTTAAAGACAAAAACGCGATCTGCGATAAATATAGATATTTTTATCCCAATCAGGAGGAATTTATCTTGATAACAATTTTAGACATCGTATCAATGCTGGGCGGACTTGCGCTTTTCCTTTACGGAATGCATATGCTCAGCGCAAGCCTTGAAAAAATGTCCGGCAGCAAGCTTACCAAAATTCTTGAAAAGCTTACCGGAAGCGTCTGGAAAAGCGTTGCTCTCGGCGCCGGAATCACCGCGCTGGTACAAAGTTCTTCCGCCACCACCGTCATCACCGTAGGTCTTGTAAACTCCGGAATCCTTAAACTCGGCCAGGCGATCGGAATCATCATGGGTTCCAACATCGGTACCACCGTGACTTCCCACCTTCTTCGCCTTACCGAAATTTCGGGCACCGGCGGAATCATGACCCTTCTCAAGCCGGATTTCTTTGCTCCGGTCTGCGCAATAATCGGCGCCGCCCTTGCAATGTTCAGCAAAAAATCCACAAGCCGCACCATCGGTGAGATCCTTGTTGGCTTTGGCATGCTCTTCATCGGTATGGATATCATGGAATCCAGCCTTACTCCCCTTCGCGAATCTCCTCTTATGGGCGAACTCTTTACCAAGTTCGGCAGCAACCCCATTCTCGGCGTCATCGTCGGTGCGGGCGTTACCGCGGTTCTCCAAAGTTCTTCCGCTTCCGTAGGTATTCTTCAGGCGCTTTCCGTAACCGGTGCGATTTCCTGGTCCGCGGCTATTCCGATCATTCTCGGTCAGAACATCGGTACCACCATAACCGCTATCCTTTCCGTAATCGGTGCTTCCAAAAACGCCCGCAGAACCGCCCTTGCGCACCTTTATTTCAACGTTATCGGTACCATTATCTTTACCGTTGCGGTTTTCTCTATCCAGAGCATGGGCATCGGCGATTTCTGGGATACGGCTATCAATAAGAGCGGCATCGCAAACTTCCACACCATTTTCAACGTCACCATGACGGTGCTTTTCCTTCCCTTCACCGGACTTTTGGAAAAGCTTTGCATGAAGACCATTCCTTCCGACGGAACCGAGATCGACTCCGACACTTCCGCCCTTGCTCCGATGCTTCTTGCAACCCCTTCCGTCGCTATCGTACAGTCTGAGATCATTCTTAAAAAACTTATGGACGTCACCGCCGACTGTGTAAAATGCGCTTTTGAAAGACTTAACGGCGGCGATTCGAAACTTGGCGAAAGGATCAACGAACAGCACACCGCTATCCTCAGAATGGAAGACAACCTTCGCGTTTATCTTCTTAAACTTATCGAATGCGATCTTTCCGACGCACAGGCAAAAGAAGTTTCCGAAATGCTCAACCGTTCCGATGACTGCGTCCATATCGCCGAACACTGCGTCAAGATCCGCGACACCGCCGAGGATATGTCCGCAAAAGGCAAGGGACTTACCATTGCGGGCAAACGCGAACTTGAAGTTCTCAGTTCCGCCGTCATCTTCCTTATGAACACCGCCGCAAACGGTTCTTCCGACCAGAACAAGCGCATTTCCGCAAAGACCGAACCTCTTTGCTTCGTTATCACCGAAATGACCGAACTTGTTCGCAGCCGTCATATGGAAAGACTTAAAGCCGGCGAATGTTCTTATGAAGCAGGCTCTCTTTTCATGGGAACCCTTATCGACGTCGAGCAAATCACAAAACATTGCTCCAGCATCGGCGTTTCCCTTGCGCTTCAGTATAAGAACAATTCCCTTTCCGAACAGGAATTTTCCCGCCGTATCCACCGCGGCGATACCGAACATTTCACCGAACAGTATATCAATTACAAAAACGAATTTTATTCTCCGCTTTCGGCTGAATAAAAAACAAAACAAAAAAGCGCTTCCAAAAGGAAGCGCCTTTTTTATGTGTTTTTATTTTTTGAAGATATATGCGTCGTTAAGAATAAGGCTGCTGTAAAGCATAAGAACGTCCGCACCCTCAAAATCAACGTATTCTCCGATAAGCGCCGGTGCGATATAGCGGGTATCGATGAGGGTTATTTTTTCATAATCGTTCATCAAAAGGGGCGCAACGGAAGAACCGAAGGAATCGCGGAAGATGATAAGATGTTTTCCGCTTTCGCCGGCGGGGTTGATAACTTCAAGAAGCGAAGCCGCGCCGGAAAGATAGAATTCATAAGGGTCTTTGCTTTCAAGCTTTTCAAAGTCATAAATGCCGGTGGTTTTTCCGGTTTCGTAGTTATAAACGGTCATGGCTTCAAGCTTGGCATTAGTGAGATAAAGTATCTTTTCCGCCGGAAGAGGAAGAGCGCTTTGGCCGTAATAAACTCCGTGAAAGTTTTCGGTGGCAAGAACTTCTTCAAGGTCCTCAAAGCTTTTTGCTCCCAGAAGGGAAAGAAGTTTTTCCGAAACTTCGGTGATATTCTGCTGCTGCCAATGGGTATCCGCCTTGTAATAATCGTCGACAGAAAGAAGACCGGTGATATCCGCGTGTTCGGCAAAAGAAAGGTTTTCTTTAAAATAATTCGCCATGAATTCATAATCCATTACCGGATAGCCGTTCTTTTCGCCGAGATAAAAACCTTTATCCGGCACCATGGAAAAGACGACCTTGTTCGCTTTGCCTTCCATATAAGCGGAATAAAGCTCGTTAAAACGCTGTACGGCATATTCAAGGGATTTTTCGTCAACGGGAAAATCCAGCTTTGCAACGTGGCCGTCGGCAAAATAAAGGTCGTTGTTATCCGAAAGGCCGAAAAGGTAATATCTTGCCATTGCTTTTACGCTTCTAAAAGCATCGCGAAGGGGAAACTGGTCAAGAGTATAGCTTTCGAAACCGTCCATAAAATCGCCTTTTAAAACAGTGGAAAAGCTGAGTTTTGGGAACTTATCAAGGGGACGTCTTTCACTTTCGGAAAAATCATCCGCGGGTTTGAGCACCGCAAAGGCAAAGAACCCGAAAATGAGCACCGCCATTAAAACGACGGTCACGATATATTCTGTTTTTTTCTTCATATCAGCACCGCCTTTTTAAAATCTGAAATAAAGGAACGGGTTAAAGGAACCGTCCACAAGATAACCGGTAACAATAATGAGCACCGCCGCAAAGCCGACGGGTTTTGCAAAAGAAATAATTTTTGCGCCGAGGGGAGTTTCATTCATTTTGCGAAGAAGGTTTTTTATCACCGGGGTGGAAAGCACCGCACCCGCAATCAGAACGAGGGCATAGCTTTTAAGGTAATAAACGGTCTCTTCGTTAACAAAAGGAAGTCCCGAAAGTCCGAACATTCCTTTAAGGTCGGCAATCGCTCCGCCGATGTTCACCGAGTTGAAAACGGTGAAACCGATAAGGGTCACAAAGATGACATAAAGGTGACCTATGACCGAAGGAAGTTTTTCAAGCTTTTTAAGAAGCCAGAGTTTTTCGATTACAAGAAGCGTTCCGTAAAAAACGCCCCAGACGATGAACTGCCAGTCGGCACCGTGCCAGAAACCTGTGAGGAACCATACAACGAAAATGTTAAGGAACCAGCGGGGTTTTGAAACGCGGTTTCCGCCAAGGGGAATATAAACGTAATCACGGAACCAGCTTCCAAGGGACATATGCCACCTTCTCCAGAATTCGGTGACGCTTTTCGAAATGAACGGAAAATCGAAGTTTTCGAGGAA
>JAFUIS010000030.1 GCA_017468365.1 Oscillospiraceae bacterium | reverse complement strand
AATCGAAACCGGATTTTGCGTGAAGGCGAATACCAGCGTACAGATGGGAGGTATCGTTACCGATATATTGACGAGGACGGCAAGGAGAAGAATGTATACAGTTGGCGTTTGGACAAGAACGATCCGACACCCAAGGGCAAAAAGCGAGAGCTTTCGCTGAGGGAGAAGGAAAAACAGATTCAGGCAGATCTGTTTGACCACATCGTTACCAATGGCGGTAATTATACGGTAGTTGAACTGGTAGAAAAGTATGTGTCTTTGAAAACCGGAGTGAGCCACAACACCCGTGCAGGATATAAGACCGTGATCAATATCCTGCACAAAGAAGCATTTGGAAAGCAGCGCATTGACAAGGTTCGCCTGTCCGATGCGAAGGCGTGGCTGATTAAGCTTCAGCAGGTGGATGGCAGAGGGTACAGCTCCATTCACTCCATCAGAGGTGTTCTGAGACCCGCTTTTCAGCTGGCGGTGGATGATGACCTGATCCGTAAGAATCCATTTGGGTTTGAACTGGCATCGGTGATCGTGAACGATTCTGTCACCAGAGAAGCAATTACCCGTAAGCAGGAGCGTGAACTTCTGAAATTCATCAAGGAAGATAAGCATTTCTGTCGATACTACGATGCGATCTATATTCTCTTTAACACGGGGCTGCGTATCTCGGAATTTTGTGGATTGACCTTTTCCGATATCGAGTTCGATCAGAAGCGCATCAAGGTTGACCATCAGTTGCAGAGAACATCGCAGATGCAGTATGTGATCCAGGACCCCAAGACGGAAAGCGGTATCCGCTATGTGCCGATGAGTGAGGAAGTGGTGGCGTGTTTCCGCCGTATTCTCGCCAATCGTGTGGCACCGAAAGTGGAGCCGATGGTGGATGGATATGCCGGCTTCCTGTTTCTGGACAAGAATGACAGACCGATGGTTGCGCTGCATTGGGAGAAATACCTGCAGCACATTGTCGAGAAGTACAACAAGATCTACCGTATCCAGATGCCCAAAGTTACCCCTCATGTATGCAGACACACCTTCTGTTCCAATATGGCGAAATCCGGAATGAACCCTAAGACATTGCAATATATCATGGGTCATTCGGATATCAGTGTAACGCTGAATGTTTACACCCATGTGCAGTTCGATGACGCACAGGCAGAGCTGCTTCGAGTAGCGGAAGCCTGAGAACCCCCGTTGGTAAAGCGTATCTATTTACCAATGGATTTACCAATATTGCAGGAAAAAGCATGAGAAAATACGGGAAGATTTGAGAAGATATCCCGAAAACAAAGAAACATGAAAATGCCGAAAAGCCCTGCAATATTGGGCATTTGAGAAGAAATACAAGACTTATATGGAGATATAAGACGATGATAAAAATACTATTTATTTGCCACGGCAACATCTGCCGAAGTCCCATGGCGGAATTCGTCATGAAAAAACTGGTCAAAGAAGCGGGGCTTGAAAGCGAATTTGAAATCGCTTCCGCCGCCACCAGCACCGAAGAAATATGGAACGGGATCGGAAATCCCGTATATCCCCCGGTAAAAAAGCTTCTTGCGAAAAATGGCATAAACTGTGCCGAAAAACGCGCACGCCAGATGACGAAGGAAGATTACCGCCGCTACGATTTTCTTATCGGAATGGATAACAACAATATCCGCAACATGATGCGGATACTCAAAAACGACCCGGAAGAAAAGGTGCATATGCTCATGGATTTCACAAACCGCCCGGGAGAAGTTGCCGACCCATGGTACAGCGGCGATTTTGAAACAACCTGGCGCGACGTAAACGAAGGCTGCAAAGGCCTTCTCAAAAGCCTTGACCTTTGACTTTCCCTGTGCTATATTGAAACCATAAAATGTGAAAAGGGTGAAAAGATGCGCAAATAATCTGTTTTTTTGAAGTAAGAAAAACAAACCGAAAAACCTTCGGCGGCTTCCGCAGTTTTGCGGCGGCTTTGTTCCTTACGGAAAAAACGCAGATTCTTTGTGAAAAGCCCTTTTTATCAAAAAAATGAGCTTTTATTGGTCTGCGTTCGCTTTGCCGAAGGCAGACCTTTTTTGTTCCCCAAAGGAGGAATGAATATGCTCCAGATAAAAAACCTTTCAATGAACCACACAAAGGATTCCCACGTGCTTTCCGAAAATCTTTCTTTCGTCATCGGCGAAGGGGATAAAGCCGCCGTGATAGGCGAGGAGGGCAACGGAAAATCCACCCTTTTAAAACTGATTTATGATTCCGGACTTGTTGAAGACTATATCGAATATCAGGGCGAAATAATAACGAACGGCGCAGTTTTCGGCTATCTTGCCCAGGAAATTTCTGAAAAGGACAAAGAAAAAACCGTTGCGGAATTCTGCTTTGAAAACGGCTTCAAAAACCTTCTTCCCTATGAAATTTATGAAATAGCAATGCAGCTTTGCATCGATGCGGATATTTTCGAATCAAGCCGAAAGATGAAGACCCTTTCCGGCGGCGAAAAAGTAAAGGTGAGAATGGCAGCGGTGCTTGCGCAAAAACCGGATATGCTCCTTCTTGACGAACCTTCCAACGATATTGATATCGAAACCCTGGAATGGCTCGAAAATTTCATAAATTCCTGCGGACTTCCGGTGCTCTATATTTCCCATGACGAAACCCTTCTCGAGCGCACCGCAAATATGGTCATCCATATGGAACAGCTGCGCAGAAAAACCGCCGCAAGATGCACCGTCGCAAAGCTTCCTTACCGCCGCTACGTCGAAGAGCGGCTTTCCGGCTTTGAAAAGCAGGAACAGATGGCAAGAAGCGAAAAACGCGATTTTGATAAAAAAATGGACCGCTACCGCCAGATATACCAGAAGGTCGACCACCGGCAGGAAACCATTTCCCGCGGGGACCCCCACGGCGGAAGGCTTCTTAAAAAGAAAATGCATTCCGTAAAAGCCATGGGCCGCCGCTTTGAAAAAGAAAAGGAAAACCTGACCCGGATGCCCGAATCCGAAGAGGCTATTTTCCTTCGTTTCGGCGAGGAAGCAAAAATACCAAGCGGAAAAAAGGTCATATCTATTGATATTCCAAAGCTTTTTGCCGGCGAAAAACTTCTTTCAAAGGATATAAAGCTCGAAATTTCCGGCAGCGAAAAAGTCTGCATCATCGGAAGAAACGGAGCGGGAAAAACAACCCTTCTCCGAAAGATAGCCGAGGAGCTTTTTGAAAGAACGGATATAAAAGCCGCCTATATGCCTCAGAATTACGAAGAAGGTTTCGACCTTTCGAAAGACCCGGTGGAACTTCTTATGCAGGGCGGCACCAAGGAAGAACGCACCAGAGTGCGCACCTATCTCGGAAGCATAAAATTCACCGCCGACGAAATGAGTCACCCGGCCTTTGAACTTTCCGGCGGACAGAAGGCAAAACTTTTCTTCGCAAAAATGGCGCTGGGTGATTACAACGTGCTTATCCTTGACGAGCCCACCCGAAATCTTTCGCCTCTCTCTAACCCGATGATACGCGACGTCCTCAAAAATTTCGGCGGCGCAGTCATCAGCATCTCCCACGACCGAAAATACATCTCCGAAGTCTGCGAAAAAATCTATGAACTTTCCGAAAACGGCCTTGCCGAAGTTTTTCCGGAATTCTGAAACAAAAAACAGAAAAGGAGAAAATCATGAGTAAATTTGGAGTACTGATTTATCCGGATTTTTCGCTTCAGGAAATAACCTGTCTTACTTCGGCGCTTTCCGTATGGTTCGGCGAAAAAATAGATTTTATAGCAAGCGAAAACCGGGAATATAAAAGCGAAGAGGGACTTTGCGTCCGTCCTTCAAAAACCACCGAAAACGCGAACGTCCTGGACTATGATTGCATTATTTTGCCGGGAACGGTAAATCCTCTTCCGGCGCTTTACGATGAAAAACTTATGGATTTTTTAAAAACCGGAACGGATGCGGATACCGTGTTTGCGGCTGTTTCTTCCGCGCCTCTTTTACTTGCAAAAGCCGGGATTTTAAAAGGCAAAAAATTCACCGCGGGATTTTTTATGCAGATGACGGAAGTTTTTCCTTTTATAGAAAAAGAAAATTTTGTCCATAAAGGCATCGTTTGCGACAAAAATGTGATAACGGGCATCGGAATGTTCTTCCGCGAGTTTGCAAAAGCTGTTCTGCGGCGTTTTGATTATGATATAGGAGAAAATTTCATGCTCGATAAACCGGAACATTATTCGGAAAAAGAGTTGGAATTTTATTGGACGGAAGAAGAATATCGCGAATTTCTGGAAGAATTAAAAGAATTCAGGTGATATCAAAAAAACGGCGGGTTTTCCCGCCGTTTTTCTTTTTTCGCTTATTCAAAATAATCTCCGGAAAGATAACGGTTGCCCGTATCCGGGAAAATGGTGACGATGTTTTTGCCCTTGTTTTCCGGGCGTTTTGCAAGTTCGATTGCCGCACAAAGTGCCGCGCCGGAAGAAATTCCCGCAAGATAACCCTCTTTCGCGGCTATCATCCTTCCGTATTTATAAGAATCCTCGTCCGAAACGGAAATGACCTCGTCGATGACGTCAAAATCCACGTTATCCGGAATATAGTTGGGGCCGATGCCTTGAATTTTGTGTTTTCCGGCTGGACCTTTTCCGCTGAGAAGGGGAGAAGAAGCCGGTTCCACCGCAACGACTTTTACGCCGGGAACGTGGTCTTTAAGATATTTTCCGCAGCCGCTTACAGTGCCGCCGGTGCCGCTTCCGGCAACAAAAATATCAATTTTTCCGTCGGTCTGTTCCACCATTTCGGGTCCGGTGCTAAGGATATGGGCAAGAGGGTTCGCCGGATTTTTAAACTGCGCCGGCATGAAGGAACCGGGGTTCTCTTCAAGCAGCTCCTTTGCTTTTGCAATGCAGCCGACCATTCCGAGGGCGCCGTCGATAAGAATAAGTTCGGCGCCAAGCGCTTTGAGCACGGCTCTTCGCTCAATGCTCATGGTGTCGGGCATAATGATGATACAGCGGTATCCGCGTTCTGCCGCAACGGCTGCAAGACCGATTCCGGTGTTGCCGCTGGTGGGTTCTATAATAAGTGAATTTGGCTTGAGCATGCCATTTTTCTCCGCTTCGTCGATCATTGAGCACGCAACTCTGTCCTTAATGCTTCCGCCGGGGTTAAGTCCTTCAAGCTTTGCAAAAATCCTTGCCTCAAGCTTTTCATCTTCTTCAATTTTGCAAAGTTCGAGCATGGGGGTGTTTCCGATAAGCTCGCTGAAATTTTTTGCGATTTTCATGGCTTTCGCCTCCTTTTACTCTTGAATTATAATACTATTTTGCCCCCAAAGCAATTATTATTTGACAAAGCGCCTCTTTTTTATTATTATATTATCTGTAAAAGTTCGCCTATGAAGGAGGAGCCAATTCAATGAATCTTGCAAAATATCTTGATATTGCGCCGGAGGTAAAATCCGCTCTTGAAAACGGAAAACCCGTCGTCGCTCTCGAATCCACCATCATCAGCCACGGAATGCCCTATCCCCAGAACGTCAACACCGCAAAAAACGTTGAAAGAATGGTACGTTCCGAAGGCGCCGTTCCCGCAACCATCGCAATCATCGGCGGTAAATTCAAAGTTGGTCTTTCCGCCGAAGAAATAGAATATTTCGGCAAAAAAGGCAGCAAAATCGCAAAAGCTTCCCGCCGCGATCTTCCCATCCTTGCCGCAAAAGGTCTTGACGGTGCAACCACCGTTGCTTCCACCATGATCATTGCCGCAATGGCCGGAATCAAAATTTTCGCAACCGGAGGCATCGGCGGCGTACACCGCGGCGCCGAAACCACCATGGATATTTCCGCCGACCTTGAAGAACTCGGAAGAACCGACGTAATGGTCGTTTGTGCCGGCGCAAAATCCATTCTCGATATCGGCCTTACCCTCGAATATCTTGAAACCAAAGGCGTTCCGGTAATCGGTTACGGCACCGACGAACTCCCCGCATTCTATTGCAGAGAAAGCGGATTCGGCGTCGATTACAGAATCGATACCCCCAGCGAACTTGCCGCTGCATTTAAAGCAAAACTCGACCTCGGAATCCACGGCGGTATGCTTGTCGGCAACCCCGTTCCCAAGGAACATGCCATGGCAAAAGCCGTCGCCGACAGAGCTATCGATATCGCAGTCAAAAAAGCTGAAGAAAACAATATCAAAGGCAAGGAACTCACTCCCTTCCTTCTCACCCTTGTAAAAGAGATGACCGGCGGAATGAGCCTTGACGCAAATATCGAGCTTGTTTACAACAACGCAAAAGTCGCCGCAAAAACCGCCGTCTGCCTTGCAAACCTCGGAAAAGACGACGAAGCCGAAGCCGGACTTGACGAACTTCGCGCAGAAATCGCAGACGACACCGCCGAAAGCATCAAAGCGGAGCTTTCCGCATTCCGCGGCGAAATGGAGACCCTTATTGCACAGCGCGTTGCCGCCGTTCAGCAGATGGCTCCCAATCCTTACATGAACCCCTATATGAATCCTTACGCAATGCCTCAGCAGCAGATGCAGTATCAGCAGAATCCTCAGCAGATGCAGTATCAGCAGAACCCCTACGGCATGCCCCAGCAGATGCAGTTCCAGCAGAATCCTTACGGAATGCCCCAGCAGCCCATGGCACAGCCTGCGCCTGCACCGGCTCCCGCTCCTTACGTCAACCCCTACAAACCCGTAAGACCCGAGCCTGTTCCCGAACCCCAGCCGGAACCCGTTCCCGCACCCAATCCTTACAAATCCATTCCCGATGAAGAATGGGTAAACCCCTTTGCACCCAAACGCGAAAAAGCTCCGGAACCCGTTGCTGAAGAGCCCGTTGAGGA
>JAFUIS010000029.1 GCA_017468365.1 Oscillospiraceae bacterium | reverse complement strand
CTCGTTTCGGTGACGGGTTTTCGTGTGGAGATGCTTCGCTGGGCGGTGGTTCCGTCAGTGGCGGTCGCTTTGAGCACGGTTTTTTCCTCTGCGGTGCTCAAACTTTCCTGCAAAAGCATAAAAACCGCGCCGCAGCTGGTACTTGCGGTGCTCATAATGCTCGTTTTTTATTATTTGCTGCTCAGAATAACAAAATGCGTGACAAAAGAGGATATATCCCTTGCAAAACGCATTTTTCGAAAAGATATGTAACCGCCGTTTACGGCGGAAAAAAATCAGCCTTTATATTTAAAAGATCTGCAGTCGGTGCATTCGGCTTTGGTGGGGTTCGCTTCGTGGCTGCCGACTTCGATATGGTCAAGGCTGCAGCAGTTGCAATCCTTGCAGTGGTATGCGCAGTTGTTGACGTTGCATCCGATGTGTCTGTTTACTTCCATAATAAAAAACCTCCTTATCGTTTTGATTTTATTTTTCACAAAACAAAAGGTTTTATTCAGGAAAAACGTTCTAATTATCAAAACCGTCACATAAAAATTTTATAAAAAAAGAAGCGAGAAAGGGTAATTTTATGAAAGATACCAGCGTTTACCGCGATATTGCCGCAAGGACCGGCGGCGACATATATATCGGTGTTGTGGGTCCGGTGCGCACCGGAAAAAGCACCTTCATAAAAAAATTTATGGAAACCCTCGTTCTTCCGAATATCGAAAACGAATACCAAAAAGAGCGGGCAAAAGATGAACTTCCCCAATCCGCCGCAGGAAAAACCATTATGACCACCGAACCGAAGTTTGTTCCGGAAGAAGCGGCGGAAATTAACCTTGACGGCGAAACCAACCTCAAAGTCCGCTTGATCGACTGTGTAGGCTATATCGTTCCTTCCGCTATCGGATATTTCGAAAACAACGCCCCGCGAATGGTGCTCACCCCGTGGTTCGAGGAAGAGATACCCTTCAATATGGCGGCAGAAATCGGCACCGATAAGGTCATAAAGGAACATTCCACCATAGGCCTTGTGGTGACCTCCGACGGTTCCGTTACCGATATTCCAAGGGAAGAATATCACGAGGCGGAGCAGCGGGTCATAGGCGAACTAAAGGGCATAGGAAAGCCCTTTGCGGTGCTTCTCAACTGCGAAAGGCCCGAAAAATCCGAATCCAAAAAACTCGCCGCAGAAATGGAAGATGAATACGGCGCCACCGTTATTCCGGTCAACTGTCTTACCATGGGCGAGGACGAAATAAAATCCGTCCTCAAAGGCGTTCTCGAAGCCTTCCCCATAAGGGAAATCGCGGTGGATATTCCCCGTTGGCTCATCGGTCTTGACCGTGACCACTGGCTTCGCAAGGCGGTCGTGGAACCCATTGTCACCGCGGCAAGATCCGTTACAAAAATCTCCGGCGTAAGGTCTCTTGCAAAACCGGTCTGCGAATGTGAATACGTAAAAGATGCCGCCCTTCGGAATATCGATCTCGGAAAGGGAAGGGCAGAGCTTACCGTAATTCTCAACCCCGAACTTTTCTATCGGGTCCTCAGTGAAGAAACAGGCCTTGAAATAAACGGCGAAAGCGGACTCATGCCCTGCATGCGCGAACTTGCGGATATAAAACGAAAATACGACCGCATCCGCGGAGCCCTTGACCAGGTGGAAGCGGTGGGCTACGGAATAGTAATGCCCACCATCGATGAACTTACCCTTGAAGAGCCGGAAATCGTCCGTCAGGGAGGAAAATACGGCGTAAAACTTCGCGCGTCGGCGCCTTCCGTCCATATGATGCGCGCCGATATCACGACCGAGGTCGCTCCCATTGTCGGAAGCGAAAAACAAAGCGAAGACCTTGTGCGCTACCTTCTCGATGAATTCGAAGAGGACCCGGCGAAAATCTGGGAATCCAACATTTTCGGAAAATCCCTTCACGAACTGGTGAACGAAGGTCTTCACACAAAACTCAGCCGTATGCCACAGGATGCAAGGCTCAAACTTCAGGAAACCATCAGCCGCATCATCAACGAAGGCTGCAGCGGGCTCATCTGCCTTATCCTTTAAAAATAAAAAGAGCACCGCGTTTGCGGTGCTCTTTTTCAACACAAAAAAACGGCGGGTCTTTCGACTCGCCGTGTTTTCAGCTGTTAGAATTGCTCGGAAACTAACATCTTTTGCTCTTTTTTGCTCTGACTATATGATACCTGCGGTTTGTGATGACTTTGTGATGAACTGTTTTAACTTCGGTTACAATGTAAAACCAGTTTGGTTAAACTTTTTCGAAAAACCGTTACAAAACCGAAAAAATATTAAAAAAGAGCAAAAAAATAACTCCGCAAAACGGCCTTCCGTCTGCGAAGTTCATCTATGTAAAAGCTCCATACAATAGCAAAAAGCCGCTTATGTAGCGGCTTGATGGAGCTGATAATCAGATTCGAACTGATGACCTCTTCCTTACCAAGGAAGTGCTCTGCCTACTGAGCTACATCAGCAAAGTGGCGACCCGGAAGGGGCTCGAACCCTCGACCTCTAGCGTGACAGGCTAGCGTTCTAACCAGCTGAACTACCGGGCCACAATGACCTTGTGGGGTCAACGTTGATTATTATACACGAGTAGGGTGTAATTGTCAACACTTTTTTTAAAATTTTTTCAAATTTTTTTGAAAAATAAAAAAGGGCAAAAACCTTTTGGTTTTTGCCCGAAAAACTTATTTGAACATGCCGTCCGGGTCATATCCCACAGGGGGATTTTTGATCCTTCCAATACAAACGTCGCCTGAAACTCCGGTTATGATAACGTCCTGAACGGTGCAAAGAAGAGATTTGACCGCCGGAATGACGACCGGGGTATAGTTCATGGTGTAACCTTGCATAAATCCGTCTTTTATCTCAGATTCGATAAGCACAGATTCGGTCTTGCCGACCTGTCTTTCAAGAAACTCTTTTCTGACTTTTTCGGCTCTTTCCGCCATTTTTGCGGCTCTTTCGGTTTTCACCGCGTTGGAAATCTGGTCGGGCATATCCGCAGCGTCGGTACCGGTTCTTCTGGAATAGGGGAAAACGTGAACTTTCGCAAAGCCCATTTCCTCAATGAAGCGGCAGCTTTCCTCAAAATCCTCATCGGTCTCACCGGGGAATCCGACTATGACGTCTGTGGTAAGGCTTCCTTCGGGGAAGAATTCACGGATGTTTTCGACCACCTTGCGGTACATGTCGGTGTTGTATCTTCTTCTCATGCGGTTGAGGGTCCTGTCACAGCCGCTCTGGAGCGAAAGATGGAACTGGGGACAGAAATTAGGAAGCTTCGCAAGGCGCTCAACGTCCTCACGGCTCAAAAGTTCCGGTTCAAGGGAGCTGAGGCGCACCCTCGGCATAATGTCGCAGGAAAGTTCCACCGCGTTAATAAGTCCAAGCCCAAGGTCTCTTCCATAAAAAGGAAGGTTGATTCCCGCAAGAACAACTTCGTTGTATCCGTGGGAAAGAAGGCTTTCAAGTTCACGCTCAATGTCTTTAAGCGGTTTTGAGCGCACGTGACCTCGCGCTTTGGGAATGATGCAGTAGGAACAGCGGTTGTCGCAGCCGTCCTGGATCTTTACAAAAGCTCTGGTTCGGTCAAGCATACCGCTTGCCTGCATTGGCTCAAATTCCTCAAAACTTTCGTGAGGGGTGATATGAACAACGCGTTTTCCGTCAAGAGCATCCAGAACCGCCGGAAGAACCTGGCTTCTGTCCGCAGAACCTGTCACAACGTCCGCTTCAAGAAGCGCCGAAGCCTCACCCGGAAAAGCCTGGGGATAACAACCGGTAAGCGCAATGACCGCGTTCGGATTTTTTCTTCTGAAATGGCGGAGCATCTGGCGGGATTTTTTATCGCCGGTTCCGGTAACGGTGCAGGAATTTATGATAAAAACGTCAGCGCCGTTTTCAGGCTCGACAATTTCAAAACCGGCCTTGCTGAAAGCCTGTTCCATGATCTGGGTCTCGTATTGGTTCACCTTACAGCCAAGGGTAAAAAACGCAGCTTTCATGTTTTCCTCCTCCAAAAAAGTTTTTCTAGCAATTTATTATACTATATAAAAAGACGTTTTACAAGCGGAAGAAAAACACAAAAAAAACGGCGGGTCTTTCGACTCGCCGTGTTTTCAGCTGTTAGAATTGCTCGGAAACTAACATCTTCTGCTCTTTTGCTCTGTCTATATGATACCTGCGGTTTGTGATTAGTTTGTGATGAACCGTTTTAACTTCGGTTACAATGTGGCACCGGTTTGGTTAAACTTTTTTCAAAAAAGTTTACATTTTAAGAAAAATATTAAACAAATGTAAAAAAGAAGGATCTTCAAAGCGAAGACCCTTAAAATCCATTATTTTCCGCTGCAAATTACAAGCACCGCAATGGCAATTCCCACCGCAACCATAAGCGGAATACCTTTTTTGTTCGGTTTTCCCATTTTGAATTTGGTAACAAAAGCAGCCGCGCATCCAAAAACCGCAACCTGATAAATTATTGGCATCGCGTTTTCAAAAAGGCTTCCGCAGCCAAAAATGGCGGGAAAGATGATAGCGGCGGAAGTTACCGGAAGTCCAAGATAAACTTTTCTTCTTCCGTCCTCTTTTTTCTGGCGTTTTGCCTCGTCAACGTTAAAATATGCAAGGCGGATTATGGCGCAAAGAAGATAAACAACGCAGGAAACGTAAAAAACGGGGCCGTTAAGACCAAGTCCGTAACCTATTGCAAGAGGAAGAACACCAAAGCTGATAAGGTCGCAAAGGGAATCTATCTGAATTCCGAAGGCTTTTTCGTCATCGGTGCGCTTCATGGTGGAAGCAACTTTTCCGTCAAACATATCGGTAAGTCCCGCAAAAAGAAGACAGATTACGCCCCAAAGCGGATAGCCGGAAGCGGAAAAGAAAATTCCGCAAACAGCCGCAGCCGCACCCATATATGTAAGTATTACGGTGTAGTTGTAAAAACCGATAAGATTCATAAAAATGCACCTCAAAACAAAGAATAATGGTGGAATTGTTAATGTTAAAGTTGTATAATAAAAATATTATAAAAAAGAAAAATTTATTAAAATATATAATATCACAAATTGCATAATAATACAAACTTTTCTTGATTTCGGAGTGATTTTTTTGGAAAATTTCGTAAGTTTAAAAAATGTCTGCAAAAGATATAAAATGGGCGAAGTAACGATAACCGCCTCCGACCACGTAAGTTTCGATATCAAAAAAGGCGAATTCGTCATAATAGTCGGTCCTTCAGGTGCAGGAAAAACCACCATTCTCAATATCCTCGGCGGAATGGATACCTGTGACGAAGGCGATATAATCGTCGATGGAAAAAACATTGCAAAATATAATAACCGCGAACTTATTACTTACCGCCGCTATGATATCGGCTTCGTTTTTCAGTTTTATAACCTTATCCAGAATCTTACCGCAAAAGAAAACGTCGAACTTGCTTCCCAGATATGCAAAGACCCCCTTGACCCCGAAGCCGTCATGCAGGAAGTGGGACTTGCCCACCGAATGAACAACTTTCCGGCACAGCTTTCAGGCGGTGAACAGCAGCGCGTCGCAATTGCAAGAGCCCTTGCCAAAAATCCAAAGCTTCTTCTTTGCGATGAACCCACCGGCGCCCTTGACTACGTAACCGGAAAACAGATTCTCCAGCTTCTCCAGGATTGCTGCCGCAAAGACGGAATGACCGTCATCGTAATAACCCATAACCTTGCGCTCACCCCCATGGCGGATAAAGTCATCCATATCAACAGCAGCAAGGTCACCGGAATCGAAATAAACGAAAACCCCACCCCCATCGATCAGATAGAGTGGTAAAGTTTTAAAAAATATGAAAGGAGGGCGAAAGATGAAGACCGCTTTCTTAAAAGATATTTTCCGCGAAATCGGCGGTTCAAAAAGCAGATTCTTTTCGATTTTTGCAATAATCGCCCTCGGAGCGGGTTTCTTTGCCGGACTCAAAGCCACTTGTCCGGATATGCTCACCACCCAGGAACATTATTTTGAAAACCAGAATCTTATGGATATCCGCCTTGTTTCAACCTATGGTTTTGATGAAAAAGATATGGAAGCCATTCGTGAAACCGAAGATATAAGAGAAGTCTATCCCGCCTATTCAAAAGACGTTTTTATTGAAAGTTCCGAAAGCGGCGGAATCATCGCAAAGCTCATGTCCGTTCCGGATAAAGGAATGAACAGCGTCGTCCTTCTCGAAGGCCGCCTTCCGGAAAATTCCGGTGAATGTCTTGTTGAAAAACATTCCCAAATGACCGAAATTTATGAAATAGGCGAAACAGTAAACGTCTATACCACCGATTCCGATGACCCCATAGAGGACAGCCTTTCAAGAACAAGCTGGAAAGTTGTCGGTTTCGTCATGACTCCCCAGTATATCGCCTATGACCGCGGAACCGCTTCCATAGGCGACGGTTCCGCCGACACCTTTATAATGGTGCCGGAAGAAAACTTTACCTATGACGTTTTTACCGAAGTTTATATCACCCTTGATTCCACAAAAGGCGTTCCCGCATTCGACGAAGGATATTCCTCCGCCGTTGAAGCCGCGGTGGAAAATTTTGAATCTCTTGCTGAAAAAAGAGAACCTCAAAGGCTCGAAGAAATAATTGCCGATGCCGAAAAAGAGATTTCCGATGCAAAAGCCGAAATCGCCGATGCGGAAAAGGAACTTTCCGATGCGGAAAAAGAACTTGCGGATGCCTATACCGAACTCACCGATGCCGAAAAGGAACTAAAAGACGGCTGGAACGAATATTACGACGGCCTTAAAGAATACCGCGAAGGAAAAGCCGAATTTGAAAGCGAGATAGCCGATGCCGAAAAAGAACTGGAAGACGGCGAAAATCAGCTTTCAAGCGGCTGGGCAGAATATAACGAAGGAAAAGCCGGGTTCGAAAGCGGTTACGCTCAGTTCATGGACGGACTTTCTTCCGCGGGAATAACACCGGAGGACCTTTACAATAACCGCAAAACAATCGAAGACCAGATTGCCCAAATAGAAGCCATTCCCGAAGCTATGCGCCCGCCAATGGCTGTCCAGGGGCTTGCCTATCTCAAAACTCAGCTTGCAGAAATAAATTCCACCATCGCAGTTTATGAACAGCTTCTTTCCGCAAAAGCGGAACTCGACAGCGCCTACGATACCCTTCGTTCCTCGGGCAGAGAACTCCTTGACGGAAGAAAGGAACTGGACGAAGCAAAGGCGGACGGTCAGAAAGAACTTGATGAAGCCGCCTATGAACTTTATGACGGCTATAAAGACCTCACCGAAGGCGAAAAAGAACTTGCCGACGGCTGGGAAGAATATTACGACGGCCTTGAGGAATTTGAAGAAGCAAAAGCCGAAGCCGATGCCGAAATAGCCGATGCAAAAATCGAGATAGCCGATGCCGAAGAGGAACTCAAAGACCTCAAAGAACCGGTCTGGTACGTTTTTACCCGCGAAGATAACCCCGGTTACAGCAGCTATGAAAGCGACGTTTATATAATCGAAAGTGTCGGAAAAGTTTTCCCCATATTCTTCTTCCTGGTGGCAATGCTCGTTTGTCTTACCACAATGACAAGAATGGTCGAAGAACAGCGCACCCAGATAGGCACAATGAAAGCCCTCGGTTACGGAAAAGGTGCGATAATGGCAAAATTCATCGTCTATTCCTCTTTTGCAAGTATAAGCGGCGCGGTTTTCGGTGTGGGACTTTGCAACTTCGTCTTCCCGATAATAATTTATGCCGCCTATGCAATGCGCTATATAATCCCCGATATCGAATTTGTTGCGCTTCCGGGAATGTGGCTTCTCGTTATCGCAGTTTGTGTGCTTTGCACAAGCCTTGCGGTAATAATGTCCTGCTATGCTGAACTTCGTTCCAACCCCGCGGAACTTATGCGCCCAAAAGCTCCGAAAGCCGGAAAACGCGTTCTCCTCGAAAGGATACCTTTTATCTGGAAACGCCTCAACTTCAACAGAAAAGTTACCGTCCGCAATCTTTTCCGCTATAAAAAGCGAATCTTTATGACTATTCTCGGAATCGCAGGCTGCGCTGCGCTCACCATAACCGGATTCGGACTTTTCTCTTCCATTTCCGTAATTCTTGAAAAACAGTACAGCGAACTTTTTAACTACGACCTCATAGTTGCCCTGGATACCGACGCCGAAGAGGAAGAACGAAGAAAAGTCCTCGAAGAACTCGATTCCAACGAAATATCCGCAGAAAACCTCAAGGCTTTCGTAAAAGCCGCCCAATATGAGGGCCTCGGAAAAATAAACCTCGTCGTGCCCGAAAGCGAAGAGGAATTCAAAAAAATGGTAACCTTCCGTGACCGCGTTTCCGGCGAAGTCTATGAACTCACCGATGAAGGGATCATAATCACCGAAAGGCTTGCCGAAATGTTCGAACTTTCCACAGGCGATGAGATGACTTTTTACAGCGACGAGCGGGAATTCACCGCAAAAATAACCGCAATAACCGAACATTACGCGATGCATTTCATCTATATGACCCCGGCGCTTTATGAAGACATCCTCGGCGAAGAAGTACTGATGAATTCCGTTTTCACAATAATGTCTGACGACGGAAAAGAAGCTCAGGAAAAACTTGCGAACACCCTTACGGAATATGACGGCGTGCTAGCTCTTTCTTTCTCAAGAACGGCAATGGATTCCTTTAACGATACCGTACAGAATCTCAACTACGTCGTGGTGCTCATAATCGTATGCGCTGCCGCTTTGGCTTTCGTTGTTCTTTATAACCTTACCAATATCAACATCACCGAAAGAGTGCGCGAAATCGCCACCATAAAAGTTCTCGGCTTCTATGACGGCGAAGTTTCTGCCTATGTATTCCGCGAAAACTTCATCCTTTCGATACTCGGCGCAATGGCGGGTCTTCTTCTCGGAAAAGCCCTTCACGCCTTCGTCATCGGCGTCATCCAGACGGATGAAATAATGTTCGGAAGAGGCCTTCCGCTTTGGGTCTATGCCGTCGGTTTTGTAATGACTCTTATCTTCTCCATGCTCGTAAACGGAATAATGTTCTTCCGCCTTAAAAAGATAAGCATGGTCGAATCCCTCAAATCCGTCGAATAAAAAATATTTTATAAAATGCGTGATAAAGGCTTTTATTTTCCAAAAAAGCATGTTATAATATATCCATCTAATTATGTCTGGAGGATGCTACTATGCTCAGAATTGAAGATCAGATTGAAAACTCTACCGCTATGATCAAAACCGTTGATTACATCGAATCTCAGATTCGTAAAATCAACCCCGATGAAGGTACTGCTGATGCTTTCGTTGTCGAAGCAAAAGCCGCTATCGAAAAACTCCGCGCAATCATGAAAGACGGCGGAATCATCAGATAAGATTAAAAAGCGTAAAGA
>JAFUIS010000028.1 GCA_017468365.1 Oscillospiraceae bacterium | reverse complement strand
GCAGTGACCGGCATTATGGTTTCGAAGAAAAAATAATTTTTGAACGATTTAAAAAGGCACCGCAGAGCGGTGTCTTTTTTTATTTTACAAAATATTCACTTTCCGTTATTCACTTTTGTGCTTTAATGTGATAGAATAAAACCGTAAAAATCCATTCCCGAAAGGAGTCTTGATAAATGCTCAGCGCAGAAAACGAAAAACGCATAATTAACTGGATAGAGGAACACAAGGACGAATTTATTGCCGACCTTTCTAAAATAATCGCCGTTCCCTCCGTTGCCACCTTCGGCGTTTCAGAAGGGGAATATCCTTTCGGCGTTGAAAGCGCAAACGTTCTTGCCGCCGCAAAGGAACTTGTTGAAAGCTACGGATTCCCGGTAAAGAATCTTGATAACTTCTGCCTTGTTGCAAACGTTGGCGAAGGCGAAGAAAAAATCGGCATTTTCGGTCACCTCGATGTTGTCCCCTGCGGAAACGACTGGAACTATCCTCCCTATCAGCTCACCGTTGACGGCGACCTTTTGATCGGACGCGGCGTTCTTGACGACAAAGGTCCTCTCTGGGCTTCTATCTTTGCTGTCCGCTGCCTTAAAGACCTTGGACTTATGCCTAAGCGCGAAATTGAATTTTTCCTTGGCGGCCAGGAAGAATGCGGAATGAACGACCTTCTTCATTACGTTGAAGTAACCGAAAAACTTCCGGACGTTTCCTTCACTCCCGACGGAAACTATCCCATCTGCCACGGCGAAAAAGGCGGGCTTCGCTTCTGTCTTGCAATTCCCTGCAATGACGAAAAAATCGTCGGTTTTGAGGGCGGCACCGTTCGCAACGTTGTTGCAGACAAATGCACCGCAACCCTTAAAGGCGTCTGCGCAAAATGCCTTGCCGAAAAACTTGCGGGAAACAAACGCATTGAAATTTGCGAAGAGGGCGACCTTGTAAAAATCACTGCAAACGGCGCTTCCGTTCATGCTTCCATTCCCGAAAACGGAATCAACGCCATCGGCGTTCTTGCCAACGCGCTTCTTGATGCCGAAGTTTTTGAGGGCGAAGCAAAATCCGCCATGGAATTCCTTAAACTCGTAAACTCCGATTACAACGGCGCGGCTCTCGGCGTTCCTGCCGAAGACGAACCCAGCGGAAAACTCACCCACGTGGGCGGAGTTATCTCCATTGACAGAGGAATCCTCAACCTTTCCATCGATATCCGCTATCCCGTTACCGCAAACGGCGAAGAACTTCTTGAAAAAATCATCAGAACCGTTGAACCTTATAACGTCACCGTTTTTGATGTTGCCGATACCAAACCCGCCTATTCCCCTGCGGATTCCGACAAGGTACGTACCTGCATGAGAGTCATCAACAGCGTTTTCCACAAAGACCACTGGAAACCTTATACCATGGGCGGCGGCACCTATGCAAAGCATCTTCCCAACGCCTGCGCCCTTGGTCCGGAAGACCCGGATTACGAAAGCCCCTTTGGACTTTTCCGCGGAAGCATTCACCAGGCGGACGAATCCACCCCGGCAAAGCTTCTTTTCGATACCATGCTCGTTTATGCAAAGCTTCTTGTGGAGCTTGACGATATCGACGTAACAAAATAAAAAAGCGGGCGGAATTTTTTCCGCCCTGAATTTTATGATATGAAAACAAAAATCAAAGATTTTTTAAAAACGCCGTTTTTTTATTTTCTGCTGCTTTTGCCCTTTGGCTTTGCCCTTTTGGCATCGGCAAGGTTTGTTCCCGGCTTTGCGGATTGGTATTACGAAGCAATCTATAAGAACCTCGGCGGAATTTTCGGAAGCGCCACCGGAATCCTTCCTTTTTCGCTTATGGAAGCCGGAATACTTTCGGCGGTTTTGCTTCTTGCCGAATGGGTGATCCGTCTGGTGCTCAAAGGAAAAGAAGGAAAAGAAGCCGTGCTCAAATATTTTTGTTCCGTGCTCAAAAACATTGTTTCCATAGCCTGCGTGATATTTTTTCTTTTTGCGGTTTTCAGCGGAACGAACTATTACCGCGAAGGCTTTGCCGAAAAAACCGGTCTTGAAACAAGGGATTCTTCCGCGGAGGAACTTTATGACCTTTGCGCTTTTCTTCTTGATGAAGCTGCCGTTTACGGCGAAAACCTTCTCCACAAAGAAAGCGGCGAAACGGTTTTTGCTCCGACCGATTTTAATATGGCGCGGCGCGCAAAGGAAAATTTTGAAAGCTTTGCCGGCGGCTATGATTTTATGGAAATGGGATTCGGAAAATTCGGCACGCCGAAACCGGTTTTCTTTTCTGAAGCCATGGCTTACCTTAAAATTTCCGGGGTATATTCGCCCTATACTTTTGAAGCAAACGTAAACACCGCGGGTCCCGATTTTCTTAAAGGCGCCACCATGATGCACGAACAAAGCCACCTTCGGGGATTCATGAACGAGTCGGAAGCGAATTTTATCGCCTATCTCGCCTGCATAAGAAGCGACGACGATTATTTCCGTTACAGCGGAACGGCTTTTGCGCTTCTTCACTCCATGAACGCGCTTTATTCCGCGGATTATGAACTCTGGTACGAACTGCGGATAAAATATCCCCCCTATCTCGACGCGGATATGAGGGCGCAAAACGCCTATATCGACGCCCACGATACGAAAGTTGCCGAGGTTTCAAACGCGGTCAACGACACCTATCTTAAACTCAACGACCAGAAAGACGGAGTGAGAAGCTACGGAAAAATGGTTGATTTGCTTCTTGCATACCGCCGCTCCTTATGATATACTGACCATGTAATGTAAATTATGAAAGGTGGTTAAAATATGTCTATCTACCTCCAGGACGATGATGAAAACGAGGGTCTTGAAATTTTTTGCCCCTATTGCGGAAAACCCGTGATCGTTCCCGCCGGATATAACCGCTCGACCTATCTTTGCCCCAGATGCCACAAGGCTATCCCGCTTTCCGAAAAAATGCTCGAGGAACTCCAGAGCTCCGCAAAAGTTGAGGAAAAGCCGAAGGTAACTTCTCCCTGCAGAAGAGACAGCCTTCTTTGATATCAAAAAAATAAAAGCACCGCAGATGCGGTGCTTTTTTTGTTTTTATTTTGCGCTTCGTCTTAAAAACTTCGGGCGGAAAACATAAACGTAAACGTTCATTATCTGGGTAAGGGCAAAATCGAAAACGAAGAAAAGCGCGTTGCCCAAAGCGAGAAGTATCACCACCGAATATTTTCCGAAATCGCCGAATTCCGTAAGGATATCGGGCATCTGGAAAACGAAGATGATTATGACGTATGCCGCAACGATACAGGCATTGAAAACGATGACTTTTAAAAGCATCGAAAGAGGTTTGAATTTTATTTTTTCAAGCCAGAATTTCGTTATGGGGTAATGCCCGAAGAACATTACGAACATGAGCATTGCTTCTTTATCCGGGGTGAGAATCATCGAAAGGATGGAAACCGCCGCATAGAGGGTGAATCCCCAGCTTGCGCCGGTTTCCACCGCAACGGTGACCATCAAAAGTCCCGCAAGACAGGGCATCGCATAGGTTGCAAAAGGAAAAACGCCGGTCATGAACATCAAAAGGGTGCAAAGCGCGGCTATCATTCCGCAAAGCGCCACTTTCTGGCTTTTTTTGGTCATATGCGTTTCTCCTTTCCTTTATTTTTTTGCAAAAAAATCAGCAGCAGCCGTTTCCGCAAAGACAATCGCCGATACAGTCCATACACATAAGCGTTGTGCAGCAATCGCAGCAATCGCATGGACAGCCGTAGATCTGGGTTCCGCTTGTTCTTCCCGGGGAAGAACCGTATTGCTGCTGGTAAGCCATTCGCTGATAAGCGGCAGCATATTCCTGGTTTCCCGGTTCCATCTGATAAGCCCGCTGGAAGCATCTTGAAGCTTCGCTGAGCCAACCGCGTCTGTAATAGATGCTTCCTTTAAGGAAGTACCACTCGGCGTTGCGGCTATATTCCGGAACTCCGTCAAGAAGCTCTTCTGCTTCCGCAATGCGGTTTTGCTGGATAAGTCTGCGGATATCCGCAAACTGGCTGTTTCCGGAATAGTTTCCGCCGTAACCGTTTCCGCCGTAGTTATTATAACCTGCGTAGGCTCCGCCGTAACCCGTGTTTCCGTAAGAGGTCTTTCCCGCCTTGCGGTCTTTTTGTATCTGTTCATAGGCGGCGTTTATCTCTTTCATTTTTTCCGCAGCGATATCCGCAAGAGGGTTGTCCACGTACTTATCCGGGTGATATTTTCTTACAAGGTCGCGGTAAGCTTTTTTTACTTCTTCATCGGTGGCGCTTTCGGAAACGCCAAGGACTTTATAAGGATTTTCCGTTTTCTTCTCCCCCTTTTTCGGTTATTCTTCGAACTTCGCTGCGAAGTCCCATACAGACTATATTTTCCACTGTTTCTTTGTATCTGTCAAGTTCAAAAAGCGAAATATCGTCGCCCAGTTCCGCCGTTGTAAGGTTAAGGGCGGCTTTTGCTTCTTCCTTTGCGTTTTCGTTTGCAAAAATGAAAGGGTTATAATTTCCCTTTTTTCTGTCGTCCTCAAGGTCGTCAAGGGCATCACAAAGATAGATGTATCTTCCCAGAAGATAGCCGAAGCGGCGGAAAATTCTTTCGTCGCCCTTTGCGCAAAGCGCCATAAGTTCTTCAAGGAATTTTGCGGTAGGCTGTGCGGCTTTATCCGGAAGGGAACATTTTTCGCTTTCGAGCGCGCTTTGTTCTTCGGTCATCTTTTTTGCGGCAAGGTCGATTTTCTGCGCTTCTTCACCGGTGGCAAGCGCTTTTTTTCTTGCGGAAGAAGCAAAAGGCAAAAGCAAAGCTCCGGCGATTTTTTTAAAGAAGCCTTTGTCTTTGATATCATCTTTTATCTTGTAATAGGTCAGTATCATCGCGGCCTTTGCCGAAAGGCTTATGGCGCGGTTTTCAAGGCATCGGCACTGTTTTTTAAAAGGATGCGCCATGCAGCGGCAATTTTCAAAGGAGGGACAGATTTCGCCGTTTGCGGACATCATGAACATTGCCATGAACGCAAAGTCATAGCTGAGGGTCATTCTTGCAAAAATGCCGTAGCTTTTTCCAAGTTCCCTGCAAAGTCCGCAATAGACCGCGCGGTATTCCTCCGCTTCGCGGATCTTAAGTTCCGGGCGGTAGGGCTTTATATATCCGAACAAGCGGGATTCCCCCTTTTAATACATCTTCGAATATTTTACACCTTTTTTGTGCCAAAGTAGTTAATAAAATGTAAAGATTCCCCACCGGAATAACAAAAAGGCGGCTTTAAAGCCGCCTTTTTTATTTTATCCGCGATAATCGAAAGTATGTATCCAGTCCGCTTTGAGGTAATAGACAAGGAAGATAACGCAGCTGAGAAGCCATGTTATGGGATACGCCCAGTAAACGGTGTTTATTACCGGGAAGAAACGCACCGCAACGGTGATATAGGTCACTCGAAGGATGCACCAGCAAAGAAGCATGGTATACATGGGCATTTTTGCTCTTCCGGAACCGCGCATTACCGCGGAAACCGCATGGGCAAAGGCAAGAGCAAAGAAGAAAAGGGATTCGGTCCTCATCTGGTTAACGCCGATTGCGACCACCGCCGGGTCATCGTTGAAAAGCGGAATTACCCATGGGCAGATGAACCAGAGAATAACGCCCAGAATTTCCGCCGAAATCATCGAACCGAGAATTCCGAAGCGGGAACCTTTGAGCGCGCGTTCGTGTTCACCGGCACCGAGGTTCTGACCGATAAAAGTCGTTATCGCCATGGCAAAGGACATTATCGGAATGAAGATGAATCCTTCGATTTTGGAATAGGAACCGCAGCCCGCCATTGCGTCGTCGCCGAAAGCGTTGATGTTGGACTGAACGACAACGTTGGCAATGGAGATAATGGAGTTCTGAATTCCCGAGGGGATTCCCTGGTGAAGGATCTCTTTAAGAAGTTCGAAGTCGAACCTGATTTCCTTGATATGGAGCTGATAGTGGCCCTCGCTTCTGATAAGTTTTCTGAAACCGAGGAACGCGCTGAGCATCTGGCTTATTACGGTCGCTACCGCGGCTCCGGCAACGCCAAAATCAAAAACCCCAACAAAAAGAAGGTCGAGAACGACGTTCGTTACCGAAGAAAGAATAAGGAATTTGAGCGGGTTTTTCGAATCGCCCACCGCCTGCAAAATACCGGCGCAGACATTATAAGTAAGGCTGAAAAAGCTTCCGAAGAAATATATCCGGAAATAGGCCGTCGAAAGGGGAAGAACGTTTTCCGGCGTTTTCATCAGAATAAGAAGCTTTGGTGCAAGCCAAAGACCGAGCACCGAAAGGGTTATTCCGCAGCAAAGAGCAAAAGCCACCGCAGTGTGGATGGCCCTTCTCATTTTGTCATAGTCTTTTGCGCCGAGATAGCGGCTTATGATAACGCCGGCACCCATGCAAAGTCCCATGAAAAAACCGGTCATCATAAAGATAAGGTTTCCGCTGCTGGCAACTGCGGCAAGAGCTTCTTTTCCTACGAAGTTACCGACGATGATGCTGTCGGCAGTATTATAAAGTTGCTGAAAAAGATGTCCGATAAAAACCGGTATCGCAAAACTTATCATGCATTTCCAGATAGGACCTTTGGTCATATCTATTCGTTTTGCGGAACTTTCTGCGGCCAAAAAAACAGCTCCCTTCAAAAAAATCAAAAACCTTAAACATTATATTATCAATTTTTGCCAAAGTCAAATGTCGCTTTTGCGAACAAACGAGCACGGCTTTTCAGGCTTTGAGCACGGGAGAAATCCCCGTGCTCAAAAACAAAGGGAATCTCCGGAGAGATCCCCTTTGTTTGGTGCCGCTGACGAGACTTCGGCTCGCGTTCACGGGTCATCACTTATCGAACGTCGTTCTCGCCTCGTTTTAAAAAAACGAAGGGGACTCCTTTGGGAATCCCCTTCGTTTGGTGCCGCTAACGAGACTCGAACTCGTACGCTTTAAGGGCGAGGGATTTTAAGTCCCTTGTGTCTGCCATTCCACCACAGCGGCGTTTTTTATGTATTTTATGAAGTCAATTATAACAAAATCCCGCCGCCTTTACAAGTCTTTTATTCCATTTCGCCATATTGCGCCTTTTTATAAAAATAAGGTGTGACAAATCAAAACACTTGTGCTATACTCCTAATTGTAGAAATTTATCTTTTTATAATTTCAAGGAGGTTTCTCATTAATGAAAAACATCAAACGCATCTTCTCCGTGCTTATGGCACTTGCTCTTGCGTTCACCGCTGTTCCCCTTTTCGGCGTTGAGGCAGAAGCTTCTCTCGGCGGACTTGTTCCCACCGGCACCCAGTTTTCTATTATTTATGACAACGGTGACGGCGGCGTAGGTTCCGCATATACCGACGGCCCCTATTCCATTGAAAGCGGCGCAACCCTTCGTACCGCTTCCGAATGCGGATTCACCCACGGCACCAAAATGTTTGACTGCTGGGCAATCGCCGGAAGATATTACGATTCCAACACCAAATATACCTTCAGCGAATCCGATGCAAGAAAAAATGACGTCGGCCAGTACGTTGTAACCGCCGTTGCTATCTGGCGCGATACCAACGAATCCGGCAAAGATACCAACACCATTACCGGTACCTTTAAGGCCGGTGAAGGCGAAGGAAGAGACGTTCGTCTTACCTTCAAATATTCCGCAGAAAACAAAACCTATGTCGTAACCCTTCCCGGAAACACCTTTACTTACAAAAACCACGAGTTCCAGGGCTGGAAAATTGCAGGTTATGACGGCCTTTATCAGCCCGGCTTCACCTTCGGAATCGGCGAAAGCTTTACTGCAACCGCCGAATGGAAGCAGACCGGCACCGAAGGCGTTACTGTAAACGACCCCAACGCCATCAAATCCATCGCAATCAAAACCAAACCCAAGACCTCTTATAAAATCGGCGATACTCTTACCACCGAAGGCCTTGTTCTTACCGTTACCAAATCCGACGGAAAAACCGAGGACGTTTCCTCCGGATTCACCGTTTCTCCCGCTGCCGGAACCAAATTTGAAAAAGCCGACAGACAGACCATTACCGTAACTTATAAAGGCAAGACCGCAACCTATAACATCACCATCACCGATCCCAGCGTGTCTTCCGCACCCGCTTCCAGCAAGCCGGCTTCCAGCAAACCCGCTTCTTCCGCTCCCGCATCTTCCGCACCGAGCACCAGCGAGTCTGTTCCCGAATCCACCTCTTCCGAAACTTCTTCCGAACCCGTAATTGAAGAACCGGAAGTATTTGAACCCATCAGCCTTGCTTACACCATTTCCGGCGATGTTCCCGTAACCGGAATCGAGTTCCTTCTTAAAGAAGACATCGGTGAAAATCCTCAGCTTCGCGTAGCCGCTCTTGACGGCAACAGCGCAACCGACGACGCCACCGCAAAATTCATTGCTTCCGGCGACGCTCTTGCTGCATTTGACCTTTCTCTTCTTGTTGACGGTCTTGCATACCACGATTCTTCCGAAGGCACCGTAAACTACACCCTCAACGGAACTCAGGCAAACTCTTCTTCCGAATATGAAAGCTATGTTCTCGGCATGGCTCACGTAACTTCCCTTAACGATTACGAAGGCGAATATTACATGACCGACGGCGAAAACGTATATCTTTATAACCCCGAAACCGATTTTAAAAACGCCGTTGCAAACGTAGCACTTGTTGAAGAGGACGGAGTTTACCGCCTTGTTATCCGCGATGTTTCCGGACTTTCCTCTTTCGCATATCAGGCTGCTCCCGACCTTATCGTTGAAGTAAACCTTGTTCCCAGCGCTTCCGCAGCAACCGCTTCCATCGACGTTGATTCCCTTTCTCCCGTTCTTCTCGTTCAGTTCGAAGTCGGTGAAGGAAAATCCGCCGGCGCAGGAATCCCCTTCTGGGTATGGATCATCATCGGCGTTGTAGTTCTTCTTATCGGCGTTCTTGTTGCACTTTATCTCATCAACCGCCGCAACGAAGAAAGACGCTTCCAGGAAGTTCGCAGCCGCGGCGCACGCACCTCTTCCGGAATCACCGGTTTTGACGAAGAATAATTTTTAAAGCGCATAAAGATTCCGCCTCCCTTTTCGGAGGCGGTTTTTTTATCTCCAAAAATCGTTAACTCTTTAACTGCATTTTTTAACAACTTTTACAAATGCCGTTAGGCATTTCTAACTTATAAATTTAAATTTTTTGACGTTTTTGATGTAAAATTAGTTATTTTTTTAACGTTTTTTCCGTTTTGCTATTGCTTTTTATTTATATATGGTTTATAATTTAACAGAATTGGGGAGGTAGCTACGCTGACAGCGGCGCGGGCTCTCTTATTTTGTGGATTTAGAAACGAAACAAAAAAACAGTTCAAGGGGGAAATCAAAAATGGCTCATCTCAGCGAAGCCGCGGTCGTCAAGATCAATGAAATCTGTGACAGATACGCAAACGAAAAAACTCCGCTCATCATGATCCTCAGCGACATCCAGAAGGAATACGGATATATTCCGCTGGAAGTTCAGGAGGTCGTTTCCGAGCGCACCGGCATTTCCGTTGCCGAAATTTACGGAGTAGTAACTTTTTATTCTTTCTTCTCGCTCAAACCCAACGGAAAATACGTCATCGGCTGCTGTCTGGGAACCGCCTGCTATGTAAAAGGCGCTCAGCAGATCGTTGACAAATTCTCCGAACTTCTCGGAATCAAACCCGGCGAGACCA
>JAFUIS010000006.1 GCA_017468365.1 Oscillospiraceae bacterium | reverse complement strand
CGCAGGTCAAAGACCTGCGTTTTTTTGTTTATAAAATTGCAAACTGTTACAAGATATATAAGAAAGCCGAAATATCGTAAAGAAAGCAATATGCTTTTTAGGCATAAAAAAATCCCGCAATCTTTCGATTGCGGGATTTTGGTCTGAGTGACGGGACTTGAACCCACGGCCTCTACCACCCCAAGGTAGCGCGATACCAACTGCGCCACACCCAGATGCTGTATCGTCAGCAGGAATTATTATAGCATAACCAAAATCAAAAGGCAAGCATTATTTTCAAAAATTTTGTAAAAAATTGATTTTTTGACTTTTATATAATATAAAACGGTTTCATTAAATATTTTTAAGCAAATTGTATATGTAAAGTTATATATCTTTACATCTGCGTTTGGCGAAAAGTAAAATCCCCAAAAACGGCTTGTTTAAGGGGATTTTTTAATGGAGCTAGTGACGTGACTCGAACACGCGACCTGCTGATTACGAATCAGCTGCACTACCTGCTGTGCTACACTAGCATCATTATTGACTTGACTGTAATATTATATATGAAGATAACCTTTCAGTCAAGAAGATTTTTACGACAGAATTTTTGAAAAATTAATAAATTTTAAGTAGACAGAAATTGTATTGATATGTTATTATACATAAGATACATAAAAAAACGGAAAGGAGAGTCGGATTTTTTGACCGTTAAAAAGAAGCCAAACGTTGTAAGAACAAAAAAATACGGAAAACTTATCCGATTTTCCGTAATTCTTGCTTCGGTAATACTTATTTCCGGTCTTGCGGCATACGGCTGGCAAAACTATGAGGAAGAAAAATATCCCGAAGGAACCGAAAAAGACTACAGCCTTCCAAATGCGTTCATAAATTTTGCAAAGCTTATAAACGATTTTATGACGCAGAAGGAAGAAGAAACACCTCTGGTGATCGATGAGCCAACAGAAAACGTTGACGAAGAGGACAACGTCATCGTTGTTGGTTCCGAAAACACCGAGTCGTCCGGTGAAGAGGTTGTTGAGGAAGAAATTCCGGAGGTAAGGGGAGGAATTGTTCCCAAAACGGACAGCGACGGATACTATTCTTTCAAGGATTCGCTTTTTGTCGGAGATTATTTTGTTGCTCAGGCAAAAGAACTCGGCTATTTTGAGCATTCCGAATTTGTTACCGCCAGCGGAACGGGAATAGACATCAACACAATTCTTACAAAAGGCGTGCTCAAACATGAGAACGAGGTGCTCACGCTTTCGGAATATGTTAAAACCGTAGAAAATGTTGAAGCCGTTTACGTTTTGTTTTCTGCCGAAAGTATTTCCTGGATGGACTGCCCGACTTTTGTAAAAAAATACACCGCTTTTATCGACGAGATAATTGCGGCACAGCCGGAAGCACATATTTACGTTCAGCCGATAATTCCTATAAACGAAGCAAAAGCTTCGAAGAGAGGATATTCCGTGACCAACGAAAAGATAAGCGACATCAACGAATATATCTATTCGATTGCAGAGGAAAAAAGCCTTTGGATACTTGATAACATTGATCTTTTTGCCGATGAAAGCGGAGCTCTTCCGGAAATTTCGACCACGAACGGAATCCGTCTTGAAAAAGAGCTATATGAGCCCTGGGCAGAATACCTTCTTACTCACAAAGCGCATTGAAAAAAAGAAAAAACCGCGGAACTTTGTTCCGCGGTTTTTTTTATTGTTTGATTAATTAGTAGTTTTTTGCCTGGATTTCGAAATATGCCTGAGGATGAGCACATACGGGGCAAACAACAGGAGCGGATTCACCAACATGGATATGACCGCAGTTTGCGCATTTCCAGATAACAATGGAACCTTTCTGGAATACTTCGCCGTTTTCAACGTTTGCGAGGAGTTTGCGATATCTTTCTTCGTGTTCGGCTTCAACTTTGCCTACGCCTTCAAAACGGAGAGCGATTTCTTCAAAACCTTCTTCACGAGCTTCTTTTGCAAAAGTTGCATACATGTCGGTCCATTCATAGTTTTCGCCTTCTGCTGCTGCAAGGAGGTTTTCTGCAGTGGTGCCGATACCGCCGAGATATTTGAACCAGAGTTTTGCGTGTTCTTTTTCGTTTTCTGCAGTCTCGAGGAAGAGTCTTGCAATCTGTTCATAACCTTCTTTTTTTGCTTTGCTTGCGAAATAGGTGTATTTGTTTCTTGCCTGAGATTCGCCTGCGAATGCGGTCATGAGATTCTGTTCAGTTTTAGAGCCTTTGAGTTCCATAGTTTTTTCTCCTTTTTCAGTAGGTTTTTTATCTTCAACTTGAAGGGGTACAAATTCAGATGCGCCGTGTTTGCAGAGGGGGCAAACGAAGTCTTCGGGAAGTTCTTCGCCTTCATAAACATATCCGCAAATCGGGCAGCGCCAGCCTTTTTTAACTTTAGGGGGCTGGGGTTTGGGTTTGATGTGGCTTTGATAATAAGTGTAAGTGAGGGAATCCTCGGAAGAGAGGATTTCGGCTGCAGTGACGTCGGCAACGAACATGGTGTGGGTTCCGAGATCGACTTCGCTAACGACTTTTCCGGAAACGAAAGCGTTTACGTTTTCGGCAAGGCGAAGAACGTTGTTTTCGCAGCGAACGGATTTAACTTCTGCAAATTTATCGGCATCTTTTCCGCTTCTGAAGCCGAAGTTCTGGAAGATGCTGAAGGGGGTTGCGGTGGAAAGTACCGAAACGGTGAACTCACCGGTGCGTTTTATCATATCGTGGGTCAGGTTAAGTTTGTTGACGGTCACGCTGACTCTTAAAGGGGTATCAGTCACCTGAGAAAAGGTGTTTATGATACATCCGTTGTCTTTTCCGTTTTCGTGAGCGGCAACGACATAAAGGCCGTAAGAAATTTTAAATAAAGCCTTGATATCCATTATTATAAACTCCCTTCAAAAAATTTCAAGATTATTTTTTAAAAATACAGTCGGAACAAAGTCCGCTGAATACAAGACGGTAACCTGCAATTGAAAAACCGTTTTCGTCTTTGATGCGTTTTTCGATTCCTTCAAGTTCGGGAACGCTGACATCACAGACTTTTCCACAGCGATTGCACTGTAAATGGTGGTGAGTACAAAGGGTGGTGTCAAATCTGTCTGCACCGCCGGGGATTCGAAGGTGAAGAATCTCGCCCTCTTCGGCAATACGGTTAAGAATGCGGTATACTGTCGCTTTGCTGATGGAAGGAAATTCGTTGTGAACACAATCGTACACTTCATCAGCGGTAGGATGGTCAAGCGACATAAGCGCGTTCATTACTGCTGTTTTCTGGACGGTATTTTTCACACTATCACTTCCTAAATGAGAATTAATTTCAGTTAGTATAATATCATTTTTTCTGAAAAAGTCAATAGTATTTTTGAAAAAATTTTTGTTTTTTAATCAATTTTTTAAGGGAAGGAATCCCTTTTTTAATATAATATTTTTCCATTAATAAAATTCCTTTTGAAAGCCAAAATAATTGTGCAAACGCAAATCGATCAAAGGAGTGTAAATTTAATGTCCAGTTCCAACAAACAGGCAAAAGCAGCACTTGAAAGATTCAAACAGGAAGCTGCAAATGAAGTAGGCGTAAATCTTAAACAGGGTTATAACGGCGACCTTACTTCCAAACAGGCCGGTTCTATCGGCGGCCAGATGGTCAAAAAAATGGTTGAATCTTACGAAAACGGCATGAAATAACAAGACGTTTAACCGAAAGAGGGCGAAGCTTTTGCTTCGTCCTTTTTTAATTGTATTGTTATATTAATTATTGTTGATAATAAGTATTATATATTGACGATAATTATTTTAGTGTGATAAAATATTATGACAATATGTCATAATATTTCCGGAGGTATTTTCATGCCAAGCCAGACGTTCAACAATCTTTCGGATGAAAAAAAGCAGCGCATTTTTAAGGCGATATATCTTGAACTTGTACGGGTGCCTTTTCCCGAAATGTCTATAAATAAAATAATAAAAAATGCCGATATTCCGCGCGGAAGTTTTTATCAGTATTTTGAAAACAAGGACGACGCCTTTGATTATTTTGTGAACGAAAGTTCAAAAAGAGTAAAGGAAAAAGTAATCAGAAGGATAAACACCGTCCACGGGGATATTTTTGAGCTTTCTGAAACTGTTTTTGAAGAAATCGTCGATATCGGACTCAATAAAGAGTTTATGGAGGTTTTGCGGCATATAGTTCCTTATGCTAACATGCAGAAGCTCCAGCCTCTTTCGGAATATATAGAAAAACTTGACAGAGAAAAGAAAATCGAAGCCTGCTGCGCTCTCGGAATAGGAAATCTTGATATAAAAGACGAAGAGGAACTTATGGATCTTATCGGCGTCATCGAAGCGCTTTTTCAAAGTGCGCTTCCGGTAATATACTGTGGAGAAAGAGATTTTGATGATGTAAAGATAAAATTCAAAAGAAGACTCAATATTATAAAAAAAGCAACAAGGAAAGCCGGTGTTTAAGTGTTTTCTAAATTCAGTGTAAAAAAGCCTTATACAGTTTTTGTAGGAATAGTCGTAGTTATCGTTTTGGGCGTAGTTTCTTTTCTCAATCTTACGCCTGATCTTCTTCCAAGCATGGATTTTCCGTACGTCATCATAACCACAACTTACGTTGGCGCTTCGCCGGAAGAGGTGGAAGAAACCGTCACGAAACCAATGGAAGAGAGCATGGCAAGACTTGACAATATCAACAGTATTTCTTCCACTTCGTCCGAAAACTATTCAATGGTAATGCTCGAATTTGCCGAGGGAACTGACCTTGGAATCGCTTCGGTGGATATCACCAACGCCATAGGCCAGCTTGAATCTGGCTGGGACGATTCTGTCGGAACTCCGATCATGCTCAAAATAAACCCGAATATGCTTGCGACGGCGGTCGTTGCGGTAAGCGTTGACGGACTTGACGAATATGAGCTCACTTCTTTCGTTGAAAACAACCTTCTTTCCCAGCTTGAAGGTGTAGAAGGTGTTGCTTCTGTTTCTGCTGAAGGTATGATAAGCAGAAGCGTTGAACTTCTAATTTCCGAAGACAAGATAGAAAAACTCAACGCACGCATCGAAAAGGAGATAATCAAGCAGTTTGACGAAGCTTATACTGCCATTGAAGACGCAGAACAGCAGCTTTCGGACGGAAAGGAAGCCATTGCCGTTGGCAGAACTGAGATAAAAAAAGGCAGAGAAGAGCTTGAAAAAGCAAAAGCCGAAGCCGAAGAACAGCTTGAAGCAGGAAAAGACGGAATCCTTTTCGGATATATCCAGATAGACCAGGCGAGAAAAGAACTTCAGGCAGGCGAAGCAGAGCTTCTTAAGCAGATGGATACGCTTTATGCCACTTATGATAAACTTCTTGAGGCGCAGGTAAGTATTGAAACTCTTAAACAGAGCAAAGTTGCGCTTACCGGAACTCTTACCGCACTCAGAAGCGTTCAGGAATTCGTTGACGCAAACCCGGACCTTGATTATTCCGCCCTTGATGAAATGATATCTGAAATGACCGGCGGACAGTATGATTCCTATAGTGCGCTTGTTGCGGGAATCGCGGAGGTTGAAGCGGGTATCGCCGCTATCGACCAATATCTTTCGGATATAGATGCGGCTCTCGGCGAATTCGGATACAGCTCCGAAACAGTCGGCCAGGCGATTTCGGACCTTGAAGCAGGAATTGCGGAGTGCGAAAAATATCAGGCAGAGATTCAGAAAGGTTATGAGGAACTTGCAAAAGCCGAAGCTGCGATAGTAAGCGGCGAAATGGCAATGGAAGAGGGTGAAGCGGAAGCAAGAAAACAGTTTGCCGAAGCGGAAAAAATGCTTGATTCCACTGCAAGCCAGCTTGCCGCTTCTTCCGGACAAATCGAAGCTGCCGAAGAGGAACTTGCCAAAAACCGCGAGAAGATTGATACTGCAATGGAAGAAGCTGTGGGAGCGGCTGACGTTGACCAGATAATCAATCTTGAACTTGTGGCAACCATTCTTTATGCCCAGAATTTTGAAATGCCTGCCGGTTACGTCCTTGACGGCGGAGAACCCGTTCTTTTGCGCGTTGGCGATAAATTCGAGGACGTTACCGAACTTGAGGACCTCGTTCTTTTTGATATGGGAATAGAGGGAATAGGCGCTATTACCATCAGCGACGTTGCGGAGATAAACTATACCGATAACTCCGACAGCACTTATGCAAACATCAACGGAAACCGCGGCGTAATTCTTTCTTTCAACAAACAGTCCAACTATGCTACTGCAACGGTTTCGGAAAATCTTGACGAAAAATTCGCTCAGCTCGAAGAAAAATTCGAAGGACTCCAATTTGCGCCTCTTATGGATCAGGGCGATTATATCGATATAATCATCAGTTCTGTTCTTGAAAATATGATAATAGGTGCGGTGCTTGCAATAATCATTCTTGCGGTTTTCCTTCGTGATATAAGACCGACCTTCATGGTCGCACTGAGCATTCCGATAAGCGTTGTTTTTGCGATAGTACTTATGTATTTTTCGGGAGTAACGCTCAACATCATTTCTCTTGCGGGTCTTGCCGCAGGTATCGGTATGCTGGTGGATAACTCCATTGTTGTTATCGAAAACACCTACAGACTCAGAAGCCTCGGACTTTCGCCGATAAAAGCCGCAGTTTCCGGTGCTTCACAGGTTGCGGGAGCTATTACTTCTTCTACTCTTACCACTATTTGCGTTTTCCTTCCCATTGTTTTTGTAAAAGGTATTACAAAACAGCTTTTCCAGGATATGGCTCTGACCATTGCATATTCGCTTCTTGCAAGCCTTATTATTGCGCTTACCCTTATTCCGGCAATGGCTCCGACTGTTCTTAAAAAGGTAAAAGAGAATAAAGACGGCGAAGGAAAATTCATTCAGAAATACGGAAAACTTGTTGAAACAGCTCTCAATAAAAAAGCTTTTGTGCTTATCCTTTCCGTATTGCTTCTTGCGGGAAGTGCCTACGCTTGTATCAGCAGGGGATTCATTTTTATGCCTAACTTTGAATCCAACCAGTTGACTGTAAACATCAGCCTTCCGGAAGATTCCGTTCTTGACGATACTGCAAAAATCTGTGATGAATTTGGTGCGGAGATTAAAAAGATAAACGGAGTCGAGACCGTCGGTACGATGCTTTCAGGAGGAATGGAAAGCTTTGTGGGAATGAGCGGCGGAAGTTCTGATGTAACTTCTGCAACAATGTATATCATTCTTGACAGTGACGGAGAAAAAGAGGCCGGAAAAATAACCGCAAACATAAGCGACATTGCGGAAAATTATAAAGATTCAGCAGATATTTCCGTAAGCGGCGGCATGATGGATTCCATGAGCATGCTTACCGGAAGCGGAGTTACCGTTGACGTTTACGGAAACGATATAGAGGATATTACCGCGACGGCAAAAGAGATAGGCGATATCATAAGAGATATAGACGGAGTTTCTTATGTTTCGGCCGGTGAGGAAAAGACCGAGCCCACCATTAATATCAGCGTTAACAAAAACGAAGCCATGAAGAATGGACTTACCGTTGCCCAGGTGCTTCAGGAAATTGCGGGAAAAATCGTTAAGAACGTTTCCGCTTCCACCATTGAAACCGACGAAGGCGAATATGACGTTATTATCATTTCCGAATCGGGCGAAAACTTTACCCGCGAAGATATTGAAAATTACGTATTCAACGTTACCAAACAGGACGGAACAAAAGCGGAAGTCAAACTTTCGGATATTGCCGAAATCAAAGACGGAAACACGCTTTCAAGTATCAACAGAATCTCTCACAGAAGATACCTTACCGTTTCCGCAGGAATAGCCGAAGGACATAACGTAACTCTTGTTGCCGCAGATATTGAGCGGGCTTTGGCTGATTACAAAGCTCCGGAGGGAGTTACCTATGAATTTTCCGGCGAAAACGAAAGCATTATGGAAGCGATGTGGGAACTTGTGAAGATGCTCGGAATCGGCGTTATCCTTGTTTATCTCATCATGGTTGCACAGTTCCAGAGCCTTCGTTCTCCTTTCATTGTTATGTTTACCATTCCGCTTGCATTTACCGGTGCATTCATTGCCCTTATGATATGGGGACTTGAAATAAGCGTTGTTGCGATGATAGGTTTAATAATGCTTGTAGGTATCATCGTAAACAACGGTATCGTTCTTGTTGACTGCATCAACCAGCTTCGCGAGGGCGGAATGGAAAGAAGAGCGGCTGTCATCGAGGCCTCGAAAACAAGACTTCGTCCTATATTTATGACCGCGCTTACGACCGTTCTCGGTCTTGTTCCTATTGCATTGGGATTCGGATTCGGTTCAAGTCTTATTCAGCCGGTTGCGGTTTGCTGCATAGGTGGACTTCTTTATGCGACTGTTATGACCCTTTTTGTAATTCCCGTTATGTACGAACTTCTTTCGCGTAAAAATATGAACGTCATCAGCGAAGATGACCTTGAAATTTCGGAACTCTAAAATTCAAAATCCCGCTTTAACGAGCGGGATTTTGTTGACTAAACACAAAAATTATGATAGCATCTTTTTGGAAAATAACTATTCGGAGGTTACTTTATGGACAGTAAAGCACTTGTAAAAGAAGCTCTTGCGGCAAGAGAAATGGCATACGTTCCTTATTCCCATTTTGCGGTTGGCGCCGCTCTTCTTACCAAAGAGGGAAAAGTATATCGTGGATGCAACATTGAAAATGCGGCATATACCCCCACAAACTGCGCAGAACGCACCGCATTCTTTAAAGCAGTAAGCGAAGGCGAAAGAGAGTTTGCTGCAATCGCAGTTGTCGGCGGTCCCGCTGGAAAACCTCCTATGGATTATTGCTATCCCTGCGGAGTTTGCCGTCAGGTAATGGCAGAATTCTGTGAGGACGATTTTGTTGTGGTTGTCGGAAAAAGCGAGGACGAAATAAGGGAACACACTCTTATCGAGATACTTCCGCATACTTTCAGGGAGAAAGACCTTAACAGATAAACCGGAAGAAGGTGTTTTATGAATAAAGGCGCCGTGATTCATATTTTAAAACTTCTGGCGGAAAGATTCATTGGAGCACTGCTGTTTTTTATCGGGGCAAAAGGTTTTGACCTTCGAAGCGGAATATTCTTTTCGGTCTATATTGCCGTTGCTCTGGTTTCGGGTATCGTAATTTATAAATCTAACCCGAAAACTCTTGAAAAAAGGTCAAAAGTGAATACAAATTCCCCTAAATGGGATAAAGTTCTGCTGTTGATTTTCTGGTTGTCGGCGTTTTTTATCGTTTATTACGCCGCGGGAAAGACTGTACCCCTCGGAAAAAAGATAGAATTCGATTTTATCGCAGGAATGATCCTTTATATGATTTCTGCAGTGATAACGGTTAAGGCAATGCTTGAAAACACTTTTCTTGAATCCACAGCAAGGATTCAGAAAGACAGAAATCAGACCGTGGTTAGCACCGGACCTTATTCGGTAGTAAGGCACCCGACCTATGCAGCCGTGCTCATATGGTGTGCTGCAATCGTCTGTGTTTTTCCCTCAATGGAAGTCTGGCTTTTATCGCATGCGATAGCGGTCGTTATAATAATAAGGACCGAACTTGAAGACAATATGCTTATAGAACAACTTGACGGATATAAGGAATATTCCGAAAAAGTGAAATACAGGCTCATTCCGTTTTTATGGTAAAAAATCCCGTGCTCAAAAATGAGCACGGGATTTTTTCAGCCGCATCCGCAGGAAGAAATTCCGGGATTGGAAGTTTCTTCAAGCCGCGGCGGGAAAAATTCGTTGGTGGGGAATTTGATATGCTTGAAAATTTCGCAAGGGTCATCGGTGCTTGTTACGCACTCTTTTCCGGGAATGCAGAAGTCATATGCGGGAATGAGCATCTGGACCCGACGTTCAAGCTGAACAATGGTGAAAAGGCCAAGAGTAATAAGTACCTTTTTTTCGGTGGGTGCCACAAAATTTCCGCAGAAGCAGTTACAGACGCAGTCCGGAAAACTTATGCTGCAAGGTTCACATCCGCAGTCGCAGTTTTCCGCAATACGGCTGCTGAGAACGATGGGGGAAACCACCTGTACAACGGCTCTTGGATTATCGGTGGTGATTCCGCCGCCGAAAGGATTTTCGGAACTGTAAACTTTTACGTTGCCCTCGCTTCCGTAAAGGATAACTTTCTTCGAGAAAAACGCGAGCCCGCTTATAGTGTCCGCGGTGGAAACGGGGGTGTAATATGCGGAAAGGTTTACCTGAAAATAAAAAGTCATATCCACGGAATAAAACCCGCGGTTGAAGGGAATGGGTTCCACCTCAAGAAAAACGTTAAGTACTTCGACGCTTTTGGCCTTTACAGTAAGCGCACGGTCTATTCTTGACTGGTCTGCATCCGTAAAATAAACCTGAAGGTCTTCAAGGCAATCCTTATCAGAGCAGGAATCATATACTCTGCCCGCGTCGATACAAACTGCCTCTTTAAAGGCAGTGTTGCCGGTTGTTTTTTGCTCTGCCATAACAATCCTCCTATCATA
The DNA here is from genome assembly GCA_017468365.1 of Oscillospiraceae bacterium. Classification (GTDB taxonomy): domain Bacteria; phylum Bacillota; class Clostridia; order Oscillospirales; family Ruminococcaceae; genus UMGS1668. The sequence continues at coordinate 33,612 of JAFUIS010000006.1, read as the reverse complement.
TTGATAAGCTGCCTTTTTTAAAGATATGAGGCACGCTCAATACAGTTTATGAAGGCGGAACGTTTTTGTGAACGTTTAAAAACGCATATCGGTAATTATATCTTCAATATGTAAAGGCCGAACGGATTTTTTTGCAAGAAGCCGGGCAACAGAAACGGCCTTTTCTTCTCCGCAATTTCCGAGAAAAGCTTTTTCGGTGCCGCTTTTTCCGTTTATAAAGGATTCGATGTAATAACATCCCTTTTCTTCGCATACACAGTAGGTGATGTCGAAATGTCTTTCGGGTTCTTCTTTTGCTTTGAAAAAAACTTTACAGACCATTTTATTACCTCCTCGGGCAGATTTGCCCTGATTTGATTATATAACCGCAAAAGAAGATAAATCCAGCGGTAAAAAATCCCTATTACGTTTTGGAATAAAAAAGCCGTGCTCTTTTTGAGCACGGCTTTTTTTCAGCGGATCTTTCTTCCTTCAAGATAATATCTTTTTTCGTACGGGTGGCCCATGGCAAAGCTTTTTCGGACAAAAACCGAATTGTTCTTGATCATTTCATAAACGCTGTCCCGGTCGAATTCCCTGTAACAGAAGGCAAGACTGTTCGGCTTTTTACCGAGAGCTTCGCAGGTATCGGCGTCGTGGACGTATTCGATTTTTGCTTCCGGATGTTTTTCAAGCCAGCGGTCGAGAATGGGCTGCAGTTCCTGCAAGGAGGGAAGAGCGGAAACATCAAGTCCCATTTCGGAAAGAGCTTTTTCGGGGTCACAAACGCCTGTGAGAAGGCGGTTCATACATTCATAAGGCATTGCCGGGTCATAAAGATTGATAATTTCGGCAAGGCAGAAACGAGCCGGATGATTTTTCTGTTCTTCGGGCGAAAGGTTTTTTTTGAGTTCTTCCCAGAAACATTTTGCGGTGGCAAATGAATGGTTTCCGTCGCCCATGGCGAAAGAAAAACTTCCGCCGTTTTCAAGAAAGATATCGTAAAGAACATCTGCGATCTTTTCATAAAGTTCTTCGCTTTCGATTTTTGTTCCTTTTATGTGTCCGCCGTTTTCCATAAGATCAAAATCATAAATTTTAGGAAGTACGGCAGTTTCTTTTCGAAGCATTCCCATGAATTTATCTTCCTTATCAACGATAAGCATCAGAACGTGGGGAAATTCAAGAGAAGCTTGTTTTCTTATTTCAACGCGCGGAGCAACGCGGGTTATGTCAGTGCGCTCAGTAACTTTTATAAGTTTATCCGAACCGGGAAAGTAATCGTATTGCTCAAGGTCAAAAGCAGCTACAAGACCGTATCTGGTGCCGTCGGGTGTATCTCTTTCGGTAAAAATGAATCCGTCGCCGATTTCTTCAAGAGAACCGTCGGAAAGATATTTTTCCATGGTGGCGGCGCGCTTTTTATAATCGTTATCTCCGGCAAGAAGCCATGCTTCCGGAAGAGTCATATGAAGGGTGGAAACGGATTTGCCGACGTATGTGCGGACCCTTTCCCAATATTCAGGTTGGGCGGCATATTGGTCGCAGGCGAGAACGGCATATTTAGAAAGGTCTGAACCTTTTTGGGGAAGGACAATATTCGGAATTTTTACACCGAGTTTTTCAAGTTTTTCTTTATAGTTCATAAATGAACCTCCTGAAAAAATTGGCGGAACAAAGTTCCGCCAAAATAGGTTTTATCAAAGTACGCGAACACGAAGGATTCCGTCGATTTCTGCAAGTTTTTCGGCAAGCGTGGCGGGAACATCTTCGTCAAAGTCGAGAATGGTGTAAGCAACGGAATCTCTGGATTTATTGACAAGGTTCTCGATGTTCATGCCGACTGCGGCAACTTTTTCGGTAATAGTGCCAAGCATACCCGGTTTGTTATGATGGATAAGAGTTATTCTTCCGCCGGCAGCTCTCGGGAAGGAAACGGCAGGAAGGTTGACGGAGTTGACGATGTTTCCGTTTTCGAGGAAATCGATGATCTGTTTTGCTGCCATCTTTGCGCAGTTTTCATCGGCTTCCGGAGTTCCGGCACCGAGATGAGGAGTTGCCATAACGTTAGGCAGTTCAAGCTGTTCTGCGGTGGGGAAGTCGGTTGCAAAGGCTTTTACCTTGCCACTCTTAAGTGCTTCTACAAGAGCTTCGTTGTTGATGACGGGACCGCGGGCATAGTTGATAAGATATACGCCGGGTTTCATCATATCGAGTTCAGCTTTGCCGATGTAATTGCGGGTTTCGTCGGTAAGCGGAACATGAATGGTGATGTAATCGCAGGTTTTATAAATTTCGTCAACGTCATTTGTAAAATTGAGATATGCGCGAAGTTCTTTTTTGCGTGCAGGAAGGAGATAGGGGTCATAACCTATAACGTCCATTCCAAGGTCACTGCAGGCTTTTGCCATTCTGGAACCGATGGAACCTACGCCGATGATACCGATTTTTTTGCCCATGATTTCGGGTCCGCGGAAAGCCTCTTTACCTTTTTCAACCTCTTTTCCGGGTTCGGTGGTGTTAAGACCTTTTACCCAGGTGGAAGCCGCCTGGACGTTTCTGGAAATCATTACGATGGCGGCGATGGTGAGTTCTTTAACAGCGTTTGCATTACCGCCGGGAGTGTTGAAAACTACGACGCCTTCTTCGGTAAGACGATCGACCGGAATAGTGTTTACACCGGCGCCTACTCTTACGATTGCTTTGAGATTTTTGCCCATGTCAATGTTGTGAAGAGGAGCGGAGTGGACCATAATTGCGTCCGGCTGATCGAGAACGTCGGTGATAACGTATTTTTCCTTATCATACATATCAAGGCCTGCCTGGCCGATTTTATTATAAGTATTAATCGTATACATGGATATATCTCCTTTTGATATAAAGATTTTATTCCCTGTAACCTTTTTCAAAATCCACCATGCACTGTGCAAGGCATTCAACGCCTTCAACAGGCATTCCGTTATAAATAGAAGCTCTTATTCCGCCGACAGAACGGTAGCCCGCAAGGCTTATCATTCCGCGTTTTTTTGCCATTTCGAGGAATGCTTTGGTGGTTTCGTCATCGGGAAGGGTAAAAGTGACGTTCATAATGGAGCGGCAGTCCTTATCGGCAATGCCTTTATAAAGTTTGGAACTGTCTATAACGTCATAAAGCATCTGGGATTTTTTAGTATTGATTTTTTCAAGTTCGGCGACGCCGCCCTGCTGTTCAACCCAATCATAAACAAGTCCGCACATATAAATTGCAAAAGTAGGCGGGGTGTTGAGCATTGAGCCGGTCTTATCCATTGTTTCATAACGAAGAAGTGAGGGAACAACGGGGTCGATATCCTTGAGGATGGAACTGCGTTTTACGATTGCAACGGCAACGCCCGCAGGTCCCATATTCTTCTGTGCGCCGGCATAAACAAGGTCGTAATCTTTAACATTGATCACGGTACCGAGTATGCCGGAAGTCCAGTCGCCGATAAGAGGAGTGGAACCATGTTCGGGAAGTTTGCGGTACATGGTTCCGCTTGTGGTATTGTTGCCGGTTATATGAAGATATGCCGTTCCGGGAAGTATCATGTCTTCGGTGATTTCGGGAACGGTGGTTTTTGTATCAACGATTTTATAAGCATCGCACCAGCGTGAAGCTTCTTCAAAAGCTTTTTTTGAAAAAACGCCGTTTACCGCGTGTGCGGCTTTCTGACCCTGACGGGCAAAGTTCATTGCAGCCATTGAAAACTGCATTGTTGCGCCGCCCTGGCAGAAAACTACGGCATATTCATCCGGAATATTCATGATGCGGCGAAGAGTTTCTTCGGTTTTTTCCATGATTTCTTCGAAGGGGCGAGATCGATGGCTCATTTCCATAACACTGCAGCCTGCACCGGGATAGCAGATAAGATCGCGTTGAGCCTGTTCAAGAACGGAAAGCGGAAGGGCTGCCGGGCCTGCTGAAAAGTTAAACACTCTTTCCATTTTTTATAACACCTCCAAAGAATAATAATTGCACCTATAATACTAATTTTTTTACAAATTTTCAAGCATATTATACTATTTTTGTAGGATATAATAAATTTCAAACGGTTATTTATACATATTTACATATTTTAGCAAGGTAAATTTTGCTTCTCACCGGAAAACAACTGTTTTCGCATCAAAAACGATATTGCGAAAACGGTGTCAATGTGATAAAATTCTATAAACGGAAGGGGATGAAATTATGCCGAAGAAAAATTCCCGAAACACAAAAAGCAAAATCGTCGATGCGGCATGGCGCCTTTTTTATGAACAGGGATACGACGAAACCACCGTTGAGGATATAATCGAAGAATCGGGAACATCAAAAGGTTCTTTCTATCATTATTTTGCGGGCAAAGATGCGCTTTTAAGTTCGCTTTCTTATCTTTTCGATGAAAAATATGAAGAGATAGAAGAAGAACTTGACACTGGAATGGGTGCTTTTGAAAAGCTGATGTTCTATAACGAAGAGCTTTTCGGAATGATAGAAAACCGAATTTCAATAGACCTTCTTGCCCGGCTTTATTCTTCACAGCTCATCACCAAAAGCGAAAAACACCTTCTTGACAGAAGCAGAACTTATTATAAACTTTTGCGTATAACCGTTAAAAAAGGTCAGGAAAACGGCGAACTTCGTGACGACGTTACTACCGGAGAAATAGTAAAAGCCTATGCGCTTTGCGAAAGAGCCATTCTTTATGATTGGTGTATCTGCAACGGAGAATATGCTCTGCGTGAATATTCAAAGCGAATGATGCCGATTTTTATGAGCGAATTCAGAAATAAATGATAAAATTGTAAATCTTCCCAAAAGATTTGCATATATTTTGTTTATAATGCGGAAACCCGCCGATTGCGGCGGGTTTTTCTTTTTGCCAATTTGCCAGTTTACATATTGACAAATATAAGTTAAAATATAACCTAGAAAAATTTCGACAGGAGTGTTTTTATATATGGATAAAAAAGTAAGAAGAATCGGAATTCTTACTTCCGGCGGAGATGCGCCCGGAATGAACGCTGTCATTCGTTCCGTAGTCCGCACCGCGGCAAGCAAAGGTATCGAATGCGTGGGTATCAGAAGGGGATATACCGGACTTATCACCGGCGATATCATCCGACTTGATGCGGACAGCGTTTCAAGAATAATCAACAAGGGCGGCACGATGCTTTATACCGCGAGAAGCGACGAGTTCATGAACGAAGCCGGTCAGCAAAAAGCTGCAGCGACCTGTAAGCAGTTCGGTCTTGACGGAATCGTCGCCGTAGGCGGCGACGGTACTTTTCGCGGACTCTATGCTCTTTCCAAACACGGAATATCCGTAGTCGGAATTCCCGCAACCATCGATAACGACATCAGTTGCACCGATTACTGCATTGGTTACGATACTGCAGCAAACACTGCCGTTGAGGCTATCGACCGTCTTCGCGACACCATGCAGTCCCACGAACGTTGCTCCGTTGTTGAAGTTATGGGCCACAGAGCAGGCCACCTTGCACTTTATGTTGGACTTGCGACCAGCGCAACAGCGGTTCTTGTTCCCGAAAAAGAGCTCGATTTTGAAAACGATATTGTTGAAAACATCATAAAAGCAAGACTTGGCGGAAAGACACACTTTATGATCATTGTTGCTGAAGGTGCGGGAAGCGCTCTTGAAATCGGTGACAGAGTTCGCGAGGAACTTGCACTTGATACCAGAGTAACCATTCTTGGCCATATCCAGCGCGGCGGAAGCCCTTCCGCGCGCGACAGAGTTACTGCCGCATCTATGGGTTATGAAGCCGTTAAAGCTCTTTGCGACGGAAAAACCAACCGTGTTATTCGTTCTGTTTCCGGCAAATTTGAGGATATCGATATTATCGAGGCGCTCAACATGAAAAAAGGTCTTGACGAAGAACAGTATGAAGTTCTCGAAGCGATGACCGGTATCCATCATCAATCACATTAAGAACAAAAAAAGCAGCCGAAAGGCTGCTTTTTTATTTTAAATAATGAACTTTTTTCTCATTGAACTGGTCACGAGGGTCGGGAAATTCTGCCGGGTGACCGATGTGTATTATATTGAGAGGAATGAGCTTTTCGGGAAGAGAAAGAGCCTCGGAAACATTATTTTCGGCTCTTTTCATGGGGTGTACTCCGCACCAGACGGTTCCGAGACCCAGTTCGGTAGCTTCGAGAAGAATGTTTTCGGTGGCGGCGCTGCAGTCCTGGATCCAGAAAGAGGAAAGTTGCATCGGAAGGGATTTTGAAAGGTTTCCGCAAACGACTATTGCAAGAGGGGCTTTGATTTTTGAATATCTTGCGGCTTTGCGAAGCTTTTCAAGGGTATCTTCGTTTGTAACGACAAAGAATTCCCAGGGAGTTCTGTTGCATGCGCTGGGGCCGCTCATGGCGGCATGAAGAAGTTTTGAAATATCCTCTTCGGAAACGGCTTCTTCGGTGAATTTTCTCACGCTTCTTCGTTTAAGAAGTGCTTCATAAACTTCCATCTTCGTACCACCTTTCATAAGAAACTTTTTTGAGCACGTATTTTCCGGTTACGGGATCTTTATTTTCATAGTCTGCAAAAACGGCGGATTTTTCGCTTTCCAAAAGGGAAAAACCGCGTTTTAAGCCGGGTTTTCTTTCGTTTCCGTCAATAGATTCGATATAAAGACGAATTTTTTTGATATCCGGATGTTTTACCTTGAGCACAGGCGGAAGCTTTCCGGAAGAGTTTGAGCACAGGCGGTCACAGATCATTTTATCTTTGAGCACCAAAGGATCCACGTTATCAAAAGATGAAAGACAGCGATAAGCGATTTCGGTATATTCGTCAAGCGAAACGTAAGGTCCGCAGTTTTCGGCGGCATATTTTCCGAAAATTTTGAAAAATTCAAAAGGAGAAAGGCTGGTTTTTTCAAGGACATAGTCAACGGTGCCGGTAAATCTTCCACTGTTGCAAAGGCGCTCAAGGGCGTCTTCAACATTATGAAGAACGGCAAGGTCATTTTCATTGGTCCAGGGGGTTGAAATTACTTCGTAAGGCGGTTTTTCGGAAAAAACACAAGGGTATTTTTCGGAATCTTCACGCATTGCCGCACCGTGAAGAAGTTTTAAAAAACCGAGCTGGAGCATGTTTGAACGAAGCTCATAACCGATATTGAAGCTTCTTGCAAAGCTTTCCATATCCTCAAAAGGAAGACCGGCGATGAGGTCGATGTGAATATGAAGATTTGCAGGGGCAAGAAGTTTTTTGATGTTTTCGATAAGCTTTGTGGTATTTGTTTTGCGGTTTATGTACGCAAGGGTTTTTTCGTTGAAGCTTTGCATTCCGATTTCAAGCTGAATGGAGCCTTTTGGCGCGGAATTCAGTATATCTATGGATTCTTCGTCAAGAATATCGCCGGCAATTTCAAAATGGAAACAGACGTTTTCGGGAATTCCTTTCCCATGTTCCGCAATAACAAATCGCCAGAGTTCTTTTGCCCTGGCTTTATTGGCGTTAAAAGTGCGATCAACGAGTTTTACGGTTTGGGTTCCGCTTTTTGCAAGAAGGAGCATTTCCTGTTTTGCTCTTTCGATATCAAAAAATCTTACGCCGCCGCATCTTCCGGAAAGACAGAATGCACAGGAATAGGGGCATCCGCGGCTCGTTTCAAGATAGGTTATTCTTCCGCCGAGAGAGGTAAAATATTCATCGCAATAGGGAGAAGGGGGTTCGCCTTCGGCAATATAAGGTTCGCTCGATACGATTTCGTTTTTATTTTTATAAAATACGCCGGGAATATCAAAACTTCCGTTTGTTTTTATTGCGTCGCAAAGTACGGCAACGGGGTATTCGCCCTCTCCGGAAACTATAAAATCGCACCAATCAAAGGTTTTCAGGATTTCGTTTGCGTTATATGAAACTTCCGGTCCGCCGAGGATGATTTTACATTCCGGAAGAGCTTTTTTGAGCATTTCACCGAGAATAATAACGGAGTTTATGTTCCAGATATAGCAGGAAAGGCCTATGATATCGGGGTTTTCTGAGATGATTCGTTTGGCAACTTTTTCTATGGGTTCGTTTACGGTTCCTTCAACAACCCTGCAAAGGTGCTCTTCTTTTGAAAAAGAGCGGATTCCCGCAAGGATACACCAGGGCGCAAGGGGAGAATGGACGTATTTTGAACAAAGTGAACAAAGGACGATTTTGTTTATTTTATCCGTAATTTCGTCATCCTTTCAAATAGTACTTGAAAATCCAACAGATTGTGATAAAATTAATTGGATTATTATATTATATATATTTTAATTTGGTTTGTAAAGAAAAGAGGTGTTTGCTTTTTGCCGCAGATATATTTTTGTGACGCGGAAAAAATCGGATACCTTTATGATAAAATGCTTATGCTTATTCCGAAAGAAAGAGCGGAAAAAGCAAACAAACTTTTTAAAGAAAACGACAGGATCCTTTCCGCTGCAGCGGGATTCATGGTAACTGAAATTTTCGGAAAAGATGCTTTCGAAAAAATGAGTTACAGCGAGCACGGGAAACCTTTTTTTGAGCACGGAAAACATTTTAGCATATCCCACAGCGGAAAATTTGCAGTGCTTGCGGTTTCGGAAGGCAATATCGGAATCGATATAGAAACGAAAGTATCATCGGACGAAAGAGTTGCAAGACGTTGCTTTACTGAAGAAGAACAGGCTTTTGCAAAAATGAGCACAGAAAACTTTCTTCGGATCTGGACCGCCAAGGAAGCGGTGCTCAAGTTTTTGGGGACAGGTTTTTCTTTTTCGCCTAGCGGATTTTCGGTATTGCCGCTTAACGAAGAACATTTGATAAACGGCGAAAAAATGCAGTTTTTCTGCGGAAAAATCGGTGAATATCCTTTTACCGCCGCTTATTGCGAAGACAACGATGAATTTTTAATAAGGGAGCTTATTCCAGAAGATATTGAAAAAGAGAGGGCTTTATGAAAACAGAAAGAGGCTTTTCAAAAGCGATCATTACAAAGAAAGGTGAAAACTGGGTCGACGGCGGTCACCCCTGGATATATGATGCGGAAGTTTTGAGCATCGAAGGCGATTTTGAAAACGGCGACCTTGTTGATGCGGTTACCGAAAAGGGAAAATATCTTGGTACCGGATTTATAAGCACCGAAAGTAAAATCAGAATTCGCCTTGTTTCTAGGAACGCAAACGATAAATTCGACCGTGAATTCTGGAAAAGAAGAGTGAAATATGCCTGGGATTACAGAAAGACTGTAATGGGAGACGACATCGGCTGCTGCCGCGTTATATTCGGCGAAGCGGACCAGTTTCCTGGCCTTACCGTAGATAAATTCGGCGACATTCTTGTTACCCAGTGTCTTTCAATAGGAATCGAAAAAATCAAAGATACCGTATTTCCGCTTCTTTTTGAAGTTCTTAATGAAGACGGACAGAACATTCGCGGAATTTATGAGCGTAATGATGTTGCCATTCGTAAACTGGAAGGAATGGAAGAAAACAAAGGCTGGTATCCGCTTTCGGGTGTTCCGTTTCCGGAATCGACGGAGACCGAAATTATCGAAAACGGAATAAAATACAGCGTCGATTTTGAAAACGGACAGAAAACCGGTTTTTTCCTTGATCAGAAATATAACCGTCTTGCTGTTTCGAAAATCGCAAAAGGAAAAAGAGTTCTTGATTGTTTCACCCACACCGGTTCTTTTGCGCTCAATGCGGCAAAAGGCGGTGCATCGCATGTTTGTGCGGTCGATATTTCCGAATCCGCCATTGAAATGGCAAAGCGCAACGCAGAGCAAAACGGACTTTCAAACATAATGGAATTCAGGGTTGCGGACGTTTTCGATCTTCTTACAAATCTCGACAATAAAGCGGAAAAATTTGATTTTATAATCCTTGATCCGCCGGCATTCACAAAATCCAGAAAGACCGTTGACAGCGCTTTCAAAGGCTATAAGGATATCAATTTCCGCGCGATGAAACTTCTTCCCAGGGGAGGATATTTTGCAACGGCCTCCTGTTCTCATTTCATGCCGGACGAGCTTTTTGTAAAAATGCTTCATTCTGCGGCAAAAGACGCAAACGTTGCCCTTCGTCAGATAGAAGCGAGACAGCAGTCTCCGGATCATCCGATCCTTTGGAATGTTCCGGAAACAGATTATCTTAAATTTTATATTTTCCAGGTCATCTGACCACTAAGGAGATAATTATGGATAATGCGAAACCTATTGGCAAAAAAATTTATGATTTTATAATGCTGACTGCGGCATCTTTACTTATAATCCTCAGTACATGGCTTTTTAAATATCCCAACAATTTCACTTTCGGAGGAATAACCGGTCTTTCCATCGTTCTCAGCAGGGCTTTTGATGTTCCGGCAAGTACTCTTAACCTTGTTATGAACGCGGTGCTTCTTATTATAGGAGTTCTTGTTCTAGGAAAAGTTTTTGCCGGAAAAACTCTTTATGTAACCATTCTTTCGACCGTCGGACTTTCGGTGCTTGATAAAATCTATCCCATAACCGAACCGCTCACCAATGAACCGGTTATCGAAGTTCTTTTCGCGGTCGCTCTTCCGGCGGTTGGTTCCGCGATCCTTTTCAATATGGATGCTTCCAGCGGCGGTACCGATATCGTTGCTATGCTTCTTAAAAAATACACCACCATGGAAATCGGAACCGCCATTTTTGCCGTTGACATTATCATTACCCTCAGCGCGTTCCTTGTTTTTGATTTCCAGACGGGACTTTTCTCCCTTACCGGTCTTTTTGCAAAGACCCTTATCATGGACGGCGCTATCGAAAACATCAACCTTTGCAAATATTTTACTATCATAACCACGAATCCGAAACCTATCTGTGATTATATCCACCACACTCTTCACAGAAGCGCGACTATTTATAAAGCGGAGGGAGCCTATTCCCACACCGAAAGAAGCATAGTTCTTGTTGTTCTCAAGCGCAGCCAGGCAGTTCTTCTTCGCCGCTATATAAAGGATGTTGAGCCGACAGCATTTATGATGATAACCAACAGCAGTGAGATCATCGGTAAAGGCTTCCGCGGATTCAACTAAAAGGAGCTGGATTTTTGAAAAAAATTTTAAAACAGTATTTTTATCTTGCTTATATTTTGCTGGGCGCGTTTATCCTTGCGTTCGGTATGTATAACATACATTCAAGAACGATAATTACCGAAGGCGGAATATGGGGAATAGAGCTTCTTATTTTCAACTGGTTTGATATTTCTCCGGCAATAACTGCGCCTATCCTTGACGGTACCTGCTATCTTATGGGCGTGGTTTTCCTGGGAAAAGAATTTATTATAAAATCCCTTGTCGGTACGCTTGGATATTCAGTATTTTATGCAATTCTTGAGCAGTTTCCTCCGCTTTTTCCGGATCTTAACGGTGTTCCGATAGTTGCGGCAATAGTGGGCGCGATTTTTGTAGGAATCGGCGCGGGAATCGTTGTAAGACAGGGCGGAGCCTGTGCCGGTGATGATGCGCTTGCTTTGGTAATATCAAAAAAGCTCCACATAAAGATTTCTCAGGCATATCTTTTCACCGACATTTCGGTGCTTCTTCTTTCACTAACTTATATTCCTTTCCGCCAGATAGCATATTCGATTATAACAGTACTGCTTTCCGGTTGGATTATCGAAAAAGTACAGAATTACAAGAAAAAAGAGTCTGTTGGTGCAGTTTTGTAGCGAAAAATATGCTAGAATGGTTTGTGAAGAAAGGCGGTGTGTAAAATGGAAGGAAAAACTAAGGAAAAACTTCTTTATATTCTTGAACGTCTTAAAAAAACCGATGAGCATCATCCGGTAAACACAAACGAACTTATTGATTATCTCGGCGAAAAAGGAATTAGTGCCGAAAGAAAATCAGTTGCGCGTGATATTGTCGCTTTGCGCGAGGCAGGATATTCCATAATCCTTTGCGACGAGCTTAAACGCGGATATTATATGACCGACCAGCTTTTTGAGGATTATGAACTTAAGATTATTGCCGATGCGGTTTCGGGCGCAAAATTTATCACTTATGACGATTCCAACGGAATTATTGATAAACTTTGTGAATTGGCAACGCCCACCGGCGAAGAAATCATTCGCGACCATACCTTTGTTGATGAAAAGATTAAATCCAAAAACAAAAAGGTGCGCTATAACATAGATAAAGTCATAACCGCAATTAAAAACGGAAAGCGCATTACTTTCCAGTATTACGAAATTGCTTCCGACGGAAAAATGCAGCTTAAACGCGACGGTCATATTTATGAGATTTCGCCTTATTATCTTTGTTGGGCGGACGACAGCTATTTCCTTATAGGAAACAGTAAAAGCCATGACCACCTTATCCATTTTCACGTTGAGATGATGACAAACGTGGAGATAACCAGAACCCCTATAAGAAAAAAGGAAGAGATAGAAGAATTTAAAACAGGTTTCTCCATCGGCGATTATCTTCGCAGAAGCGTCAATATGTATGGCGGCGAAAGCATAAAGCTCACCCTTGAATGCAGCGAAAAGATCGCCAAAACCGTTATCAGGGAATTCGGTGAGGAAATAATTATAAATCCCGCAGGAGAAGAAAAATTCCGTACTGAGGTAAGAGCAGCCGAAGGCGAAGGTCTTCTTCGCTGGCTTATGCAGTTCAGTGCGGAAGATATCAAGGTCATAGAGCCCGAAAATATCAGAAATGAAATAAAAGAAAGAGCAAAAAAAATATACGAAAATTACTGAACAATAAAAGCGGAGGATGTTCCTCCGCTTTTTTGTTATAATGCCTGGCCGCCGAGCCCGAAACTTATTGAAAGTGCTTCGTCTATCTTATTCATGGAGCCGTCGTCAAGGCGTCCCATATGCTCTTTAAGGCGCTGTTTGTCAATGGTACGTATCTGTTCAAGAAGAACGATGGAATCCTTTGCAAGGCCGCAGGTTTGGGATGAAACGGCAATATGGGTGGGAAGTTTTGTTTTGTCTTTCTGACTCGTTATTGCGGCGGCAATAACGGTAGGACTGTATTTATTTCCAATGTCGTTTTGAACAATAAGTACCGGGCGTATGCCGCCTTGTTCCGAACCGACTACCGGACTCAGGTCAGCATAATAAATATCTCCTCTTTTAACGGTCATTTTTATCACTCCGTAATTTTGTTGCAGAGATATTATGGCCGCGAAAAAGTGTTTCTAAACACATTCGCATACTTATACTATTGATAAATTTTAGTAGGCGTGATAAAATATTAAAGTTAAGGAATATTTTATTTTTTAAGGCAGAAAGGAAGTTTAAATGCCGGAAATAAACTATATTGAAAAAGTAAAAGGCATAATTTCCAAAAAAGAAGGCCCGCATACCGCTTATGTCCATACTTACGGATGTCAGCAGAACTTTTCCGACGGCGAAAAACTTGAGGGACTTCTTGAACAGATGGGTTATGAAATAACCGATTCTTCCGAAGGCGCTGAAGTTGTTGTCTTTAACACTTGCGCCATCAGAGAAAACGCGGAAAAACGTGTTTTCGGAAACGTAGGTATCCTCAAAAAAGCACATGAAGAAAATCCGGATATGATAATCGCGGTTTGCGGCTGCATGGTGCAGCAGGAACATATCGCCAAAAAGTTCCGTCAGAGTTATCCTTTTGTAGATATAGTTTTCGGAACACATGCGGCACCGAGATTTCCAGAACTCATATATAAACATATCACCGCGAAAAAGCGCCAGTTCGATATTGGCGAAGGAGAAGGCTGTATGGCGGAATATCTTCCCATACATCGCGATGACGATATAAAGGCAAATCTTCCCATTATGCATGGATGCGACAACTTCTGTACATACTGTGTAGTGCCCCTTGTACGCGGAAGGGAAAAGAGCCGTGAACCGGAAAATATCCTTGCCGAAGCAAGAGAAATAGTCGCACAGGGCTATAAAGAGATAACTCTTCTCGGCCAGAACGTTAACTCTTACGGAAAAGGACTTGTAAAGGGAATTACCTTTGCAGAACTTCTTCGCGAGGTAAACGCCATTCCGGGCGATTTTAGAATAAAGTTCATGACTTCTCACCCGAAAGATTGCACAAGGGAGCTTCTTGAAGCGATACGCGACTGCGAAAAAGTCTGCAATTACATTCACCTTCCTGTGCAGAGCGGTTCAAACGACGTTCTTCGCCGTATGAACAGAAGATACACTGCAGAACATTACATGGAACTTGTGAATATGGCAAGGGAAATAATTCCGGATGTTACCATAACAAGCGATCTTATCGTAGGTTTCCCGGGCGAAACAGAAGAGGATTTTGAAGCGACCATGGAGCTTTCGAAAAAAGCCCGCTGGAGCATGACTTACAGTTTTATCTATTCCAAGCGAGAAGGAACGAAAGCCGCGGTAATGGAAGACCAGATTCCGCACGAAGTTTCTTCTGCAAGATTCCAGCGCCTTCTTGATCTTCAGACGGAAATAAGCCATGAGATCAATGCTTCGTTTGTCGGAAAGACAACGACCGTTCTTTTTGACGATGAAGTCGACGTGGGAGAAGGCTACATCAGCGGAAGAAGCTATGAAAACCTTGTTGTTCGCGCACCAAGAAGCGAAGTTCGGAAAGGTTTTGCAAAAGTATATTTAAAAGAGTCCCTTGGATGGGCACTTGACGGAGAAATTATTAAAACGGAGGAATAAAATAAAATGACTGTTATTGAAATGGCAAGAGAACTCGGCAAAAAAATCCAGGAGGAAGAAAGCTACGTTCTTCTCAACATCGCACAGAAAGCTGTTGAGGATGACGAGGACCTTCAGGAAAAAATCGCCGAATTCAATATGAAGAGATATGAACTTACCCAGGAGATTACCAAAGCAGACCGCGACGATAAAAAAATCGAGGAACTCGACAAAACCGTTCGCGAACTTTATGATGCTGCAACCAACCACGAAAAAATGCTTGCTTACAACAACGCACAGGACGAATTCAACGAAATGTTTGAATACGTTCTTCACATCATTCAGATGTCTGCTGCCGGTGACGACCCCGAAACCATTGAAAAACCCGATCAGGGCGGCTGTTCCGGTGACTGCAGCTCCTGCGGCGGTTGCGGCTGATATATAATCAACAAGAAAACGGAGGGCATGAAAATGGACAAACAGGAAATCGCAAAATATCTTGACCACACTCTTCTTAAAGCTGATGCTACCCACGAACAGCTTCGTGCTGTTTGCGATGAAGCAAAAAAATACGGAGTTGCCGCAGTATGCGTAAACTCCCTTAACGTCTATTTCGTACATAAAGAACTTAAAGGAACCGGAATCAAAACCTGTTCCGTAGTAGGTTTCCCTCTCGGAGCAATGGCTTCCGCCGCAAAAGCATTTGAGGCGGCCTGTGCAATCGAGGACGGTGCAGAAGAGATTGATATGGTAATTGACATTGCTTCCGCAAAAGTCGGCGATTGGCGTCGTATAGAGGACGATATCGCAACCGTACATAGCGCTTGCGACGGAAGAGCTATCCTCAAAGTTATTATCGAAACCTGCCTTCTTACCGATGAAGAAAAGGTCGAAGCTTGCCTTGCGGCAAAACGCGCAGGTGCAGAGTTTGTAAAAACTTCCACCGGTTTTTCCACCGGCGGCGCAACCGTTGAAGATATTCGCCTTATGCGCGAAACCGTTGGTCCGGAAATGGGCGTAAAAGCTTCCGGCGGCGTAAAATCTTTTGAAGCCGCATGCGCAATGATCGAAGCCGGCGCTTCCAGAATCGGAACTTCCAGTTCTTCCAAAATCTGCGACTGATCCAATCGCAGAAAATAATAAAGCAGAGCACTCGTTTTTTACATAAAAACGAGTGCTTGTAATTTTATCGCAAAAATAATAAAGAAAGGAAAAAGACTTGTTTTTTTAAAGCAAGTACAGACGTAAAATGAAAAGAATAATTGCTGCAATACTGCTTTTGTGTATTGTTTTTTCTGGTTGTTCTTCAAACAATATGCCGGAAGAAAATTCCGATAAACAGAAAACAGGAACTATTTATCTGTATGGCGAAAAACATAATGATGAAAAAATAATGGTACTGGAATTGGAACTTTGGCAGCAATATTATAACGAACAGGGTATGAGGCATCTTTTTGTTGAGTACAGTTATTATACGGCACAGCTTCTTAACCAATGGATGCAGGCAGAAGACGATGAAATTCTTGAAGAAATTTTCAAAGCGTGGGACGGAACAAGCGCAGGCGGCGAAGCAAACAGAAACTTTTTAAAAGCGATAAAAGAAACCTGCCCGGAAACGGTTTTTCACGGAACGGACATTGGTCATCAATATAATTCCATCGGAGCAAAATATCTTTATGATCTTAAAGAACAGGGCCTTGAAGATACGGAAGAATACATGCTTACCCAGGAAGCCATGAAGCAGGGACGCAGTTATTACGGAAGCGATGAGCCAAACCATGTTTACAGAGAAAACGCCATGGTAGAAAATTTTATCAGAGAATTTGAGGCTTTGAACGGCGAAAGCGTTATGGGAATCTACGGTTCCGCGCACACTGCGTTGGATTCTCTTAATTTTACCGGTGAAGTTGACTGTATGGGCAAGCAACTTTTTGCAAAATACGGAGATAACGTGATAAGCGAAAATCTTTATGAAACGATTTTAAAAAGTGCGGAACCTATCGGCGAATCTTCTGTAATTATTAAAGAAAAAGAAATAAAGGCCTATTATTATGGAAGTGAAGATATCAGCGCTTATTTTCCGGAATACCAAAAACGTGAATTCTGGCTTTTGGAAGATGCTTATTACATTCTTTCGGAATATGCCTTAAACGGAAATATGCTTCCGCAGGGCGACTGGCCCATGCTTCTTAAAAAAGATACCTCTTATATGATAGTATATTTTCTGAAAGACGGAACGCAGAAAACAGAGTATCACATCTGTGACGGAACGGAATTTAATAAAGAATTGTGTACTTATGAAGTTACATTGCAATAAGATAAAAATCCCTGCATTGCTGCAGGGATTTTTTATTTTATATTATATTAATAGCATCAACTTTTTCTGGGTTGTTTCTTACTATTTTACGTAAAGATTCCATACGCTCGTCAAGGTCGGCGCTGATTTCGGCACAGTGAGCAAGTTCTTTTGCCATTTCGTCTGTAAAATGAAAATCCTTTTTGTAATGTATCTGGTGTTCAAGGCTTGCCCAGCAATCCATTGCAATGGTGCGCAGCTGAATTTCCACCTTCATCATGCGCTTTTCTTTTGCAAGAAAAATCGGTATCTCTATAATAAGATGAAGACTTCTGTAACCGCTTGGTTTTGGGTTTTTTATGTAATCTTTCATCTGTATAAGGTTTACGTCATCCTGGTTTAAAAATGCATCTGCGATGGTATAAACGTCGCTTGGAAAAGAGCAGACAACGCGGATTCCTGCAACGTCGTGAAGATGTTCTTCGATATTTGCCATTGAAAGAGGATAGCCGTATTTCTTAAGTTTGTTGCGGATGCTTATAGGGCGCTTGAGGCGGCTTTTGATATTTTCGATAGGGTTGCGGTCGAACCGAAGAGAAAACTCTTCGTTAAGAACCTTAAATTTTGTTTCCACTTCCATTATGGCGCAGCGGTAATATGCCATGAGTTTTGCGTATTCGTGGGCACGCTGGGCAATAAGATAGTGGGCTTCTTCGCTTTCAAAAATCTGTTCAAATTCTTTTTCAAGCTCGCGTTCATTAGCGAATTCCTGGGACATGGCGCCAAATCCTTTCAAGGGGTATTTCAGTATAATAAGTATAACATATATCTGTAAAAATATCTTGAAAAACAGGTAAATATTTGTTGACGAAACCAACAAAAAAAACAACGTTTTTTTGACATAAAAAAAGCCCTGCAAAAGCAGGGCTTTTAATATCTTCAATTAAAGGAAGAGGGGAAGGAATACAACAGCTACTACGGTCATGAGCTTAATAAGGATATTAAGAGAAGGACCGGAAGTATCTTTGAAGGGGTCGCCGACGGTATCGCCGACAACAGCAGCTTTATGAGGTTCGGAACCTTTGCCGCCGTTATGACCGTTTTCGATGTATTTCTTTGCGTTATCCCAAGCGCCGCCGGCGTTGGACATGGTGATTGCCATAAGAACGCCAACTACGAGGGAACCGGCAAGAAGACCGCCAAGAGCCTCAGTGCCGAGGATAAGACCAACAGCGATGGGGCAAACAACTGCAAGTGCGCCGGGAAGGAGCATTTCTTTAAGAGCTGCACCGGTAGAGATGTCAACGCATCTTGCATAGTCGGGTTTCTGGGTTCCTTCCATGATGCCGGGGAATTCGTGGAACTGACGGCGAACTTCTTCGATCATCTGGTTTGCTGCTTTACCAACAGAGTTCATGGTAAGAGCAGAGAAGAGCATCGGAAGCATACCGCCGATGAGAAGACCTGCAACAACAGCGGGGCTGAGAAGGTCGATTTTCTCGAGGTTTGCAATCTGGGAATAAGATACGAAGAGTGCAAGAGCGGTAAGAGCTGCAGAACCGACTGCAAAGCCTTTGCCGACTGCTGCGGTGGTGTTACCAACGGAGTCAAGAGTATCGGTGATCTCACGTACTTCTTCAGGAAGTTCGCTCATCTCTGCGATACCGCCTGCGTTATCAGAGATAGGACCATAAGCGTCAACTGCGATAACGATACCGGTGGTGGAAAGCATACCTACTGCTGCGATTGCAATGCCGTAAAGACCGAATGCATAGTAAGCACCGAGGATTGCGATTGCAATGAGGAGAAGCGGGAATACGGTAGAAGTAAGGCCGGTAGCAAAACCGCTGATGATGCAGGTTGCGGAACCGGTTTCGCACTGCTGTGCAATTTCTTTAACGGGTTTAAAGTCGCCGGAGGTGTAGAACTCGGTGATTTTACCGATTGCAACACCGACAACAAGACCGATAACAACAGCTACAAAAGCGCCGATATTGCCGAAGCATACCTGGCTGAGGAAGAAGGATGCTACGATAACGATTGCGGAGCTGATATAAGTACCGAGGTTGAGCTGGCTTGCGGGGTTATTGGTTTTGCCGTTTACGAAGAATACAGCAATGATGGAAGCAATAATACCAATTGCAGCGAGGAAGAGAGGGAAGAGAGAGCCGGTTACGGGATTAAGTTCAACTTCGCCAAGAAGTCCGCTGTTGATGGTAGGAATTGCAATTGCAAGGGTGATTGCGGAAACAATAGAGCCGACATAGGATTCGAAAAGGTCGGAACCCATACCAGCAACGTCACCAACGTTGTCACCAACGTTATCAGCGATAACAGCGGGGTTTCTGGGGTCGTCTTCAGGAATACCTGCTTCAACTTTACCAACAAGGTCTGCACCGACGTCTGCTGCTTTGGTATAGATACCGCCGCCGACACGGCCGAAGAGTGCTACAAAGGAAGCACCAAGGGAGAAACCGGTGATGATGGTTGCGCAGTCATCAAGGGTGATGTTTGCGAAGATACCGGTGTCAAGGTTGCAGATGATGAAAACAACACTGACGCCGAGAAGGCCGAGACCTACAACGCAAAGACCCATAACAGCACCGCCGCGGAAAGCGATTTTAAGTGCTGCGGGCATACCGCCTTTGCTTGCTGCGTTGGTGGTACGTACGTTTGCGTCGGTTGCGGTTTTCATACCGATATAACCTGCAAGTACAGAGAATGCAGCGCCGAAAAGACATGCGATTGCAGCGATGGGGCTGATGAAGATTGCGACGATGAGAAGGAGGACTACTGCAAAAACAGCGACCATTTTGTACTCGCGGCCGAGGAATGCCATTGCACCCTCGCGGATGTAACCGGAGATTTCCTTCATTCTGTCGTTGCCTTCGTCCTGTTTGCCGATCCAGCCTTTAAGCATGAGAGCGACAACGAGAGCGACGACACCGATAACGGGAACAGCATAGAGAAGATTTTCCATAAGCTTTGTTCACTCCTGTTCGTGTTTCTTATTTTGGGCAAAAAGCCCACTGTTGTATATCAACACCTTATTATATATAATAAGTGCATGCTTAGTCAAGTGAATATTCAAAATTATGACACAAAAAATTAAAAATTTATCACATTTTTGTCAAAACTCACCTTTTAAACTAATTGATAAAATGACAAAACCGTCAGCAAAAACAAAGAATTTTTGCCGACGGTTTATAAATTTTGCACTATTTGATAAAAAGACGTTTTATTTGCTCAGCAAGTTCGATTATGGCAAAGCGGATTTCATACCCGGACCCTGTTATAAATCTTACATTTTCACCGTATTTTTCGATATTTTCTTCTGCACCGGGAATACAGATAGACGGATACATCACACACCACCAGTTTTTGCCTTCGCCTGCGCCGATTATTATGCGGACTGTGTCGTAATCTCCGGCAGGTAATGCGAAATTTTCGTATTCTCTTGTTTCAAACCACATTTCTGTAACTTCCACCTGAACGGGATAGTCAAAACCTTCTTCCGCAACAACCTCTTCAGCAATGGCTTTGATATCATCCGCAGAATATTCCGCAGCAGCAAGAGCTTCGGTTTTTCCGGAAACTTCGGCAAAAAGTTCGCCGGTGGCTTCAAGAACTTTGTCTCTGACTTTAAGCTTTAAAGCCTGGTCAAAATCGCTGTCCGAATTTGCTATTATATGAAGCCGAAGGGTTTCTGAACGTATCTCGGTAGCGGTTGTAACGGTACGGTTTACGCCGGAAGTCAGCATTGTGATTATAAGACCGAGAAAAAGTATGGATTCCATGCCTTTCATTTTGCGACCTTGACGGTACGCGCTGTATCTGTAAAAACTCATAAAAAAACCGCCTTTGCTTTTTGTCGCTTAAAGCATTGGCGGTTTTAATTTTTTTATTCACTTAAATGTTTATGAAATCGATTTTATTTCCATTGGATTTGATAACTTTTATAAGGTCATCAAATTTGAGCCAGATTGTGGAAATGTTCTGGTTGGGGTGAACTCCGACACAGGGGTGATTTTTGAATTCCCTGTCGATTATGAATTCTACTGAAGCGGTAACGTCGTTTATTACACCAAGGGGGGAAACAGAACCTTTTTTAAGACCGAGATATTTATCGAGCCTTTCCGCAGAAGCAAAGCTGGTATGTTTTATGCCGAGTTCGCTTTCTATTGCGGAAAGATTGACGTGCTTATCTCCGAAAACGAAAACAAGGAAGTGGCGATGGCCTTTGTTATCACGAAGGAAAAGGTTTTTTCCTACTACACCTTTGTTGAATATTCCGAGTGCGTCCATTTCTTCCATGGTATAAACGGCTGGATGGTCAACGCGTTCATATTCTATTCCAAGTTCATCAAGACGGTCATAAACCGCGGCGGTTTTGTCAATGCTTGCGCCGTAATCGGTGGGTCTTGAAAGAAAAACGGAAGAATATTTTTGAAGAAGAACATTTTTTGCCTCGACTGCGGTGTTTACGTTATCAAATATTCCAAAAACGGCGGTTCCGCTTCCGGTCATCATTGAACCAAGAGCACCGAGTTCTTTGAGCATCGATTTTATCGCGCTGATTTCGGGATTCTCTACCGTATGCTCAAGAACGTTGTAAAGACTTTTAGAAATTGCGGGAAGGTCACCTTCTTCAAGGCTTTTGGAAATGACGCCCAAATCCGAGTGCTCAAGTTGCAAAAGACCGTGCTCATCGTAATATTTATAGCTTTCAACGGTGCTCATTCCGAAATCCGGTTTTACGATAACAAACCAGCAATCCGGCATTGCCGGAAGGGAAGAAAGCTTTTCGCCGATGCCTTCGGCAAGCATTGTGGAACCAAGAAGGGAAAAAGGAACGTCCGCTCCGCATTTTGTACCTATTTCACAGAGCTCATAGGAAGAAAATGGTTCATTAAAAAGACGGTTCAGTCCGAAAAGAACAGCCGCAGCATCGGCGCTTCCGCCTGCCATTCCGGCTTGCATGGGGATTCGTTTGTCGATGTAAATATCTGCACCGGAAGAAATGCCGCTTTTTTCAAAGAAAAGAGCGGCGGCTTTAAAAGCGAGATTCGATTTTCCGTCAAGAGCGCTGTTGCTGCATTTTACGGAAATCGAATCTGCTTTTGATATTTCAACATAATCAAAAAGGTCGATGCTTTGCATTACGGAAGCGATTTCGTGATAACCGTTTTCGAGCTTTCCGGTGATATCAAGAAATAGATTCAGCTTTGCGGGAGCTTTGACGTTAATTTTGTCCATTTTTAATTTCCTCAAGGAATTCTTTGATGCGTTTTGCCGCTTCCATAATATGGTCAAGTGAATAGGAATAGGAAACGCGGACAAAACCTTCGCCGGAAGAACCGAACGCTCCGCCGGGAACAACAGCTACTTTTTTGCTGTGAAGAAGTTTTTCGCAAAACTCTTCGGAACTGAGTCCGGTGGATTTTATGCAGGGGAATACATAGAAAGCGCCTTCGGGAGTAAAACAGTCAAGACCCATGTCGTTAAAAGCTTTTACAAGATAGCGTCTTCTCATGTCGTATTCCTTTTTCATCTTTTCGACTTCTTCGTCACAATCGCGCATTGCGGTTATTGCGGCATACTGGCTGGTGGTGGGAGAGCTCATTATTGCGTACTGATGGATCTTGAGCATCTGCGAAATGATGGGGGAAGGTCCGGCAACGTAGCCGAGTCTCCAACCGGTCATTGCATAAGCTTTGGAAAAACCGTTTACTATAATAGTGCGTTCTCTCATTCCATCGATTTCGGCAATGGAAACATGGCGTTCGTCGCCATAGGTAAGTTCCGCATAAATTTCATCGGAAAGAACCATGATGTCGGTTCCGCGAAGGACTTCGGCGATTTCTTCAAGGTCTTTTCTTCTCATTACGGCGCCGGTAGGGTTGTTGGGGAAGGGAAGAACGAGAAGTTTGGTTTTGGGAGTTATTGCGTTGCGAAGTTCTTCGGCAGTAAGACGGAAGTCATTTTCTCGTTTGGTTTCGATGGTGACGACGTTTCCACCGGCAAGACGGCAGATAGGGTCATAGCAAACGAAGGAAGGAATAGGAAGAAGCATATCATCCCCGTTATCAATGATTGCACGGATAGTAAGGTCAATGGCCTCGGAACCACCGACAGTTATAAAAATATCTTTGGGGTCATATTTGAGGTTGAATCTTCGGTCAAGATATTTAGAAGCTTCTTCGCGCAGTTCCGCAAGTCCTGCGTTGGCAGTATACCAGGTGCGTCCTTTTTTAAGTGAGGTGATGCCTGCTTCGCGTATTTCCCAAGGAGTTTTGAAGTCGGGCTCGCCTATGGTAAGGGCGATAACGTCTTTTACCTCTGCCGCAAGGTCAAAGAATTTTCTTATTCCGGAAGGCTTAAGGCCGGCAACCTTTTCGGAAAGTATTTTATTGTAATCAATCAATATTCAGGTGCCTCCTCTCGTCTTTGAGTTCGCCGCAGAATTTAAAGAAATGTTCTTTATAACGTTTAAGGACAAAGTTGGTGGCGGTGGAGGTTACAGAATCAAGAGTTGCAAGGCGTTTTGCAACGAACATGGAAATATCTTTGAAGCTGTGTCCGCGTACGATTACGGAAAGGTCATAACTGGAACTGCTCATGAGCCATACGGTCTGGACTTCGTCAAAATTCATGATTTCAGCGGCGATTTCATCGTAACCGTAATCGCGTTTGGGCTGTACTTTAAGCTCGATAACCGCAGTGCAGTCATTTGGATCGATAGCTTCCCAATTTATAAGGGCATTATATCCGATGATAATATTGTTTTCTTCATATTCTTTTATCGCGGCAGCGATTTCTTCTTCGGTTTTTCCAAGAAGGGCGGAAAGCTGTTCGGTGGTAAGTTTTGCGTTCTTTTCAAGAAGTTTAAGAACCTGATCCATGTTTCATTCTCCTTTTCAATCGATTTTTATCAGAACGGGTTTGCGTTTTTCATAATAGCAATAGGAGGAAAAACCTGCTTCATGAACAAGGCTTATTCCTTCGCTGAGATCTGCGCCGATGCTGTTGCAGCTGTGGCATCCGGAACCTACGGTGATATATTTTCCGCCGAGTTCGCGGAACATTCGAAGATATCTTACCGGAGGAAGAATTGTGTTGAGTTTTCCGCGAAGGGCGTTGGTGTTGACTTCAAGGGCCTTTTCATCATCGGCAAGTTTTTTAAGAATGGCTTCGATTATATCGTCGCAATGGCGAATGGAAAAATAGGGGGCATACTCGCTGTTTATGTATCGCATGGGAAGAGTGAGCTGGCTGAGTACGTCAAAATTTTCCCATTTCGATGTTTCGAGAAGGTTTTTGTAATAGGATTCGATAAGGCGTATTATTTCATTTTCGGAAAGTTCGGAATAGCTTACGTCGCTTACCTTTCTTCCGTCGGGATATTTTTTTAAGGAAGCCACTACCATATCGAAAGGATAACGGCTGATGATTTTATCGGCATTTCCGATGTTGTCAAGAGGTTGTCCGACTTCGATTCCGTTTGAAATAATAAGACTGTCTTCAAAAACGGAACGGGCTTTATATACGCAGTAAATGGATTCGCGGATTCTTTCGGCAAACTGCATTTCTTCAAAGCGGTCACAATCGCAGCAGTCGGTTATGGCAAAGCCGATAAGACCGCGGTGAAGCGCCTGCTCGCAAAGACTCATCACGGAATCGCTTCCGCGTGGAGAACAGTCGCTGTGAACATGTCCGTCAAATCTTTTCTGATAATACATAAAGATCGCCCTCTTTCTATAATATTTAATAATATCACAATAAGGCGTTTTTGAAAAGACTATAAATTTTAAAATAAAAAGAGATATAAAAAAGAGCACCCTTTTGGGTGCCCTTTTCATTTCACAAGACTTTTGCCCTTCCATTCTTTTGAATGGGGAATTCCGACGATGTCGCAAATAGTAGGAGCAACGTCGATGATATTTGCGTTTTCGAAACCTTCTTCATCGATTTCAAAATCCGTTTTTATAAAAAGCGGAATGGTCATATCAATTGGGTCTGCGGTGCCGTGGGTTTTGTCGTGACCGCCGTGGTCCGCAAGAACGATGACGCTGTAATCTTCGGGAATGTTTGAAGTTATCTTTTCAATAAGTCCAAAAGAATGATATGCCGCTTTATAATATTCTTCGGTGCCCCAACCGATTTCATGGCCGATACTGTCGGTGGTTTCAAGATAAAGAAATGCAAAATCGGGTTTATATTCGTTTATGAAGCGCTCGCAGTCCTCTTCAAGCATTTCGGTCACTTTTCCGTGAGGGAAATATTCTTCCGAAACAAATCTTCCGTAGCAAAGGGAATAGGGTTGATGAAGGTCTTTGAGTTCGCCCCAACTGTAGAAAAACGAAGTGGATTTTCCGTTGTCGCGAAGCTGCTCAAAAAGTCCTTTTCTTTCACCGGGAACATAGGTATTACCGAAAATCCCGTGCTCATCCGGAGTTCTGCTTGTAAAAAGAGAAAAGTGACACGGAAGGGTCCAGGACGGAAAAACCGTTTGAGCATGCGGATTATAGCGCGCAGTGCTCATAAGTTTTTCTGCAAAGGGGTGTTTGCATTCAGTAACTGCATCGGGACGCAGTCCATCGCAAAGGATCATAAGAACTTTGTTTTGCATTTTTTGACACCTCTTTTAAACAGCATACTGGCTGTTGTAAATTTCATAATAGAAACCTTTTTGGGCAAGAAGTTCATCGTGTCTTCCGGTTTCGACTATCTTTCCGTCGTTGATGACGAGAATAAGGTCGGAATCGACGATGGTGGAAAGACGGTGGGCGATGACGAAACAGGTTTTTCCCGCCATAAGTTTATCCATGGCCTTCTGGATAAGTATTTCTGTACGGGTATCGACGTTTGAAGTAGCTTCATCAAGAATAAGAAGTCGGTGGTTAGCCAGAAGTGCTCTTGCAATGGTCAAAAGCTGCTTTTGTCCGCCGGAAATATTGGTGGTGTCGTCGCCGATGACGGTGTCATAACCTTGCGGGAGGGTGCGGATGAAATGGTCGCAATAAGCTTCGTCACAGGCGGTGATGATTTCTGCGCGGGTAGCATCGGGTTTTCCGTAGGCGATGTTTTCGGCAACGGTTCCGCCGAAAAGCCATGTATCCTGAAGCACCATTCCGAAAAGTCCGCGAACCTCTTCCCGGGAAATTTCTGCGATGTCGTGTCCGTCAATGGTGATTTTTCCGCTTTGCGAGTCATAAAAACGCATCAGAAGGTTTACTATCGTTGTTTTTCCTGCACCGGTGGGACCGACTATCGCAACGTTCTGGCCGTGTTTAATATCAAGATTGAGGTCTTTGATAAGCGGTTTGGATTCATCGTAGGAAAAATCGACGTTTTCGAATTTTACGTCACCCAGAACGGGCTCGTTTCCAAAAGATTTATCATCGGTTTTTTCTTCTTCAAGGTCAAGAAGAGCGAAAACACGTTCGGAAGAGGTGATCGCACGCTGAACGTCGCCGAGGCCTTCGGCAATCTGTTCAAGAGGGGCAGCTATTTGTTTCGCAAACAGAACGATAGTGACGATAGTGCCGACGGAAACGCCTTCGTTGAGAATGAGCCAGCCGCCCAAAAGGTTTACGGCGATATATGCGAGGGAGTTGGTAAAGGTGATGCAAGGACGCACCGCCGAAGAAATAAAGGTAGCCTTATATTCCGCATTGCGCTGGCGGATATTTATCTCTTCATGGCGGCGGAGAGTTTCTGTTTCCCAGTTATATGCCTTCGTTGTTGCGTAGTTGGTATAGCTTTCTTCAACTATGGAATTGAGTTTTCCGGATTCAGTGAACATTTCATGGAAATATTTTTCGCTCATCGCGGAAATTTTTGAAGAAAGATAAACGGAAATCGGAGTTATCACAAGAACAGCGACAGAAAGACGCCAATCTTCAAAGAACATAACGACGGTTATCACAAGAATCTGAAGAAAACCGGTGGAAAGGGTTTCTATCATGGTGTGGATAGAGGTTCCCATATGGGAAACGTCGTCGGTCATTCTTCGAAGTATCTCGCCGACGGGTGTACAGTCAACAAACTTTACAGGCAGATGTTTTATCTTTTCCGAAATACGTATCCTTATATTGCAGGTGAAATAACGCGAAACCACGTTATTTAAAAGATACATATTGCAAAGTCTTACAAGACTGAGAAGAAGATAGATTACCGCAAGGGGAATGATGCCGGAAAGAATCATTCCGGCAAAATCATCCGTAACAAGGTCGCCCGCCCAGAAATCATAAAGAAGCTGAACGAGATTTCCGAGCATTTTCGGTGAAACAACGGTAAAAACTATCGAAAGAAGGCAAAGGAAGCAAGACAGAGCAAGCCAGCCCCAAATGGGTTTTGCCTCTTTGAAAATGCGTAAAAGCGCTTTGGCGCGGCTTTGTTTCTTTTCGGTTATCATTTTGCACCTCCTGTCTGGGATGCATAGATTTCCCGATAGATTTTGCAGCGCTCAAGAAGTTCGGAATGTTTTCCGGAATCAACAAGTTTTCCGTTGTCCATAACAAGGATAACGTCGCTGTTCATTGCGGAAGTGACACGCTGGGTGATGATTATCTGGGTCTTACCCTTTGCTTTTTCCGAAAGCTTGGTGCGAAGTTTCGATTCGGTAAGGAAGTCAAGGGCGGAAAAGCTATCGTCAAAAATGTAAATCGGAGCATTTTTGATTATCGCTCTTGCAATGGAAAGGCGCTGTTTTTGTCCTCCGGAAAGGTTTTTTCCGGATTGGTTGAGTTCATGCTCAAAACCGTCGTCAAGACTTTTTACAAAATCGGAAAATTCCGCGATTTCTGCAGCTTCGAGGATTTCACTATTGTCGGCGTCGGGTTTGCCCATAAGGATGTTGTCTTTTATGGTGCCGGAATAAATTGAAGAATTCTGAAGCACGCAGCTTATATTTCTGCGGACGGTTTTGTGGCTGAGTTCGGTGGTGGGCCTTCCGTCATAGATAACACGGCCTTCGGTAGGCATACGGAAGCAAAGCATAAGGGAAACCAAAGTGGATTTTCCGCTTCCGGTACCGCCGATGACGGAAACTTTCTGTCCCGGGGTTATATGAAAGGAAATATCGCTTACGGCAGGCTCTGTGGCACCGTCGTATTTGAAAGTCGCATGGTCAAAAACGATATCTCCGGAAAATTCGAGAGGTTCTTCGGGTATCTTGTCGTCAATTCCTTCTGCGGAAATAACTTCTCCGATACGGTTTGCGGCAACTTTTGCGTGGGGGATCATAACAATCACAAAAGCCGCATTCATGATGCTTGTCATAACAAGAGTAACATATTGTATGATAGCAAAAATATCGCCGGCGGAAACTGCACTTATTCCGTTTTCCATTCTTGCGGCACCGATATATACGATGAGCACAACGGAAAGATTGAGCAGAAAAAGGGTAAGAGGGGATATAACGCCCATGCTCACGTTGGATTTGATGATATATTCCGCCATTGTTTTTGTTGCTTTGGCAATTCGGTCATGCTCATGTGCTTCTTTGTCAAAAGCGCGGATTACACGGATTCCGCGAAGACGTTCGCGCATGATATCGTTTTGTTTGTCGATATATTCATCGGAAATTTGCCAGAGCGGTTCGATTTTTCTTCCCACAGCTATAACAACGGCAAATACTATGGGAATAAAAAGAAGGAGTATCAGCGAAAGAAGGACGTCTTTTCTGAACGAAAGAAAAACGCCGCCGATAAAAAGCACAGGAATGGTTATAACGCTTCCGCAAAAGATAGAGGCTATCCAGCCGAGGGTTTCGGTATCGTGTGTGGAACGGGTTATAAGCGCGGCAGTGCCTATTTCGTTTATTTCGCTGAAAGTCATGGTGTTTACTTTTGCAAAAACCATTTTTCTAAGGTCGCAGCAAAAGCCTGCAACGATTTCGGAAGTGTATTTTCTTCCTACAAGAACGGTCAGAAGACCGACAACGGATACGATAAACATATTAAGACAGTTGGTCTTTATATATTCCATATCCGAAAGATGGATGCCCTTGTCGACGATGTTGCTCATTATGGTGGGGAGCATAAGATCGCAAACCGTTGCGACGGTCATAAAAAGCAGTGCAACCATTATCCTGCCTTTATAGGGCAAAAGGTTTTTGAAAATCTTTTTCATTGGTACCTCACATGAACATAAAGATTTATAACGCGAAAAACCAAATCAAGTATAGCACCGGCCGAAACTCTTTTCAATAAACCGCAGGTAGAATTAATAAATAAAAAAACCTCCGCAAAGGGAGGCCTTTTAAATTATTCAGAAACTGTGCGTGAACAGGCGAGATGGTCTTTCGGGTCGGCAAGGATAAGTTCGACGTAACTGCACCAGCCGCTGCCTTCGGCATCTTTAAGGAACTGTTCCGCAAAGGAAAGATCGACATCGGAAAAAGTTCCGCCGAAATATGCAACGTTTACTTTTGCGGTAAAATCGGCATATTTTTCAAGAAGTTCGCTGTCGGTAACGATATAAGAAAGGCTTTCTTTTGCCTGGGAATAGGCGTTGTTATAGAAAAAGTCGTATCCATATTGGCTGTAACCGAGAAGATCCGGGTTTTCGCTTTTTATTTCGTTTGCGTAGGCTTCGACGTCGGTGGCTTTGGCTTCGTAAGTCCAGCCGGATTTGGAAAATTCTATTTCAGCGTAGCGGTGGGGATATACGGCAAAAGAACCGCCGACGATATCGGTGAGGTTTTCGCCTTCGACAATATGCTGGGTGTGCATATGGCCGCAAAGATAAAGAGTGCAGCCCGCATCGGCAAGCATTTTTTCGACCTCTTCGCTGTTATTGAGTCGGTAACCGAAGTTGAATCTTTTGTTGTGTTCAAGAACGGTATGATGTCCCGCAACAAGAGGAATATCTCCGGCTTCTTTACAGGCTTCAAGTTCCTTTTCAAGCCACTTGATCTTTTCGTTGCTGAGAGAGCCGTAGAGCATTCCGTAGGCAACGTTGGTATCGAGCATAAATATCCTTACGCCTTTTCCGGTGTCATAAACATAGGAAAGAGAGTCTTCGTGATAGGAAATACCGCCGGAATAGCCGAAATCAGCATACATTTCGCGGTATTCGTCGGGGGAAAGGGTAACGGTCTCCTGATATCCGCCGTCAGGATAAATATATGCAGGAAGTTCGATATCGTGGTTTCCGGGAAGAATAAGAACGGTTATTCCGGATTCAACAAGGGGACGGAGTTTTTCGGTAAGAGCAACGTGGGATTCTTTTGCGCCGGCAAAAGTTGAGTCGCCGGTGATGATTATGTATTCCGGCTTTCTTTCAAGCATTTCGGTAATGAAAGCGTCAAGAATATCGTCAAGATATTTCATCTGTTTTCCGCTTCCGTTGGTGTCATTGACTTCTTCAAAATAACCTTCGTAATCGTGGAACTCGCGTCCGGCAAAATGAATGTCGGTGACGGTAACGATATCAAGCTTTTCTTCTTTTGCACAGGAAGAGAAAGAAAACGCAAGGACAACAGCAAAAGCAAGTATTAAAAAGCGTTTCATTGTTTATACCCCCAACAGATTATGGTAATATATTAACATAGGGATATAAACTCTTCAATAAAAATTGAAAAAAATCAAAATTTTTGAAAATTTGTGTTGACAAATTAACTTGGATATGATAAGATAACATTCGTCGCTGAGATGCTGGTGTAGCTCAGCTGGTAGAGCAGCTGATTTGTAATAATTAGAACAAAAAAACTGTGAAAAATAAACTCGTCAAGCCCCATAAATAGAGGCTTGGCGATTTTTTTTTAGCCTCTTCTTGACAAGATGATTGTTTTGGTATAAACTCATAATCAGTAGGTCAGAAATGAGGTGTTAGTCAATGAAAAGGAAGCAACAAGTAACCAAAAGAGAGACTACATTATTGGAGTGCTTTAAGGGGTTCTTTACTGAAAAACTGGCAAACAATTTATCAAGGAAAACTCTGGATAACTATGAGAAAACTATTTATGGTTTTCTTAAAGAGTTTGAAGTAGAGGATATGCCAACCAAGGACATTAATGAGGATTTATGGTATAGGTGGATAGGCAGAATGAGAAATAGAGACCTCTCTATATCTTCCATTAACCACTACATTAGAGATATTAGAGTATTCTTCCATTGGTGTATGGATAGGGACTACATAGAAGAGTTCAAGATGAAAGAACTAAAACAGCAAGAAGAACTCCCCAAGGATTTTAGTGATGATAAATTAACTGTCCTACTGGAAAGACCAAGAGATGAGGATAATTTTAGTGTTTGGAGGTCTTGGGCTATTACAGTTTGGATTTTGGCTACTGGAAATAGAACCGAGACAGTAAGAAATGTTAGGGTAGATGATATTAACTTTAAGAGTAAAGAGATTACTTTAACAACTACTAAAAACAATAAGGCCCAGATTATTCCATTGACCCCAGCATTAGAGAGAGATATTAAGTATTATATGGACCAGTGGGAGTTAAAGGAGTATTTGTTTCCAGATAAGAATGGAGAACAGGCCAGTTATAACGCTATTAGGATAGGATTTACAAGGTTCTGTGAGAGTAGAGGACTTGACCAACATAACCTCCACGGATTAAGACACTCATTTGCGAGAAACTGGGCTGAGAGTGATGGTAATGTCTTTAAACTTCAAACAGCACTGGGCCATAGCAGTATTACTATGACTAAAAGGTATGTTAGACTTTACGGCCAAGATATGAGAGACAGTTACCAAGAACACTCTACACTTGAAAAACTTACCAAGAAGGTAAGGAAGAGTGGAGACCCAGTTAGAAAAAAGAGATAAAAAAATAAGGACCCCAATTAAGGGGTCCTTTTTTTATTAGTCATTATAGAACTCATAGGTTGCCTCTTGTTCTAAATCAATTCCAAGAGCAGTAGAGGCAAAATCAAGGGTGGATTTGGGGACATCATTAATAATATTTACTATGTCCCACAAGTAGATGAGTTTTCTATAATCATCTTCATTGGGGTATTTATAGATGATGTTGCCCTTTTTATCTAACTTGGGCCTACCATCATCATCAATTTCCATATCTACTATACCTTCAATATCCATAGACATTTCAAGTATATCTTCTCTAAGTTTCTCATAGTCAGCAGAAGTCATAACAATTACTCCTCAACTTTAAGAGCCATAATTTTGTCAAGAAGGGTGACTTTTTTAGTCTCGGTCTTTTTGCCGTCAAGTTCTGGCATAAACTTCAATACGAACTCTTTTCTAATCTGGAAGAAATTGTAGTTTTGTTCTTTGCCGTTTTTATCTACATATTTCTTATTGGCTGTCTCTTGGAGCCATTTAACCTGTTTATTGGCTACACAATAGTCAATAACATACTGGCTGACAATATCTTGGGTCTGAGTAGGAACCTCAGGATAGACAGGATAAACCTTTTCCTCTTTTTCCTTTACAACTTCTTTAATTTCCTCTGCCATAATTAACAACTCCTTTTAAGATGTTTTATTAACCCCACTATAACTCTCCTATTGGATAAAGTCAAGTAAAAAAATTGAAAAAAATTAAAAAAAGTTTGGGCCAGAGTTTTTAAGTGTGGCATTTAGATTTTCATATAACAGTGAAGGCAAGAGTTTATTTTCTTCCTATTTTATATGAGTATTTAAAATTGTAGCCAACTTTTAAATCAAAAAAGCCATAATATTGGTATTCCTTTCTTTATGAAAAATATAGGGTGGTTCAGTAGCCACCTTATATTTTTTAGAGAAAAATGTGGGACAAAATAGGAGAAATGACTTAGCAAAAAAATTATAGTATAATGGAGACAGAAAAATGAAAGAAAATAAAGACCAAAATATTAAAGTGAGATTAACTATCCAAGAGATAAAAGAATTAGAGGAGTATTGCGTGAAGTATGAGACCTCTATTTCCCAGATAGTTAGGGAAAGTGTATAGGCTTATTTATTAGAAAAAAAGAAAAATGAAGTGATGTAAGCCTAACAACTTTATTTTTAGTTAGAATTAATTGTAATTAACACTGATATTATGAAGGAGGAAACCACAATGGAGAAGAAATTAGTAAAAATGAGCCACCCTTTATTTGCCGCCGATTTATTATAGATGGGAATAAAGTTTGTAAAAGTTGAGACAGATGAGGATTTTCCATATTGGGACCATTACTATTATGAAGACACCCAAGAGTATAGAGAGGCTTATAAAAAAGTAAAAAATCAATTAGAGAGATATAAAAGATTTATGGAGAAGGAGATTTGATTTATGACTATTGTTCCTAATCAAGATGTAGTAACTGTGAAAAAAGAGGCTTGTAATAAAGATAATTTATATGCCACAATAAATATAAAAGCCATTTAGTTGGCTATGAAAGATTTAAGTAATGCTGAGTTTTAGGTTTGGCTTTACTTTGCTAAAAATTAGGCTGGTTATACTTTTGCGGTAAGTCCAGCAGATGCCTTAAATGAGTTTGGTATCAGTAAAGATACATTTAAAAAAAGTAAAGTAAAATTAAAAGAAAAAGGGTATTTAGTTGAGGATTTAAGCAAAGGTATTAATCACTGGATTTTCTATGAGATACCAAAAGAAGATATAATGTATGTAGAGAAAAAGTAAATACTCCATTTACCTATATGGCTGAGCCATCTAGGGTATATGGCTAGGCCATCTAGGGTAGATGCCTGAGCCATCTAGAAATATTACAAATATTATAACAATAATACATATATAAAAAATAATT
>JAFUIS010000005.1 GCA_017468365.1 Oscillospiraceae bacterium | reverse complement strand
TGAGATGATGACCGGCTATGGCGGCATCGGCAAGTCCGGCAAAGCGTATCACTACTCCGCCTGCAAAAACGCCAAGAAGCACCTGTGTCAGAAGAAGGTCGTGGATAAGAAGCGAATCGAAGATATGGTGTCGTTGCGGCCTGTCGGCAGATGTTGACGGACAGCAATATCCAGCGAATCGCAGAAGCTATCGAGGCGGTCTTCAAAAGCGAGTTTGACAGCTCTGCCATGAAGCGTATCAAGACCGCCATTCAGGAAGCTGACACCGCCATTGAAAACCTCTGGCAGGCTCTTGAGAAGGGACAGGGCGTTGATACCATCATGGAACGTATCAACAAGCGGCAGGAAGAAAAATCCGAACTGGAGGCTCAGCTGGCCATTGAAGCCAAGAAGGAGCGCATCATATCCGCACAGGAGGTCACACACTTCCTGTCCGTGCTCCAGAAGAGCAACTTCGATGATCCCCTTAACCGCCGCGCCGTTATCAATATCTTCCTGAACAAGATTTATCTCTATGATGACAAGTTCAGGCTGGTGCTCAACGGCAGCGGACAACCTGTAGAAATCGACAACATCATGCTTGATGAGATCGATGACTACTTTGACTCTCAAATTTCTGATTCGGCGGAGTGTTCGTCTATGGTTGCGGACGCTCCACCAGAACAGTATTGGATGAACACCTTCTTTTTCTGCGGCGGCTTTGCCGCAAAGGTAATGATCTGATACGCAAAACAGAAAAATGAGGACCAAGGTTTAATAACCTTGGCCCTCATTTTTTTGCCTTAGGTGTCTTCGCGCTGCTTCAGCCACGCTTCACGGATGGGAGCATTTGATCCATTGATACTATCGCCGTTGAAAATAAAATCGCTCATAACAGATTATGAATTTGTTCTTTGAATATAAAAATCAAGATGTTTTTAAATTTTTCCGCACATTCGCCAATGCTGAAATCCTTTGATAAACTATAACTAAAGGAGGCGAAAGCAATGGAAAAGAAACGCAGAATTGTTCTTGAAGATTATGAATGGAGAATCGTTATAAACGCCCTCAACGATTTTAGAACTGCTCTAATCAGGGAAGAAAGGTACACCGACGCGGTGGACGATGTTTTAATAAAAATTATTGAAGCAAAAAATCGTAAATTTCTTTTTTGGAGGTAACATAATGGAGCAGACTTTTCACAACAAGAAAAACGGACTTGATTATACCCTTTGCGGTGATTATTATCTGCCAAATCTTCTGCCGCCGCAGGACGAATATGAATCCGGAATTTACGGGCAGAGATATTTGCGTTACATAAAAAAGCATGACAGAATTTTATATACCAATCTTCTGACAAGCGGAAAACTGGGCGCACGTCTTGCGGAAATCAATGAGCATGCTCATAATATGAAAGCTGTGTTTATAAAACAAATGGCGGAGAAGGAGGGCGTGAATGAAGCACTAAAAGAGCATAATCAACTGGAATGGGTTCAGCGTATGAATAATATCCGGAACAGGGCGGAAGAAATTATATTCAAAGAAATGTTTGGATAAGTAAACCGGCGGCAAATTTTGCCGCCGGTTTTCAGTTTGTTCTTTTTTTGCAGAAAAGAAAAGCGATAAGGCAAACCGGAACAGCCGCCGCAACGTCAAGAATGGAATGCTGTTTCAAAAAAACTGTGGAAAAACAGATGAGCAGCATAAGTATTGTAATGAAGAAGGTTTTTCCGGGCGAATCAAGTCCTTTTGTGTGCAATGCGGAAAGCCATACTGCAACGGAACCTATTGCATGCTCCGAAGGAAAAACGTTTGTGTTTGTATCAACAGAATACAATAGGGCAACACAGTCCGTAAAGAAGTTATCCCTTGGAAACTCAGCCGGACGCAGATTCTGACAGCTTGGATAAATGAGAAAAATCAAAGTGGATATGGTCATTGAAACCGTAAGGAATTTCATATACCGCCTGAAGGAATCCACATCGTAAAGCATGGTATAAACACAGAGCGCGACCATGGAGAACATCCATAGCATATACGGAATTATGAACCATTCGCAAAAAGGAATTGCGTCATCAAGAGGAGAATATATCGGGTGATATTCTTTTGCCGGATTCAGATTTTCGATAATCGGATAACGAAGCCAATATAAAGGAAAGAACAAAAGCCACCAAAGATGCTTGTATTCCGGTTCGTTTATTTTTTTAAGGCGGAATCCGCGATAATTTACTTCCGGAACTGAATTTTTTATAATTAACACCGCTTTCGGAAAATTCTGTCTTAAATTATAAATCTTTTGAGTCAAAAAATTTTCAACTAAAATTCAATCTTTGTTGAAGAACAGTTGATAGAAGCGTGCTATAATTTAAACAAATTCCATCTCAGGGAGGTTTTTTATATGCTTAAAATACTTATTGCGGAGGACGACCGCGAACTTCGCCAGCTTTTCAGCCATGTTCTCGGTCGCCAGGGATATACGGTTTTCGGCGTTTCCAACGGAAAAGAAGCGCTGGACGCCATGGATGAAGAATATTACGATATGATAATTTCTGATATTATGATGCCGGTTATGGACGGATACGAACTTGTTCGCCAGCTTAGGGAAAGCGGAAACACAACCCCGGTTCTTATGATAACCGCAAAGGACGCTTTTGACGATATGCGCATGGGTTTCCAGTCCGGAGTTGATGATTACATGGTAAAGCCGGTAAACATAAACGAAATGGTTCTGCGTGTCCAAGCCCTTCTTCGTCGTGCTCAAATGATAAACGACCGCAGACAGATTATCGGAAACACGGTTATGGAATGTGATTCCCTTACCGTTACCGTTGACGGAAAAAGTATGATTCTCCCGCAGAAGGAATTTATGATTCTTTATAAAATGGCGGCATATCCGGGAAAAATCTTTACAAGACAGCAGATGATGGACGAAATCTGGGGATATGATTCCGAAAGCGACACCCATACCGTTGACGTACATATCGGAAGACTTCGTGAAAGATTCCGCGACAGCAAAGATTTTAAAATCGTCACCATCCGCGGAGTAGGCTATAAGGTGGTGAAACTTTGACAGTAAGAGAACGCTTTGAAAAGGTAAGGCGGGAACAGCGGAACCGCTTCAGCCTTCGAACAAGGCTTACCGCCCTTGTTACCGTTGAAATGCTCGTCTGTATTCTTATAGCATATACGTTGGATCTGATTTTCAACGACCTTCTTTCAATCCCGTGGGAAGTTCCGCTTGAACTGGAACTTTTCTGCACCTGCCTGCTTATCGGAATACTTGTAACAAGCCTTCTTTCAAGGTATTTTTTTAACCCCATAAAAAAACTCCGGAGTGCCATGGATAAGGTTGCGGAAGGGGATTTTTCGGTGCGTCTTAATGAAGAATCCACATCAAAAGAGATAATGGAAATCTATACAGGTTTTAACCTTATGGCGGAAGAACTTGCCGCAACGGAGATTTTGCAGACGGATTTTGTTTCAAACGTTTCCCATGAATTCAAAACCCCGATAAACGCCATAGAAGGTTATGCAACTCTTCTGCAATGCAATCCGGACTGCTGTGAAGAGGAAAGGATATATACGGAAAAAATCCTTTTCAACACAAAGCGGCTTTCTTCCCTTATGGGCAGCATTTTGCTGATGAACAAGATTGAAAATCAGCAGATTCCGAAAAACCGGACGGAATATCGCCTTGATGAACAGATACGCCAGTCGGTTGTTGCGCTTGAAACAGCCTGGGTGCAAAAAGATATTGAACTTGACGTGGAACTTGAAAAAACGACCTATCTCGGAAACGAGCAGATGATGCGCCATGTTTGGGATAATCTTATTTCCAATGCGGTAAAGTTCAGCCCCTTTGGCGGAATCGTTAAAATGAAGTTGACAAAAACCGCGGAAGGAATTATCTTTACAATAGAAGATGAGGGACCCGGTCTTTCGGAAGAAGCGCAGAAACATATTTTCGATAAATTCTATCAGGGCGATACTTCCCATAAAGAGGAAGGCAACGGCCTTGGTCTTGCCCTTGTAAAAAGAATCCTTACCATTGAGCAGGGAGAAATTTCTGCGGAAAATCTTCCGAAAGGCGGCTGTTGCTTTACAGTAAAACTGAAAGTGAAGTGACGATAATTGAAAAACAACAAATTTTTCAAATCAATAATGTATGCGATACAGGGCGCAATAGTCGGAGTTGGCGCAATTCTTCCGGGAGTGAGCGGCGGTGTTCTCTGCGTTGCTTTCAGAATTTACGAACCGATGATGGAACTGCTGACAAGTCCGGTAAAATCGTTCAGAAAGCATTATAAGATGTTTACACCTTTCATTATCGGCTGGGTGCTTGGATTTATATTCCTTGCAAAAGGAGTTGAATATCTTTTTGAACTTTCGCCCACTGTTGCTCTTATGCTTTTCTTCGGACTTATTTGCGGAACCCTTCCGGAGCTTATAAAATCCTCCGAAAAAAGCGACACGGAAAGTAGCTGGACTCCGTTTGTAATAACCCTTGCCCTTGCGTTTTTGTTCTTCCATGTGCTGGAAAACGGCGCATCAATAACAATGGCTTCGAACTTCGGAAGTTTTGTGCTTTGCGGTGTTCTCTGGGGACTGAGCCTTATCGTTCCGGGAATGAGCTCTTCGACAATTCTCATTATCCTCGGACTTTTCGAACCTTTGACCGCCGGAATAGGTTCCCTTGATTTTAACGTTCTTCTGCCTTTTGTGATAGGAATTGCGGGAACGACTCTTCTTCTGGCAAGGGTGGTAAATATGCTTTATACAAAACACTATCCGATTATGTCAAAAGTAATTCTCGGTTTTGTAATTGCTTCTTCGCTAAAAATCCTGCCTTCTTCCTTCGGCGGAATCGGAACGCTTGTAATTTCAATGCTTTGTTTTGCGGGCGGTTTTATCGTTGCGCGCTATATGGATACGGCAAAAGATAAATAAAGATATTTATAAAATAAAAAGACTTCGCTTTTTTGGCGAAGTCTTTTTTTGTTTCAACAAAATTTGACTTAAACTTTACTTTCAGTTGCAAATGATTATGTATCATTGATTTCATAATAGGTTATCCATATTCAAAGGGAAGGAGCGGAGAAAATGAAGTTTTGGAACTGTGTGGTTTATTTTGCGCTGACCGGCGCTTTGGGTTTTATTTTCGGAAGGCTCGGTTCAAAAATCCGTTTTAATCCGGAAAAGGGAATTTTTCGCTCCTTTGCTTTTGAAAAAGAAGGCAGAATCTACGAAAAAATCGGGATTCAGAAATGGCAGTCAAAGGTTCCGGATATGAGCAGAATTCTTCCTTTTCTTATGCCGCCGAAAAACCTTTCCGGAAGTTATGAAGAACGGCTTCCGCTTATGATAAACGAAACCT
Source organism: Oscillospiraceae bacterium (assembly GCA_017468365.1). Classification (GTDB taxonomy): domain Bacteria; phylum Bacillota; class Clostridia; order Oscillospirales; family Ruminococcaceae; genus UMGS1668. The sequence goes on along the minus strand of JAFUIS010000005.1, from coordinate 183,242 downwards.
GCGTTGCGGAACTGAGCCATATTATCATCAGCATTTTCGGTATTCCGGCTTTATGGATTTTGCCGGGAACGGGCGGAATAATCGTTTTTTTGATTTTTGTTTTTGTTCTCAATTTCCCTTTTATTATTATCCAGCGGTATAACCGTCCGCGTCTGGTTCATCTTCAAAAAAAGCTGCTTGAAAGGAAAGAAAGGAAGAAGGAAAAGGTATGCGTGTGCTGATACTGAGCTGTGATACCGGCGGAGGACATAATTCCTGCGCTTTTGCAATCAAGCAGGCGTTTTCGGAAAAAGGCATCTGCTGTGATACTGCTGATGCCCTTGCGTTCATATCGGACAGATTTTCAAAATTTATGTCCAAAGGTCATACAACAATGTATCGCCGCGTTCCGGGACTTTTTCGTTTCGGTTACGGTTTTGCGGAAAAACACCGCTCGCTTCTTGAAGAAAAAGCCGCGGTATATAAACTCATCACTTCCGGAACGGAAGAACTTTATTCTTTTCTGAAAAAAGGCGGTTACGATGCAGTTATCTGCACCCATGTTTTTTCCGGAATGCTTATGCAGCAGATGCTGGAAGAATATCCGGCGGATTTAAAAACCGCTTTTGTTGCAACGGATTATACCTGCAGCCCCGGAATGCCGAAAAAAGGAATGGATTACTATTTTATCCCGGAATCTTCTCTTGCGGAAGAATTTATCGCAAAAGGCGTTCCGAAAGAAAAAATCGTTTCCTCGGGAATCCCGGTCCGGAAGGAATTTTATATCCGCGAAGACAAAGCCGAAGCAAAAAGAAAACTCGGAATTTCTCCCGAAAATTCGCATCTTCTTATGATGTGCGGAAGTATGGGCTGCGGACCAATCGAAAAGCTTGCGGAGCTAATCGGAGAACAGATGGACGCGGATATGGAACTTTCGGTAATCTGCGGAACGAACGAAAAACTACGGAAAGAACTTGCGGAAAAATTTTCCGGAAATCGGAATATTCATATCCGCGGTTTTGTAAAAAACATCAGCAAATTTATGGACAGCTCGGATTTATATATTACAAAACCCGGCGGACTGAGTTCAAGCGAAGCCGCGGTAAAAGGCCTGCCTATGGTGCTTATTGATGCGGTTGCGGGGTGCGAAAAATTTAATCTTGAGTTTTTTGTATCTCTCGGCGGCGCTGTTACGGCGGAAACTCCGGAAGAACTTGCGAAAATCTGCGTAAATCTTCTCGGTGACGAAGAAAAAAGAAAAGCCATGTCAAAAGCGTTGGAATCCGCCGTTTCCGGCAATGCGGCAAATATAATCTGCGAAATTATGTGCAAAGAGGTGTGAATCGGTGGGAAACGGATTTGTGATTTACAACCCTCTTTCTGGCGACGGAAAAAGTGAAGAAAACTCAAAACTCCTTGAGATGATTTTTGACGATGAACTGGAATATTATGATATAACCCGGATCACCAACTATAAGACCTTTTTCAGCGGAATGGAAAAGGACGATTATATTATAATTGCCGGCGGCGACGGCACCCTTAATCGTTTTATAAACGATACTGCGGGAATTGATATTCCGCAGGAGATTTTTTATCTACCGTCGGGAAACGGAAACGATTTTGCAAACGATATGGAAAAAACAAGCGGAAATCCTTTTAAAATCACAGAATATCTTAAAAATCTTCCGACAGCCGAAGTGAAAGGCAAAAAATACCGCTTTATCAACGGAGTTGGCTTTGGGATAGACGGTTATTGCTGCCAGGTAGGCGACGAACTGGAAAAAATTCCGGGTAAAAAGGCGGACTATACTAAAATTGCAGTAAAAGGTCTGCTTTTCGATTTTGCGCCGAGAAACGCAAAGGTCACAGTTGACGGTAGGGAATACTTTTATAAAAAGGTCTGGATCGCGCCGACAATGTTCGGAAGATATTACGGCGGCGGAATGATGGCTGCACCGCAGCAAAACAGAAATTCCGGCGAACTTTCCCTTGTTGTTTTTCACGGAGCGGGGAGGCTCCGCACTCTCTGTATTTTTCCGGGAATTTTTAAAGGTGAACATATAAAGCATAAAAAATCCGTTGCAATTCATACCGGAAAGGAAATTACGGTCGAATTCGACAGACCCACTCCGCTTCAGATTGACGGAGAAACCATTCGCGACGTAACGGGCTATAAAGTATATTCAGATTAAAGCGTTTAAAAACCGCCCTGCCCTTGGGATTTATTCGAAATCCCTAAACACGCACTTCTCAAAAAGAACGGTGCTCGCCTCATTCAGCCGATTCATAATCGTTATAGTTTGCATTCATATATGCGTTTTTTCGGGGCGGGGCGGTGATATAAATGCGCCGCCGGAATAAAAATTTTTATTTCCTTAATCTTTCTCCTCCGGACGGATTTAATTGGCGGCACAGATAAAACAACAAAAGCCGGGATTTTCCCGGCTTTTGTTGTTTTACTGTTCGTTTATAAAATTTTTGATTTCTTTAATGAGCAAATCCTTGTGCGCCATAATTTCGCCGTGGCCAAGACCTTTGAAGGGGTGAATATCAATATTCGGGAAAGCTCTTTTAAGATGTTTTACGGCCTTTTTCATATTCATTTCCTTTTCTCCGTACCAGCAGGCTATTTTAAAATCCGGATTGGGTTCCCATTTGCTCACATGTTCCGGATAAAGCCTTACTGCTTCCCAAAAGGTTGCCTTCGTGGTTTCAAGAGTGAGATTCTGGCAGGCCTGTTTGAGCATGGGCTTGAAAACGTCGTCGGTGATTCCCATTTTGATTTTGAGAAAAGTCGGGAACTTTACCTCTTCTGTTTCGATGATTTTTGTCATAAGCTTATAGGTCATCGGTGCGAAAAGATCTATTGCAATTTTGTTGAAAACGCCGTAGTTCATATATTCCGCTCCGCTTAAAATAACCCCGCCGACTTTTATATTTTCGTTTTGGGTGAGAAAAAGCGCCGGAATGCTTCCGAGAGATTCCGCATAGACAAGGTCGATTTTTCCGCCAAGATTTTCTTCGATGTATTCCGAAAGTTTGTCTGCCTGGTCTTTTCCGGTGGTATAAAAAGTTTCGCCGGTTTCGTCATATCCGTCGAATGAAACCGTAAGGATATGATATTCTTCCGAAAGTTCCGGCACGATACTTTCGAATTGTCTGTGGGTCATAAAATTCCCCGGAAGGCACATTATTGATTTGTTTTCTTTCGAACCGAATTCATATATTTTCAAAAAAATCGCCGCTTTCGTTAATATTGATGTTTCCGAATACAATATACCACAGCGATTGAGAAAATCCAACAGCTTTTCCATTTTATATTCATATACATCTTCCTTTCAAATTATCGTCAACATTTCTTGAGTTGAATCGTTCTGTCTTTTTTGATAAACTTATAATCAATAAGGGAGTAGTCGGCACTTTTTGTGCGGTGGGTCCAACACCACGGAAAATATCCTGGAATCATCTTAAATGGCGAGACTTATCTGTTTAAAAAAACAGGTATGTTCCGTCTTTTTTTATTTTATTGAAAGGAGGCTTCCGTAATGGCGGATTCAAATATCACAAAACACGCTCTTGCCGAATCTCTTAAAAAGCTTATGGAAGAAAATCCTTTCGATAAAATAAACGTGGGTGATATCTGCGAAAAATGCGGAATGAACCGAAAAAGCTTTTATTACCATTTCCGGGATAAATATGACCTTGTGAACTGGATTTTCGATACGGAATTTATTCTTGCAATGAGCAATAAAAAGCCTTCGGAAAATGCATGGAACTTTATGGAAAGGCTTTTGGAATATCTTTATAACCACCGGGATTTTTACCGAAAGGCCCTTAAAATTGAAGGACAAAATTCTTTTCCGGAACATTTCCAGGAAGTGCTGATTTCTGTTGTAGGAGAATACATTAACGAAAACGTAATCTTTAACTCTGTTCGTTCCGGCAAAAGCTGTTCGGAAAAAGAAAAGGATTTTTACAGTTTCTTTATTGCGGACGGAATCGTCTGTGCAATAAAGCGCTGGATTCTTGATAAAAACTGCATTGAACCTAACGAGTTCCTTGAGCTTATCCATTCCTGCATCACCGGAATGGCAGAAAAGGTTCATAACGAAACAAAAAACGAAAATTGATTTTAAAAGCAGCCGCAAAAAACGGCTGTTTTTTTATTGCAGAAAATCTTTTATTTTTGCGCCGTCGCGGTAACCTTTTTCATAAAGACTGCGAATGTTATCCCGGTTTCTGCTCAAGGTTTTAACCCCGCAGGTATCATCAGGGGCAATAATAAAAAGTTTTCCTTCCTTTTGATATTTTTTTGCGGCTTTTACGGAAAGGTTATAATTTTCGGCACGCTGTTCAAGCGCTTTTGCCGCAAGGGGATATTTTTTTCTTATTCTTTTGGCAAGCTTTACATCTCTTTTCGGAGAGCGGAGTTCATCTTCCGGCAGAGTGAGCAGAAGAACAACTTTATCACAGCCTTCCGCAAAAGCTTTTTCGATGGGAACCGGGTCGCCGATGGCACCGTCATAATAGAAAACGCCTTCCACCGGATACGGTTTGCAGACGAAAGGAATTGCGGAAGAAGCTTTGAAAATATCATATCCGTCCTGATGAATATCTTCCTTTGAAAAATATTTTGTGTTTCCTGTTTCAGCTTCAGCCGCAACAACAAGAAGCTCTGTTTTGCTTTCTTTTAATGCGGGATAATCAAGGGGATATTCGCCGCCTGAATTGCTTAAAATGCTGTAAACATAGTCAAGGTCGATATAGGAACCGGTTTTTATAAAATTGCCAAGGCTCATATATTCTTTTCGAAGAGCGTATTCCGTGTAGTACCGCAAATTTCTGCGAACCTGTCCCGCGGCATAGGAAACAAGATTTGCGCTTCCGGCGGAAACACCGATTCCGAGATCGAAGATAATATTATTATCAAGGCAATAATCCAGAACCCCGGCAGCATAGGCACCCCGAAGTCCTCCGCCCACATCAACAACACCGATTTTTTCTTTCATTTGTTCATTCCTCCGTTTTTTTCTTTCGGAAAGGCGATTTTGAAAATGCTTTTCAAATCATTTTCGAAAAGATTGAGCTGTTTTTCTTTTTTTGAAAAAAGGTATCCGTTTTCATCAAAAAAGGCAGAGCAGGAATCTCCGGAAATTATTTCGTCAACAAATTTTCCGTCAAGTTCAGCTTCCCAAGGGATAGTGGGGAAAAGCTGGTTGTTCCTTGCGTTTATGCAATATTCATGAACCGAGGTTTTGGTCTGTTCGGAGCATCCTTCTTTTGCAAGAAGAACGGAAAAAGGGGAATGAAGCTTTGAAGTTTCAGAAAAATATTTTCCGCTTTCAACAAAATCAAGATCATCGTCCGAATAACCGTAATAGACAGAGTACAGAAATTTGTGTCTGCGGAAATATTCCGTAACCGCTTCGGTATCCTCACCGAATTTTATTACCGGTGTTACATTTTTGAGCACGGCGGCTTTTTTCGCAAAAGAAGCGGTTATTTTTGCAGGGTCACAGAAAAAGGCAAAGGCGCTTTCCGGATGGCTTTCCGCAAGGGAAAGGACGTCTTCAAAACAGTTTTCTTCAAAAAGAAGCCAGGTGTAAATTCCGATTTTTTCGCCCTGTTTTATGACCGTATCATACTTTTTTGAAAGATTATGGAAGTTTTCGGGACTTATTTTAAGCGAAACCGACCAGGGAATGTTAAAACTACCCTTTTTCTCAAGTTCGCGAATCTTTTTTGCGCCGAAGGTACAGCTGTTATATCCGACGTTTAGACCGAAGCATAGAAGACTTTCGTGCTCAAAATTTTCCGCAACGTCCTCGATAAGAGCATAGTATGAACCGTGCTCATTTTTGAGCATGGTCTGGGCTGCATTGAAAAATTCGTTCTGAAATCTTCCACAGGAAACTTCCGAAGCAAGGTCAACAATGTTGCGTATGCTTCTTTCCGGGGAACGGTTTATATCTTTAAGCGTCTTTCTGATAAGGGTTTCCGCAATTGCGCGGGAAGTTTTGTTTTCCGTTTTTGCCGCCTTCTTTCAAAAATATTTTACCTATTCAATATTATCTTTCCGCAAAAATTCCGGCAATGGACACAACGGCATTTTTGTCCCAAAAAATCCCATTTCCGCTTCCGTGTTACATTTTTGGACAGGGGCTTTTTGGTGTCCGGTGACTTCGGCGGAAAAAGTTTTTATAATTTTTTCATAATCCAAAAAACGAAAGGCGGAATTATAAATGAAATCCCTTAAAGAAAGTGCACAGAACTTTGCAATCAACCGTGCACTTAACTATGTTGAAAGCAACCCGGAAGAAAATCTTCCTAAACTTCTTGAAATGGTAGATAACGTTTTTCCGAAGGAATGGTACGGAGAACAGAGAGAGGCTATTAAAAAAGAAATTGAAAGAAAAGGAAACTGGTATCAGCTTATTCTCAAGCTTTATGAACTTGATCCGGGCGTAAGAAAAGCTTTTTTCCAGAACTTCCTTTTCAACGCAAGCCTTAAAGGAAGCGCAATAATCGAAGAATCCAGAGAAAGAGAAAAATGCAATATTCCCTGGGCAATTCTTCTTGACCCCACTTCCGCATGCAACCTCCACTGCACCGGATGCTGGGCAGCGGAATACGGCAACAGACTTAACCTCAGCCTTGAAACCATTGATTCCATCATAAAACAGGGCAAAGAACTCGGAGTTCATATGTATATCTATACCGGCGGCGAACCCCTTGTCCGCAAAGCAGACCTCATTAAAATCTGCGAGATGCACCCGGACTGCGAATTCCTTTCCTTCACCAACGGTACTCTTATTGACAAGGATTTCTGCAAAGAAATGCTCCGTGTAAAAAACTTTGTTCCGGCAATTTCTCTTGAAGGTTTCGAAGAGGCAAACGATTCCAGAAGAGGAGAAGGCGTTTATCAGAAAGTTAAAAACGCAATGGCTCTTCTTAAAGAAAATAAACTTCCTTTCGGAATTTCCACCTGCTATACCAGCCGCAACTATAACGACATTACAAGCGAGGAATTCTTTGATTATATGATCGAAAGCGGTGCGCTTTTTGCATGGTTCTTCCACTATATGCCCGTTGGGAACTCCGCAGTTACTGAACTTCTTCCCACTCCCGAACAGAGAGAAACCGTTTATCACAGAATCCGCGATTTCAGAAACAGCAAACCCATTTTCACAATGGATTTCCAGAACGATGCTGAATTTGTCGGCGGCTGCATTGCCGGAGGAAGAAACTATCTCCATATCAATGCAAAAGGCGACGTTGAACCCTGCGTTTTCATCCATTATTCCAACGCAAACATAAACGACTGCAGCCTTCTTGAAGCACTCAAGAGCCCGATTTTTATGGCTTATCACGATAACCAGCCTTTCAACGATAATATGCTTCGTCCCTGCCCTATGCTCGAAAACCCCGAAGCACTCCGCGAAATGGTAAAAGCAACCGGCGCAGTGAACACCGATTATGAAAGCCCCGAAAGCGTTGACCACCTTTGCGATAAAACAACTCCCTATGCGGAAAACTGGAAAGGCAAGGCAGATGAACTCTGGAGCTGCGGCGATTGCAGTAAATGCAAAGGCTGCGGAAAGAACTGATTGAAAATGACTGATTATCAGCTTTTTACCGACGCAACGGCAGATCTTTCCGAAAACTTTATGGCGGGACTTCCAAAAGTGGAAGTGATTCCGATGGAGGTGGAAATCTGCGGAAAGGAATACCTTTTCGGTCCGGGCGGAAATATTTCGGCGGAGGAGTTTTATGCGCTTTTGCGAAAAGGCAATTTTGCCTCAACCTCGCAGATAAATCCGACGGTTTATTTCAGCTACTTTGAACCGGCTTTAAGAGCAGGAAAAGATGTTATTTATATCGGTTTTTCTTCAGGAATGTCCGGCACAATAGATGCCGCAAGAACCTGCGCAGATGAACTTCAGCGCGAATTTCCTGAAAGAAAAATCGTCTGTATAGATTCACTCTGCGCTTCTGTCGGCGAAGGATTCCTTGTAAGGGAAGCGGCAAAAAAACAGGCAGAAGGTTTTGGATACGAAGAACTTGTTGAATGGGTTTTATGGAACAGAGAAAAGGTTTGCCATTGGTTCACAGTTGATGTTTTTGATCATCTTAAACACGGCGGAAGGGTTTCTTCCGCAACGGCAGTAGCCGGAACTCTTGTTAAGGTAAAACCTCTTTTAAAGGTTGATAACGGCGGAAAACTTGAACTTGCCGGAAAACCGAGAGGGCAGATCAGCGCCATAAAAACACAGATTTCCATAATGAAAAATTCATGGAATCCGAGAAAGGGAAAACTCGTTATAATCGGCCATGGAGATAATATTGAAGGCGCGCTGAAACTTGAACAGGCAGTACAGAGGGAATTTCAGGATGCGGAAACCTATATTTCTGAAATCGGTCCCATAATCGGAGCTCACACCGGTCCCGGAATGCTTGCACTTATTTATTGGGGAGCTAACAGATAAAAAGAAAGAAGAATTAATATGAGAAAAAGTTATTTTACTTCCGAATCCGTTACGGAAGGGCATCCGGATAAAGTCTGTGACAGAATTGCGGACAAAATCCTTGATCTGCTTCTTGAAAAAGACCCAATGAGCCGCTGTGCCTGCGAAGTTATTGCGGAGTCGGGTCACGTTCATATAATGGGTGAAATTACCTCAAAAGCAAACATTGATTATGAAAAAGCCGCAAGGGAAGTCATAAAAGAAATCGGATACACAAAAGATGAATACGGTTTTACGGACCGCTGCGACATAACCTGTTCGATTCATAAACAATCGCCGGATATTGCCATGGGAGTTGACGATTCCATAGAAAGCAAAAACTCCGGAGAAAAATCCACAGGAGCGGGCGACCAGGGAATGATGTTCGGCTTTGCCTGCAGCGAAACGGAAAATTTTATGCCTCTTCCGATACAGCTGGCCAACAGCCTTACAGCCGGTCTTACCGCTCTTCGTAAAAGCAGAATCATAAATTATCTCCGCCCGGACGGAAAAAGTCAGGTTACGGTCGAATATCACGATGGAAAAGCAAAGAGAATTGAAGCAATAGTTGTTTCTGCCCAGCACGATCCGGAAATTGATATTGAAACTCTGCGCAAAGATATTTTTGAAAAGCTTATCTTAAAAGCAATTCCGCCGGAACTTATTGATGAAGATACCAAAATATTCATAAATCCCACAGGAAGATTTGTTCTGGGCGGTCCTGCGAATGATACAGGCCTTACCGGAAGAAAAATCATAGCGGATACTTACGGCGGCTATTCCCGCCATGGAGGCGGATCTTTTTCCGGAAAAGACCCGACTAAAGTTGACCGAAGCGCGGCCTATATGGCAAGATTTATCGCGAAACATATCGTTGCTTCCGGAATTGCGGAAAAATGCGAAATACAGCTGAGCTATGCCATCGGCGTTGCAAAACCTCTTTCTGTTTTTGTCGATACCTTCGGAACCGGAAAAATACCGGAAAGTGATATTGAAAAATGGATTGAAAAAAATATTGACCTTCGTCCGGATGCGATTATAAGCACACTTGGACTTCGCAGCCCGATTTATTACGGAACTTCCGCTTACGGACATTTTGGGAAACAATATCTTCCCTGGGAAGGTTTTTCGCCAAGACTTATCGATTCCATTGAAAATCTGAAGTCATCGTATTGAATTTCGCCTCATAAAAAACCAAAAGCCCCTGCGTTTTTAAGCGCAGGGGCTTTTGGCGTTTATGGAAAAAGAGAGAAACCCTTGCGGGTTATGTCCCCGCAAGGTCGTTTTTGGCCTGAGAAAGCATAAGCTTGATTCTGTTTAGCTGGTTTACTTCCGAAGCACCTGGGTCATAATCAACCGCAACAATATTCGCTTTCGGATAAGATTTTTTCAAAGCTTTTACAACACCTTTTCCAACAACATGGTTTGGAAGGCAGGCGAAAGGCTGAATGCAGACGATGTTAGGAGTTCCGGCGGTAATAAGTTCAACCATTTCTCCGCAAAGGAACCAGCCTTCGCCATATTGGTTGCCCATTGAAAGAAAAGGCTTTGCAAGTTCTGCAACTTTTCTTATGGGAAGCGGGGCTTCAAATCTTTTGCTGTTTTTAAGTGCATCAAGAGCAGGCTTTCTCAATGCTCGGATAACATCAACGCCTATATTGGCCACTGCGCCGTCTTTGAAATCTGTTCCGAGATATTTGTGGCGATAGTTTCCGTCATAAAGAGAATAGTTCATAAAATCAAGAAGGTCCGGAACAACCGCTTCTGCGCCTTCTGCCTCAAGAAGCTCCACAAGATGGTTGTTGGCAAGAGGCATATATTTTACAAGGATTTCGCCGACGATGCCTACTTTCGGTTTTTTAAGATTTTCGTCAATCGGGAATTCATCAAAGGCTTTTACGATTCCCTTGCAAACCGAACTGTAATTCCATCGGCTTTTTTCGTTTATAAGGCTTTCAACGGCAATATCCTGCCATTTTTTGTGCAGAGCGTTTGCGCTTCCTTTTTCAAGTTCATAGGGGCGCACCCGATAAAGACAGCGCATGAAAAGATCGCCGTAAACAATGCCTTTTGCCGCGGCAATAAGAAGTTTTGACGGAATCCGGAATCCTTCGTTGGTTTCCATTCCGTTTGCATTAAGGGAAATTACCGGAATATGACCAAGCCCGACTTTATCAAGCGCTCTGCGGATAAAGCCAACATAGTTGCTTGCACGGCAGCAGCCGCCTGTTTGAGTCATGATGACTGCAAGACGGTTTGTATCATATCTTCCGGAAAGAACAGCTTCCATAATCTGCCCCACAACCGTTATTGACGGGAAGCAGGCATCGTTGTTTACGAATTTAAGGCCGGTATCGATGGCGCTTCGGTTATCGTTATCAAGAACCTCCATATTGAATCCGTATTTTCTGAAAACCGGTTCAAGGATATCAAAATGAATCGGGCTCATCTGTGGCGCAAGAATGGTATATCCGCTTTCAAACATCTCTTTTGTAAAATGAGAACGGTGATAAACGGCGGAAGAGGGTTTTGCATAAATACCCTGCTCTTCGCGTTTCTTCATTGCGGAAATAAGACTTCTTATGCGGATTCTTGCGGCGCCGAGGTTGTTTACTTCATCAATTTTAAGGACGGTATATAATTTTCCGTTTTTTTCAAGGATATCACAGACCTGGTCGGTGGTTACCGCATCAAGTCCGCAACCGAAAGAATTCAGCTGAACAAGTTCAAGGTCGTTTCTTCTGCTGACAAATTCGGCCGCGTTATAAAGTCTTGAATGATATACCCATTGGTCGTTGACCCTTAAAGGACGTTCGGGTTCAAAATCAAGGGGAAGGCTGTCTTCGGTAAAAACAGCAAGACCGTATGAAGAAATCATCTCCGGGATTCCATGGTTTATTTCCGGGTCGATATGATATGGTCTTCCAGCAAGGACAATTCCTTTCCTGCCGCTTTTTTCAAGCTCCCGAAGAACTTTTTTTCCTTCAAGACGAATTTCTTCCTTTGCGCGAATCTGTTCTTCCCAGGCGGCTTTTACCGCCATTTTTACTTCCGAAGCGGGAATGTTCCATTCCTTTTTGCAAACGGAAACAAGGCGCTTTTCAACCGTTTCAATGTCGGTGAAAGCTATGAATGGGCGTATATATTTTACGTCGCCGTTTATGATGCCTTCAACATTGTTTTTAAGGTTTTCCGCATAGGAAATAACTATAGGGCAGTTATAGTGGTTCTGCGCTGCTTTTGTTTCCTGCTTTTCATAAAAAACACAAGGGTGAAAAATCGTTTTTATACCGCTTTCAATAAGCCATTGAACGTGACCATGGGAAAGTTTTGCCGGATAACATTCGGATTCCGAAGGAATGGAATCCATTCCGAGTTCATATACGTTTCTGGATGAAACCGGAGAAAGCACAACGGAAAATCCGAGATTCCCGAAAAAGGTTGCCCAGAAGGGATAGTTTTCATAAATATTGAGAACCCTCGGAATTCCGATTTCGCCTCTCGGAGCATTCTTGGGAAAGTCATAATCAAAAATCCGCCGGAGTTTATATGCCGCAAGGTTCGGGCCTTTTTCAGAGAGTTCGGTGATACCGAGCCCACGTTCACAGCGGTTTCCGGTGATGTGTTTTCTTCCGCCGGGAAAAGTATTTATTGTGAGCATACAACGGTTTGAGCAACCGGAACATCTTGCGGTTTTTGTATTATATGTAAGATTTTTGATTTCGGAAAGGGAAAGCATTTTTGTTTCCTGACCGGTGTAGCGTTCTTTCGCAATAAGCGCTGCACCGAATGCACCCATGATTCCGGAAATATCGGGGCAGGTTGCATTTGTTCCGGAAATTTTTTCAAAAGCGCGAAGGACAGCTTTGTTATAAAATGTTCCGCCCTGAACAACTATGTGGCTTCCGAGTTCCGAAGGATCGGCAAGTTTTATAACTTTGTAAAGCGCGTTTTTTATTACGGAGCAGGCAAGTCCGGCTGAAATATCCTCTATGGAAGCGCCTTCCTTCTGTGCCTGTTTTACGTTTGAATTCATAAAAACGGTACATCTTGTTCCAAGATCTATCGGATTCTTTGCAAAAAGAGCCTTTTCTGCAAATTCCTCCGCGGAATAGCCCATGGAATTCGCAAAATTTTCAATAAATGAACCGCACCCGGAAGAACAGGCTTCGTTGAGCATTATGGTATCGACAGAACCGTTTTTAAGTTTTATGCATTTCATATCCTGTCCGCCGATATCGAGGACGCAGTCAACTTTCGGATCAAAAAAAGCCGCTGCGGTACAATGGGCAATGGTTTCAACCTCGCCTTCATCAAGATTGAAAGCGGATTTTAAAAGTCCCTCGCCGTAACCGGTTGAGCAGGAACGGACTATTTTTGCGCTTTCAGGAAGCTCTTCCCGAAGCTTTTCTATAGCATCAACAGCGGTTTTTATTGGTGAACCGCTGTTATTTGAATAATGGGAAAACAAAAGCTCGCCTTTTTCTCCGATAAGCGCAAGTTTTGTTGTGGTGGAACCCGCATCAATTCCGAGAAAGCAGTTTCCGCTGTAATTTTCAAGGCTGGCCTTTTCAACGGCGGCGACGGAATGGCGCGAGCAGAATCGTTCGTATTCTTTCGTGTTCTCAAAAAGCGGTTCAAGGCGTTTAAGCTCATATTCAAGAGCAACTCCGTGCTCAAGCTTTTCTTCAAGGAAGCTTATGAGCACCGGCCAGGATTCGCCGGATTCAAGAGCCGCGCCCATAGCTGCAAAAAGGTGCGAATTTTCCGGATCCACAACGTTTTCCGGGCTCAGTTTAAGTGTTCTTATAAAAGCTTTTTTAAGTTCCGGAAGAAAATGCAAAGGTCCGCCAAGAAACGCAACACAGCCTTTTATGGGTTTTCCGCAGGCAAGACCGGAAATTGTCTGGTTTACCACTGCCTGGAAAATTGAAGCTGCAAGGTCCGCCTTTGCGGCACCTTCATTTATAAGAGGCTGTATATCCGATTTTGCAAAAACTCCGCATCTTGCGGCTATAGGATATATTTCTTTGTAATTTTCCGCTTCTTCATTAAGTCCCAAGGCGTCCGTTTGTAAAAGCGAAGCCATCTGGTCAATAAAAGAACCTGTTCCGCCGGCGCAGATTCCGTTCATTCTTTCCTCAAGTCCGCCTGTGAAATAGATTATTTTTGCGTCTTCACCGCCAAGTTCCACCGCAATGTCGGTTTGGGGTGCGACGGTTTTTAAAGCGGTTGCAACGGCAACGACTTCCTGCACAAAATCAATATTAAGAGCCTTGCCAAGGTTTATGGAGCCGGAACCGGTTATTTTAATTTTAATCAGACAGTCACCAAGCTTTTCCTTTGCTTCAAGCAAAAGCTCCCGGAGAGTTTCCTGGGTTTTTGCGCAATGGCGGCGGTATTCACCGAATATTATTTCATTTTTATCATCAAGCACAACAAGCTTGACTGTTGTGGAACCTATGTCAATTCCTGCGCGATATGTGTTCATAAAAATCCTTCTGTCAGATAAATATAGTATTTCCATAATAATTTACCGCACAAAGTTCAATAAGAATTCAACTGTGAATAAAAAATTGTTGAAAATACGCAAAAAATGTATAAAGAAAAAGTTCCCGGCAAAACCGGGAACTTTTTCTTTTTGTGGATTTGGGGGTATTTATAAAGAACGCAAGTAAATTATCAAACAAGAGTCCAGCCGCCGTTACCGGCAATTACTTCCTTGATTTTTTGTAATGCTTTTTCACAGATGTGTTTTGCCGTATCCGGTGAACTGAAACCATGCAGCGTTGCAATATCCGTATATGTCATGCGTTCAAATGTTTTCTTTTTAGGAATACCATCTTCATAGTCCATGTAAAATGTGCTGCCGCAATCCGGGCAAAAGCCGTATCGCTGTGCAAGCATAATTCTTTCGGTGAATTCAAGATTATCATAGGCTTCCCACAGTTTTAAATATCGTTCGTGCCTTATGAAAAGCTTTTCCGGGTCCGAAGAACTATCCGCTATTTCAGTTTCGGCCTGCTCAGATTCATCCGAAAACAGATTGGTTCGGTTCATATTTGTAATTCCACTTATAAGTATCTGTTTTGTTTTCTCTTCGGATTCTCCGATTCTGGATGCTATATCCGCTATAACATCACTTGACATTAAACGGTCAAGTTCGTTCCATATTGCCATTGCTTTCCGGAGCTTTGCATATTCACCGTAATTTTTTGCGCTGAATCCGGTTGTTTCTTTGCGTAGGCATTCGGTCATTTCGTGCTGAACATATTTTTTGGCATACGCTGTAAAACAAACTCCTAGAGAGGGATCGTAGTTTTTCAAAGCGGATAAAAGCCCTGTAACATAAGCTTGTTTTAAATCCTCGAAAAGATTTCTTGAATTATAATGTTTCGCAAATTTCAATATATCGGAATTGATTGTGTTTTCGTAGCAATGAAGAAGCCAAGCTATGTATTTATCTTCTTTTTCAGCAAAGTATTTTTCTATCAGTTCTTGAATGTTGTCTTCGGCGGGTGCCGGATCAAGCTGATAAATATAATTTGAGATATTGTTTTCTGACACGGCACCCACCTCCTTTATGTGTCAATCATTAGCTGATTTGTTTTTCTTTTGCTTTTTCGCAAATGTCGTTTGCCTTCATATCAATGATATATTGATTATTTGCATAATTATCGTCGAATTTTGCCGTTTGGTAATTTTCTTTGGCGATTTCACAGGCGAATTTTTTAATTTCTTCGGTTATTTCTCCTCGGCTGTATTTTACACGTATTGCGGAACAGCAGTTTTTATAAATTGCGTTAACAGGGTCATTTTCCGCAAGTTCTTTTCTGTTGATTCTTGCGGCATATTTTTTGCAAGTTATTTTTTTGCCGTTTATTTCATAAGGAGAATATCCGTTGCAGTAAGTCTGTCTTCTTGCGCTTTCCATAAGGAAATATTTTTTGCAGATAGGACATCTTCTGGGATAGTGACCGTAATGCAAACCTTCGAAAAAATCAGTAACGATAAAGCTGTAATAGTTATCAAAATACATGCGTTTTGCAAGTGTTACGCTTTTACTTTTTGCGGTCTTCTTTACCGAAACGTATTCCACGTTAACGGGGAAATACGGTCTTTCAAATATTTCCATTGCAATCGGAAGAAGATTTGCTTCGTCAAGTCGTTTTGCATCATCAAGCCTTTTTGTGAATTCTCGAAAATTCTTAAAAGCAACAGTCGCGTCATTTCCGATACTTTCGTAAAATTTAAGAGTCCTTAAAGCTTCGTCAGCAAGGCCGGAAGCGTATTTGAAAAAATATTTGTCATATTCTTCCGGAACATGGTCGAGATAAGCCATATCCCATGGCATCATATGGACTTTTGCTTTTCGATGGTAATAATCCACAATTATTTCGGCTTTATCTTTGGTGAAAAGGTTCTTTATACGTATCTTTTCGCTTTCGAGGTCAAGCCGGTCAAAAGGCTTGAGCCAGGGAAGTGCTCTGAATCTTAAAAGCAGTTCTTCTCCCGCTTCTTCAAAAAGATCCGGGTCAACGTAACCTTTTTCAAGAGTATCCTGCAAGTGCCAGTTTTTAACGGTAAAAACACTTATTCTTGCAACAGTATCGTTTTCGTAATATTGATTCAAAAGATGGGTCGCAAAAGTCCCTGCAGGATAGGTTTTGCCTGCCATTGTGACCAATCCGTCGCGGTAATCTGCGCTGAAATAATTGATTTTTTCCATAGATAAAATTTCTCCGAAATATTTTTTTTGAAAGCATGTTACAAATAATTGTTATCTACCTATAAACTTAACATAAAAACCTTATAAAATCAACGTTTTTAAGTTGTTACGCTTTTTATTTTTACAATGTTACTTTACTTTATGTGTTTTGGTAAAAATGCGACATTAATATAAGTGAGGAGACAGAAAACCTCCAACAAAAAGGACCGTCGGAATAATCCGGCGGTTCTTTTTTACTATTGCAAAGAAAGAAGGCGATACAATGCTTGAAATCACCGAACAGCAGTGCAAAAAAGTGAAAAAGCTTGTCCGAAAAGAATGTGCAAATTTTTTTGAAGGAAGCTGTCTGCTTCTTGATGACGGCGAAAAACACGGCTGTGTTCAGCTTCTTACGGCTTTTGAAATATCCTGCGGGTATTTTGAAAAATCTGTACTTCCGGCGCACAAAAAATTATGTTCAGAAATCAAAAAACGAAACTGAAAATCGAAAGGAGAATCAAAAATGAAGAAAATCGGAAACAAATTAATTATCGGAATCGACCACGGTTACGGGAATATCAAAACGGCAAACTGCTGTTTTCCGACCGGGGTTATGAAAAGCGATTCCGAACCCACCTTTGCAGGTGACCTGCTTGTATGGAACGGAAAATACTATTCCGTCGGAGTAGGTCACAAGGAATTTACCGCGGATAAATTCGACGATGAGGACTATTACGTTCTCACCCTTGCCGCAATCGCAAGGGAGCTTAAAAGAGAAAAGATAACCGATGCGGAAGTAATCATCGCTGCGGGTCTGCCGCTTACCTGGGTCGCAGAACAAAAGGAGAATTTTAAAGAATATCTTCTTCAGCACAGTGAAGTGAACTTCAAATTTCGCAATATTGAATACCATATCAAAATTGCAGGTGCGGATATTTATCCACAGGGCTTTGCCGCAATAGTCAACAATATTTCGGATTTCACCGGAATCAATATGCTCTGCGACATCGGAAACGGTACTATGAACATAATGTTCGTGAACGATAAAAAGCCGGACCCGAGAAACTGCTATACCGAAAAATTCGGTACTCATAAATGCGTGCAGGAAGTTCAGGAAAGCCTTATGAGAATCCATCATGCTGAACCGCCCGAAGAAATGATAACCGATGTTCTCCGGTTCGGAAAAGCAGATATCGATGAGGAGTATCTTAAAACCATAACCGATACCGCAAAGGAATATGTTGAAGGGATTTTCCAAAGGCTTCGCAAACACGGCTATGACCCAAAGATTATGAAACTTCATGTGGTCGGAGGAGGAAGCTGCCTTATCTGTAATTTTGCGGATTATGACAAAAGCAGAGTCATCACAAACGATGACATCTGCGCAACCGCAAAAGGATATGAGCGAATGCTCGAAATGAAGCTTATCAGAAACGGTAAAAAGATATGAGCACGAAAAGAAGAAGCCTGCGTTTTAACCTTGAAAACAAGGAGGAACGCAGAGCATGGGAATATCTTGAAAATTACAAGGGTTCCAAAAACAGCGCCGTTATCTCGGCGATAAATTTATATTTTGAACCGAAGGACGATTTGAAAGAAACAATAAGAGAAACTATCCGGGAATGTCTGAAAGATATTCCTGTTGCACCGGTTAAAACAGAAGCACTTTCGGAAGAAGAAAACGAACTTCTGGATTCGGTGGATATGTTTCTCGGAAACTGACGGCATCAAAGTGATGCCGTTTTTTGATGCGGAAAAATCAGGCGGCATCATTTTGGCATTACATTTTTTAAGGAGGATTTATTTATGAAAACTTGTTCTATCAGAAAATCTTATTACAACGGAATGTGCACCGATGAATATCAGTATATTGACCGGGAAGGCACTTTTGAAGCAACTCTTGACGACAGATGCTGGGGCAACAGTATCAACATTCTTGCCTTTTTCACTCTTGCGGACGGAAGAAAGATTATTGCTTCCGCATGGCAGAAAGATAATTATCTCGGAATCCAGGATATTGAGAAAGGAGCCAAGCTTTTAATCACTTTTGAGAAAAACAAAAAGGGAATCCCCTATCTCCGAAAGGTTGAAAAAGCAGAAGAGGAGAATTCCTGTCTTATGATGTAACAAGCAGGGAACTTGTACGGCAAGTTCCGCTTGTCAGGGGTAACCCCTGAAACCCCGAATTGGAAAGGAGCTGATTTTAATGAACAGAAATGAAAAAGAAAGGACCATGCGGCTGGATTTAAGGGTATCGCCGCAGGAAAAGAAAAAGATAGAATCCACCGCAAAGAAATGCGGAATATCCGTTTCGGAATATATGAGGCAAAGGGCTTTGGGATTTTCTCCGAGGGAGATTCCGCCTCTCGAATGGTACGCCATTCTTAACTCTCTTTACAAAATGAATGAAAGGCTCGATAAATATTCCCCGGAAACGGAAAGAAAGCTTGATTCTCTTATCAAAGATATGCGTCTGCAGTTTCTTGCTCCGGGAAAAGAAAACGCGGATGAGATTAAGAAATCGGTGAGCGGATAATGGCAACAACGGGATTCTGGCCTGTTAAAAGCAGGCTCAAAGATGTGATAGATTATGCTGAAAATCCGGATAAGACCATTGATAAAAAATGTGTCGATGAGGATTTGTGGTATGTTATCCGCTATGCGGAAAACGACAGAAAAACCGATAAAAAGATGTATGTGAGCGGAATAAACTGTTCGCCGAAAACCGCATATGAGCAAATGAGCGCTACAAAGGCAAGATTCGGAAAGCAGGGCGGAAACGTTGCATATCACGGTTATCAGAGTTTTAAAACCGGAGAAGTCACTCCCGAAGAAGCGCATGAAATCGGAGTTAAAACCGCAAGAAGAATGTGGGGAGGAAGATTCGAGATGGTAGTCACCACTCATTTGAATACGGATAATATCCATAACCACATCGTAATCAATTCCGTATCGTTTGTTGACGGGAAGAAATACGAAAACCATATCCGCGACCATATCGCACTCCGGGAAGAATCGGACGAGATATGTGCGGAATACGGAAAATCCGTTCTGAAGGATTCGAACTTTTACAGCAAAGGCAAAAAGAAAGAATACTGGATTCACAAAAACGGCGGCATAACCCACAGGGATATGCTGAAAAGAGATATCGACGAAGCTCTTTCTGTTGCTATGACAAGACAGCAGTTCGACCATCAGCTTATGATGCTGGGTTACAGATACGCAAGAACCGGAAACTATGCGCACCCGTCAATAATCGCACCGGGCTGGAAAAGGGCGGTCCGTATAGATTCCCTCGGAGAAAAATATACCGAAGAGAATATTAAAAGGCGTATTTTGCAAAATCCCAACCACCCGGAATTTGAACCGCGAAACTGGATAAGGAAACCGAAGGCTCCCCTTTATGAAATCGAGATAGAATTTCGAAAAGCCATGCAGATGGATGCGATTCAGCTTTTGATGCAGATATTCATTGATATGCTTATGCATGCGCTGAATCTTGATGTACCGGAAAGGAAAAGACCCGTTTCACCGTTACTGCGTGATGAAATGCGAAAATTGGATAAATACAATGAACAGATAAGGCTTCTTGCCGGATTCGAAATCGAAACCGGTGAGGAGCTTCTTTCATTTATCGAAGAAACGCGAGAAAAGATAAAGAATCTCGAAAACGAGCGGCAGAAAATCTATAACAAAATCCGAAGGGTTAAAACACCCGAAGAAGAGGAAAAATTAAAACAGAGAGCAAAAGATATTTCCGCGGAGATAAAACCTTTGCGAAAACAAAAGAAAACCGCGGAGGAGATTGCGGAAAACATTCCGAAAATCAAAGAACTTCTAAGAACGGAAATGGAAATGGAAGTTTCCGTTTTGGAAAAAGAAAACACCAGACAACGATCGAGAGAGAGGTAATATACATGAAAAACACAGAAAGATTTATAGAGAACATTGAGATAACGAAACTTCATCCTTTTGAAGGCAATCCCTACAAAGTCCGTGACGATGCGGATATGGAAAACCTTGAAGAAAGCATAAGTGAGCAAGGCATCGCAATGCCGCTGTTGGTTCGTCCTTTGGAAAACGCGAAAGGTGAATATGAGATAATATCCGGTCATCGCAGACTTTTTGCCGCAAGGCGGCTTGGGCTTAAAGAAGTTCCGGTAATTGTTTATGACATCAGCCGTGAAGACGCCATTGTTATGCTGGTGGACAGCAATCTTTTCCGGGAACATGTTCTTCCTTCGGAAAAAGCCTTCGCCTACAAAATGAAGCTGGAAGCTATGAACCGGCAGGGTTACCGCTCTGACCTAACTTCGACACAAGTTGGGTCGAAGTTCCGTACAAACGAAACAGTCGGTGAACAAAACAGCGAAAGCAGAGAACAGATACGCAGATATATCCGCCTTACCCAGCTTATCGGCGAACTCCTGATACTTGTGGACGAAGGAAAAATCGCGTTCACTCCTGCTGTTGAGCTTTCGTTTCTGACCGAGCACGAACAGAGAACTCTGCTTGAGCACGTTGTGCTCAATGACTGCACACCTTCCCTTTCACAGGCGAACCGCATGAAAAAACTTTCGCAGGAAGGGAAACTTACTCCCGAAGAAATACAGAAAATCATGTCCGAGGAAAAGGCGAACCAGCGGGAAATGTTTAAAGTTCCGGTTGCAAAAATAGAAAAATATGTTCCCAAAGGGAGCCGCAAACAGCTCGAAGATTTCGTGCTCAAAGCCTGCGAATATTACGCAAAATACCTCATCAAACAGAAAGAACGAGAACGGTGAGGTGGAAGCATGGAGTATGAAAGAAACATTTATCAGAAAATTGAGATTGAAAAAGAGCTTTTTGACCTCTATGCAAAGTCGCTTGTACCGGAAATCCGAAGCTTTTACAACACGGATAAAGGCAAAGAATATTTTGAGCATTGGCTCGGTGCTCATCCGGAATATAAGAGAGAAAAGAAACTTGAGTTAGTACATCCGACATAAAAACGGACAAAAGAAAGCCCCTGCAAATCGAAAGATTTGCAGGGAGCTTTTATATATTATTTTTATGATATTCCGCAAGTTTAAGATAAAGCTGAACCTTGAACCTTTCATCACCATTAGAAAGATCGAGTCCGGTTAGCTCTTTTATCTTATTTATTCTATATAAAAGTGTGTTGCGGTGAATATTAAGGCTTTTCGCTGCGGAAACCGGGTCATCGACGTAATAGAGATATTTTTCAAGGGTGAGCAGAAGTTCAGAATTATTGTCCGCATCATATTGCTGAATCGCTTCGATTTCGTCCGGGCAAAAATCCCTCGGTTCGGAACGTTTGAGGATAAGCGAAGCGGCGTAATATGGCGAAACATTCGGATAGAAGAAAAGATTTTCGCTTTTATGAGAAAAAACACCCACATCAACGGCGCGGACAGCCTGTTTGTAATACCTTGAAGCCTCCATGAGATTGTTGAAAGCGGAGCTTACCCCGGCATAAATATCGTTGTTTTTAAGGAAAATTTTAAAGGTTTCGGTTTCGTTTGCGGAAGCGATATCCTTTTTCGGTCTGCTTATAAAAACAATAAGGTTTTTCTGATAAATGGTCCAGCGGCAATCCGGAATCGCTCTGCGGATATTATCCGCAATGGACTGCATTCTGCTTTCGGAAAACTCCTTCTTTCCGTCAACAATCACGATTATCTTGAACCATTCGTACATTTTCCAGTTGAGGATATTGGCGCGCTGAACAATACTTTTCTGGTTCTGTATTTTTCCGCTTATAAGGTCGCTGAGGAAATAGTTGTACATAACTCCCCGGTTATCCTTATAAAAATCGTTCTTTTCCATTTCAACCGCGACGATTTTTGAAAAGCGTTCCAGAAGTTCGTAATCCAGCTCCCGGAAGGGGCGGTTGTTATCAACAATAGCAACAGCGGCAATAAAAATCCCGTGAAGAAGAACGTTTTTGAAAAGCCAGGTTTCGTTTTTGTCCCTGCGCTTACTTGTCATGATTTTGTCGCTTTTGCCAAGGAATTTGCTTAAAAGTCCGTCACGCTTCATTCCTTCAATATTGGAAACATGAACGTAGCCAAGGCTTTTTTCTTCTTCAAGGGTTTCGTTCTTGAACTGTGTTTTATGGGACATAGCGATGATTTTATATGCGCTGTCGTTTATGAAGATCGGGTTTTCGAAAACTTCCGAGGCAACATCAACAAGCGCCTGAAGACCGCTTCCGGCATAGAGCGTATCAAGAATTCGGCGCATTGCAGAGGTAAGGGTCGCCTCATCGATCATGATATCCGCAATTTTATTCAGAACGTCGAACTGGTTCGTGTCTTTAGGAATAAGATAAAGGTTTATATCCCCGCTTGCGGTAAAACCGGAAGGAATTGGTGCATCGTCAATGCAGATAAGGTTTGCCTTTCCCTTATCTTCAAGAACCGGAGGAAGTTCGGAAACATATCCCACATAAAGACATGCGGGGAAAAAACTCGGCTGACCGGGTTTTATCATCTTATGGGTCTGGATATAAGTCGGCTCTTTGACTTCGGCAACCGCTTTCGGTGAAAAGGAGCTTAGTTTTTCGAGTATCTTATGTATTTCCAAAAAGAACACCTCCGTTTTGTGAGCGCTCACAAATTGAAATGCAATTTTGCCTTCAAACTTTGTTTTTGGCTACATTGTTTCGGTCAAAAATATTATATACAATATTATTGTCGGTATCAAGGGATACCTGAAAACTTTTTGAAAAGGAGTAATGCAAAATGACTGTACGCGAACAGGCTGTTGAAAAAATCATCGAAAGATGCTGTGTTCTTTTCGGCAAAAAGCCCGAAGAAATCAACGAGGATACCCGTTTTATCGAAGACCTCGGCGCAAGATCCGGAAACGTTTCCCAGATGACCAACTTCCTTGAAGATGAGTTTGATGTTGAAATTTCCTTTATGCGCTTCCGCCGCTGCCCCACCATCGGACTTGCGGCAGATTACATCGAAGAACTTTGTGAAGAATAACATATAAACTGTATATTTATTCATTTATTTAATATTAAAAGGAGGATTTAATCATGCCTATGCCCGGAATGCCCGAACCTATCAGATCCACCAAAATTGAAACTTTCAACGGCGTTGAAATGGAAACCGTTTACCGCCAGGGTAAAACTCCCGTTGACCCCAGATCCGAAAACCGCGATGCAGGCGGTCCCGGAATGAACTCCATGGGAATGGGCGTCTGCCCCGACCTTAACCCCAGAACTTATGAATGCGCACCCGGAATCATCTGCGAACAGGACGTTAAAGTTCCGCTTCGCGACGGCGTTAACATCTATATCGATATCTTCCGTCCGAAAGACAAAGTCGGCATCCCCGCAATCCTTTCCTGGAGCTTCTATGGAAAACGCCCCGGCGAAGGAATGAGCGAATGGCAGATCATGGGTGTTGCACCCGGAACTGTTTCCAAACTCACCAAATTCGAATCCACCGACCCTCTCTATTGGTGCTATAAAGATTACGCAATCATCAACATCGACCCCAGAGGCGTTGGCCATTCCGAAGGCGACGTCTGCTGCTTCGGAACTCAGGAAGCCCGCGACGGTTACGACGTAATCGAATGGCTTGCACAGCAGCCCTGGTGCAACGGCAAAATCGGTATGGGCGGTAACTCCGCAGTTGCAATGAGCCAGTGGAGAATTGCAGCACAGCAGCCGCCGCACCTTGCATGTATCGCCCCCTGGGAAGGAACTTCCGATATTTACCGTGAATCCATGTTCGAAGGCGGCGTTCCCGCAATCGCATTCAACGAATTCATCGTAAGCTCCATCACCAGCGAAAACAAAGTTGACGACATGGTCGCCATGGCAGAAAGATCTCCCCTTATGAACGCATATTGGGAAGACAAAATTCCTCAGTTCGAAAAAATCAAAATCCCGGTATATTGCACCGCTTGCTGGAACCACTTCCATCTCCGCGGAGCTTTCCAGGGCTTCAGAAAAATCAAATCCAAGAAAAAATGGATGAGAGCACACCGCGAATTCGAATGGCCGGACGGCTATAACAAAGAGCATCTTGCAGAGCTTGAACTCTTCTTCGAACGTTACCTCAAAGATATCCACAACTGCTGGGAATCCACCCCGAGAGTTCGCCTTGAAGTTCAGGACGCACACGAATTCCTTTATGCAAAAGACCGTCCCGAACAGACTTTCCCGCTCAAACGCACCCAGTATAAGAAACTTTATCTTGATGCCGCAAACGGCGCACTTTCCTGGAATCCTGTTGAAGCCGAAAGCAAAGTCAGCTATGACGGCAACACCGGCGTAACCAACTTCGATATCAAATTCACCGAAGACGTTGAAATCACCGGTTATATGAAACTCCATATGTGGGTAACCGCAGAGGAATATAACGACGCCGATATGTTCATCAACATCCAGAAACTCGATACCAAAGGTGAATGGCTTCCCACCGACGTTCTCGGCGAACCTCATCCCGGTACCTGGGGCAAGATGAGAATTTCCCACCGCGCTCTTGACCCGGACAAATCCACCGATTTCCAGCCCATCCAGAGCCATCTTAAAGAAGAAAAAATTCAGCCCGGCGAAGTTGTTCCGGTAGATGTTGAAATCGTTCCTTCCAGCCGTTTCTGGCACAAAGGTCAGTCCCTCCGTATCCAGGTTGCAGGTCATTATATCCGCGAAGGCTGGTTCGAACCTCTCTTCTGGGATACCGACAACCACGGCGATACCTCCATCTATACCGGCGGAAAATACGATTCCTATCTCCAGATCCCCGTTGTTCCGCCCAAATATGTTGACGGCGATATCGAATACGGCAGATTCGACTGATAAATCAGCATAAAAAGGTTTGAGCACGGCGCGGACCGCTGTGCGGTGCTCAGACAAAACATAATAATCCCCAACGAGAAGGGCAGCGGTCAAAAAACTGGCTGCTGCCCTTTTTGCACCCAAAAAACGAGGTGAAAAGATGATTATCGGTATCGGAACGGATATTTTTGATGTAAAAAGGCTCTCCAAAGCCGCAATTTCCGAAGGCGACCCGTTCCTTCTGCGCGCTTTTACTGAAAAAGAGCGTGCTCAGGGCAATGCTCAAATCAGAAGACACGAATTTTTTGCGGGGCGCTTTTCCGCAAAAGAGGCGGTTTATAAATCCATAAGCGCCTGCAAAATCGAATTCCGTCCCGGAGAAATCGAAATTATTGATGACGAAAACGGAAAGCCGTGCTCAAAGCTCCTCGGCAAAACAAAGGAAGCTTTTGAATCGGTTTTCGGAACGGATTACGTTATCCATATTTCAATTTCCCACGAAACCGAAATCGTTTCCGCGTTCGCGGTCACCGAAAAACTTTAAGGAGGAAAACAAAATGGATATAATGGAAAAAATTTATGAGCGCGCAAAAGCCGCTCCCCAGAGAGTTGCTTTCCCGGAAGCAACCGAAGAAAAAATTCTTCTTGCCGCAAAAGAATGTGCGGATAAAGGTTACTGCACTTCCGTCCTTGTCGGCAACGAAAACGATATCGTGAACGCCGCCGAAGAATACGGTGTTTCCCTTGACGGCATCACCGTTGTTGACGCTTTCAACGAAGAATGGCTTGAAAAACTCATCGCAAACTACTGCGAAAAATATCCCCTCAACAGCGCAAAAACCATGAAACGCAAATCCAAAGACCCCATGTACACCGCCCTTATGATGCAGGCTGTCGGAATAGTTGACGTAACCTTTGCGGGTCTTACCCATTCCACCGGCGACGTTATTATGGCAGGACAGATGGTTGTCGGTCTTCAGGAAGGCGTTTCCACCATTTCCAGTGTAGGTATTTTCAATATTCCCGGTTACGAAGGCAGCGAAGGCCAGCTTCTCGGCTTCGGCGATTCCGCAGTCTGCACCAACCCGGATTCCGATATGCTTGCAAGCATTGCAATCGCCGCCTGCGACACCGTTCATTCCCTTGTTGAATGGGAACCCAGATGCGCAATGCTTTCCTATTCCACCTGCGGAAGCGGCGAAGGTCCCCTTGTTGACAAAGTTGTTGAAGCGGTAAAAATCGCAAACGAAAGAAGACCCGATCTTGCTATCGACGGCGAATTCCAGTTCGATTCCGCAATCAACCCCAAAGTTGCCGCAAAGAAAGTCAAAAAGGAAAGCAAAGTTGCCGGTAAGGCAAACATCGTAATCTGGCCCGACCTTAACGTAGGTAACGTCGGTGTAAAACTTGTTCAGCAGTTTGCACACGCCGATGCATACGGTCCGATGCTCCAGGGCTTTGCAAAAATTGTCTGCGACTGCTCCAGAGGCGCACCCGTTTCCGAAATGGTCGGCAACATCGCCATGAGCTGCGTAAGAGCACAGGGGGTAAAATAAGATGAGCGAATATAAAATCCTTACCATAAACCCCGGTTCCACCTCCACAAAAATCGGTCTTTTTGAAGGCGAAAAATGCCTTTTTGCCGAAAACGTAGCACATGATGCCGCTGTTCTTAAAGAATACGCGACCATAAGCGACCAGCTCCCTTACAGACGAGATACCATCAACGAACTTCTTGAAAAGAACAACATCGACCTTTCCGATGTTGACGCATTCGTCGGCAGAGGCGGCGGTCTTATGGCAATGGAAGGCGGCGTTTACGGCGTTGACGAAACCATTCTTGACCACGCAAAACGCGGCGCAAACGGAGTTCAGCATCCCGCAAACCTCGGAAGCCAGCTTGCAAACGAATTTGCCGCAAAATTCGGCAAACCCGCATTCGTAGTAAACCCTCCGGATACCGATGAACTCTGCGACCTTGCAAGAGTTACCGGCGTTAAAGGCGTTTACAGAAACGTACATCTCCATGCCCTTAACCTTAAAGAAACCGCTATCCGCCACGCCGCTTCCGAAGGCAAAAAATATGAGGACTGCAACTATATCGTCTGCCATATCGGCGGCGGAATTTCCGTTTCCGCACATCAGAAGGGCAAAATGATAGACGGCAACGATATCGTCGGCGGCGAAGGCCCAATGGCTCCTACCAGATGCGGTGCTGTTCCGGTTGCGGAACTTCTCCGCTATGCAAAAGACAAAGACCTTAAAGAAGTAAAATCCCTTTGCACCAGAACCGGCGGATTTGTTTCCCATCTTGGAACCGCCGACGCAAGAGAAGTTACCGCTCTTGCCGCTTCCGGCAACAAAACCGCTGAAAGAGTATGGAACGCAATGATCTATCAGATTATCAAATACATCGGTTCCATGGCAACCGCTCTTAAAGGCGAAGTTGACGGAATCCTTCTCGGCGGCGGAATGGTTCACAGCGAAGACCTTGTAAATCAGATCACCGAAGCCTGCAAATGGATCGCTCCGGTCTATGCATATCCGGGCGAATTTGAACTCGAGGCAATGGCCGCCGGCGCAATCCGCGTTCTTTCCGGTGAAGAAGAAGCAAAAGTTTATACCGGAAAACCCCGCTGGTCCGGTTTTGAGGATTAAGCCATGAGCCTTACAAAAAAACGCTGGATAATCCTTGCCGCTTCCTGCCTTATAAATCTTTGTATCGGTTCCCTTTATGCTTGGAGCGTTTTCGCAACCCCAATGGCGGCATATCTTACTTCTGTAACAGGAAGTGAAGTTGCGGGCCTTGCTATAATCTTCACCATTGCCAACGCGGTCGGACCAATCACCATGATTTCCGGCGGATTCATCAACGATAAAATTGGCCCGAAATGGGTAATTTTCATCGGAGGAATCCTTTTCGGACTTGGAATGATAGTATCAGGCTTTGCAAAAAGCGTCGGAATGCTTCTTCTAACATACGGTCTTGGTGTAGGACTTGGAGTCGGTATGGTTTATGGCTGTACCGTATCAAACTCCGTAAAGTTCTTCCCGGATAAACGGGGTCTGGTCGGCGGAATCGCCACCGCTTCCTACGGAAGCAGTTCCGTAATCATCCCAATAGTTGCGAACGCTCTTATCGATAACTTCGACGTCACCACAGCATTCAAAATCCTCGGCGCGGCAATGCTGGTTATCATCTGCGTTTCCGCGTTCTTTATCCAAACCTGCCCGAAGGATTTCAAACCGGAAGGCTGGAATCCTCCCGCGCCAAAAGCAGGTGCAAAAGCTCCTGTGGATAAAGATTGGAAAGCGATGCTCAAAGACCCTATTTTCTACGTTATGATTCTCATGCTTCTCTGCGGAGCTTTTTCCGGACTTATGGTAACTTCCCAGGCTTCTCCTGTTGCACAGAACATGATTGGAATGACCGCGGCGCAGGCGGCAGTTGTTGTTTCCGTTCTTGCAATATTCAACACTCTCGGCCGAATCCTTGCAGGATTTATTTCCGACAAAATCGGTTCCGTAAACACCATTCTCGGGGTATTCCTTGTTTCCGCTCTCGGCCTTGGGCTTCTCTTTATCTCCGGTGAAGGAAGCGTTGCGACTTTCTATATCGGAGTCTGCATAGTCGGACTTTGCTTCGGCTCTATTATGGGAATTTATCCCGGATTCACCGCTTCCCAGTTCGGCGGAAGAAACAACAGCGTCAACTATGGAATCATGTTCATCGGTTTTGCCGCGGCGGGTTATTTCGGACCCACAATCATGAGCAAAATCTACGCTTCCGCCGGCGCTTATCAAACCGCATTCCTTGCGGCAATGGCTCTTGCGATTGCCGGTGCCGTTCTTTCTTTTATATTCAGAAAACTCTCAACCCATTAAAAAGGAGGACACAATATGTTCAAAAAAGCTCTTTTTAACGCAATCCCTTCCGGAATAGCAGGCGCAATCCTCAGTTTTGCAGCTGCAATGTTTCTTATTCCTTTCCCGGAAACCGCAATTGAAAACGCAATCAACAACGGCATAAGCGGACTCCTTTCCGGACTGGTAGGAAGTCTTGTTGCTCTTGTTATCTACATGAAAAAAAGCGAAAAAAACTAAAAACTTCTCACTTCTTTTCTGCAATAAAATGCTGCGGACAGCTCTTTTCGGGGCTGTCCGTCAGTGCTATGGAGGGATTTTTATGTATTCCGAAGGAATTTTTGAAATAAACGGCGCGCCGCTTTTCTGCAAAATCCGCGGAGAAGGAAAGCCGATTTTGCTTATTCACGGAGCGGCAGTGGATTCGGATTTCTTTGACGAAACTGCGGAAATCCTCGCAAATAATCATAAAGTCATAACCTATGACCGCCGGGGTTATTCCAGAAGTTCCGGAGAAATCAAAAACGGCTTTCTTGAAGATTCCGCGGATGATGCGGCGGAAATTATCCACAGATTTTCGCCGGAAGAACCGGTGACGGCTATCGGCTGCAGCGCCGGCGCGCTTATCGCAATGTGCCTTGCAAGCAAATTTCCGGAACTTGTTTCCCTTGCGATAATCCACGAACCGCCGACCATGGCTTTTCTTCCGGAAAACCACGAAGCTTTTGAAATTGCGGATAAGATAAACGCTTTTGTTGCGGCGGGAAAAATCGGCAGAGGAGCAACAAAATTCCTCCTTCTCATGGATAACGGCGATGAAAACGCAAAGCCGAAATCCGAAGAAGCGATGCTCCGGGAAGAGGAAAATATGCGGTTTTTTATCGAACATGAATTTGCGGAAACTTTTACAAAGGAGCTTTCTCCGGAAATTCCGAAAAAAGTTAAATCGGTTTTCTGTGCCGGCGACGCCCATAGAGAAGATTTTATCTATAAAACCACGCAGATGCTTGCGGAAAACTCCGCGTTGCCTTTTATCCGCATCGCCGGAAAGCACAACTGTGCATATGATTTGCCATTGGAATTTGCGGCGGCTATGGAAGGTATAATTTCGATAATGTAACTCTCATAAAAAAGAAACCCTATGTTCAGATGAACAAAGGGTTTCTTTTTTATATGCCATCAAAATAAAACTCCGTACATTCGCCAAAAGAAAAAACTTTCAGTAAAATATTACCAGGTATAAAAAAGGAGGTCAAATATATGAATGTTGTAATTTATGCCAGATTTTCGAGCCACAGCCAAACGGAACAGTCGATAGAAGGTCAGCTAAAAGAATGTTATGCCTACGCTGAAAGGATGGGATATACGGTTGTCGGGGAATATATAGATCGTGCTCAGAGCGGAAAGTTTGATACCCGTACGGACTTTCAAAAGATGATTTTAGACAGTGAAAAACATACTTTTCAGGGTGTACTTGTTTATCAGCTTGACCGCTTTGCCCGTAACCGTTATGACAGCGCAATCTATAAAGCGAAACTAAAGAAAAACGGTGTCCGTGTTCTTTCGGCAAGAGAAAATATTACCGATGACGCTTCCGGTATTCTGATTGAAGGCGTTCTTGAAAGTATGGCAGAATATTATTCTGCAGAACTTGCGCAGAAAATCCACAGGGGCATGCTGATCAATGCCGAGAAATGTTTATCCAACGGAAGTAATCCCGGACTTGGCTTTATAGTCAATAAAGACAGAACCTTTTCTGTCGATGAAGAAGGGGCAAAGATTGTCCGCGAAATATTTGAGCGTTACGCAAGAGGAGAGACAAAGGCGGAAATAGTAGAAGATTTACAGAGGAGAAAAGTAAAAACTTCCCAAGGGAAAATATTTACATATAACAGCCTCAGCCATCTTCTTAAAAACA
This sequence comes from Oscillospiraceae bacterium, assembly GCA_017468365.1. Lineage (GTDB taxonomy): Bacteria > Bacillota > Clostridia > Oscillospirales > Ruminococcaceae > UMGS1668. The sequence continues at coordinate 152,469 of JAFUIS010000005.1, read as the reverse complement.
AACGCTATATCGGGATTTATCTTTACAAAGATACCGAAACTCCCGGAGGTATGCCGAGAATAGTGGACGATGATTTGTTCTATAAAGTACAGGATATTCTTAATAAAAACAAATCTGTGCCTGCTCGTACAAGAGGAGAAAACGAATATCTTCTGACCACAAAACTATTTTGCGGACACTGCAAAGAAATGATGGTTGGATACGGCGGAACGAGCAAATCGGGAAGAGTATATCATTACTATATGTGCAAGAAAGCCCGAAGAAAACAATGTGATAAAGATATTATCGGCAAAGAATATCTTGAAGACCGCGTTATCAAAGAATGCCTCAAAATGCTTACGGATGAGAAAATCCGGTATATAGCAAAGAAGATTGAGGAGGAATGCAACAAGAGCGAAGACAATACATCAATTCGCGAAATCAAAAAAGCAATCAAGGAAACTGATGCCGCCATCGAGAATCTCTGGAAGGGAATAGAACAGGGACAGGCGGTTGAAATGCTGACGGAACGTCTGCATAAACGTCAGGCAGAGAAAACAGAATTGGAAGCTCAGCTTGCCGCTGAAAACAACAAGAAAATATATTTATCGGAAGCACAGATCCTGGCTTTTCTTGATTATATCTGCGAAATGCCCCTTAATGATTTCAAAAAACGCAGAGCGATTATAAATATATTCGTCCACTCTATTTATCTTTACGACGGATATTTTACTCTGATTGTCAACGCAAGCAAGAAACCACTAAGCATAGAAAACATTCCTCTTGATGAGATTGAAGCGGCATTTAATGTGGAAAATTGCGATTTTGACGAGTGTTCATCCATCTCGGAAAGGGTTCCACCACTCAGTTTCACGTAAAGTGAAAAATTACAGAATAAGCCACTTGGAAAGCTTTTGCTGGCCAGGTGGCTTATTTGTTTGTGATGCCTTGGGTTGCCTTGGCAAAACAAGCTTTCGGATTTTTGTAAAATGCCAATTTTCAGCGTTTTCGGGTGGTGTAGGGTATGTGTTTTTGATAAGCGACACCACAGGAAACCATTCCGAAAGCGAATAAATGGATTAAAATGGCCATTCTTTGGACAGGGGTTGGGAGCGGTTGGCTGCACCACAGGGAAAACCGTTAGAGAGAAATCTAATAATCTGCATTAGAAAAATGCATAAAATATGTTCCCTATAATTTAAAATCCCACCTGCGGCCGGACGCAAGCGGGATAAGTTTTATCTCGGTCTGTATTTAGAGCGAGGAATTTTTAAGCAAAATGCTTCAAGACCGTATTGGCTCGCCCAAATACGCACGCCTTTTCGGGTTATGTATGGGGTAAATATCAATACATATTCTTCAACCATAAGCGGTCACCTCCTATCGGAAGTTCCCTCTTGAAATCTCTGAGATAATATGATACTATTATTTTGCGATACAGTATCCCGGCATATTATTGTCGGAGAATCTGTGCGGGAACACAGGTTCAAGAGGGCAGATCACTCACGGGTGGTATGTTTTTTTATTAAAGCTCTTCTTTGAGATTCTCGATGAAGGTAGGCAACATGGACTTGATGTAAAGGAGAATATAGTCAAGATCTTTTTTTGTTACATCTTTAGGGATTGTTATCTGTGCTACCGCACCCGATAGTGTAGGGATTGTAAAATTGTAACCATCGGCTGGCAAGACCTTTGTTGGGATGTTTACTGTTTGAATATTCTCATTGTTGTCTGCTAAAGTAACGTTTTGTTCATTAGGAACAACACTTTGTCTTTCACGGTCGATCTCATTGTTGCTAGGGTTCAAGACAAGAACCCCGTTTTGCAAGATCCCTGCGTATTCAACGCTGGAAAGGAATCTTTTGGCAGCAATATCCTTTGCAGAACGAGTAATATTGTAGTCCTGGAAAAGAATATTACCCAGTTTTTCTTCGGTAGGGAGTGCCTGATCGCTATATTTTTCTATAAGTTTGCGGTAAAGAGGCGCCGTCATTAAGCACTCCAAGAGCAACTCGTTAGTAGATGCATCGTCCGTAGGATACAGAATTTTTTTTGCAGTGTCGCTCAACTCTATTGCACCGCCAGATGATTTAATTAATCCAAATTGTTTGGAACTGCTGATTTTTGCTTTGAACGAATATGTTGTTGTACTTACGCCGACAGCTGCCGCTATATTTGCAAGTGCAATCTTTCTGCCGCCCTGTTTGTTGATGATTCTGACGAATTCGATGCATTCGTCTAAGGCAATAGCGGGATACAGCGAACTACGCTCTTTAGAACCTTTCATATTTTCTTCCATGGCTTCACACGACCCCTTTCTTTTTTATTACAAATTTATTTTAGCACAATAATTTTGTTCTGTCAATAGCGATTGCGATATTTTATAGCACTATTAATTTTATTTATAGCGAATCAATTCGTTAAAAGCCACAAAAACTAATTATATACAATGGAAAATAGAATCACTAGCTACATATTTTAACTATTTGACTATTTAGAAGCAATTTTGTTTTAGTTAAACGTTTTGTGTTTAATAATTTGTGTTAAATATCAAACGATATGTTGCGAAGACCGTTGTGGATTTTTATCAAAATCAAAAGAAGGTAAGTTGAGCACCCCATATACAAGTTGGATGAAGCCGTAAATAATTTTGGACATGCTCTATAAGACGATTGAAAAATAAAAACAATCAGAAGGATGATACGGATAGTGAATTTAATTTTGCAAAAACAAAACATATGTTCGTTATTTGTCTTGACTTTACTGTCTGATATATTTTATAATATTTACAGATACATCTAATATTGGCGTTGCAGGAGGCTGGATTATGGAAGAACTTGCAAAATACAGCGAACAAACGTTTGAAAACATCAAACACATAAACGAATACGGCGAAGAATACTGGCTTGCAAGGGAACTTCAGCCAATATTGGAATATGGACAGTGGCGTCGTTTTTCTGATGCAATAGAAAGAGCAAAACTTTCATGCAAGAATAGCGGATTTAATGTAGAAGACCATTTTGCCGACGTCGGCAAAATGGTTAATATAGGTTCAGGTGCGGAGCGTGAAATTGAAGATGTTATGCTTTCGCGTTATGCTTGCTATCTGATTGTAATGAACGGTGATCCGCGAAAAGAAGCTATTGCAGTTGGACAAACATATTTTGCAATAAAAACCCGTCAGCAGGAACTTATAGAAAATTATGAGGAACTATCCGAAGATCAAAAACGCCTTGCTATCAGAAATGAAATGATTGCACATAATAAATCTTTAGCCGAAGCAGCGCAGTTGGCAGGAATACAAGAGCCGAGAGATTATGCGATTTTTCAAAATTATGGTTATAAAGGATTATATGGTGGCCTTGGTGCAAAAGAAATTCATGCAAAAAAGGGGCTTAAAAAGAATGAAAAAATCCTTGATCATATGGGAAGTACCGAATTAGCGGCTAATCTTTTCCGAGCAACCCAGACGGATGAAAAAATCCGCCGCGAGAATATAAGAGGAAAACAAGCGGCGAATAATGCTCATTACGAAGTGGGTAAAAAAGTACGCCAAACTATAAAAGAACTTGGAGGTACAATGCCGGAAGATCTGCCTACCCCGGAGAAAAGCATTTCTGAAATTACTCGTGAACTTGAGAACAAGAAACTTGATTCTCCAAAAAAGAAGAAATAAAAGGAAAAGCCGAAGGATTTTATTCCTTCGGCTTTTTCAATTAATTATTCTTCGTCTCAACTATCTCTCCGTTATGAAGTCTTATAACCCTGTCCGCCATGGCGGCAATTTCCATATCGTGGGTAACAAGGAGTATTGTCTGGTGGAAGCGCGCTGCAAGGGCTTTTAAATGACGCAGAACCTGGTCGCCGGTTTTGGGGTCAAGGTTGCCGGTGGGTTCGTCCGCAAGAAGAATTGCTGGTTTGGAAGCAAGAGCACGTGCTATTGCAACCCTTTGCTGTTCACCGCCGGAAAGCTGGTCGGGGTAACGGTCGAGCTTATCGGAAATTTCCAAAGCTTCAACAAGTTCCTTGAGAAACTCCGGTTCGATATCTCTTCCGTCAAGATGAAGAGGCATAAGAATGTTTTCTTTAACGGTATGTTCTTCAAGAAGGTTATATGCCTGGAATACGAAGCCAATCCTTTGTCTTCTGAGACGGCAGAGTTCGTTGTTGGAAAGGTCGAAGATACTTTTATCTTCGATATAAAGTTTTCCGCCGGAAGGTCTGTCAAGACCGCCAAGAATCTGGAGAAGTGTGGATTTACCGGAGCCACTTCTGCCTATTATAGCATAGAAAACGCCTTCCTCTATGGAAATATCAAGAGGTTTCAGCGCATGGACTTCGTTTTCGCTGCCTTCGTTATATGTTTTAAAAAGGCCTTCGGTTCTTAAAATATCCATTCAAAAAGCCTCACTTTCTTGTTTTGATGTTTTCAATGGGAAGATATTTCTGTATGCTCTTCATAGGAAGAATATAAAGAATGGTGATTATTGCCGCAAGAACTATGCAAGCAACAAAATGCAGCCACCAGGGATATCCCCAAAGAAGGTTTCCAAGCACCGCATCTGAAAGAAGGGCATAAATTGCAATTCCGCCCCAAAGAAGAAGGTTTGCGATGAGTACCGCAATTCCGGAAACTGCAAGTCCTATATAAAGCTGACGCTTTATAAGCTGTCTGTTACTTACACCAAGGGATTGGAGAATACCGATTTTGTTTCGCTCCTGCTCGATATCGGAAGATACCGTGTTGGAGAAAATAAGAAGCGCAATCAGCACAGCTGTGAAGCCAAGAAGCCCGACCAAAAGGATATTATTGATTGCATCATTCATTAGTTTCTGACTGCTCTCATGGTAAAACTCAATATCCATATAGTTCGCACGGCTGAAAATAAGGAGTGCGGTGTCAGCGTCTTCCCGGGAAACATCGTCTTTAATGTTGATATAAAAATCGGTGGTGCCGTAACCGCTTGCCATATTCATAATTTCAAGGGCGCGCAGCTCATCATTGTTCCTTGTTCTGTAGGTATTTGGAAGGACTTTCGACATTGCTTTTTCGGAACAGATGATTTGGAAACCTTCGCCGTTTGCGCCAAGGGGCCATATTCCCTCTTCCGGGAAATAATAGATTATAGCGCCGATTTTCAAACCCGTTTCGTTATATTGATAATTATAAACATTTCCGCCTTCGGCAACGGAGCGGGTTTCCGCGCCGATAAATATTTCATTGCCGAGGCTGACGGAAGTATCTATATCATAATAATTCTTATATTCCGGATAGTAGCTTGTTTCGATTCCGAGTTCGGAAAGATTTTCCCAACCGAAAAGTCCTTCGGAATCGTCCTTCGGTTTTGTCTCCTTATAAAGCGGAACAAGAAGAAGCATTTCTTCGCCGGAATCAAATTTCTTTGCATCAAGCTTTCCAACCGTTACGGCATTTTGAAGCTTTCCGAAAAGCTCCGAATCGGAATTGAAAGAATAAAGAGAAATAGGATAACCGGTTACACCGTAATGGCCGAGAACAGAAATGCCGTTTCCGGAAAATGCGGTTTGGAGCAGGATGCTTTCCGGAGCATCACTCAGCGGCATAATCGCTTCGTCGCAATGGCGATAAACAGAAACGGAATCGCAGATTCCGAGTGCTTCAATCTCTGCCATATATTCATCAAGCTGGCGGCTAGACATTGCAAATGGGCTTTGGAGTAAATATTCCGGTTTTCCGCTGCGCTCAACATTCTCGCGGTAAGGATCCATAAAGCGGAACCCGATGAATACGCAAAGAACTGTTATCATCACCATAAAAAGGCAAAGTGCGCCGCTTACTGCGGTTTTGTTTCTGTTGACCGAAAGTTCACGAAGGGTTACGTTGAGGAAGTTTTGGCGCACTTCTTTCTTCGGCGGTGCAAAAGGTTTTTTGTGTGCGGTTCTTCCTGTAAGCGGAACGCCGACGGCCATGATAACGGGAACAACCATTCCAAGAGCGAGTGCAACTGTTCCCGCAACAAGCGAAAGCGCAAAAACAGTCGGGTCAACAGAGAAGATGATTTCTCTGTTTTGGAATCCTTCAAGAGCCTTGGAGGAAAGGAACGCTCCGCCAAGACCGAAGATTATTCCGATGGGCAAAGTGGAAATCCAGAAGATGAAGAATTCCCAGAAATACATCTTTGCGATCTGTCCGTTTTCCGCACCGATGGATTTCATAAGAACCACCCTGCGCAGACGTTTTCTTACCTGGGTGAAGAAAATCTGGAAAACGGAGCAAACCGTTGTTACGAAAAGGATAAGCGTTACGAGGATAAGAACTTTTCCGTTGCCTTCGCTGGAGGAAGGATAGGCAAAGCGATTCACCATAATTGGGTCATAATCGCCCTGTTCATTTTCTCCAGATGCAAAAACATGGTTCGGGTTTGTAATTTTCATTCCGGCGACGGAAAAATCTCTGTTTATAAAATCCTCAAAAGGTATTTTATAGTTTTCGCCTTCATATTCAAAAGCGACAGTTCCGCCGGAAAGTTCCGGAAGGGTCACCATGAAATAATCGTCCTCAAGATAGGGGACAGAAATCCGCTTTCCGCTGTTTTCAAGAGTAAAGCTTTCTGCAGGAATATAATATTGTTCCGTGTGTTGCCGCGAAAGAGTTTCCTTTGCGAATTCCTCCGGGTTTTCAATATATTCCGGAACAAAAACGGAATCTATGGAAATAAGATTATTTTCCGTTTCATCAAGAAGATTGAACCAGAGAAGGAACCTCGAATCGAAAGTTTCACCGCTTTGCTCATCCCAATAAAAAACAACACTGTTGTTGACGTTAAAAAGAGGAGCGTTTTCGTTCATATAATTGTTTACGGAATCAAAAAGCGTTGTTTTATCTTCGGAATGAAGCAGAGCAATATGCTCATATTCAACAAATCCGAAATCGGGATATTTTTCAATGACCGCTTTTTGCGCATTTACAAAATCCGCGTAGCTTTCCGGAAGAATAAATCCGCTTGGAAGATTATGTTTTCCGCTGTCCCAACGGTCGGAATAGGTTTCCATAACGCCGCAGACCGTATAAGTTTTCGGAATTATAACGGTGAGGTCGGTGGTGTTCGCCATTTCGGTATATGGGTCATAATCCGAATAAAGGCTTTTCTCCTGGGAAACCCTTATGTTCATATTTTTATATCCCATAAGATCATTTATATATGAAGCCCAGGTTTCTTTTTCTTCTTCGGTCATAAAGGGGGTTATATCAAGCCCGTAATTGCCGTAATAATTGAAATAATGTGTAATTACCTTAATGAATTCCTCATCGGTCATTTCTTCAAAGGGGATGTATCTTCCGTTTGGATTTTCCTCATCGGCAAAAACTTCGATATAACCTTTTCCTTCACCGAGGGTATATTCCGCAAAAAATCTTAAATCCAACGGAGCGTCCCATCGGGTATATTCGATTCCGGTATAAAGTTCCCATGTTCCGTTTCTGAAAATTTCAAGGTTCCGTTCGATTCTCGCCTGATTGGCAAGTTCGATATATTCATCCCTTTTTTCTCTTTGCGCTTCAAATTTTTCCTCATTAAAAGGGAGATAAACGGTAGATGCAACGGTGAAAGTATCGCCTACTTCAAGACCGAGAGCGGTCAGCCTTGCGTATTCCAGAACAATTTCGTCGCTGTTTTCGGGCCAGCGGCCTTCTTTGAGTTCAAAACTTCCAAGTGTTGCGAGGTCATCGCTCATGGTGCTGAAATAATATTCGTTGTCGCCGGCAAAATAATCCGCGCCTTTTACTTTTATCATCGGAAGAACGGCGGATTTTTCGGCGGAGGAAGATAAATTTTTCGCTTCATTTTCGGTTAAGCCGGTTCCCATAATCTGCCAGCTTCCGTAGGTATAAATCCTTTGGTGGGAATCCGTTTCGTTAAGCGAAACAATAAGCGTTGTTGAAAGAACAAGAAAAACAAAAGCAAGAGCTACAACGCTCCAAAGAAGAAGGGTATCTTTTTTCTTTCCCAAAAGTCCGCGAAAAGCAATTTTAAACATATATCAAACCTCTTTTCTGTAAGAGAATCCGTAAAAACAAAGGGCCTTTAATTAATAAGTGTGATTTTATAAAGGAACCGCTGCAAAAATTAAAAAATTATTTTACCGGGCGGATACCGAGATAATATTCCGCAATCATATAATCCGCAAGTTTTCTGTAATCCCATTTAAGTTCCGGAAAACTGTTTGCGGTTTCGATAAGTTCGTTTAAAGTTTCAATATATCCGCTTTCGCTCTGATATTTTGTGCTTGGAGCAAAGGTTTTCATATAGGCAAGATTTGAAGAAGCCTTTGATGCAAGTTCGATATCCCAGTAATCCGTTCCAAAAACGGTATTTCCGTAATTATCCGTTGCGGAATATCCGCATTTTATTTCGAAGCTGGTCATTCCGAAATAGGCTTTTCCTCTTCGGGAAAGAACCTCCACATCAAGTTCAAAATCCTTCCAGAAGGTTTTATTGAGCCTTTGTTTTGCCGCACTGCAGCGAAGAACCTGCTCTGTGGTGGTAAAATCACCGCCGCCACCTTGGAAACCGGAAAAATCCGGCTCCTCAAGGGTGGCAAAGGTGCTGTAATATGTATAAAGAAATTCAAGGATCTCGCGCTCCTCGTGATTCTTTGCGTCTTCGGGAGAAATTTGCTTTGGCGATGCGGTTGAAAGATTTGGTATCTTTACGAGCGGATCGGGATAGTTTTTGAGGAAGGAGGAAATTTTTTCGCTTCTAACGGCAAATTCCTCTTCCCGGTTCGGAGTTGTTTCTCTCATTTCGTCACCGATTTCAAAAAGGTCTTCGGTGATTATGTAATCCATGTGGCTGTCAAACTCATCAAGAAGGAATTTTCCGCTTTCGTTCACTATAACGATTCTGCTTCTTGTTGTAATAAGCTCCGTTCCGGAATGGCAGACGTCATAGGTAAAGCGGTTTCCTTCGATGGAGATAAGCTTTATCCAATGGATAATACTGTAATGGGTTTTTGCTGTTATCAAATCCGGGTTTTCGCCCCGGAGTTTATAAACTTTGCCGTCAAGGTCAAGATAAATGGGAATACCGTCTTTTGTTCCGGTCGCCTCAAGCTTTTCAATTTCCTTTTCGGTAAAAATCTCCCGGACGACAGAATCGTAATCGTTAATGAGGATATAGGCATTCCCCTCGCTGAAAACAACGGTATTGTTCCGGATTTTGAAAAGGCTGTAATCGTTCCTTTGGTAAACCGAATCCGCCTTTTGGAGCAGTTCTTTTATCTCATTTTCAGAAGGTTCGTTATAAACCGCACTGCAGGCAATAAGGCTTCCTGTTACTGCGGCAAGCATGAGCACGGCAGCAAAAGTAAGAAAACCGTTCCTGCGTTTTTCGGTGCTCAAAATATTTTCAAAGCGCTTTTCAAGGGTTTTTGCACCGCCGTAAAAATGGGTCGAAAATACGGTGCAGGCGGTTCTTTCCCTATGAACGCAGGCGAGAATAGTTTCACTGTATTTAATTCGGGTATCCATGCTCATTTCGCCGATTACGGAATAATCGCAGGAAAGTTCAAGGTCGGTTGCGGCAATGCTGCGCATTATCCAGACCATAGGATTGAACCAATGGAGCGCGTTGACAAGCAATAAAAGCGCTTTATAAAGCGTATCGTGGCGTTTGTAATGGGTAAGTTCATGGCGGAGAATCAGCGAAAGTTCTTCCTGCTCAAAATCTTCCGCCGGGAGAATAACCTTCGGTTTTATAAAACCCATAACCATTGGGCTTGTTACGTTTTCGGAAACAAGAGCATCAAAATCGCTTTTTATTCCAAGCTCATTTTTGATTTTGAGCACGGCTTTTTTTGCTTTGCCGCTTGCCGGGTAGGAATTCTTAAGCTGTCTGTTTTTAAAATAAAAATATCCGCCAATATACCATATTACAAAAACTCCGCTTCCTGCCGCCCAGATGATTCCGAGAACGTCGAGAACGGTTCTTCTCGTTTCTTTCATGGTAAGCGAATCCGGCGTGGTCATAACAGAAGTCTGTCCGGAAGGAGTTACAACGACTGCGGGTTCGCTCGGAACGGGTTCTCCCGGAACAAACTCCGCATTGTAATAGACCACCTTATCCGGAACGGAAAGCTCCATTTTTTGTTCGGCAATTTCAGAATCCGGGCTGATGGGTATAAGGAGCCTTATCGCAATGAAAAGCCAGACCCAATATTTCCATTTTGCACTGAATTTTTTATCAATCAGCGAAGAAAAAAGTGCAATAACGGCGATTACAACTGCCATTGAAGCGGAAACTTCGAGAAAATCGAGAAAAATTTCCTTCATTGCTTATTCCTCCTTTTTCGCGCTTTCGATAAATCTTTGAAGCTCCTCCAGTTCCTCGTTTTTGATATTTCCGCCGTCATAAAGAGCGGCAACAAATGCGGAAAGAGAATTTCCGTAAACTTTTTCAAGGAAGGAGCGGCCTTCCTTGTTTTTGTAATCCTTTTCAGAGATTATAGGCGTATATATATTGGTTCCGCTGGTTTTATCGACGGAAAGGTAACCTTTTTCGATGAGTCTTCCGAGAACAGTCATAAGGGTCGAAAGTCCCCAGGTGCGTTTTTCTTTAACTTTTTCAAGAATGCTTCCGGCAGAAACGGGTTCCTTTGCTTCCCAGATTGCCTGCATTACTTCAAGTTCGCCATCGCCGAGTCTTGTGCTTTTTGCCATGATGTTTTCCTCCAGTATGCTATATTACACAACTGTATAGTGGTTCTGGCTCCATTATACACAGCTGTGTAATGGATGTCAAGGGGGGATGACGGAATTAAGGAATGTAAATCTATGGTAGTGTAACCCATCTACCATCAAATCCCATTCCAACATGCAAATTTATACCCGTGACTAACCCCCGGAAAATGCAGTTTCAACCCGCGGAAATGGCCAAAAATCATCAAAAACAGGACGTTTGGACTGGGACTGGTGGAGGGTAATGGTCAAAAACATGGTTTGTGGATTTAGTCGCCGTCCCGGTTTTCGCAATCGTTTTGAAAACGTTCGCCATATGATTATTTCCGTGTTGCTCTGTAGTGGTGGGTCGCCTCCGCCACAGAGTTTCACATAGTGTGAAAAATTACAGAATAAGCCACCTGGTCAATATTTGCTGGCCAGGTGGCTTATTTGTTTGTGATGCCTTTGATTGCTTTGGCAAAACAAGTTTTCGGATTTTTGTAAAATGCCAATTTTCAGCGTTTTTGGGTGGTGTAGGGTATATATTTTTTATAGGCGACACCACAGGAAAATACGGCATAAGCGCTACCACCGAACGGAATTTGTTACAGAAAAAGACACCGTGCCCAAACCAAAACACGGTGTCTTTTCAAAAAGTATGGGAGTTTATTTTATCGGAACATAGATATAGGCTTTTTCGCCTTTGTAAAACTCAAAGCACATTTTTTCCTCGTCAAATTTCTTTCCGGAAACGGGGAACCATTCGTCAAAAATATGCTTCCAAAGCCGGTTAAGTTCTTCGGAAAGTTTTTCGTCAAAAACGGAAACTTCCGCGTCAAAAACCGCGTATTCCGCTTTCGGGACTGTAATTGAGAAAAAACCTTCCGGAACGGTTTCGCAATTTGTTTCAAAACCGAAGAAATAACTGAGTTCTCCGTTGTTTTCGGTCGGATGTATCCAGGCGGCAACTTCGCCGAAGTCCTCAAGGTTTTCCGGGTATGCGGGATATTTGGTGAAATCGATTTTCTTCCAGTATGCGCCGTATTCTTCGCTTTTGATTTCTTCCGGCGGAATTATGCAGTAACCGATGGCGGAAAAAGCATCTTTTTCGATAATGGTCATTTTTTCATCTTCTTTCAGAATGTTTCTGCGGTATTCCGAAGCGTTTGTTCCGAAATTTTTTCGGAAAGCCTTCGCAAAACCGGAAGGAGTATCGTAACCTGCCCGAAGGGCTGTTTCCGTTATGCTCATTCCGGCGGCAATGTTTTCCGCCGCCTTTTCAAGCTTTTTGCGGGAAATGTATTCCCCGACGGAAATTCCGAAATGCGCCCGGAAAAGGTGGCAGAAATGATAGAGAGAATATCCCGAAAATTCCGCAAGTTCCTTTGCCGTGGGCGGATATTCAAGATGTTCCCCGATATATTTTTCGCATTTTTCCATTACTTCTATATAGTTCATTATTATATAATCCTCCGAAGAGTGTGGATTTTTCTCAATACTGCCATTATACAATTTTTAACAAGAAAGGACATGTCCTATCTTGCTGACTTGATTAAAACGGATAGAAAACCGAAAAATATAGTGATATTATTGAATTAACTTAATAATCTGCATTGTGTTCCGGCGTTATGGCTGCAATTTTTGCAGGCGCCGGAATTAGGAAATCCGGTGAGAGTCCGGAGCAGTAACCGTTGCTGTATGCGCAGGAGTTTTTTGTTCGCGGTGCGAACCGGCCATTGGGAAACCGAGAAGGTAGAACAAAAAACGCAGGAAAACAAATTTTTTCCCAAATGCGCGAGCCAGAATGTCGACAATGCGTGGAAAGTTTTTTTGCGGTGCGTTTACACCCGAAAAAGCAAAGACTGCGGAAAAATTCGGCCGCCGAAGGTTTTTTATCTTCGGCGGCTTCTTTTTTTGCAAAAAAGGAGGAGAAGATATGAAAAACATTTTTAAGAAGGCGTTATCGTTTTTCCTTGCTGTGATAATGACAGTGGGAATGTTCCCGGTAACGGCAATGGCGGACGGAGAAACAGAAGAATACGTTTATCTTTCTGTAAGCCATGACGAAAAATTCATCGAAACCGCGGAAGGCTCCGTTGCGGCACATATTCCTGTTCCGCTTTCGGAACTTGAAAAAATAGACCTTGCTATGTACGGACTCACCGATTTCGTTTTTGACAGCGACTATGACGGAAATTATGAAACAACCATGCTCCATCTTTTTATTTATGCGCACGAAAAGATTTTCGGAAGAAACTGGAGCGAAGTTTTTATAACCGGTGCTTCCGGAAGCATTTATTTTGCAAGCGGACTTATGGGATTTGAGGACAATAACCTTAAATATTGGATCAACGGAAAAGAATATATGGATGCAAGCTTTTCCTTAGGAAACTATGAAACCGTTGCAACAGCGGACCATATCGTTCTTAAAAACGGCGATTTTATCTGCCTCAGCCATTACACGGATTATTATTTCCTTTGGGATTCTCTTCACGGATTCAACTATTTCTTCGATTCGGAAGAAAACGTGATTTTTGAAGACAAAGCTTCTGTTGGCAGTTATACCGCAAATCTTAAAAGAATAAGCCAGTATTGGGATTATTCCGACGGAAACGGAAAAGCAACTTACAGCAATGTTCCCGCTTCGGACGGAACAACCGTTTATTACGGAAAGGAACTTTACGGAAGCGATTATAAAACCGCCGGAACAACAAACGGCAGCGCGGTTCTTGAACTTTCCGAAGCCGGAACCTGGTATATCTGGGCGGACGGTCAGCCCGGAGAATCCAGTTCTTATGCATCCAGCCCTGCGTATATGAAAGTTATTGCGGAGGAAGCAGAACCCGAAATCACCCTTTCCCTCGATAAAACCGCCCTTTCAATAACCGAAGGAAAGACCGCGGAAATTGCCGCAGCCGTTGTTCCGGAAGAAAAAGCTTCCGAAATAATCTGGTCTTCTTCCGATGAAACCGTTGCGACCGTTTCTGCCGAAGGCGTTGTTACCGCGGTTTCAAAGGGCGAAGCGACCGTCACCGCAAAAATCGGCGACGTTTCCGCAGAATGTCAGGTAACGGTAACCGAACTTGCGCTCTATCTTTCCGAACTCAGTTTTTCCGAAACTGCAACCGGCGAATTTTTTGAAATGAGCCCGGAACTGGGCAACAAAATTTTTGGATATGACGTAAAAGTTCAGGACAACGTCAACAGAATTTTCATCAAGGCAAAGCTTTCCGGCGACACACCGGAAGGTTCGACCATCACCGCAAAATTCATTGAAACCAAAGGCACCGAACAGGTAATAAACGTAAAACCCGGCAACGCAAAAGGCGTTTTGCTGACCAGGGCGCTCAACAAAGGCACGGTCGGAAACACCGTAACTATTGAAGTCGGTGTTGAAGGCGATATTCAGACCTATACCATTGAACTTAAAAGAACCCCGAGTCTTACCGGACTTTCCGCCGCGGATTTAAACGGAAACGCAATTTCCTTCAACGAAAAATTTGCAGTCAGCACCACCGAATATACCGCTTCAACCGGTGAAGAAAAAATCGCCGTAACCGGCGTTCCCTATGACGAAAGCTATACCGTTACTTATAACGGAAGCGAAAACAACGTTGTTGCTCTTTCCGAAGGCGAAAACATAATCGCCGTTACCGTAAAGAATGCGGAAGGTTTTGAAAAAACATATAACCTTAAAATAACAAAACTTGCAAAAGCAAAAATCACTTTCAGCGTAAACCCGAAAAATGCCCTTGTTTATATCAGCGATAAATTTAAGCAAGGCGTTCCCGCAAATGAAAACGGAGAATTTGAACTTCTTGAAGGCGAAACCTATACCTATAACGTAACCGCTTTCGGATATATCGGCAAAACCGCGGAATATGTTCCCGCCGGCGATGCTCTTGTTATGGTGAACCTTGAAAAAGCGCCGGCGACCTCTTTTAAAGAATACGATTCCAGCTGGCCTTTCTTTGGACTTAACAACAATAACAACATGGTAATCGACCGCCCCACTCCTACCGTAAAAGAAGAAACAGCTCTTTATTGGGCAAACAAAATCGGAACAGGTTACGATTACGGCGCAACGGGCGTTCCGATTCTTGTTGACGATTATCTTTATTGTTACGCCGGCAAAACCATTATGAAAATCGATAAGATAAGCGGCGAAATAATCCAGACCGGAAAAATGACCGGCGGTTCTTCCGCCTACGCAATCTGCTCTCTTACCTATGCGGAAGGACTTATCTTCGTCGGACTCAATAACGGCACCGTTCAGGCGTTCAATGCCGAAACCCTTGAATCCGTATGGCTCTACTGCGACCCGCTTAAAGGTCAGCCCAACGCCCAGATTACTTACAGCGACGGCTACGTCTATACCGGATTCTGGAATTCCGAAGACGGCGAAGCGGCTTACGTAGCACTTTCCATCACAGATGAAGACCCCACTGATACTGATGAAGCAAAAATCGCAACATGGCGCCATATCCAGAAAGGCGGTTTCTATTGGGCGGGCGCATATATCGAAGGTGATTACCTCTATATCGGAACCGATGACGGCGAAGACGGTTACCAGACAGGATTTGCGCATCTTCTTTCCATCGACAAACACACCGGTAAAGTCGTTGACGACGTCACGATGCCGAACGTCGGTGATATCAGAAGCAGCATCAACCAGACCGGCGGAAAGCTTTATTTCACTTCCAAAGGCGGATATTTTTACGAAGCGGAATATAACCCCAAAACCGGCGATATCGGAAATCTCCGCTTCATCGAACTCCAGAACGGAAGCAACGGCGTTCCCATGAGCACCAGCACCCCTACCGTTTATAACGGAAGAGCATATATCGGCGTTTCCGGAAAAGGCCAGTTTTCCGCATATTCCGGACACAATATCACTGTAATCGATATTCCTTCCTGGAGCATTGCATATTCCGTTCCGACCCAGGGCTATCCCCAGACCACCGGAACCCTTACAACCTATTACGAAAAGACCGACGGTTACGTTTACGTCTATTTCTTCGATAACTATACTCCCGGAAAGCTCCGCGTTCTTGCGGATAAACCCGGAATGACCGAACCGCTTAAAACCATCGAAGAAACCACCAACGGAAAAACCTATGAAGTTGGCTACAGCGTTTTTGAACCCACCGGAAAACTTGCCCAATACTGCATATGTACCCCGATTATTGATAATGACGGCACTCTTTATTTCAAAAACGACAGCGCAAACCTCTTTGCGGTGGGCTCCGCCGTTGAATATATCGAAGTCACCAAGAACCCGGATAAGATGAACTATAAACCCGGCGAAGTTTTCGATCCCACCGGAATGGAAGTTACCGCGTATTACTATAACGGCACCGAGCGCGACATCACAAAATATGTAACCTGGTCCACCGAACCTCTTGCCGAAGAGGACGCAAAATTCAAGATCGTCTTTGAAAACGTCGGCGGCGACAAAAAACCTTTCGATACCATCGAACTTAACATCAGCGACGGAAGCCTTAAACTTCTTCCCGTAAAAGAGCCCACCAAGACCAAGATCACTCTTAAAGACACCATAAAACTCGACAACACCGTTGATACCCCCGAGGTTTATTTTGCTGACAAACCCGAAGGCGGCGTTTTCTACGTCGGAATCATCGATGAAGAGGAATTTGAAAACCTTGACGTTCACACCACCGGTTACCTTAAAGGTCAGCTTGTGGATTTCGACCCGGAAAAATACCGCAGCATCGGCGAAACTTATCGCGTTTATAACAAGCTTACCGGCGAGACCGTTGAAAACGTTCTTTCTTCCGGAGCGGGAATCCGTCCGGACAACAAGGCGGAAGGAATGACCTATGATAAGGCAAAGAAACTTGCCGAACATCTCAACGATGAAAACAAGGTGACTTATTATGCGGTGGAATGTGAACAGTTCGTTTACGTTGCAAAGATAACCGTTCCGGAAAATTACAGCACCGCATATAAATCCGGCACTTATAAAATCACCGCTGAAAGAGACAAGGTGAAATATACCAGCGCGGAATACACCGTTGTTACCGACGTTGCGATTTTTGAATATGAATATCTTAAATGGGCGACCGCAAACGACGAAGTCGAAGTTATGAGCGATGAAGCAAGAGGCTATTCCGATTATCTCAGCTATAAATACGGCTACGGAAAACCGGATTATGCACCGCCCCTTTGGGAAAAACCCACCGTTGTTTCTACCACCGCATTCAGAGCGGTTGCCGGAAAGAAAATGACCCTTGCCTGCGGCGAAGGCGTTGAAATCACCATTCCCGAAATCAGTTCTATGCAGCGCGGTGTAAACTTTATTTATAAAAACACCGTCGGTGAACTTGATTCCGACAAAAAGACTACAGTTTACAGCCTTACCTTCTTCGGAAAACAGCCGATACAAAGCGATTTTTCCATTGAATGGAAACTTGGCGTAAACGCTTATGAACTTCGCGAAAGCTTTAAGACGAAGGTCGAGGAAGAGGATATCATCACCTATTACGTCACCAAGGACGGAAAATATTTTGATGAGTTCACAGTTGACTATATGAAGGACGATATAAACGAAGATATCGTTCTCACCTTTGAAAATGAAGGCGGCACCACCCTCGGAGCATACCGCATCACCACCGCAAGACCCGCTGACGCAGATTCTGCGCTTTCCGATGCAGAAGAGGTGAACCCCAATACCGGCGCACCGATTTTTTAAAAAACGAAGGAGCTTATCATGCTCAAAAAGAATTTAACCAAAATATTGAGCACGGCGATAATTTTTGCCGTGCTCATCGGCATAGTTATAACAATTTCTTCTGCGGCAGTTGCCTCGCCGGAAATGACGCTTAACGAAGCGGAAGAACTTCTTCCAGACGTTATCTTCGGTTCAAAAGGCGAAAACTTCCTTCCGAACAATGTAGAAACGGACGGAGAAAGCGAAGATGACCCGCCGAAGGAAAATATGAGCACGGAAATTCCGGAAAGTATTCCGGAAATGCCGAAGGAAGAACAAAGCGAAACCAACCAGCCAAATATCGATAAAGTTACCGAAGAAAGCGGAGGAGATACCGCCGGAAGCGGCGAGGGAGATGTTTCCGGCGAAGGTGAACCCGGCGAAGTTACAGTTGTTACCGATCTGGAAAACAAAATCGTGACCTCCTCCGAACTTTCCGGAGATATGTTCGAGTTTTTCGCCTATATCGAAAACGGAAGCGAAAAACATTCGCTTACCATAAACTTCAAAAATTCCGAAACTTCATTTTCCGGCGAAAACCTTGAAACCGCCGATGATTATTACGAAGCAAAGCTTGCCCTTGGGGCAAACTATTTTACCATTTACCTCGAAGAGGACGGAAAAACCGTTTCATCCGTCCAGTATATAATCACCTATCAGGCGGCAAAGGCGGATGCTTCGAATCCCAATGTCGGAGAAGGGATTTCGATAGTAACAAACCTCGACGGGTATGACGAGGTTATGACAAACCGCTATTTCACCTTCACTGTTTCCGCAAGAAGCAGCGGAAAGGTCATATATTCCGACCATATCGAAGTCACCCTTGACGGAACTACCGTGGATTCGCCCACCGGTTCTTCAACTTTTGAATACGTTCTCAACTTCGGACCGGAAGATACCCACCTTGTGACGGTTCTTGCCTGGGACGACGAAGGAAACTCCGCCTACCGGGAATACGAAGTTAAGTTCAAGGGCAGCAAAGACGGTGATTCCATCGGCGTTGCATATGTGGTAATTGACGCCACCGCCGCCGGTCTTGGAATCATCGGCGAATATGAAGTTGAGATTCTGCAGGGCGATACAGCTGCAAAAAGCCTTGTTTCCGCGGCGGATTTTATGGGTCTTTCGATCCATTACGACGGCAATACCGAAAGCGGATTTTACGTCCGGGGAGTAAGCGGATTCGGCGGCGTTCCGGAAGTTCCGGCGGAACTTTGGGAATGTATTCTTCGGGACGGACTTTCCCTTACCGGTGCTCCTTCCGGCGGACTTTTTTCGGGAGATTTCACCGCAAACTCCGGCTGGATGTATTCCATAAACGGAACGCTCTATCCGGGAAAAGGACTTTCCGCCTATAACCTTTCGGACGGGGATACCATTTATCTTCGCTATACCGTTGCGGAAGGAAAGGATATCGGCGGCAGCGGCGGCGGAAACGGAAATCTTGCCGGTTACTGCGGAATCTGGAGCGACGGCGGATATTACGAACTTGAACATGAATACGTTGAAATCGACCGGGGAACCGATTATATCGAATATGAATGTGCCATCTGCGAAAAGCATTATACCGAGGAAATTATTCCCGAAGAACCGGAAGAACACGAACATGAATATTACGAGGTTGACCGCGTTGAACCCACCGAAACCGAGGACGGATACGTTATTTATGAATGTGAATGCGGCGATTGGTATGAAGAAGTTCTTCCGGCAACCGGCGCCGGCGATGAAGAAGATTTTGAGGAAGGAAGCGAAGAAGATGAAGAAAATTCATAAAATATTTGCGTTTGTTCTTGCTTTTTTAATTTTGTTTTCCGGCTGCAATGCCGAAAAACCGGAAGAAACCACCCTTGATATTGCGGTGAACACCGCCATCGGTCAGAAAAACCTTTTCGGCGTAAAGGAAAACAAAAATCTCCTGACCGGAAATCCCGGTTTCGGCGCAGGAACGGCGATCTGCGACTGGACAGCAATAGCCTATAAAGAATTCGGAATCGAGGATGATTTTGAAAGCTATCTTTCCGAACTTGAACAGAAAGTTACCGAAGAATATGCCGCAAAAGGCGGGCTTGATTCCACAAAGGCCACCGAATGGCACAGAACCATTCTTGTTGTAACCGCGTTAGGCGGCGACGCAACCGCTTTCGGAACTTACCCGGACGGAACGAAGATTAACCTTGTGGCTGACGGAATTTATAATTACATAAACGAAGACCTCGCGAACCAGGGCATAAACGGATTTATCTATGCCCTTCTCGCTTTGGATTGCGGAAATTATGAAATTCCCGAAGGAAGCAGATATACCAGAGAAAGCATAATTGAATCACTTATCGCAGAACAGCACGAGGACGGTTCCTTCGGTTTCGGCGAGCGTTCCGACGTTGATATGACCGCAATGGCGCTCCATGCCCTTGCGCCCTATTCCGATGACCCGGAAATCAAAAAGGTTATCGACGAGGGAATTGCTTTTCTTTCTTCGGCACAAAACGGCGACGGAAGCTTTTCCGGAATGGATTCAAAAACTTCCGAAAGCATAAGCCAGGTTATAATCGCCCTTTGCGCAAACGGAATCGAACCTAAAACGGACGAAAGGTTTATCAAACACGGAACTTCCGTTTATGATGCGCTTTTCGATTTCCGCCAGAAGGACAAAACTTTTTCCCATACTCTCGATTCTGAAAAAGGCGACGCCCTTGCAACGGACCAGGCTATGATGGCGCTTATGGCGCTTATCAATTTTGAAAACGGAAAAAGCGGCGCTTTTATTTTTACTGACTGACCGGAGGATAGATAAATGAACGAACTTGCTGAAAAAATTCAAAGCGAAATAAAAAAGGTCATCATCGGAAAAGATGACGTTATAAAAAAGGTGCTTATGGCGGTTCTTGCCCAGGGCCACGTTCTTATGGAAGACGTTCCGGGCGTTGGAAAAACCACCATGGCCATGGCTTTTTCAAAAGTTCTCGGGCTTGAAAACAAAAGGGTGCAGTTCACTTCCGATACCATGCCTTCGGATATAATCGGTTTTTCTGTTTATGAAAGGGAGCAGGGAAAACTCAGCTATAAACCCGGCGCGGTTATGACTAACCTTCTTCTTGCGGATGAAATCAACCGAACTTCCAGCAAGACCCAGTCCGCGCTTCTTGAAGCAATGGAGGAACGGAGAGTTACCGTTGACGGAGTTACCCATAAGCTTCCGGAGCCTTTCATCGTTCTTGCAACGCAGAACACCGCCGGTTCTGCCGGAACCCAGATGCTTCCTTCCTCCCAGCTTGACCGTTTTCTCATCAGGACAAGCATGGGCTATCCTGACCTTAAAAGCCAGATTGAAATTATGAAGGACCGCCACCACGAAAATCCCCTTGATAAAGTTGTCCCGGTGACGGATATAAAGACCCTCAACAGTCTTATTGCCGAAGCGCAGAACGTTTTTGTTGCGGACAGCGTTTATGCCTATGCTTCGGAACTTGTTGAGGAAACCCGCCATAACGCATATATCCAGCTTGGAATCAGCCCCAGAGGCGCACTTGCGCTTTGCCGCGCGGCAAAGGCTTTTGCCTTCCTTGAGGGCAGGGATTACGTAATTCCCGATGACGTGGAAGCGGTTTTTGGCGACGTTTGCGCGCACAGAATTCTGCTTGAGGCGAAGGCAAGACTTCACGAACTTTCCGCGGAAGAAATTCTTTCGGAAATCACCAAAAAGGTAACCAAGCCGGAAATCACGGAGTTTAAAATAAAATGAAAAAAGAAATCATAAAATCCGCGGTTCTTTTTGCGGTTTTAGAAATTCTGCTCCTAGGGGTTTTTGTTTTGCAGAATTCCGCCTTTGCGCTTTTTGCGTTCTTCGTTTTTCTTTTTCTTGCGGCGGCAAGTTTTGGAACAGCCTTTGCGGTAAAAAACAAAATTTCCGCAAAGGCGGTTTTGCCGCCCACTGCGGAAAAAGGAAAGGATTTTGCAGGGAAAATAATTCTTGAAAACGGTTCCGCTTTTCCGGTTTTTAAAGCGCACTGCGAAGTTTTGGTAAAAAACAACCTTACCGGCGAGGAAAACACGGTAAATATCTGCCTTCGTGCAATGCCGAAAAGCAAAACCGAAGCGGAATTTGCCCTTTCTTCGGAATTTTGCGGATACCTGACCGCAAAAGTTGAACGTATCCGTCTTACGGATATTTTCGGTTTTCTGCCGGTTGCGGTTAAAAATTTCAGCTCCGCAAAAGGGAAAACCACAGTTTTGCCGGAAACTTTTGCGCCGGTAATCGTTTTTGGAAAGGTCCTTCCGGTTCCGGAAGACAGCGAAAGCTATGCCCCGGATAAGAAAGGAAACGATTATTCCGAAACTTTTCAGATTCGGGAATATGCCCCCGGCGACAGCATAAAGCAGATTCACTGGAAGCTTTCGGAAAAACTTGACAGGACCATAGTCCGCGACCCAAGCCTTCCCATTGCGAAAAATATTCTCCTTTTCTGGGATAAAACCGCTCCGGCGAACCCCAAAGAAACGGATTCCATGGCGGAGGTGAGCTGTTCCGTTGCCCAAAGCCTTCTTCGAAGCGGATACGAATTTTTGCTGGGCTGGAACAGCCGCGACCGCATTGAAACGGCGGAAATAAAGACCGAGGAAGACCTTCTTGAAGCGATTCCGAAGATGATAAAGTTTGCCGGAGAAAAACCGGAAGATGATTTTGAAGGCGTTTTTGAACATTTCGGAAAAATCATCTGCGCCACAAAAGAGCCGCCGAAAAATCTTTTGGAAAATGAAGGCGCAAGCCTTCTTATCTGCGGTAAATCCGCCGCCGGAGCAAACATAATTCCGTTCGGCGCGGAAAGTTATACAGAAGATCTTGAATTTATGGAGCTTTGATATGAAAAAAGAAAGTTCGATAAAAATAAATATTCTGCAAAAAGAAAAAAACGCCATGGAACTTTTGCCGGAAGCTCTTGCGGTTTTTGCCGCCGCAGGAGGTTTTTCCGCAATGCTCATAAAAGCGTTTTCCGTAGGAATAAGCTCCGCTTTCGGACTTCTGATTGGTGTCGCGGCGGCGGTCTGCGTTCTCTTTTCAGGAAAGAAAATCGGAAGATTTGCGCCGCTTGCCGTTTCGGCAATTTGTATTGCGGCGGTGTTTGCTATTCCGGTGCTCAGGAACGGGTTTCTTGTGCTCGGCAACGAATTGCTTGAATTTCTGACCGCCGCCAGCGGAAGAATCTATCTTCCATTTGAGGTTTCGGGAGAAAACCTGCCCGCAGGTTCGCTTTTATTTTTACTTGTCGCAATTTGCGTTTTGATAAAAAACCCGGTTGTTTTGGCCTTTGCGGGAACTTTGACCGCGGCCGGTTTGCTCATCGGATTTTTGAGCACGGATTTTTGGTTTTTGTTTTTCCTTTTCGGAATTGCGGGAATTGTGTTCAATGCTTTTCTGCCGTTTTTCGGCAGAAAAACAACCGCAGAATCCGCGGTTTCGGTCTTTGAGGTTCCGGCTGCGTGCGTTTTGATTTGCGCGGTGCTCATAAATTTTGTTCCGGCGGGATTCGGCGAAAATGTTCGCTCTTTTGCAGAAAAAACGGCGCACAGCGTTGTTTTTGACAGCAAAACCAACGCAATGCCGGAAGGGGATTTTGAAAATCTCGGTGCTTTTGATAAAAACGATGCTCCTGCGCTTGAAATTACAATGGAAAAGCCGCAGAAACTCTATCTCAAAGGCTTTGCGGGAGAAGTTTATAACGGTTACGGCTGGGAAGAAATCGCAAACAAAGACATTGCGGAATATGCAGAGGATTTTTATATTCTCCACCAAAACGGATTTTTCGGTCAGTCGGCGGTTTCTTCCGCTCTGGAAGCAACCGGAAAACAGGAATATTCCGCCATGAGCATCAAAAATCTTTCCGCGTGCTCAAAAAGAGCGTATCTGCCTTACGCAGTTTCAAATGCCGGTTTTAACAATCTTGAAATCGGCGGCGCCAACACAGATTCCTTCGGCAAAAGCTATGAGATAAGTTATATTCCCGGCGGTCTTTCCGAATGGTACAAGGCACAGGTGGAACTTTCGGAGAAGCAAGATACCGATGAAACGGTCGATGAGCACCTTGCAAACGAACAGCTTTACCGCGAATTTGTAAAAGCAAATTACTTAGGAATCACCGAGGAAGCATACGACGCAATAGACAGAATTTTTGCAGATTCCAAAGCCGCAACGGCGACGGAAATCATCAGCGAAATCCTCATTTATCTCGAAAAAGGCGTTACATACGACGAGGATTTTTCGTCGAATGGTGGCACGGATTTTGCGGCTTTCTTCCTTGAAAAATCCGCAAGGGGATATTCCGTCCATTATGCCACCGCGGCAACTCTGATGCTCCGATATTTCGGAATTCCCGCAAGATACGCCGAAGGATATTTCCTTCCGGCAAAAGAAGCGGCGGAATATGAATCCGGCGAAACCATAATCCTTACAGAAAATCATGCGCACGCCTGGGCAGAATATTATCTTGAAGGAGTGGGCTGGATCCCTTTCGAGGTAACACCCGGATATATGGACGACGAACTTGAAAAAGCCGCTTTCAGCACCAACGGCGAAAGCTCGAAACGATATGAGCAGAGCGAGCTTCCGGAAACGAACGTTGAACAGGACAGGCCGAAGGATGATATCACCGAAGCAAAAAAGAATTATACAGTTCTGATTGCGGTTTCGGTGAGCGTGTTTGTGCTTGCGGTTGTTGCGGCGATTGTTTATGTTATTGTAATGAGGAAGCGCCTTAAAAAAGCGCTTTCGGCCATTGATAACGCCGATAACAAAACCGGCGCCGCAATGCGATTTGGATATGCACAGAAACTTTCGGAAGGCGCCGACATCGATGCAAAAAGCCTTGGATATGACGAGGCCTTTGCAATAAACAAAGAGGCGCTTTTCAGCGAACACCCGATAACTGATGATCAGAGGAAAACCGTTGATGAATACGCGGAAAAGATTCTTGCTGAATGCAAAAAGAAATGGAGCTTTTGGCAGAAATTTAAAAACAGGTTTGTAAAATTTATTTATTGATGCAATACGAAGGAAGAATGAAAAACCTTGGTCGTGTGACCAGAACAGTATTGGATGAACACCTTCTTTTTCTGCGGCGGCTTTGCCGCAAAGGTAATGATCTGATACACAAAGCAAAAAACACCGTCTTGCTTTCGCAAGACGGTGTTTTTTTGGCTTTGTATGTTTTTTAAAAAATCAGATTTTTTTGATGAAGTCTTTATAGAAAAGAACACATTCGCCGAGGTTTTTGATTTTTATGCGTTCGTTGGCGCCGTGGATAGAGGCGAATTGGGCTTTATCAAGGTCAACGGGAGCAAAGCGGATGATGTTATCAGCAACGTCGGTGAATCTTCGGGCATCGGTGGCGGCGGTAAGAAGAAAAGGCGCAACGGCAACGTCCGGGAAGTTTTCATGAAGGATTTCTTCGGTGACTGCAAAGGCTCTTCCGTTAAAGTCGGTGGGATTGCAGTAATCGTGATAGATTTCTTCCACTTCAACGCCGTATTTCTTTCCGATTTCACGGATCTTTTCGAGACCACGGTAAAGCTCGTCCTCTCTTACACAGCGGAGCATCATGGTGACTTCGGCTTCGCTGTCGCGAATCTGGATATTGCGGTCGGGACCGGAAGAAGCTGTGGTAAAGAACATTCCGGTGGCAAGCATTGCACTTGCAGCGGGAATTCCCATCATGATTTTTTTAATAATGGGCGAGAAAACCGCGATATTTCCGAAAAGGACGTTCATAGGGAAAGCCATATAGGGAACGTGATATTCAAAAGCGGCTTTTACCTCGGGATAGAAGTTTGCTTTATAAATAGAGGGACATTTTTTTCTGACTTCGGCGACGAATTCAGCGACGTTTTCAACAGCACTGCTGCTGCTTCCGTTAAGGCTGGTGTGACCTTTCGAAGAGGTAGCCGCCTTGCAGCGGAAAACATGTCTGCTTTTTTCATGAACGGCGACCATTGCGCTTTTACATTTTACGCCGGGGATAAGACCTTCGGTAATGGCACCGCCTTCATCAAGAACGGTGTCGAAGCGGATTCCCTGCTCTTTAAAATATTCGGTGGCAAGGACCATTCCGTCGCCGCTGGTTTCTTCGTTGTTGGAAGAGCCGATATAAAGGTTTATGCCCTCGAAATCATATCCTTCGGAAAGAAGTTCTTCCGCGGCCATAAGTTCCGCAAAAATTGAGGTCTTGGTGTCAATGGTGCCGCGTCCGTAAAGAAAACCGTTTTTTTCGGTGGCGCAGAAAGGTTCGGTTTCCCAGCCGTCGCCGCCGTTTACCACGTCGTGGTGAGACATGAGCATGACGTTTTTGGTTGGGTTTTTGCCTTCGATGACGTAAACGAAACAGCCGCTTCCGAAGGTGAGCCTTTTTGCCTTTTGGGAAACAAGGGGAAAAGATTTTTCGACTTCGGAATAAAGTTTTTCGAATTCGGCGGCGTTTTCACCGTTTTCGGTAAAAACGGTTTTGCAGTTTATAAGCCTTGAAAGGATTTTGGCATATTCCTCGTTTTTTTCGGAAGAAACGCCTTTGCGTTCCGCTTCGGTTTTGAGAAGGTGTTTTTTCATAGCGATATCTCCTTGGATAACATTATAAATCAATTATATAATTATACGCCGAAAGGGTCAATGAAACCGCAAAAAATAAAGATAAAATTTTAACCGCTCTTTAATTTTTCCGCGGCGGTGATATAATGTAATTAGAAGCAAAAAAGGAGGAAAAAACCATGGCTTTTGATTTTTCTTATTATTCTCCCACAAAAGTGGTTTTTGGAAAGAACACCGAAAACAAAGTCGGCGAACTTATCAAAGAATTCGGCGGCAAAAAAGTTCTTATCCATTACGGCGGAAAAAGCGCTGTTGCTTCGGGACTTATAGACAAGGTGAAAACCATTCTTGACGGCGAAGGGATAGAGCATATCGAACTCGGCGGAGTTGTTCCCAACCCGCATCTCGGACTTGTGAGAGAAGGAGCCGAGCTTTGCAAAAAAGAAAAGGTCGATTTTATTCTTGCTGTGGGCGGCGGAAGCGTTATCGATTCAGCAAAGGCCATTGCTTATTCTCTTGGCGAACCGGATAAGGATGTCTGGGAACTTTTTCTTCGCGAAAGAAAACCCAAGGAGTGCATTCCCATCGGAAGCATTCTTACCATTTCTGCCGCCGGAAGCGAAACCAGTTCCAGCTGCGTCATCACCAACGAAAAGACCAAGGAAAAGCGCTCCTGCAACAGTGATCTTTCAAGACCGCGCTTTGCGATAATGGATCCGGTGCTCACTATGACTCTTCCGGATTACCAGACCCAGTCCGGCTGTGCTGATATTATGATGCACACCATGGAGAGATATTTCACCAACGGCGGAAACATGGAAATGACCGACGAAATTGCCGAAGGGCTTCTTCGCACCGTTATAAAGAACGCAAAGATTCTTCATAAAGACCCGAAAAATTACGAGGCAAGAGCCGAAGTTATGTGGGCGGGAAGCCTTTCGCACAACAACCTTACCGGCTGCGGAAACGACGGCGGCGACTTTATGTCCCACAAGCTTGAACATGAAATGGGCGGAATGTTCGACGTCACTCACGGCGCGGGTCTTGCGGCTATTTGGGCAAGCTGGGCAAGATACGTTTATAAAGACTGTCTGCCGAGGTTTGTAAAATATGCCCTTAACGTCATGCAGGTCGAACCCGGCGAAACCGACGAAGATACCGCTCTTCGCGGAATCGAGGCAATGGAAGAGTTTTATCGCGAGATCGATATGCCCACCAATATGCGCGAACTTGGAATCGAGCCCACCGACGAAGAGATTGAAGCCATGGCAGAAAGCTGCATGCGCGTTTGCAAAAAGCCTTCCGGTTCCGCAAAAAAACTCGATAAAGACGACATGATCGCCATTTATAAAGCGGCTAGATGAAAAATATCGATTCGTTTATCTTTGCGCTCAACGCGGTAACGCCCATTATCGCAATGGTCGCCATAGGATATTTTTTGAAAAGAGCGGGCGCTTTGAACGAGGCTTTTTCAAAGGTGGGAAACCGCCTTGTTTTCAGGGTGCTTCTTCCGGCGATGCTTTTTCTCAACGTTTATAAAATTGAGAACTTTGAAAAAATCGAAATGGGCTATGTTTTTTATGCCCTTTTGGTGACCTTCACAGTTTTTCTTACGGCGTTTTTTACCAGCGGATTTGTCACAAAAGAATCTCCGAAAAGAGGAGCGCTTATCCAGGGGATTTTCCGCTCAAACTATGCGCTCATCGGGATTCCCCTTGCGGGAAGCCTTTTTGGTGAAGAGGGTACCGCTGTGGCGGCGGTGCTTTCGGCTTTTGCCATTCCGTTTTTCAACGTTCTTGCGGTTCTGAGCCTTTCGGTTTTCGGAAAAAACGAAAAGAAACCAAGCGTTAAGGGAATACTCCTCGGAATAATAAAAAATCCGCTTATCCTTGGAGTGGCGGCGGGTTTTTGTGCGCTTTTGATAAGAAGCTTTTTTGTTTCAGCGGGAATTTCTTTCCGACTTTCGGATGTTGCGCCGGTGATGAAGGTGCTGGAATATCTTTCCGGTGCGGCAACACCCCTTGCGCTTATAGTGCTTGGTGCGGAATTTGAGTTTTCCGCAATAAAAGAGATGAAAAAAGAAATCGTTTTCGGAACGGCGATGCGAAGTCTTGCGGTGCCGGTTTTCGGAATCGGATGCGCGTATCTCTTTTTCAGAGATGCATTTACCGGTGCTCAGTTTGCGGCGCTTTTAGCACTTTTTACAACGCCCGTTGCTGTTTCAAGCGTTCCAATGGCTCAGGAAATGGGGTGCGACGCAAAGCTTGCGGGACAGCTTGTGGTCTGGACCACCGTTGCTTCCGCATTTACGGTTTTTGTTTCCTCGTTTGTTTTGAGGTCCGCCGGGATATTCTGATAAAAAAACGGCCGCCGTCCCAAAAAAGACGGCGGCTTTTGTTATTGCTTTTTTGCGGCTTTGAGGATATGATATAATTGTCGGAAAATATAAAAAGGAGGCGCATCTTTTTGCTGGACGAAAAGATAAAAAGCGATTTTCTCGGAATTCTTGAAGAAGAACTTATTCCTGCAATGGGCTGTACCGAACCGATTGCTCTTGCCTATGCTTCCGCAAAAGCAAGAGAGACCCTTGGAAAAAATCCCGAAAAGCTTATCGCAAAATGCAGCGGAAATATGATAAAAAACGTAAGATGCGTCAGGATCCCAAATTCCGGCGGAATGACCGGAATTGAAGCCGCATGTGCTTTGGGTGCCCTTTGCGGCGACGTTTTAAGAGGAATGGAAGTACTTGAGGCGGTAAATCCCGAAGGCCTTGAAAAGGCGATGAAGTTTCTTGAAAAAGGCGGCTGCGAGGTGGAATATCTTGAATCGCCGCACCCGCTTCATTTTATCATAACCCTTATAAGCGGCAATGATTTTGCCGAGGTGGAAGTTCGCCACAGCCACACGAACATCGTTCGCATCACAAAAAACGGCGAAAATGTCTTTATGGCGGAGGATTTTGAAGAGGACGGCGCGGTGGTTGACAGAAGCGGGCTCAGTGTTGAAAACATCTATGCCTTTGCGGAAGAAATTGAACTTTCTGCCATTGAGCCTTTTGTAAAAAAACAGGTGGAATACAACATGGCTATCGCCGAAGAGGGAATGAAAGGCGGCTATGGAGTGGGCATAGGAAAAGAGATGCTTGAGGTTTATCCGGGTCACGTTTTTACTAAAATGAAAGCTTTTGCTGCCGCGGCTTCCGAAGCAAGAATGGACGGCTGCAGCATGCCGGTAATAATCACCTCCGGAAGCGGAAACCAGGGACTTGCTTCTTCGGTCCCGGTGATAGTTTATGCAAGGGAAAAGGGAATTTTGGAAGAAAGAATGTTCCGTTCGATAATTTTTTCAAGCCTTCTCACCGTTTTCCAAAAGGAATATATCGGAAAACTTTCAGCGTTTTGCGGTGCGGTTTCTGCTTCGTGTGCAGCGGGTGCGGCAATAACTTATATGGTGGGCGGAACTATCCGCCAGATAAAGGACACCATTGACAACACCATGGCGGATATTCCGGGAATCATCTGTGACGGCGCAAAATCCTCCTGCGCGGCAAAAATCGCTTCGGCGCTTGATGCTTCGCTTTTTGCTCACGTTCTTGCGATGAAGGGAAAGGTTTATGGCGCAAACACCGGAATTTTGAGAAGCGATGCCGGAAAGACCATTCGAAGCGTCGGCCATATCGGAAAAGTCGGAATGAAACAGACGGATTCCGAAATTGTAAAGATAATGATAGAAAATTAAAAAAACGGCAGGGTGACCTGCCGTTTTTATTTTGTGACGATATCAATATTTCTGGCGGCATTCGACGACTTTTCCAAAAATGCGCACAGGAAGATTTTCCATTTCGGCACAGGAATAGAAAATAGGGTCGAAGGAAGTGTTGAAAGGGCGAAGCATGATTCCGTCCTTGAGGAACTGGACTTTTTTTACTGTGGCTTCGCCGCCGTCAACCATTACTACGGCAACTTCGCCCTGTTCGACGGTATCCTGGACTCTTACGATGACGACATCGCCTTCATACATTCGGGGTTCCATGCTCTGGCCTTTTATCTGGAGGGCGACGTATTCGCCGGTCATTGCCATTTCGGAAGAAATTTCTTCATAGTCGAGAATATTTTCGACGGCGGTTATGGGGATTCCGGCGGCGACTTTTCCGAGAACGGGGATCTTTTTTCCGGCGGAGCGGACTTCTTCTTTTCCAAGAAGGAAGTTTATTCCAACGCAGAAGAAAGAGGAGATGCGTTCAAGAGTCGCAAAATCCGGTTCGCGTTCGCCGCGCTCATACATTCCGATGGTGCTGGGCGCAAGACCGAGTTTTTTTGCAAGTTCGCCTTGGGTAAGGTCGTTTTCTTTTCGAAGCTGTCTTAAAACAGAGTTGAAATTCGGCATGGGAATGCTCCTTTTTTGAGTTTTTCTGTAAATAATGATAACACAAAATGTGACGTTGTCAATAGGATTTTTGAAAAAACTTTCATTTTGCGACACAAAATGTGTTGACAAATCAAAAACAAAGTGCTAGAATGCAAATCACACGAAATGTGTTGTTGAGTTTTTCGGGCATTTTTAAAGAAAACCCGCGGACAGCGGGAAGCTTTTGTTTTACTGCGGGTTTTCGAAAAATGCCTTGATAAAGCCGTTTTTTAAAGCAAAGGCAGGGACAGCTTTTGTCCGGTTGGATTTTTAGGAAAGCTTTTGAAAACAGTTTTAACTAATAATAACACATATCGTGTTAAATAATGTCGGGAGAGTGGTGCCGAAAAAACGAGAAAAGGATATCGGAGGTGAAAAAGATTTGGCGCTAAGCGAAAAGAAAGAACGTTTCTGTGAGGAATACATTCAGGATTATAACGCCTGTGAAGCGGCAAAGCGTGCGGGTTATTCCGAAAAATACGCAAGGGCAAAAAGCTATCTTCTTTTGCAGGAGCCGGAAGTTTCGGAAAAAATAAAAAACCTTCAAAGGGTTTACGGTTCAAGCAGCGTTTATGACAGCAAAAGCCGTGTTCTTAAAGAGGTCTGGAACATGTACGAACTGGCAATGGAGAAAAAGCCCGTTATTGTCTGGAACAAGGACACCAAGGAATATGTTGAAACGGGCGAGACCCAGTTTGACGAAAAGACCGCCATAAAATGCCTTGAATTTATTGCAAAGCTTTGCGGTGCGCTTCCGGAAGGCACAAAGAAACAGGAAAAGAACGAGAGCGAGGGCGTTGAGATTTTTGTAAGGGTGGAGGGTGAAGATGAGGTTTGACATAGGACTTTATCCGAAACAGATGGATTTTATAAACTCCACCGGAAAAGCCGACGAAGTGCTTTATGGAGGTGCTGCAGGCGGCGGAAAAAGTTACGGCCAGCTTGTTGACGCGCTTATCTATGCCACAAGATATCCCAAAAGCCGCCAGCTTATTTTAAGGCGCACTCTTCCGGAACTTGAAAAAAGCCTTGTCAGGGTAGCTATGGAGGTTTTTCCGCGGGAGATTTATAAATACAGCGAATCAAAGCATACCGGAACTTTTGCGAACGGTTCCGTTATAGATTTTGGCTATTGTGACAGCGAAACCGACGTTTATCGCTACCAGTCGGCGGAATATGATGTCATCCGCTTTGATGAGCTGACGCATTTTACCGAACAGATGTATCTTTATCTGATGTCGCGCCTTCGCGGAACGGAAGATATTCCGAGGGCAATGAAAAGCAGTACGAACCCGGGCGGAGTGGGACACAGCTGGGTAAAACGCCGATTCATAGATATCGGCGCACCCGGAAAGGTACATAAAATCAAAAACGGAAAAAGGCTTTTTATTCCGGCAACGGTTTTTGAAAACAGGGCGCTGATGAAAAACGACCCGGAATACGTAAAAAGGCTCCGGCAGCTTTCGGAAAAGGACCGAAAGCAGCTTCTTGAAGGGGATTGGGACACGAACGACGGACAGTATTTTTCCGAATGGAAAAGAGAACTTCACGTGGTGCGCCCCTTTGTGATCCCAAAAAACTGGCGAAGATATTTTGCCATGGACTACGGACTTGATATGCTGGCCGGTTACTGGATTGCGGTGGACCCTTTTGATAACGCTTACGTTTACCGGGAGGTTTATCAAAGCGGGCTTATCATCAGCGAAGCCGCAAAGCTTATTCTTAAAACTCAGAAAGACGACGTTCCGGAAATTTATATTGCGCCGCCGGATATGTGGAACAGAAGGCAGGATACCGGAAAAAGCGTTGCGGAGCTTTTTTATGAATTTGGTATCTGTCTTTATAAAGCCGGGAACGACCGTGTTCAGGGTTGGTACAGCCTTAAAGAATGGCTTCACCCGCGAAAAAACGAATTCGGCGAAGTTCTTCCGCGGCTTCGGATTTTTGAAAACTGCACCGAGGTCATAAGGACTCTTCCGGCGCTGGTTTTTGACAGAACGAACCCAAACGACGTGGGCGATTCTGTGCATGAATATACTCATGCGGCGGATGCTCTTCGCTATTGGGCAGCGGCAAGACCGGTTCACGGTGAAGAACCTGCGGAAGATGAAGGCGAAGTCCTTTTTGAGGACGAGATGCAAAGCTTTCTGAGTTACGGACAAAGCTGAAAAATCTAAAAAAGGAGAAAGAAAATGAACAAGGAAAAAAAGGAAAAACTTCTTGCGGATGAATTCGCGGCGGGACTTCTTAAAAGCGAAGTTCCCGAAAAGAGCGAAGAAGTTTTGGACAGCGAACTTTTTGGGAAAGAGCTTTTTGAAAAAAACGCGCCGGAAGAAGAAAAGGAGCCACCCGATGGTGCGGATATCTTTGACTGCGGAAAAGGTATCAGAATTCCGGAAGAGGCGGTGGCGGCTTTTGCAAAAGCCGCGGGAAAAAGTGTCGGCGAGGTAATCGAAATTTATCAGAAAGGCTGCTGTTTTGACGAACTTGCAAGGCGCTGTAAAGCAGCGGAAAAGGATTCCGACGCTTTTGAAAAAATCGCCGGAATCCGCGGAATCGAAAAAGAGGAACTGAAAGAAGAAATTCTTTCCGTAATCGAAAAAGCGCAGTTTGAAAAAGCGGTGGCGCTTATCGAAGAAGAAAACCCCGGCATTGCAAAAGAAGTTGCCGAGGAACTTGCGAAATTCCGCCTTGGGGAAAAAGGCAGCGAACCGCAGAAAAACGAAAGACACGAAAAGGAAAAAAGACTTGTGGAAAAAATCCGCGAGCTTGACCTTTTTGCGGAAAAACATTCCCCCGAAGGGGTGAAAACTCTTGACCGAAGCATTGTTGACGAATGGGAAAAAGGTCTTCCCCTCGAAAAGGCTTTTTATGACTATCTTCTCATCAGCGAAAACAAAAAGCTTCTTGAAGAAATTGAAAACATGAAAAAGGGAAGAGCAATTGAGGACCAGAAAGTTTATGCGAAGGCACACAGTCCCGGTTCCGTTTCTTCCCCGGCAGGAAACGCAAAACTCGATGAATTCATCGAAGGACTTTTTAAAGAATATTAAAAACCGCCGCAAAAGCGGCAACCGAAAGGAGAAATTTAAATTATGGCAGTAAATCTTGCAACCAAATACGCAAAAGAACTTGCGCAGGCCTTCACCCAGAAATCCGTTGTTGACGGTGTTGCCTGCAAGGATTATGAATTCACCGGTGTAAAAAACCTTAAAGTTTACACCGCCGTTTCTCAGGAACTCAACGACTATAAACGAAGCGGTCTTAACCGTTACGGTGAACCCAAAGAGGCCCAGGATACCGTTCAGGATATGATCGTTGAAAAGGACCGTTCCTTCTCTATCACCATTGATAAGGGCAACAATTCAGAACAGATGGGAGCAAAAGAAGCTTCCAAAATCCTCGCCATTGAAATGAACGAGCAGGCAATTCCCGAAATGGATAAATACGCTCTTCGCAAATTTATCGACTATGCGGGCACCGTTAAGGAAACTGAGGAAGCTCCGAACGAGGACAATATCGTAAAAATGATTTCCGATGCAATGGTCGAAATGGGCAACAAAAAAGTTCCCGCAGAGGGAAGATACATCTTCATCGGCTGGAGCTATTTCGGAATCCTCCGTCTTTCCAAACAGTTCATCGGCGTCGAGGCTCTTGCAAAAGAAGCTCTTGTAAAAGGCGCAGTTGGTACTTTTATGGGCGCTCAGGTCGTCACCGTTCCGGACGAATATCTTATGAAAGGCGAAAACCAGGCATATTTCCTTATTGTTTACAAAAACTCCGTTCTTCAGCCCAAAAAAGTTCAGGACTATTTTGTAAAAGAAAACCCCGCAGGCATCAACGGCGCCCTTATCGAAGGCAGATTCATCTATGACGCTTTTGTAATCGGTGCAAAATGCGGCGGCGTTTATGCAGCCGTTGCGGCAGATTCCGTTCAGGTGGCGCCTACCTTTAACGCAAGCGGCAGCGCTCTTACCGTAACTTCCGCGGGCGCAAACAAAATCAGAGTCACCCTTGACGGAACCGACCCCAGATTCAGCGACACCGCTATCGAAACTACCAGCGGCGGCACCGTAACTCTTCCCGCAGGAAAAACCGCGGCAAAAGCGGTTGCCTTCGGCGAAGAACTTTTTACTTCCGAAGTTGTAACCGACATCGAAAGAACCGTTGCATAAATTTTTACTTAAAGGGGCGGTTTTTCCGCCCCATATTAAAAACAAGGAGGAAATATGGCTAACAGAATCGAATTTGAAAAAGGCGTTTACGGCTATGACGTCTATCCCGGAAGCGAAGTTAAGGTAAGCCTTTCTGCTTCCGACAAAAAGCCGTACGTAAATTCCTCTTCGGAAAACGGAAAGAATTCCGGCGAAGCTTTGAAAAACGCCGAAATTTCGCTTATGGACCTTCGGAACAGCTATGCAAGA
The DNA here is from genome assembly GCA_017468365.1 of Oscillospiraceae bacterium. Classification (GTDB taxonomy): domain Bacteria; phylum Bacillota; class Clostridia; order Oscillospirales; family Ruminococcaceae; genus UMGS1668. Next base: position 117,664 of record JAFUIS010000005.1, on the reverse strand, counting down.
GAGCTTAAAGCCCAGTATGACCATGCCGCAAACAAACTTAAGGCGGAAAGGGACGACGCCCTTAGAGAAAACTGGATTTTGCAGCAGCAGGAGGAGGCAAACCTTCCGGAAGTTCTTGCGGCGGAAGGAATAAACGGCGGCGGTGCGGAAACCACCGTTTCTGACATCAAGGCGCGATATCAGGGTAACCGAAACGATATCAGAAAAGGCTATACCGACGAACTTGGCGATATTTTTATGAGCCATTCAAAAGATTACGCCGAGGGAGCAAGAAAATACAGCGAAAAATGGCTTGATTTTCTTCTTTCCCTTGCGGAAAACGAAGACGAGTTCGAAAAGGACCTCGAACTCAAAAAATACCGCTGAGGAGGGGATATCATGCCACAGCTTCTTGATTTCGGAAAAGTTTCTTCGCCGGAAAAAAGAGTGCTTGAAATAACCTCTTTTGCGGGAATCGACCTTTCTTCCGCGCCTTTTGATATCGACAAAAAAAGAAGCCCCGATGCACCCAATATGATGCCCGACAGCCACGGCAACCCTATCAAGCGAACGGGTTTTGAGGTTTTTGAGCATTTTGGAGAAAGAATCAACGGCGTTTATAAATTCGGTGAGCACCGAATAGTCCACGCGGGAACGAAGCTTTATCTTGACGGGGAACTTATAAGAGAAAACCTTGCAAACGAAATTTCGGATGCGCAGATCATAGGAAACCACCTTTGCCTTTTTGACGGAAAAGAGGCGCTTTTGGTCGATGAAAACGGCGCCGCCCCCATTTCGGAAAAGGCATACGTTCCGACAGTGCTCATTTCGAAGAATGCGGATTTTGCAGAAAGAGAAACGGTGCTCAAAGGGGACGGCGTTACAAAAGAATTTACTATCGAGCACCGGTGCACCGAAATTCTTTCCGCAAAGGTGGACGGTGTGAGCACCGCGGCGACACTTTTGGAAAATAAGGCGATTTTTGAAACCGCGCCGGCTGAAAATGCGAGCATTTTGCTTGCAGTCAAGGCGATTCAGGAACCCGGCGGAAGGAGAAAGGAGGAATTTAACCTTCTTTCGCCCCGCTGGAAAGAAAGTTTTCTTTGCAACACCGGCACCGAAAAGATTTTCACTCTTTCAAAAAGCGGGCTTTCTCAAAGCGCCGTTACCGCAAAAGTGATGGACGAAAACGGAAATTGGCAGGAAAAGACCGAAGGAACGGACTTTACCGTTGACAGAGAGAACGGAAAAATCACTTTTATATCTCCGGTGCTCAAAACTCCCATCGAGGGAACGGACAACCTTATTATTGAGGCGGAAAAGGATTTTGAGGATTACCCTGACAAAATAAACCTTTGCAAAAGGACCATTGCTTTTGACAGCGGCGGCAGCGCAAACCGTCTTTTCGTTTGCGGAAATCCAAACGAGCCTTTTACCGACAGATGGTGCGCACCGAACGACCCGACCTATTGGCCGGATACATATTATTCCGTGCTCGGAAAAAAGGGAAGCGAGATCGTCGGTTATTCCGTCATCGGAAATCTTCTTGCGGCATATATGACAGATTCGAAGGACGGGCGAAGCGTAGTAATAAGAAAACCGGAACTTGACGAAAACAAAAACGCGGTTTTTCCCATCGAAAAACATCTTCAGGGCGAAGAGGCCCTTGCACCGAAAAGTTTTGTCTTTATGGAAAAGGAACAGCTTTTTCTTACCGCAAGGGGAGTTTATGCGGTTACAACCGAAAACCTTTCCGGTGAAAAATATACCCAGAACCGATCGTTTTTTATCAACAGGGAGCTTTGTGCGGAAAAAAACCTTAAAGATGCTTTCTGCGCAAAATGGAAAAGCTTTTATGTCATTGCGGTTGGAAACAAACTTTATCTTCTTGATACCGCACAAAGAAGTTTTAACAGCGGCGAGCCTCTTTCGGCATGGCAATACGAATGTTATCTTTGGACGGGGATAGACGCGCGGGTGCTTTGGGAAGAAAACGGCGTTCTTTGTTTTGGCGACAGTGAAGGAAATATCTGCCGCTTTACAAAAGATTCCTATTCCGACATGACTTCGAATGGGAAAAGACCTATCGAGGCTTTCTGGACTTTTCCGGATTTTTCCGGCGAAAGATTTTTCAGAAACAAAACCGTGAAAACCGTTGCCATTCAGGCGGCGCCTTACCCCAGAAACAGGCTAAGGCTTGAATTTTTCAAGGACGGAAAATGGAACGTTCTTAAAGAATGGTCGAAAGAAATATCCTATTTTGCCTGGAACAAGATAATCTGGGACGATTTTACCTGGAGCGGAAATTCAAAGCCGCGAACTCTTACCATTAAAGCAAAAATCAAAAAATTTGATAAATGCGGTTTCAGGATAACCTGTGACGAACCGGAAACGGCCTTTGGACTTTACGGTTTTGCTCTCGAGTTTTCCGAAAAAGGCCGCTATAAAAAGTAAAGGAGGAAAGATAATTTGGCACTTAAAAAAATAACTGCAGAGGATCTTTCGGGAAAAGGCGTTCTCGGTCAGCCAAACGTTCCGGGGCTTTCTGCGGAAGAAATGCAAAGAAAAGTCGAAGAGATAGTAAGGGATGTCGTTATTCCCGCCATGAACGAAAACGCAGATGAAGCCGAAAATCTTTTTGCCACAAAAAACGACCTTGAACAGGTAGTTCTGGACAGCGGAGCAGTGGGAACGGTTTTCGGAAGAGTCGGAAACGTTGTTCCGCAAAAGGGCGATTATACCGCCGAAATGGTGGGCGCCGCAAAAGATACCCACGCGGAAAACCATCTTCCCGGCGGAACGGATCCCATTGACGTTTCCGTTTTCGGACTTGCGGAAAAGGCGCATTCCCATGGGGATATCACAAACGACGGAAAAATCGGCACCGCGGCGGGACTTCTTGTTGTGACCGGTGCCGGCGGAAAACTTTCGACCGAGAACAAAGCCGCGGCGGGTTTTGTTCTTTCGCCGGCAAATATCACCGCTTCGGGAAGCGTTTCGGTCACCGTTGAAAACAACACGGAATATGTTTTTACCGAAGTTTCTTCCCTGAGCCTTGGGGGAAACGCCCTTGAAGCTCACGGATTTGTAACTTTCGGTGCGGCGGCACCGGCAATTTCCGTCACCGGTTTCATAAAAAGCGGCGGCGACGATGTTGCCCAGGCAAAGGCTTCGGAGATATGGGAATTTTCCTGCGACAACGGATACATCCTTTGGAAGAACTGGAGTGCATGAGTATGATCGGCGTAATTAACAAACTTTACGGAAAGACGTGGAATCTTGACGGGGTGACCTATGAGAATGGGATTTTTACCTTTACACCGAACGTTCTTGCAATGTCCACCTGCGCGATGCCGAATCCAGTTGCGGGGCACCTTTATTACGGCTCCGTTGAACAGAAAGCTCCTGCAGGTTCTTCGTTTCCCGACCGCCGTTTTGAATGGTGGGTCGGCGACGAAGTCGGAAACGTCATGACCTTTGCCTATATGGAGGGGACAAATGACCAATGGGTAAGACAATCCTCGGTTTTGAAAGTTGATGCCGTTGTCAAAGACGGATGGATCATGAGGAACTTTACCGCAAACGGAACCGCAGAAGCCTATCGAAGAAACCCCATCATCATCGACCTGACAGAGGCTTTTGGAGCAGGAAACGAGCCCACTGCGGCATGGGTGGATGCAAACATGATCCCATCGGAAAAGGGCGATGTTGTTTTTTTCAATATTCCTTCGGCATTCAGGGGGATGAGCGACAAGAGAAGAATGATGATGGCCGGCGGCAAAAAATGGGCGGATACTCCGCTGACTGTTTACGTTTCGAATAACTCCAATATGACGAACGGAACTATTTATAATGGCAGAGATGTTTCCGTTGGCGGTTTAAATTATGGCGGCACGAGGTTGGAAGGACTTGTTATGCTTTCTACTTCTTCTAATGGAAATTTTGCAATAGACGGCATTGATGCAACTCTTTACCGCACCTTAACCATAACTTATAAATGCGGAACAGCTGACGGATATGTTCTTTCTTCCTGGGCAGGAAAAATCGGTTGGGGATATTCAAGAAGCGGTGCATCCCCGGCGCTTGTTCAATCCAAATCTCCGGCAAGCTATGCTTCAAGCGGAACGGCAACTTTTGATATTACTAATGTCAATGGAAATATCATCATAGGCGGCAGAAGCGGAAGTTCGAGCTACGTTGAATATATCGCCATTCAGAAAATAACTTTGTCTTAAAAAAGGCGGTGAAAAAATGAATATGAATTTTGCCAAAACAAGCGACGGCGTTACCCTTGAATTTGCGCCTTCGGAATTTGAATACGAAGGCGTTTTTTATAACGCCACCAACAGCGAAAAAATTTATAATGCGCTGGGATATCTTCGAATCGAAAGGACTGCGATGCCGGAAAAAGTGGGTTTTTATTACACCGCTTTTTATGAAGAGGAAAATGGCGTTCTGACCGAGAAATGGGAGGAACATGAAATTCCGGCAGAAGAGAACGAATATGAAAAAGCCGCAAAAATTCTTCTTGGGGAGGTGGACGAATGAGTATTATCGAAAGAGCTTTTTATCTTCGCTCGGTCATCGAAAAAGTGATGGCGGAGCAAAACGACAGGGTGGCTTCCAAAGCGCCGGAATTTTATCCGAAAATGGAATATTCCGGAGAGCTTATCAAAGCGGGAACAAGGATAAACCATTTCGGAAAGGTGATGAAAGCCGCAGCCGATCTTTGGGACACTGCAGAAAACGACCCCGAAAACGCGCCCGAACTTTGGAAGGAACTTGATTTCATCGACGGAATAAGAATTATTCCAAAGGCAATTTCGGTCACCGAGGCTTTCGGTCTGGAAGAACTCGGTTTTTGGAAAGAGGACGGAAAAATTTATAAAAGCCTTCTTTCCGCAAACGTTTATACTCCGAAAGAATATCCGAGCGGTTGGGAGGAAGTAAAATGACGGAAATCTGTATTGTTTCGGTGATCCTGCTTTCGGCTGCGGCAATAATCTGCGCCGCGCTGCCGGAAAAGATTTTTATGAAAACCCCAAAAAACGACGAAAAAACAGAAGCCGAAACTGTGGGCGAAAGCGAGATTTCGCTTTCGCCCATGTTTTTAAGGAACGGTTACGGGGTAACAAGGGATAAAAATCCCACCTTTGCGGAACAGTGGGTAAACATCATGAATTACAGCGGCGAAAGCCAGTTGGAGGGAGATTATGAAGAAACAGAATAAACTTACCCCCGAAAGTATCTGGGAGGAATATCTTAAAGGTGAAAATTTTCATCAGCAGACGGGCCTTCACGATACCGTAAGGAGAAACGAAAATTTTTATAACGGAAACCAGTGGGAAGGGGTAAACGCGCCGGACCTTGAAAAACCGGTCATCAATATTTTTAAAAGAGCCGTTACATATCTCGGAAGCCAGATAATCAGCGACGACGTAGGGATCAATCTTGAACCTTTCGGAAAAGGCGATGCGGAATCCGAAGTCTGCCGCATCCTTACCGAACAGATCGAAAGGGTGGTTGAAAGAACAAAGGCGAAAACAAAAAACCGCGAGGTGCTTCGGGATGCGGCAATTTCCGGCGACGGCGCCCTTTACGTCTGGTTCGATCCTGAAAAAGGAAAGAACGGCGAAATCGAAATCGAAACCGTAGACAACGAAAAAATCATTTTCAACAACCCTTTCGAAAGGGATATCCAGAAGCAGAAAAGCATTCTCGTAATAAAGCGAATGCCCCTTGAAGAAGCGCAGGAGCTTGCGAAAAACTGCGGCGCTTCGGAAGATGAGGTGAAACAGATTAACCCGGACGAAGCGGCGGATTATTCTTCCGAAAACAAGGATATCGGCAAAAGTCTTGTCACCGTCATTCTTCGCTTTTGGAAAGAGGACGGAAAAGTCTGGTTTTCCGAAAGCTGCCGTGACGTTTTTATCCGAAGACCGGTCAAAACAAAAGCTTCGCTTTATCATATCGCGTGGCTTTCCTGGGAAAAGCAAAAGGATAACTATCACGGCGCGGCGGTCATGACCCCGTATATTCCGAACCAGATCTACGTCAACAAAATGTGGGCGCTGGCAATGGTTTTCAGCAGCAAAATGGCATGGCCCCAGCGTTTTTATGACGCCACAAAGATCCGCGGCGGACTTTCGAACAAGGTCGGGCAGGCAATCGGAGTTGCCGGTGACCCGAAAGGTGCCGTGTGGTTCGATGCGCCTTCCGGCAACATGAGCCAGCAGGTGCTTGAACTTGTGGACAGAACTATCCGCTATACCAGAGAAAGTCTCGGCGTAACCGATGCTTCTCTTGGTGACGTAAGACCGGACAACACTTCTGCGCTTATTGCAGCGGCTGAACAGACCGCCGCACCTCTTATCTTCCAGAAGCTTGCAAATCACCAGTTCTGGGAAGATCTTGTCAACATCATCATCGATATCATTGCCGAAATGTACGGCCTTCGCGAAATTTATACCGCCAAAGTTTTGCCCGACGGAAAAACCGAAAAGGTCAAAACCCTCTTCGATTTCGGAAAGGTGGATTACGATTCCTTCGACATAAAAGTCAACATCGGTTCCGCGACCTATTGGAGCCAGCTTATGCAGGTGCAGACCATGGACGCATTCTTTAAAAACGGCGTCATTGACGACGCGGTGATCTATCTTGAGCACGTGCCGGAAGGTTATATTTCCGGAAAAGAGGAGCTTATTGCCCAGCTTAAAGAGAAAAAAGCTGCCGACGAGCACAAGATGAGCACCGGAAAAGGCAACCCAAAGCCCATGGGCAACCTTTGAGCACGGGAAAAAGAAAGGAGCTGAACAAGAATGACGGTAAAAGAATGTTATGAGCACGCGGTGAGTTTTCTTCCGGAAAAGCCGGAAGAGAACCCGGATCTTCAAAAATTCATGGTTGCCTGGTGCAATATTCTTCTTGCGGAAAATTTTGAAAACGAAAATTTCTTCCGCAGGGCGAACAAAACCGAAGAACTTTCTTCACCGGGAACGGTGTTTTCGCCGGAAGACGAGATCCCCTATAACGAGCGCCTTGTGAAAACCGCTTTTCCTTACGGAATGGCGCGCTGGGTCTTTCGCGAAAACGACGATATTTCCGCAAGCCACGAATATTACAGCCTTTATATCGTTGCGGCGAAAGAAGCCACCCCGGTTCTTGAAACCGAAATCGAAGACGTTTATAAATAAGAAAGGAGGAAAAATATGTACCCAAATCCCATCGCGAAAGCGCGATTTGAAAACCAAAAGGCAATGTATGAAGAAGAGGACAAAAAATTAAAAGAAAGATGGGAAAAAGAGCGTGCCGCCGAAAAATCGGCGGCACGCGGAAAAGGATCCGGAGATAATGAGAATGTTTTTGAAAAAATAGGAAGAGATTATGCGGAAAACGCACAAGCGGAGCAAAAAATCGAAGACAAACGCTGGGAAGGCTTCGGCGACTTTTTTGCAAAGGAAGGAGGAACGGCGGGGCAAAGGCAGGCACCCGGCTTTAACTACGGCGGCAGGGAAAGCGAACACAGCGGACGAAGCCGTTCGGACAACATGGCACTTGCCATGGGCGTTGAGGAGGAACTGCTGGATAAAATTGCAGCAGAAGCGAAAGAAAAGAAAGGCAAAGATATCTTTACAGAAGGTATTGAAAGCAGTGTCTGGAGCACAAGCGCAGGAATAACAGGCTTGGCAGATATGTTTATAGGAAAACCTCTTCAAAGTCTTGGCTGGGAAGATAACTTCATATCCGAATGGAACAAATATTATCAGGACAAGGCGGAAGAAAAACATCAGGACGTAATGGATGCCGCAGCGCGAACAGGCAAAGGAAAAACGGCTGAAACTGCAGCGGTCCTTGTCGAAATGCTTGGCGAAGCGGGAATAGATGCGCTGCTTGGAATGGTTACCGGCGGTGCTTCTGCGGCGGCAAAGCTTGGCAGCAAAGGCGGAAAAGTATTAAAATACGCTGATGATGTCGGGGACTTGGCGAAAAAAGATATTTTAAAACCAGCAAATTTTAGAAATAAAAAGATTGACAGATATTTTGTAAAAGGGTACAATATAACAAATAATTCTAACACTAAATACTTTCTACAGGAAAAATTAAACTTCTCAATTAATGGAGAAAAAGGTTTTATTCCTAAATATACTGAATTTAAAAACGTAAAAACCATTGCAGGAGAAGGTTCGGGCAAATCCATAAGGGATATAAAGCGTTTGATGAACGAATATGGCGGAAAGGAAAAAGAATGGCAAAAAAGAGCCGGTCTTGTGGAAAGCGAAAAGTATTTGTTTGATGTGCATTGGTATGAATTGGATCATGTGCAATATGAAACAAAATTAAAAAACAGGAGTGAGATAAAGTGAAACTAAGATATATAGGGGAATCGTTTGGAATAGATAGTCTTACAAACGGAAAAATATATGAAGCTGAATACGAAAATGGAATGTTTAGGGTCATAGATGATAGTGGAGAAGATTATTTGTATTCTATAGATAATCCGGCACCACTTGATGGTAGTTCTAAAGGTGGAAAGTGGGAAATAATAGAAGAGTAATTTTTTGTAGCCTTTTTGACACTATGTGTTGATTTTGATGTTGAACTTGAAGATGTTTTGGGTTTGAAATCCATTTGGTAAGCAAAAAGAAGATGGTTTATTGTGCTAAACATAAATAGCACAAAACGTGTTATAAACTTGAAACCGCACTTTGCACCTTGAAAAAGAGCGTGCCGCCGAGGAATCGGCGGCACGCGGATAAAATGCAGCGCGAACAGGCAAAGGAAAAACGGCTGAAACTGCAGCGATCCTTGTCGAAATGCTTGGCGAAGCGGGAATAGATGCGCTGCTTGGAATGGTTACCGGCGGAATATCTTTGGCAGGAAAAGGCGGAAAAGTATTAAAGTACGCTGATGATGTCGGGGACTTGGCGAAAAAAGAAAAAACGGCAAAATTTATTTTGGCTAAAGATATTGATTCAGCAAAAAAATATGCAAAAAATGAACTGAAACTTGAAAAAACTTCTGTATTTGATAAAGGAATTAATGTTGATGTGGCGAATGGTATAAATAAAGCAATATTTGACATAAAAAATACATTTGGCAATGTTACAGAAAAAGGATACATTAAAGATGTTTCTGTTTTTAGAAATGTAAAAAACAGTTATGCAAAATATTCAATAAATGATGGAAGCATTTATTTTGGAGAATATATTCTTGATGATGATGCAATAAATAAAATGAAAGAAATAGCCGAAATAAATAATAAGTGGGGAGGATGGAGCTCAAACAATACTTTTCACAGTGTATATCATGAACTTGGCCATGCTGTTTATAGAGAGAAATGTGCTATGAATTCTGAAATCAGCGAAAAGATTGTGGATTTATACAGTAAAAAATATTATAATATTGTTGGAAATAATCAGTGGACAAAAAACATTAATGCTAATTCAATTAAGTGGATTTCGAATGCTAAAAAAGAAAATTTTAGCTACTATGGGCTTAGAAACGAGAATGAGTTTGTCGCAGAAGCGATAGCACAATATTTTTGTTCAGACAACCCGAGCGATATTAGTAAAGAAGTTGTAAAAATATTATTAGGAGAATAATTATGTTGTTAGGAATAAAAGAGATGGTTGCGATAACAAAATATCTGAATGGAACGGCAACAAAGAAAGAAAAAAAGTTTGTTGATGAACTATACCTTGAATGGAAAGAATTTGGTGAAGATTTGTTTGAAGGTGATGAAAAAGCGGAGTATTTTGAAGCAAAAAAAAGATATGAGAACAACAGATAATTATTGTTGTATGGTTGTTATTCCAAGTATTATTTTGAAACTGTTTAACACAAAACGTGTTATAAACCCGAAACCGCACTTTGTACCTTGAAAAAGAGCGTGCCGCCGAAAAATCGGCGGCACGCGGATAAAATGCAGCGCGAACAGGCAAAGGAAAAACGGCTGAAACTGCGGCGATCCTTGTCGAAATGCTTGGCGAAGCGGGAATAGATGCGCTGCTTGGAATGGTTACCGGCGGAATATCTTTGGCAGGAAAAGGCGGAAAAATCACCAAAGTGATTGATAAAACCGAAGATTTAATTGAATATGAAGATTTGAAAAAAATCTTAGGTAAAAATGCTCCAAAATCATTTGATGATTATAAATATTTGAAGTATAATGAGGGAAAAGAATATTTATCAGAACTAAACAAGTATCTAATAAAATATCCGAACAGTAATAGAAAATATTATGATGCGATGATAGAACTAAAGAAGAAAGGAATAGACGAAGGGATTTTTTTACAGCCAGTGAAAAAGCGAGCGTTTATATTGCCTTCTGAAAAGAATGATCCATATCATATAATGAAGAGAATTACTGAGAGGAATATAACGGATGATATGTTGAGAAGTTTAATGGATGAAGCAAAGTGCATGGTATCACAGTGGGGAGGAACACGGCAACCGTTTATTGGTGAAAAAGGAGCTTACGTTATTGTAAACCACGGAGATATTTGGGTTTACAAAACCGCATGGTTGAAAGACGATTTTAATGAAAATAATGATATTATTATTGAGGTGCTAAATAATGTTGGATTATGAAAACGATCATTATTGCCCAGTTTATGGAAAAGTGATATCAATTGATTTATGCTATGATTCTTTATGCTGTTTAAAAGGATTGTTTAAGATTTCTTCCACAAAGGAACTTATGAAAATAGAAAACATTGATGAAGCTACAAAAATATGTGAAAATTGTCCATATAGTAATTTGAGTGCAGGTTTGGAATTGTAAGCAGTAATATATAAGGAATATATATGTATCCAAATGGAAAGTTTAACATTGGAAGATATAATGATGGGAAAATGATTTTATATAGACCAAATGATAGGGGGAGATTTAGGTGAGAGAATTCGGTTTTTTTAAAGGTTTACCGCATGAAGACTGTGAAGAGAATTTGGAAGATTACAAAAAATTTAAGAACTCCATTCCCAAAGAAAAAGTAATAGCATATATTGAATCTGATAACGTAGAAAAGTGTTTGGGCTTTATGCCGTTTTCCTGCGATATATTTACAGGCGAAGAAATGCCGTGCGGATTGTTTATAGACGGGGATTTTATGTTTACATGGGAATTCCTGCACTATTATAAAAACTATGATATCGGCATTCCTTATGACTATGAAGAATATCTTAAAGGGAAAATTGATTATTGATCAATTTTTTTTGCTTAAAAACGAATAACACAAAACGTGTTGCACACCCGAAACCGCACTTTGCACCTTGAAAAAGAGCGTGCCGCCGAGGAATCGGCGGCACGCGGATAAAATGTAGCGCGAACAGGCAAAGGAAAAACGGCTGAAACTGCAGCGATACTTGTCGAAATGCTTGGCGAAGCGGGAATAGATGCGCTTCTTGGAATGGTTACCGGCGGAATATCTTTGGCAGGAAAAGGCGGAAAAGTATTAAAGTACGCTGATGATGTGCTTTCTACGAAAAACAGAAACGTTGACATAATTGACGATTATATTTACAATAAAATAGATGGAAGGACTCTTCAGAGAAAGTTGGATTACTCAATTGGCGGAGAAGATTCTTTTGTGCCTGAAGGTGCGAGTTTTAAAAACATAAAAACAATTGCAGGAAATGGTTCAGAGAATCCTATAAGAGATATAAATAGACTTGTGAATACATATGGTGGAAAAGCAGAAAATTGGAAAAAACAGGTAGGATTAATAGAGAGTGATAAATATAAATTTGATGTTCATTGGTATGAATATAATTTAATCCAATACGAAGTTAAATTAAAAGGAAGGAGCGCTAGAAAATGAAGATAAAGTATGTTGGAGAATCTTTTGGGATCGATAGTTTAACAAACGGGAAAATTTATGAAGCGGTTGAAGATGACGGGATGTACAGAGTAATTGACGACAGTGGCGAAGATTATTTATACTCAAAGACAAACCCGAAACCATGGGATGGTAGTTCTAAAGGTGGAAAGTGGGAAATAATAGAAGAGTAATTTTTTATAGCCTTTTTGACACTATGTGCTGATTTTGACGTTGATCTTGAAGATGTTTTTGGTTTGAAATCCATTTTATTGTGTTGAATATAAATAACACAAAACGTGTTATAAACCCGAAACCGCACTTTGCACCTTGAAAAAGAGCGTGCCGCCGAAAAATCGGCGGCACGCGGATACATTGCAAAATGCTGACGGGGATTATATAATAGAAATGGAAAAAGCATGAAGAACATGCACACGATATTATCCAAATGAGGAAGGAAAACCAAAACGTCAACCGGCAAGAGAACTGACTTATTTGGAGAGAAAGGAGAATGAAGATTTTCTATGAACAAAAGAGATATAAAGAAAGCAGAAAGAATAGAAAAAATAAAGCAGATTATCGAGCAAATGATAGATTTGATAGATTTTAAATATGATGATCGTTGGGGAAACATTGATAAATGTTACTATCCGGATGAAGATAAAATAAAATATTTGCTTTATTTTGATGGCTATGAGGTTTTTGCGGAACATGTGGACGAAGTTGTTAACACCCCATTTGTAGATGGAAAATCTTTGGGTGATGTTGCTAAGGAAATAAAAATGTATCATGGTCAGGAGCGCGTATATTAAAAGGAAAAAGTGAGCTTTCAAATGATATAAACAACATCATACAAATTATCAACTGAAAAGACGTTTTTGACAGTTGCCGGAGCACTGCTTTTTGGAGGGAAAATGGTCAACATCTGGGATTACGCTGATTATAGCGGAAGAGTGAAAATCGTGACAACCGACGAAAAAGAAATTGTCGGAAAAGTTTATTACGTGGAAGATAAAGACGAGGCAGATATCCAGGATGACTGTTTGAATATAATTGTCGACGGAATAATTTTGGGTATATATCAAAAAGATATTTTAAAAATTGAAAAACTTGGGTGAAGTTAAAGCCTTGAAATTCGGCATTCCCAATTGCAGAAAACAGTTCGGAAAGAAAAATAGAGAACATGCCAAAGACTACGGATTGGATCCAGGAAATGAAGATGATCGAATAAAACTTCTAGATATTATTGATGGTATTATCGATAACGCGGAAGAAGTTGTGAGAGGAAAATGGAAATGTCAAGACGGTCCGGTTTTGGCACCTAATAATTATTTGTATATTGATGCTAAGGGTGGTACAAGTGCAGGCTTGTTAAATGAAGGTAAAAGGATATTGTTTCAACCGCATTATGGATTAAACAGCAGCGATAATATTGCAAATTTAGATAAAGAAACTTGGAGAACACTATTAAGGGGAATTATAAAATGAGAGTTTTTGGTTTACTTAAAGGATTACCGTATGGAAATTGCAACGAAGATATTGCTGAATATGCGGAGATAAAAAACGAAATCCCGAAAGAAAAAATTATAAAATATATAGAATCTGATGCTGTTGAAAAATGGTACACAAGCGCTAACAGCAGAGATGTATTTACAGGTGAAAAGCTTACGGCGGGAAAATTTGTAGATGGGGATTTTGTTTTTCCTATGGAATTTCTGCACTATTATAAAAACTATGATATCGGCATTCCTTATGATTATGAAGAATATCTTAAAGGGAAAATTGATTATTGATTAAATTTTTACCTAAAACAAGGCGATAGATATGAACAAAGAATGGTTTTATATGGGCCAAAAAATAATCCGGCAAATGTTTTGGTTGGCTGGTTGGCTGAACCTGATGGAAGTTTGCATTTAACAACTGCTTTTATAATAGGGAAAGGAGATTTCAATAAATGAGAATAGAAGAATACTGCGAAGTGTTGTTAAAAGATGGCAGAAGAGCCTGCATAGTTGAAATTTTGAGTGAAAAGGATTTTTTAGCTGATGTAGGCAATGGACCGGAAGACTGGGACAACGTTTCTGTTACTATCGATGATATTGATAGCGTAATCAGATATAATGAATAAATTTTGCTGTTTTTATGGCCAAACATTAAATGAATATGTATGATGATTTATTGATTTTGACGTTGACCGTGAAGATGTTTTGGGTTTGAAATCCATTTTATTGTGTTAAATATATATAACACAAAACGTGTTAAACATTAAAAACCGCACTTTGCACCTTGAAAAAGAGCGTGCCCAAAGCGCGTCTTTTTTAATCGCACGAAATGTGTTGATGGCGGCGCACATTTTGATATAAAAACATAAAATAAAAAGGAGAGAAGAATGGAAAATGAAGAAATCGTGCGCGAACACCAGCTTATCTTTGACCTTGCAAAATCCAACAAAAGGCGGATAGACAATCTTGAAGAGGAGCAAAAGGAATTGCGCAACCTGACCAATGCGGTCAGCCAGATGGTCACCGAGCAAAAGAACATGCGCGACGACCTTGCCGAAATGAAAAACGACGTAAAACAGATAAAAGAAAAACCGGCAAGAAAATGGGATGCAGCTGCGGAAAAAGTGCTGACCCTCGTTATTGCCGCAATAGTTGCCTGGATGCTCGGACAGATAGGCATCGGATGAAAGGAGAAAAATATGAATATCATGAAAAATATCAACTGGAAAGTCAGAATCAAAAACCCGCTTTTCTGGATGACGGTCATTCCTGCGGCGGTAAGTTTTGTTTATTGCGTGCTCGGCGCTTTTGAAATCGTTCCGGCACTTACCGAAAGCATGGTGCTCAACGTAGTGAGCAGCGTTATAACCGCGCTTACCACTCTCGGCGTTCTTGTGGATCCCACCACCGCCGGAATAGGGGATTCGGATCTTGCGATGACCTATGAATTTCCGCGAAAAGATGCCGCCGAAGAGGAAGATGCGTTATGAAAGCGGTCATAGGCATAGACGCCGGACACGGAGGAAAATCTTTCGGAACTTACACTTTCAATACCGTGAACGACGGACTTTTTGAAAAGGATTTTGCTCTTGAACAAGCGCTGATGATAGAGCAAAAACTTTTAAAAAACGGCTTTCGTATAATTATGACAAGGCGAAGCGATGAAAATCCCGGAACCGTTACCGAAAGAGCGCAGAAAATGGTGCGTGAAAATGCGGATTTTGCGCTTTCGATCCATTTCAACGGCTTTGGCAGCAAAAGCGCAAACGGCTGCGAGGTTTTTGTTCCCTATGCGGAAGTCCACGCAGGAATCGAAAGCGGTTTTTATACCGAACTGAAAAAATATTTTTCCGAAAGACCGCCTTTTGCAAGAAGCAGCAATTTTGATGACCGAAACGAAATTTTTGACAAAAAGCTGAACGTAAAAACACGAAAATTCGAAGCGCTTTCGGATAAAAAAGACTATTTTGGTTTTGTGCGCGCCTGTTGGGAAAAAGGAATTTCGGCAGACCTTCTTGAAATTTGTTTTTTGACGAACGAAAAAGATTTTTCGGAATATCAGAAGAACAAAACGAAAATTGCAGACGGAATTGCCAAAAGTATTGTTGAAGCTTTCGGCGAGAAATATATTTCCACCGAAGAGGGCGAACTTTCGGTTGTTCCGAAGATAAAGCGAAAAGTAAGAAACAGCGGAAGCAAGATAGATCTTCCTTATTGATTTTCCGGAAAAATCCTTAATATAAATCACCCCGGCGGGAAAAATATTTTCAAAGAGGTGATTTGAAAATGTATAATTCCAGAAAACAGAAAACGCCAATTCCACATAACGGAAAAAAGGTGAACGATTGGGAAACTCTTCGTCCTTACGTTGAAATGGCTGCGCCCCCAAGACAGGATAATCTTTCCGAAAGCATGAAGATCGACCCCAAATGGGGATTCGGATATCAGGCGGAAGTTTCGGGAAACAATTCCACAAACGGTCCCGGCGAAGAATAATATGGACGAAAAAGAGCTTGATATCCTTATAAAAGCAACGGCGCCTTCACAAAAAACTTTTCGTTCCCGGGCGGCAAAAAACGGCGAAAGAATTTCGCCCACCTGGATGCCGGACGATATCGGAACCGAAAATTTCAGAAAAAGCGACGGTACCGCATATTTAAGAAAAATAAAATAAAAAAAGAGCCTTCCGAAAGGAAGGCTCTTTTTGTTATTCCGCTTTCGGAAGGCTCCAGCGGTGGTGTGCCGCCAAAAGGCGTAAAATTACAACAGAGGCCGCTCCGCCGACCATTGCCGCAGACTGACCGAAAAATTTCCAGAGAGCAATGGTGATGAAAGCGCCGATTATGGAAGCACTTGCGTAAAAATGGCGAACCAGGATAGCGGGGGTCATCCGGGCAAGAACGTCGCGAATCATTCCGCCGCCGACGCCGGTTATGACGCCCACGAAAACAAGAAGAAAGATGCTGTTTTCGTATCCGGAAAGATAGGCGGTTTCAATTCCCACAACGGTGAAAATTCCAAGCCCAAGCGAATCCATAAGGAGCATTGTTTTTTCATAGACTTCTTTTTTCTTAAAAAGAAAATTCCTTACGGCGGGGATGAAAATGACCACAGAAACCAAAATTGCCACCGTGGCATAAACGGGATTTCTGAAAGTTGCCGGAGGCGTTATTCCGAGAACAAGGTCGCGGATAATTCCGCCGCCTACCGCAGTTACAAGACCAAGTACCGCGAAACCGAATACATCCATTTTTTTGGAAAGTGAGACCATTGCACCGGAAGCGGCAAAAGCAACGGTGCCGATAAGTTCGAACAAAAGCAAAAGATTCTGTGGCATCAAAAACTCCATAAAAATTAATTAATGATAAGATTATAGCAAAGCCCCGAAGTTCCTGCAACAAAAAGCGCACCGCAAAAGCGGTGCGCTTTTTTTATTTGTTTTCAAGTTTTTCAACAAGAGCGCGAATGGCGTTTGCACGGTGGCTGATTTTATTTTTGATGTCCGGGTCAAGTTCTGCGGTGGTACAGCCGTATTCCGGAAGATAAAAATAGGGGTCATAGCCAAAGCCGTTTTTGCCGGCGCGATTTTCGGTGATTTCGCCTTCAAGATAACCTTCGGCGGAAATGCTGGTGCCGTCCGGATAAACGAGCACGATAGCGCAGGTGTAATGGGCTTTTTTGTTTTCCTTGTCGCGGAGTTTTTCGAGAAGGAGTTGGTTGTTTGCTTCGTCATCGCCGTGATGACCGCAAAAACGCGCGGAATAAATTCCCGGTGCGCCGTCAAGAGCATCGGCGCAGATTCCGCTGTCGTCCGCAATGGCACAGCAGCCGGAAATTTCGGCAATTTCACGTGCTTTTTTCTCTGCGTTTTCAAGAAAGGTGGAACCGTCCTCAATGGTTTCGTGTTCGATTCCCGCTTCTTTCAAAGAAACGATTTCGTCAAAATATTCGCCGAGAATGGCTTTCATTTCCACAAGTTTATGGGCGTTGTTCGATGCAATGATAAGTTTCATTTTATTTTCTCCTCAGAAAAGTCCGGTTGTTTTTCTGTTTTCATAAACGTCGGTTCTTTTAAACGCGGGAACTTTGAAAGGTTCGGGCACGGCAAAGATATCGCCGCTAAGAACCGTGATGAAGTTTGCGTCCGCAAAATTCTATGAAAATTTCGCGTTGCTGCAGTAATAAATTTATCATTATATCAAGGTCGTGTCAAGGTAAAAAGCCCTTTAGCCGTACTTGAAACCGAAAAACAACTGTACTATAATAATTATGAAAAATCACGGAGGAGAACGCTTATGAATTTCAATGTTGATGAAAAATTTATTATCGATTGTTTCAAGGAAATTGTGAATACTCCCAGCCCTGTCGGCTATTACGTAAAGATGAATCCGCTGCTTGAAAAGCTTGCCGCAAAGTTCGGAAAAACCGTTACCTATGACAACAAAAGCACCGCATATATCACCCTCGAGGGCGAAGATAACTCCAAAACCGTTCTTGTGGGCGCACATCCCGACACCCTCGGAATGGTTGTCCGCAGCATTGATGCGGACGGACTTATCCGCGTTCGTCAGCTTGGCGGCGTAAACTACAGCAGCTATGAAGGTGAAAGCGTAACTATCTTTACCCGCGACGGAAAAGAATATACAGGTCTTATGACCTGCCAGAGCCACTCCGTACACGTTTTTGACGACGCACGCACTCTTCCCAGAGATGAAAATACCATGGTCGTCATTCTTGACGAAAAAGTTTCTTCCAAAGCGGACGTAAAAGCTCTCGGAATCCGCCACGGCGACTTTATTGCGGTTGAACCCCGCTGCCAGGTCACCGAAAAAGGCTATATCAAATCCCGCTTCATCGACGACAAAGGCGCCATTGCCTGCGTTTTCGAAATGCTCAGATATCTCACCGAAAACAACCTTAAACCGAAATACAAAACCATTCTTGCTTTCCCCTATTCCGAAGAGATAGGCATGGGCGGAACCTATGTGCCGCCGGAAGTTTCTGAATATGTCGCCATCGATATCGGTCTTATCGGACCCGGTTACGACGGCAACGAATACGCCGTTTCCATCTGCGCAAAAGATGCGGCGGCGCCCTATGATTACGAACTCACCAACCGTCTTATCGGCTATGCCGAAAAAGCCGGATGCGACTATGAAGTGGATATTTATTACCACTACGGAACCGATGCAAACGCAGCGGTAAGAGCGGGCAACAACCTTCGCGCCGCAACTTTCGGAATGGCGGTATGGTGCAGCCACGGCATGGAAAGGACCCATATTTCCGGCCTTGTGAACACCACCAAACTTCTTCTCGGTTACGTTCTGGACATCTGAAAATTGCACCCGAAAGGGGCAAGGGCATTTGCAAAGCAAATGACGAAAGGATTTACAAAGAATGATAAATTTCAGAAAAATCACAGAAGAAAATTTTGATAAAATCATAAAAATGAAACGCCCCGAAGGCGAAAATTTTCTTTGTGAAAACAGCGTTGCGCTTGCCCAGGCGTGGCTTTATAAAGATGACGAAGATGTATTTCCGTTTGCGATTTATAACGGCGACGAATGTGTTGGATTTATGCAGCTGGAAGAAGACCGCGAAGAAAACGAGCTTATCATTTGGCGTATAATGTTTCCGGAAGAAAATGCAAACAAAGGATACGGAACGGCAGCGATAAAACTTGTTATAGAACTTGCAAAGGGAAGCGGAAAATACGACCATGTTTTGCTTGGCTGCAAGCCGGAAAATAAAAGGGCATATCATGTTTATGAAAAAATCGGTTTTGTTCCGACCGGAAAAACAGAATACGGTGAAGAAGAAATGATTTTTCATTTCTGAAAAAACACAAACGACCCCCGTGCTCAAAATTTGAGCACGGGGTTTTGTTTTGAGCACGGAGCACAAGGTTGTTTTATTCTTTGCCTTATGATATACTTAAAAACATAGTGAACAAGCCAAAAATCCGGAGGTTTTTAATGAACATTCTTATAATAAACGGCAGCCCGAAAGGCAAATACAGCATCACTCTTCAGACGCTGAACTATCTTGAAAAGCTCCACCCGGAACACAAATTTTCCGTAATTGATGCGGGACAGAAGATAAAAGCGCTTGAAAAAGATTTTTCCAAGGCAAAGGAAGAACTTGAAAAAGCCGACCTTATAATCTTTTCCTATCCGGTATATACCTTTATCGCGCCCTGCCAGCTTCACCGTTTTATCGAGCTTATGAAAGAAAACGGCGTTTCCGTCTCGGGAAAATTTGCCACCCAGCTTTCCACTTCTAAACATTTTTACGATATCACCGCCCATAACTATATCCGCGACAACTGTTTTGATATGGGCTTTAAATATATCAAGGGCCTTTCCGCGGATATGGACGACCTTCTTTCCGAAAAGGGAAGAAAAGAGGCGGAAGATTTCTTCGATTACGTTTGCTGGAGCGCTGAAAACGACAGCTTCGAGCCGATTCCAAAAGCGCCCGCCGCTTTTGAAAAAGTTTTGGCGACCGTTCCGGAATGCTTCGAAGAAAAGACCGGTGACGTCGTTATAATCACCGACTGTGAAGAGGATAATACCTCTCTCAAAAATATGATAGACCGCTTCAGAAGCGTTCTTCCCAGAAAAACAAGGGTGGTCAATATCCGCGAATATCCTTTCAGCGGCGGCTGCCTTGGTTGTTTCAGCTGCGCCGTTTCGGGAAAATGCGTCTATAAAGACGGTTTTGATGATTTCCTTCGCAGCGAACTTCAAAGCGGCGAAGCCATAGTCTATGCCTTTACCGTAAAGGACCATTCCATGGGTTCACGCTTCAAGATGTATGACGACCGCCAGTTCTGCAACGGCCACCGCACCGTAACCATGGGAATGCCTTTCGGTTATCTTGTTTCGGGAAATCTTTCGGCGGAAGAAAACCTTCGCACAATAATCGAAGCAAGAGCCCAGGTGGGCGGAAACTTTCTTGCGGGGGTCGCTACAGACGAAACCGACCCGGATAAAGAGATCGACCGCCTTGCAAAAAGCCTTTGCTATGCGCTGGATAACAAATACGTTCCGCCGCAAAACTTTTACGGAATCGGCGGGATGAAAATTTTCCGCGACCTTATCTGGCAGATGCAGGGAATGATGAAAGCAGACCACAAGTTCTATAAAGCCCACGGCCAGTATGACTTCCCCCAGAAAAAATGGCCAAGAATGATTGCAATGTATGCCGTCGGCGCCATGATAGGAAACCCGAAGATAAAGGCAAAAATGGGGAACAAGATGAACGAAGGCATGCTCATGCCCTATAAAAAAATTCTGGATTCCACAGATAAAAAATAAAGACGAAAAGGCGGAAGGAAACTTCCGCCTTTTTCAATAAAAGTTGATAATTTGTTTACAGAGAATTTAAAAAGCGGCGTTATAATTAAAAAAGAAAATTAAAAGGGGAGATGCACCTTGTTCAAAATTCTTATTGCGGAGGACGATAGGGAACTTCGTCAGCTTTTTCAGCATGTTCTTACAAAAAACGGCTATTTTGTAAAAGGGGTTTCCGACGGAAAAGAGGCTCTTGAAGCTCTTGATAACGATTATTTTGACCTTATAATTTCCGATATCATGATGCCGGTGATGGACGGCTATGAACTTGTAAGTTCCATTCGCGAAGCGGGAAGCACCGTTCCGGTGATGATGATAACAGCGAAGGATGCCTTTGACGATATGCGGCTGGGCTTTCTTTCCGGCACCGACGATTATATGGTAAAACCCGTCAACGTCAATGAAATGATACTCAGGGTCGGCGCACTTTTGAGAAGGGCGCAGATGATAAACGAACGCCGCCAGACCATTGGAAACACCGTTATGGAATGTGATTCCCTGACCGTTACCACCCCGAAGGAAAGCATGATACTCCCCCAAAAGGAATTCATGCTCCTTTATAAAATGGCTTCGTTCCCGGGAAAGATCTTTACCCGCCAACAGCTTATGGACGACATCTGGGGATATGAAAACGAAAGCGACACCCATACCGTCGACGTTCATATCGGACGCCTTCGCGAAAGATTCCGCGACAGCGAGGATTTTAAAATCGTAACTATCCGCGGAGTGGGATACAAGGTGGTAAAAGCATGAGAATAAAAGAAGCGGCAAAAATAAGAAAAACCCTTCGCCGAAGCACAAGGCTTTGGTTTACCCTTGTAATGATGCTGGAGCTGATTGTTACCTTTGTTGTTTCTGCCGGACTGGCGTTTTTTATCGGGAATATTTTTTCCATAAAAGAAACAATGCTTTTGCTTATCTGGATTGTAATTTTTAATCTGATAATAGGCTATACCGCAACTTTTTATCTTGGAAAACTGTTTTTCGGCCCCATAACCAAATTAAGCGATGCCATGCACGAGGTTTCCAAAGGCAATTTTGATATCCGGTTGGAAACCAAAACCCCTTTTCGCGAAATAAAGGATATGTATTCAAGCTTCAACCTCATGACAAGGGAACTGGGTGCCACCGAAATTTTGCAGACGGATTTCGTTTCGAACGTTTCGCACGAATTTAAAACGCCGATCAACGCCATAGAAGGTTACGCAACGCTTTTGCAGTGCAACCCGGATTGCTGCGACGAAGAAAGAATATATACAGAAAAAATACTTTTCAACACAAAGCGCCTTTCGAACCTTGTTGGCAACATTCTCCTTCTTTCAAAGGTCGACAACAAGGCTATCCGTTCCGACGTGAAAAAATACCGCCTTGACGAACAGATCCGCCAGGCAGTGCTTGCTTTTGAAAGAGAATGGACCGAAAAAGAAACGGAACTGGATATCGACCTTGAAGAAGCCGAATTCGAAGGCAACGAAAGCCTTATGTTCCACGTCTGGACTAACCTTATTTCGAACGCGATAAAATTTACTCCAAAGGGCGGACTACTTAAAATAAGGCTCTTCTTTTCCGAAGGAAAAACCGTTGTCACCGTCGAAGACAGCGGTCCCGGAATAAAAAGCGATTCCATTGAACATATTTTCGACCGCTTTTATCAAAGTGATTCTTCCCACAAAGAAGAGGGCAACGGCCTTGGGCTTGCCCTTGTAAAAAACATTCTTTTGCTCGAAGGCGGAAAAGTCACCGCCGAAAACCGCCCCGAGGGCGGCGCAAAATTCACGGTTATCCTTTAAGGTTTTTTATAGCACCTCTTCCCAAAAACGCAAAAAAGCACCCGAAAGGGTGCTTTTTTGCGCTGCTGCATCTTTTGTTATCATCAAATAAAAATACCCTTTCCCAAAACGGGAAAGGGTATTTTTGGTTGGGGTGGCGGGATTCGGACCCACGAAATGCAGGAGTCAAAGTCCTGTGCCTTACCGCTTGGCGACACCCCAATATGAGGTTTATAGTAAAAACGCCCACGGTTTTGAAAAAACTGTGGGCATACGGCTTTTATATGGGGTGGAGGGTGGGATTCGAACCCACGGTCTTCAGAGCCACAATCTGACGCGTTAGGCCAGCTACGCTACATCCACCATATATGGCAGCCGAAAGCTGCCTTGGCGCGCCGTGAGGGACTCGAACCCCCGGCCCTCTGCTTAGAAGGCAGATGCTCTATCCAGCTGAGCTAACGGCGCAAGTTGGAGCGGATGAGGGGAATCGAACCCCCCTATCCAGCTTGGAAGGCTGGCATTCTACCAATGAATTACATCCGCATAACGCACGAATTATTATATCAAACGGAATTTAATTTGTCAACAAGAAAAAAGTTTTTATTTAATAATTTTTCCATCGGAATAAATTTCTATTGTCTAAAAAGGTAAAAAGATATATAATTATTCTATATAATCCGATATTATGCCCATAATTCACAGACAGTTAACCAAAAACTTTTTGAAATGGGTTATCATATCCATGTTACGAAAGGAGGCGCCGCGATGAAAAAAACCTTTTTGAAAATCGCCGCACTTGCCATGGCGCTTGTTCTTGCTTTCTGCGGATGCGGAGGAAATAACGGCGAGGACGAAGAAGTGAACCCCGATGAATTCAGCTGGGAAATGCTCGACATCTCGCTTGTTGTTGACGGAATATACGCAAACCTCGATATCAGCAAACTCACTTCCCAAAGCGTTTCAAAAATCACCGATGAGACCGTTCTTACCGAACAGTATTACCTCGACCTCGAAAAAGTTATCTCCTACGACGTTCGCTCCGCCGAAGGAAAATACGGCGTTGCCGACGTTGCGATAATCCGCGTTAAAGAAGGCCATGCTATCGAAGTTATGGATTCTCTTGAACTTCGAAAGGACGACCGAATCAACGAATTCCTTAACTATGACGTTTACGATTCCTATTCCATCGCAATGGAAGCCGAAATTTATCAGGCAGGGGAACTTGTAATAATGCTTATGCTTTCCGAAGACGATAAAACCGTCGCA
Organism: Oscillospiraceae bacterium; assembly: GCA_017468365.1. Lineage (GTDB taxonomy): Bacteria > Bacillota > Clostridia > Oscillospirales > Ruminococcaceae > UMGS1668. Next base: position 93,977 of record JAFUIS010000005.1, on the reverse strand, counting down.
AAGGAACTTATCGACCATTACCTTCCCTGATTATTGAAAGGAAAACCCATGAACAGAATTCTTTCATATTGGAATGATCTTTCTAACAAAAAGCGCGCCCTTTGGTTTGTTGCCGCGGGAATGATCTGCCTTGCAGGATGCCTTGCGCTGCTGCTTTTTACCGAAAGCATTTTTTCAACAGTACTGCTCTATTTTTCCCTTGGATTTAATATAATTGGCCTGTATATCCTTATGTGGGTAAAAGACAGGAGGAACGAAAATGACAAAAAGTGAAGTGCTCCGCAGAACCTGGGTGGATATTTCCCTTGATGCAATCGAGTACAACTTCAGAAAAATAAAAGCGCACGTGGGAAGATCCATGATCATGGCCGTCGTAAAAGCCGATGCCTACGGCCACGGCGACAGAATGACCGCGCCTTTTCTCGAAGATGCGGGCGCAGACTGGTTCGGCGTTTCGAATCTGGGCGAAGCTTTGGGAATCCGTGAAAGCGGCGTTACAAAGCCCATCCTCATCTTTGGAAACACCCCCGCGGAATGTGTGGGCGACCTTGCAAAATGGAACATCACCCAGACCGCATATTCCCTTCATTACGCAAAGGAACTTTCCGCCGAGGCGGAAAAACTCGGCGTCACCCTTGACGTGCATCTCAAATTCGACACCGGAATGGGAAGGATAGGCTTTGTCTGTTCCGGCGATAATTTTGATACCGCAGTTTTGGAAGCGGAAGAGGTTTCAAAACTTCCGAACATAAAAATAACCGGTGCTTTCACCCATTTTGCCTCCGCTGATGAACCTTTTGACGACGGAGTCGCCTATACGAAACTCCAGTTTGAACGTTTCTGCCGCGTTTGCGATGCCCTTAAAGAAAAAGGCGTTAACGTGGGCATCCGCCACTGCTGCAACAGCGCGGCGGTGCTTTGCTATCCCGAAATGCATCTTGATATGGTCCGTCCGGGCGTTATTCTTTACGGACTTTATCCCTCTTCCAACGAAGAGGTCACCTGCCGCATCAAGCTTAAACCTGCCATGGAACTTCGCACCGTTGTAAGCATGACTAAGGATTATGAAAAAGGTTCCTGCATAAGCTACGGAAGACGCTTTACCGCGCCGGAAAATATGCGCGTTGCTTCAACGGCTATCGGTTATGCGGACGGATATCACCGCCTTCTTACCAACAAGGGAAGAATGATAGTCCGCGGGAAATATGCCCCGGTTGTGGGAAGCGTTTGTATGGACCAGACCATGCTCGACGTCACCGCAATTCCCGAAGCGGAAGAGGGCGATATCGTAACGGTCTTTGGCCGCGACGGCAATGCTTTTGTTTCCGTAGAAGAGGTGGCGACCCTTGCGGGTACCATAAATTACGAAATAATCTGTGCAGTTTCCCGCCGCGTTCCCAGATGCTATTATCTCCACGGCGAAAACGTACATAACTTTGACTATGCAAGGTGGAAGGAAAAATGAGTTATGAAGCCCTGCGTCTTTCGGAAAAAGACGCTTTTGCCGTTTCTGAAATAGAAAAGCTCTGTTTTTCCCACCCCTGGAGCGAAGCAACCCTTGTTTCGGAAATGAAAGACCCACTTTCCGACTTTTTTGGAGTTTTCATTGAAGATGAACTTGCCGGATACATCGGAGGAAGAACAATTGCCGGCGAAACCGAAATTTTCAACGTTGCCGTTTCACCCAAGTTCCGAAGAAAAGGCCTTGGAAGAGTGCTTATAAAAAGATTCATCGATGAAGCCCGAAAAAAGGATACCGAACAGATTTTTCTTGAGGTAAGAACAAGCAACCTTCCCGCCATAAGCCTTTATGAAAGCGAAGGCTTCGCTTTTTGCGGCATCCGAAAGGATTATTACACCGATCCCAAAGAAAACGCCATTCTCATGCATCTTGCCTTTGACGGCACCATGGAATATGAAGAATGGGACGACGACGAATAACAACCGTGCTCAAAAAATAAAAAGCCGTGCTCAAAAATGAGCACGGCTTTTTTGTTGCAAAAATCGACAATTTGTACTATATTATAAATACACCGGAAAGGGAGGGATAAAAGTGAAAAAATTCTTATCTGTTATTATGATTTTTGCAATGCTGCTTTCTTTTGCAGGATGCGGCGGCGGTTATTCCGAAGAGGATGCGGCAAGCCTTGTAAAATGGAACCTTGAATCCATTTATCTCGGGGAACATGATCCGACGTTCATTTCTTCCACTCGGTCCACCGAAGAAGAACTTGACGCTTCCTATGAAGAGGGAATTTTTGCAGAAGTCGATTTCTTTATCTATTATGTGGATATCGAATATCCCACCGAAGAAATAAGAAACGAACTTGCCGAAGTATATAAAGAGATTTATTCCAAATCCAAATTTGAAGTAAAAGGCGCCGAAAGAGTTGACGAGATCACTTTCAAAATCGAAACCGAAGTTTATCCCATCGATATCATGGAACTTCTTCTGATGAATTACGAAGATTATATGACCGATCTTTATGCGGAATATGCCGACGTCGATATAGAAAACATGACCATGGCGGAATATCAGGAATACGACGAAAAATGGGCGGCATGCCTTATCGAAGCCCTTCGCGCCCAGATTCCCGAAATGGGATATAACGCACCCGAAACCGTGACCGTTGAGGTAAAATATCTTGAAGACGAAGAAGTCTGGCAGATGACCGATGAAAGCTTCAGCGAGTTTGACGCAAGAGTTATCGAATACCCGTAACCGGGATAAAACAAAAGCCGTGCTCAAAAATGAGCACGGCTTTTTTATTTCGTTTTATTTACAGATTTCCTTGATGCAGTGTTCACAGATGTTCTTGCCCTTGAAATCCACAACTCCGTCGGCGCTTCCGCAGAAAACGCAGGCAGGTTCATATTTTTTAAGCATAATCGTGTTGTCGTCAACATAAATTTCAAGAGCGTCTTTGACTTCGATGTTGAGGGTTCTTCTGAGTTCGATGGGAAGAACGATTCTTCCAAGTTCGTCGACTTTTCTTACAATGCCGGTTGATTTCATAAAAATCCCTCCCATAATTTTACATTTTGCACCTTAAATATACAGTAGTTTCCTTTTTTTGTCAAGAAGAGCGGGACGTACTTAATAAAATCTTAAAGAGAGGCGATTTTTTTGGGAAAATTCTTTTTTGCCGCGGCGCTTTTGTCTGTTTTTGTGGGCGCTGCAAGCGGAAGATTGCCCGAAGTTTCTGCCGCAGCTGTGGGCGAATCCACAAAAGCGGTCGAACTTTCGATAAAACTTTTGGGTTCCCTTTGTTTCTGGAGCGGAATGACCGCGGTGGCAGAAAAAAGCGGCCTCACAAAAATCCTTTGCGCCGCGCTTTCGCCCCTTTTGAAACTGATTTTTCCGAGGCTTAAAAACGAAGAAAAAGCCATGGGCGCCATATCCATGAACGTTACCGCGAACCTTTTGGGAATGGGAAACGCCGCCACCCCGCTGGGAATTTCCGCAATGAAAGAACTTTCGCGGATGTCCGGCTTTTCAAAGTCAGCAACGGAAGAAATGGTCTGCTTTGTCGTAATGAACACCGCGTCGCTCCAGCTCATACCAACCACCGTTGCGTCGCTCAGGCTTGAAAACGGCGCAGCCGATCCTCTTGATATCCTTCCAGCGGTCTGGTTTGTAAGCGCCCTTTCGCTTTTTGTCGGAATAACCGCCGCAAAGACCGGCTTTTTCAAAAAGACATGAGCGTTTGGATAGTTCCCGCGGCGGTGATTTTTATCGTCGGCTTCGGGATTTTTAAAAAGACCGACGTTTTTGCGGTTTTCACCGAAGGCGCAAAGCAAGGGCTGAAAACCGCTGTTTCCGTTCTTCCGGCGCTTTGTTTTCTTATGACCGCTGTGGGAATGTTAAGGGAAAGCGGTGCGGTTGAAATTTTTTCGGAAATGGTTTTTCCGCTTTTTGAAAAGCTCGGTTTTCCTAAAGAGGTGCTTCCTCTCGCGTTGCTCCGGCCCTTTTCGGGTTCCGGTGCGCTGGGATATTATGAGGAGCTTTGCCGCGAACTGGAAATCGGTTCCTTTGCGGAAAAAGTCGCTTCGGTACTTATGGGCGGAAGCGAAACAACTTTTTATACCGTTGCGGTCTATTACGGCGCGGTGGGAATTAAAAACGGCAGGAACACAGTTCCTGCCGCACTTATGGCGGATATTGCCGCCGCGATATTGAGCGTTTTTGCGGTGAATCTTTTTATTCCGCAATAGTTTCGTCATCTGCGATGCTTTCGGGCACCTGAGCAAGAGAGCGTTCATAGCGTTCCATAAGATACCTTGAAAAAATCGCGTCCGAAACAAAATAATAGGGCGCCGACCATATCATCGGAAGGATAAGGAACGAAAGCAGCGCCCAGCCGAAAAAGCTCACCCTGAAACGGATGATGCGGGTGCAAAAACCTTTGGTCGCTTTTGCCGAAAGGGAAAGAGAGGCGAAAACTCCGTTTCCTTCGCAATAATAATATTTCGCAAGGCTCCAGCGCTGAACGAAAATAAGCGCAAGGGAAAGGCAAAGTATCATAAGTCCGACGGCAATGCAGCAAAGGGAAATGCGAAGTATTTCAAGGGTGTCGCTTCCTTCGGGAAAATAGTTCTGCGCAAAGTAAAAAAGTCCCGCACCGGGCGCAGCGGCAAGAACGATGAAGAAAAGCACCCTTGCATCGTAAATAACGGAAAACAAAACCGAACCGAAAAACTTTTTGACCGAAGAAAAATAATCAAAAAGCATTACGGCACTTTCGTCAAGTCCTTCGGAAAAAGCAAAATGCAGTTTTGTGTAACCCATGAAAAGCGGTGACATCACAAGATAATAAAGTACCGCGCAGCAAAGGGTTATGATTTTGTCTTCGGTCGAAGATCCGTAATAGGTTTCAAAAAAAGCTTCGATGCTGCTTTCGGGGGCAAAGATAAAAAGCAGTGCCGAATGGGTAAGACTTACGGCAAGGTAAACAAGAACGACCGTCATAAGCGAAGCGACCGCTCTTCCGCCGCAAAAGCGAAGGGCAAACCTCGCATCACGTTTTATTACTCGAAAAAGTTCCATTCACGTTCCTCCTCGGAAAGCTGGGGCTCTTCGTAATCTTCGTCGCGGTTTTCAAAAGGAAGGGTCGAAATGACCTCAAAACACTGGTCGTGCATCCACATGGAAACAGAGGTGCTGAGGGTGTAACCGCATCCGCTGTTGCTTGCCCAATAACGCATCTCCTGTCTGGGATAACCGCACATGGCGCAAAGCCCCATGATAACGGTGCCGTGGGTGACAACGGCGGTTTCGATAAGGTGATTTTTGGACATGTCGTGGATGATATCGTCAAAAGCGCAGGCAATGCGGTTTGCGAACTCCTCGGATTTTTCACCGCCGGGCGGGGGACATTTTCCTTCGACCCAACCTACGAAAGCCGGATTTTCCATAAGTTCGGTTATGGGTTTTCCGTCAAAAGAACCAAGGTCGCATTCGGTAAGCTCGTCCATGATCTCAAATTCTGTTTCGGGGAAAAGAATATCCGCAGTCTGACGGCAGCGAAGAAGGGGACTGCAATAGACCTTTTCAGCAAAGGGGTACTGATAGCTGTCCATAAGCTGGCGAAGTTCTTCGGCGCCGTCGGGGGTAAGAGAAGGGTCGCTGTGACAGCCAAGACAGATTTTTTTCTCGGGGTCTTCCGCCATTCCGTGGCGGATAAGGTGGATTCTGTAAGTTACCATATTTCCTCCTGTAAAACGCTTTACAAAATGTATGAATTGATTTATAATATACAAACAGTTATCAAAAAAGGTGGATTTTTTAAAGATGAAAACCGATTTCCCACGAGTTCTTTCGCTTTTAAGAAAAGAAAAAGGAATAAGCCAGAAAGAAGCCGCAAAAGAGCTGGGAGTTTCTCAGGCACTTCTTTCCCACTATGAAAAAGGAATCCGCGAATGCGGTCTTGAATTTCTTATCCGCGCGGCGGATTTTTACGGAGTTTCCGCCGATTATCTTCTTGGAAGAAGCGCCGACCCGGACGGAATGACCATTACCGTTGAAGATATTCCCGAACCCGACGCCGCAAAAGACAACACCGTTTCCGGAGCGGGAGTTCTTCCCATAATCAACAAAAAGATAATCGCAAACTCTCTTAATGTTCTTTTTGACCTTCTTGCAAAAAGCGGAAGCAAGGAACTTACAAAACAGGTTTCCGGCTATCTCATGGCTGCGGTTTACCGTATGTTCAGAATTATATACTCTTTCAGCCCGAAAAACAATATGAACACCTTCAGTGTTCCGAATCCCGGCGCACTTGAAAGCGCAGACGCATATATGAAATCCTGCGAGGCAAAGGCAAGAAAGCTTGAAAGCGACCCTTCGGTAAAAAACGAAAACATTTCCGTTTCTTCCGAAACCATCGCAAGGACCTATCCTCTTTTTGCATCAAGCCTTTTCGGCCTTATCAAAAACTGCGAGGACAACATGGATAAATAACGTATTTATTTTACCATGACCGAAGAAGAATTTAAACCCGAATAATGTAAAAACTTGCGGACAAAGACGGATTTTTCCGTCTTTGTCTTTTTTATTTTGAATGTTCACACCTTATTAATTGACAAGGAAAGCGACTTTGTATTATATTATAATATAGAAAAATAGTAGACTGATTAAAAAAGGGAGGTGTCCCGTTTTATGAAAAAAACATTTCTTTTTGCGGCAGTGGCGGCGCTTTGCCTTGCGTTTTCCGGTTGTTCCGTTTTTGAAACGGACACCGAAGCTTTGATGCACCCTCCGCTTTTAAGTGAGGAGCAGGAAAAACTCAACGCCGCTCTTACCGAAGTTGCCGGCGAAAACTTTACCCTTAAATACCCCAAAACCGGCGAAATGAACTCCGCTTTCATTTTTGAAGACCTTGATAACGACGGGGAAGACGAAGCCATGGCTTTTTATTCTTCCGTTGACGAAAGCACAAGGATAAACATCCTCAAAAAAAGCGGCGACGGTTGGATCTCGGTTTATGAAGCCGCCGGTTTTTCCGGCGAAATGGAAAGCATTGATTTTATACAGATGAAAAACGGCGCGCCGGTTCTTTTTGTAAAATGGCCCGGCGAGATCGGAATTTACAGCTTTGAAAACGACCGCCTTGAAACCGTTTATTCCGCTGCCTGCGACGGCACCGATATCGTTGATATGAACGCTGACGGCTTTTCCGAAATCGTTGTTTTCAAAGGTACCGCCATGAGCCGTTCTTTCCTCAGCGTCATTTATCATGACGGAAACGAAGTCGTTTCCACCGAAGAAATAAGCGTCCACGCGGAATATGACAGCATTATTTCCGCAAAGGTCGGCGATTTCGGAAACGGAAAATATGCCTATTTTGTAGATTCTTTCGTTTATGAAGAGGTTTTTCTTACCGAAATGTTCGTTCTTGAAGAAGGCGAAGTCGAAAGATTCACCGTTGCGGATTTTGTGGTATATGAGGATGAAAACGAAAAAGAACCCGAAGCCGAATCCGGAACCATTATCATCATTGGCGGAAACCTTGGAAAACGCGGAATTTTCCTTCGCAACACCGGCGTTTATTGCCTTGACACCAACGGCGACGGAGTAATGGAATTTCCCGTGGAGGTGCGCGAAGATTATGCCACCGAAGCTTCGGACGAACTTTATTATATCCAGTATATGCAGCTTGTGGACGAAGAAGCAAAAGTTGCCTGGAACGGAATTGCCAACACCCAGGACGGATATATCTTTGCGGTGCCTGCCGCATGGAACGAAAGAGCGACCTTAAGCTTCAATTCCCTTGATAACGAAATGGTCTTTATCGATAAGGAAACTTCAAGGGTGATTTTTAAAATCTGTATGTCCGAAAAAAGCGACTATCAGGATAAATTTGAAGATTACGTTCTTGTTGCCGAAGACGAAACAAGAAATTTCTATGTAAAATCCTTTGTTGAACCGGAAGATAATTTTTATCTTGACCCGGAACTTTACGAAAAATGCTTCATTTTTATATAAGGCAGGAGGAATGAAAAAATGAAAAAGATACTTGTATGTGAAGACGAAGACGCTATTCGCGAATTTGAGGTCATAACCCTTCGCCGCGCAGGTTATGAAGTAGTGGATGCCTCCTGCGGAGAAGATGCGCTCAAATATTACGAAGCCGCACCCTCCGATTTCAGCGTTGTGCTTCTTGACGTAATGATGCCCGGGATCGACGGTTTTGCCGTTTGCCAGCGCATCAGAAAACAAAGCAGCAACGTCGGAATAATCATTCTTTCCGCAAAATCTCAGGAAATGGATAAAGTAAACGGCCTTATGCTCGGCGCCGACGACTATATCACAAAACCTTTCTCTCCCAGCGAACTTACCGCAAGGGTCGACGCTATCTGCAGAAGAATTTCCGTCACCCCCGAAGCTTCCCACAACGACGAACTCGTTTCCGGACCCTTCACCCTCAATATTCTCAGCCGCACTCTTACCAAAAACGGAACGCCCATCGACCTTACCCAGGTCGAGTTCCAGCTTATGGAACTTTTTATGAGCAACGAAGGCACCGCCCTTGAAAGAAAGAACATTCTCGTTCGCATCTGGGGAGAAAACTATAACGGCGACGATAAGATAGTTGACGTAAACATCAGAAGACTTCGCATGAAATTGAAGAAGAACCTTCGAACCCCGCACATCTTCAGACCGTATGGGGCTACGGCTATAAATGGATGGCATAATTGCCGCTGAATTTTAAAAAAGAAAGGAGGCGCCGGGAATGGCGGTAAAAGTAAAAAAGATAACAGCCCGCTGGATATTCAACAGCCTCGGCGTCATTCTTGTAATTCTTATAAGCCTTGAATTCGCCCTTGGTTTTTCCATAAAAAACTATTTTTATGAAAGCGTTGAAAGGGTAATGACTTCCCAGGCAGAAACCGTTTCGGGACTTCTTTCAAAATACAGCATGGAAGAAAACGGCGACTATGAATCCTATTTCCGCGGAATAGTCACCACCTTTGAAAAACGAAACATCATGGAGCTTATGGTCATAAGCGAAAAAGGCGAAGTGGTCCTTACTTCCAGCGGATTTATCCCTGCGGAAGATTCCATAACCCCCGATTGGAACGAAGCACTTCTTTCTTCCAAAAAAACCGCCACCTTTACCGGAACCGCAGGCGGCGAAAACATAATGTCCGTCACAGTTGTTCCGGACGGAAGCACCGATACCTTTGCTTCCTTCCGCCTTGTCACTTCGCTGAAAGACGTTGACACCCAGATAACTTTTATTATCCTCGGCGCCGCTTTTATCGGAATCGCGATAATCTTCTTCGTTATGGTTTCCGGTTCCTATTTCATCAACTCCATTGTTATCCCCGTCGGTGAGATAGGCGAAGCGGCTAAAAAAATTGCAGAAGGCGACTTTAATTCCAGAATCGAAAAGAAAACCGACGATGAGATAGGCGACCTTTGCGAAACCATAAATTATATGGCGGATGAGCTTGGCGCAACCGAGCGCATGAAAAACGACTTCATCTCCTCCGTTTCTCACGAACTTCGAACACCTCTTACCGCAATAAAAGGCTGGGCGGAAATGCTCGAAGATTCCTCCAAAGACAACACCATCGACAATCAGACCCTGAGCCGCGGAATGGGCGTTATCATCGGCGAGACCGAGCGTCTTTCCGTAATGGTCGAAGAGCTTCTCGACTTCTCCCGCCTTCAAAGCGGAAGAATGGTGCTCCAGCCTATGAAGCTTGATATTATCGCGGAACTTTCGGAAGCTGTTCTTACCTTTGAACAAAGGGCTATCCGCGAGAAAAAAGACCTTTTCTATGAAGAAAGCGACGATATAATCCCGGTAATGGGCGACAAAAACCGCCTTCGCCAGGTTTTCGTAAACATCATCGACAACGCCCTTAAATACAGTGACGAGGGCGGAAGCGTCACAATCACCGCACTGCGCACCGAAAAAGGTTTTGTGGATATTTCCGTAAAAGATACCGGAATCGGAATTCCCGCGGACCAGCTTGAAAAAGTAAAGACGAAGTTCTTTAAAGGTAACGCAACCCGCCGCGGAAGCGGAATCGGTCTTGCGGTCGCCGATGAAATCATAAGAATGCACGGCGGCGAAATAACACTTGACAGTATTGAAGGAAAAGGCACGACGGTAACTATCCGTCTGCCCATAGATAAATAAAAGGAGAAAAAATGGAAAAAAACGAAAAACAGTCCTGCGCAATAAAAACCTCCGTAGGAGGTCAGGCGCTTCTTGAAGGAATTATGATGAAAGGCCCGTTCAAAAGCGCCATGGCAGTAAGAAAACCGAACGGCGAAATCGACATTTCCACCTGGGAAACCAAGAAACTCACCGGAATAAGAAAAGTTCCCTTCGTTCGCGGAACTTTCAATTTTGTCGATACCCTCATCAAAGGTTACGACTGCCTTATGAAATCTGCCGAAATTTCCGGTCAGGAAGAAGAACCGGATAAATTTGAACTTTGGCTCAACAAAACTTTTGGAAAAGCCGCCGGAAGCGTTTTCAGCTTTATCGTCACCGTTCTTGCAATGGCCGTGGCAATAGGTCTTTTCTTCGGCGTTCCGGCACTTATCACCGGGTTTGTTTCTCAGTGGATAGAAAATAAAGTTGTTCTTTCCGCAATCGAAGGCGTTATCAAAATCGGAATTTTCCTTGTTTATATTATCTCCGTTTCCCAGATGAAGGATATAAAAAGAACCTTTATGTATCACGGTGCGGAGCATAAGACCATTTTCTGTTATGAACAGGGTCTTGAACTTACCGTCGAAAACATCAGAAAACAAAAACGCTTCCACCCCAGATGCGGCACAAGTTTTCTTCTCATCGTTCTCGTCGTCAGCATCCTTGTTTCTTCCGTCATCACATGGGAAAGCGTTCTCATCCGCGTTGCGCTCAAAATCCTTATGCTTCCTGTGACCGTCGGCATTTCTTACGAGATAATCAAGTTTGCCGGACGCCATGACAACTGGCTCACAAGAATTATTTCCGCACCGGGACTCTGGCTCCAGAATTTTACCACTCAGGAACCGGACGACAGCATGATCGAAGTTGCCATTGCGGCAGTAACCCCCGTTTTGCCCGAAAATCCGGAGGATGCAGCGTTTTGATGAAAGTAAAAGAAGCTTTTGAAATTATCACAAAGCGGTTTGAAAAGGCAGGAGTGGATTCTCCTGCCTTTGAAGTTTCCGTAATGCTTGAAGACCTTTTGGGCCTTCCCAAAATGCCGGAGCGAACCGCTTCCGAAACGGTGCTTGCCGCCGAACAGGAAGAAAAACTTTTTGCCGCCGCAAAGAAAAGAGAAGAGGGTTTTCCTCTTCAGTATATCGTCGGAAACTGGGAATTTTTCGGAAGAAAGTTCTTGGTCGGTGAAGGCGTGCTCATTCCGAGACCCGAAACCGAGCTTCTTTGCGAAACGGTGCTCAAATATTTTTCCCGAAGCATGCCGCCAAAAATCGTTGATCTTTGTTCCGGTTCCGGCTGTATTGCCATAACTCTTGCAAAGGAACTTTCCGGTGCCGACGTGACCGCCGTGGAGCTTTATGACGGCGCTTTCGAGTTTCTTTCAAGGAATAATGCTCTTCACGAAAACTGCGTAAAAACGGTTAAAGGCGACGCTCTGGAGCCCTTTGGAACTTTCGATTGCGTTGTTTCAAACCCGCCTTATATAACCGCCAAAGAAATGACCGAACTTCAGAAGGAAGTCACTTTTGAACCCGAAACCGCACTTTTCGGCGGAAGTGACGGACTTGATTTTTACCGTGCCATTGCAAAAAACTGGCGCAGCCACATAAACGAAGGAGGCCTTATCGCTTTTGAAATCGGCGATACCCAGGGCGAAGCGGTGCTCAAAATTCTTTCCGAAAACGGATACAGAAGCTGCGGAGTGCTCAAAGATTATGAAGGCCGCGACAGAGTTGTAACCGGCATCAGATAACAAAAAAAGCGGGCTTTCAGCCCGCTTTTAATTTTGATAATTACCCGAAAACCGCCATGGCAACAGTTGCGGCGGACATAAGAAAAAGTCCGAAGGCGCTTTTTTTGTTCAGCTTTTCGCCGAAGGCAAAATACGAAAACGCCACAGCAACAATAATGCTCAATTTATCTATGGGAACAACAATGCTGACTATGCCGTTTTGGATGGCATAATAATAGCAAAGCCAAGAAGCCCCGGTGGCAATGCCGGAAAGGCAGACAAACAAAAGCTCTTTTTTATCGATGGAGCGCAGATCTTTTTGCTTGCCCTTCATAAAAACAACGGACCAGGCCATGGCAAGAACAACAATGGTGCGCAAAGCGGTGCCAAGGTTGGATTCCACCCCGTCTATGCCGATTTTTGCAAGAATGGAAGTTGCCGCCGCAAAAACGGCGGAAAGCACAGCATATATCATCCAGCCTTTGCGGTTTTCTCCGCTGTAATCTTTCTTTTCTATCATCATAAAAATGCCAAGGGAAAGAACGGCCGTGCAGATGATTTTTATTACAAGGTTTTCTGTTTCTCCAAAGAAAATTATCGCAAGGATAACCGTAAGAATAGTGCTGGATTTATCTATCGGCACAACTTTGTTTACGTCGCCCATAGAAAGCGCCTTAAAATAACATATCCACGAAGCGCCTGTGGCAATGCCGGAAAGTGCAAGAAATATATATGATTTTGCGCTTATTTCAAAAATTGTTTCTGCGGAACCAACGAAAAAAACCATTATCCACGCAAAAACAAGCACAACGCCTGTGCGTATGGCGGTGGCTATATCAGAATCTGTTTTGCGGATGCCGCATTTTGCAAGAACAGAAGTAATGCCGGCAAAAACAGCCGAACCGATGGCGGCCAGAAGCCACATAAAAATTCCTTCTTTAAAAAATTAATTTTCTGCTTTATTATATCATTTAAATATAATCGGTCAATATAATTGTACAAGAAAAGCAAAAAATATGCCCGCAATTTTGCGGGCGTTTTTTTATTTTTGTTCTTCCGCCGCGCCGGGAATGCAGCCGACGTTATCAAAAATTGCGGAAGGGCGGTAGCCATAGGTTTTTGGGGTTTCGGCGGTGGAAGCACCGGAAAGAACAAGAACGGTCTTCATGCCGGATTCAAGACCGGAAATAATGTCGGTATCCATTCTGTCGCCGACCATGACCGCCTCGTTGGAATGGCATTTAAGCATACGGAGACCGGTGCGCATCATAAGGGGATTCGGTTTTCCGCAAAAATAAGCTTTTTTGCCGGTGGCAATTTCGATGGGCGCAACAAGCGCGCCGCAGGCAGGCATTATTCCGTTTTCAATAGGTGCGGAAACGTCGGAGTTGGTGCCGATAAGTTTTGCTCCGTTTCTTACAAGGTTGGTGGCTTTGGTAATGGTGTCGAAGGAATAGGTTTTTCCTTCGCCCACAACAACATAGTCGGGGTTGATGTCGTTCATGGTGATTCCGGCATCATAAAGCGCATTGAAAAGTGCGGCTTCGCCGATGGCATAAACGCTGCAGCCCGGTGCCTGGTCTTTAAGAAAAGCGGCGGTTGCAAGAGCGCTGGTGTAAAAATGATCTTCGGAAACATCAAGACCCATTCTTGCAAGTTTCTGCTGAAGCTCGCGGGGAGTGTAGCAGCTGTTGTTGGTAAGAAAAAGGAATTTTTTGTTTTCTTTGTTAAGCCAGTCGATAAATTCGCGTACGCCGGGAATGATCTGGTTTCCGCGATAGATAACTCCATCCATATCGCAGATGAAGCCTTTGATTTCATTAAAATTGATCATTATATATGCTCCTTTAAAATAAGGTTGGTTTCGCTGTCCGATTAATTATAAAGGTATATTTTCTTAAAATCAAGTTGTTTGCGTTAACTTTTCGGGGCATTTTTTTGAAAAATGTATAGGATTTTTTTATAAACGGCCCAAAGCACGCTTTTAAGACGTCTTTTTAACGCAAATCCGATTGAAAAAAAGCAAAAAGCGGTTATAATGGATTTATAAATAACTTCCAGAAGAAAAAGGAGGATACCCCATGCAGAATTATTCCGGAGAAGTCGGACTTCAGTATCACGTACAGTTAAGACCCGGTGACGTCGGCCGTTACGTAATCCTTCCCGGTGACCCCAAAAGATGCGCAAAGATCGCCGCGTTTTTTGATGATCCGGTCCTCATTGCGGACAGCCGCGAATACGTAACCTATACAGGCTATCTTGACGGCGAAAAGGTAAGCGTTACCTCCACCGGTATCGGCGGACCTTCCGCTTCCATTGCAATGGAAGAACTTGTTCAGTGCGGTGCGGATACTTTTATCCGTGTCGGAACCTGCGGCGGAATCGACCTTGACGTAAAAGGCGGCGACGTTGTTGTCGCAACCGGCGCTATCCGCATGGAGGGTACCAGCAAGGAATATGCTCCCATCGAATTTCCGGCGGTTGCCGATATCGACGTTGTAAATGCGCTTGTTTCTGCCTGCAAGGATCTCGGACTTACTTATCATACCGGTGTTGTTGAATGCAAGGACTCTTTCTACGGTCAGCACGATCCGGAAAAAATGCCCGTAAGCTATGAGCTTCTTAATAAGTGGGAAGCATGGAAGCGCCTTGGCACCAAAGCTTCCGAAATGGAATCCGCCGCGCTTTATGTCGTTGCAAGCCACCTCGGTGTCCGCTGCGGAACCACCCTTCTTGTTGTGGGAAACCAGGAACGCAATGCCCTTGGTATGGATAACCCCATCGTTCACGATACCGAATGCGCAATAAAAGCAGGAATCGAAGCGCTGAGAAAACTCATCGCCGCTGACAAAGAAAAATAAACCGAAAAAGATAAAAAGCACAGCCGAAAGGCTGTGCTTTTTTTGAATAAATTTGATAATAATGCTACGGTTTCAAAAGGTTTCATTTGGTTTCACTCAAAAAATGAAACTATTAAGCGGGAAGTGAAACTCTCATTTAGGACTGAAACTACGCTAAACAGTTTGTCAAATTGGAATTTACTTATTTATTCGCACTCTTTTACTTATCTGCTTCGCAAGAAGATACAGCAAATACCCAATGATGAAACCTAACGAATTTAATAATAAATCATCAACATCGGATACCCTGTCATAAAAGGGAAGCTGTAAAATCTCAATGCATAAAGAAACACCAATACCTGCGGAAATGACTTTCCCGTGTGTATCCAACCCCTTGTATACACTGGGCCAAACAATTCCCAATGGGATAAACATTGCCGTATTTCCGATTACATTTATCAGAATGTCTCTCATTTCGGGATAATCAAACAGGTTAACAAACGGAATCCAATTTATCCGAAACGGATATACTTTTGCACTTTCATAAACAAGCGGTTGTATTTCTCCGTTTACTTTTGAAAATGGGAAAAAGGTAAACCGAGCAACAACGATAATGCAGACATATACCAAAAGCAGTTGTATTTCTCTCGTCCAATTTGCTCTTTTGGTTTTAATTGCACATACCATTCTTACCAAACACCAAATGATACTTATGAACATTACCATTGATGTGTATGATATTTGAATCATTTGCTTTCTCCTTGTCAAATTCAAGTTTGTCGAATAGATTGTATCAAATTGCTGTGTAAATATCAACCAATATAGAAAAAAGCACGATGGTTTTGTATCAAAACCATCGTGCTTTTTTGGTGCGGATAACAGGACTTGAACCTGCACGTGTAAACACCAGATCCTAAGTCTGGCGCGTCTGCCAATTCCGCCATATCCGCAAATCTCCGCGGATTTCACCGCGGAATTTTATTTTACATCAAAACAAAAGACCTGTCAATCAAAGGCTCAGCATTCCGCAATCGAGCATGGACTGTGCCGCAAGCATAACGCCCATTTTTGCAGTGGAATAGGTGAGTCCGCCCTGCATCCATACGGAATAGGGTTCGCGGAGCGGTGCGTCGGCAGAAAGCTCGACGGAAGCGCCAAGGTTGAAAGCGCCCGCCGCCATGATAACCTGGCTGTCGTAACCGGGCATATCCCAGGGTTCGGGAGTTACGTATGCGTCAATGGGAGAACCGCTCTGGATTCCGCGGCAGAATGCGCAAAGTGCCTCGGGGGTTTTAAGAGCAATGGTCTCGATGATGTCGGTTCTGGGGTCGTTATAACCCGGGTCGGCTTCAAAACCGCAAAGTTCAAAGAAGCGGCTGGCAAAAACCGCGGTCTTTACTGCGGAAGCGGTGACGGTGGGCGAGAAGAAAAGTCCCTGGTACATGGGGCGAAGTTCGTTAAGGGTGCAGCCGACTTCTCTTCCGACTCCGGGAGCGGAAAGGCGGTGGGCGCAAAGCTCAACGTATTCGTGTTTGCCGGTGATGTAACCGCCGGTGTGGGCAATTCCTGCGCCGGGGTTTTTGATAAGAGAACCGATGATAAGGTCGGCACCGACTTCGGTGGGTTCAAGCTTGTCAACGAACTCGCCGTAGCAGTTGTCACAGACACATACAGCGTCGGGATTGGATTCATGGACGATTTCGAAAATCTTTCTGATAACGTCAATGGTAAGGCTGGGGCGGGTGGAATATCCGCGGGAACGCTGGATATAAGCCATTTTCGCGCCTTTTACCGCCTCGGGGATTCCCTCATAATCAACGGTTCCGTCTTCAAGAAGAGGAAGTTCCTCATAAATAACGCCGAATTCTTCAAGGGAGCCTACGCCTTTTCCGTGGATAACGCCGTTGAGGGTGTCATAAGGAGTGCCGGTGAGAGAAACCATTTTGTCGCCGGGGCGAAGAACACCGAAAAGTGCTGTGGAAATGGCGTGGGTGCCACTCATGAAGTTGTGGCGCACCATGGAATCTTCGGTTCCGAAAACCTGGCTCCATACTCTGTCAAGAACTTCGCGGCCGCGGTCGTCATAACCGTAACCGGAAGAACCGGCGAAAAGGCTTTCGCTTACGCGGTTGTCAATGAATGCGCGAAGAACTTTTTCGTTGTTATAGGTTTCGATTTCGCCGATTCTGGCAAAAGATTCAAAGCAGTCCTCTTCTGCGCGAAGCGCCATGTCACGAAGACGGCTGTCGATTTTGAAAAATTCGGTCATTTTGTTTCTTCCTTTTCCTTGATGTTGTAAAGATAATAATAATTTTTTGCGGCGGTGAAGCCGATTTTTTCGTACATTTTTTGCACCTTCGGGTTTGCCGGAACAAGCCAGGGGGTGCGGTGCTCATCAATGAGCATATTGGCGCAAAGCGCGGTAAGATAAGAAGCGTACCCGTTGTTTCTGTGTTCCGGAAGGGTAACAACGGAAGTTATGGCGCCGGCTTTTTCGGTCCTTCCGCGAATGCAGGCGGTGGAAACGGCGGTGTCTTTGTGAAGAGTGAAGAGGGTGGTCTGTCCTTTGAGCACACCTCTTACCATTTTCAGTTTCCAAAGTTCCGCCGAAGGTGATTCTTCTTCGCCGAAGGCAGCCTTCGTTACGGAAAAAGCTTCGTCAAAGTTTCCGAAACTTGAAACCTCAAAGCCGTTTTCCGGCATATCTATGCGGTTTTCTGCAAACATTTGCACCGCGTTTTCAATATCGAAATCATAGATATTGTTGAGCACGCGGTAGCAGTATTCGTCGCAGTCAACGCTTTGAATCTTTCCGGAGGAAAGAATGTTCGTAACAAAAAGCATCATTTCCATGCCCGGAAGTCCGAAGGGCGAAAAGAACATAAGCGAATCTGCCGAAGCGTTCAGGAAGGAACGAGCACGGCCTTCCTTGTCAAGTTCTACCCAGATGCTCAAAAGCTCCGGATCGTCCATAAACGAAACGGCGGCGGAGGTAAAAATGCTTCCAAAATAAGGCTCCGCTTCGCAAAGCGGGTCAAGAAGCTTTACGTCGTCAATTAATTTTATCATATCTCACAAAGTCTCCTGCTCAGGAGTTTGATGAGAGAAATGGTGTTTTCCGCGTCGGAAAGTTTAATTGTGGCGTAGGGGCTGTGGATATATCTTGCCGGAAGCGAAACCGCAACGGGGCGAACTCCTCCGCGGGACTGATGAATTGCCTTTGCGTCGTTGAAGCCGCAGATTCCGTGTTTGGTCTGAACGGGAATGTTTTCCTTTTCGCAAAGTCCGGTTATGTAATGATAAAGTTCCATATCATAAAGGGTGCCGTTGTCGCGGAAGGAAACAACGGGGCCTTCGCCCTGTTTGCAGATGAATTTTTCACCGGGAACACAGGGAACGTCGCCTGCGGAAGTGGCTTCGACCACAACGGCGATATCCGGCTCAACGGTGAAAGCCGCGGAAGAAGCGCCGTTGCCGCCGATTTCTTCCTTTACGGTAAAGCAGGCGGTGAAATCATATTCCGCTTCTTCTTTAAGAAGTTCCATAAGCAAAGCACAGCCGGCTCTGTCGTCAAGAGCTTTTCCCATAACGCAGCCGTCGCCGAATTTATCGAAATCGCTGTCAAAAACAGCTCTGTCACCGAGGCTTACAAGTTTTTCGGCCTCTTCGCGGTTCTCTGCGCCGATGTCTATATAAAGCGCGTCTGTTTTAGTGGGATTATCAAATTCCTCTTTTTTGACAAGGTGGATGGCTTTGCTTCCCAAAAGTCCTGGAAGGGCGTTTTCGCCGACCAGAACTCTTTTTCCGACTATAACGCGGCTGTCGATTCCGCCGACGTTGCTGAATTTAAGAAATCCGTTTTCGTCGATGTGGGTGATGATAAAGCCCACTTCGTCCATATGTGCGGAAAACATGAGTTTGTTTTTGGGTTCGTTTTTGCCTTTTTTGAAAACGATAAGGTTTCCGGCGTTGTCGGTTTTTGCAATGCAGTCCGGATAGGAAAGCACTTCGTCATAAATCATTTTGCGAACTGCGCCTTCATCGCCGGAAGTTCCCCTTGCAAGAGAAAGTGCTTCAAGGTTTTCGAGGAAAGTTTTCACTGTTCTTCTCCTCCTTCCATAACGAATGCGGCAAGAAGTCTGCCGACGTTTTTGACGTCATCTACCGAAACTTTTTCGATGATGCTGTGCATGTACTGCTGGGGAATGGAAATAAGTCCGGTGCGAACTCCGGCTCCGGCAGAAGTGATATCGTCTGCATTGGTGCCGGTGGAAGTGCCGCCGTAAGCTTCGACCTGGAACGGAATTTCGTTCTTTTTCGCAAGGGCGATGAGCCTGCGGGAAATTTCAAGGTCAAGGGTGGGGTGGAAGGCAACAACCGGGCCTTTTTTCATGGCTTTGGAGTTTATTTCGGTGGTGTCGGGGGTTTTTCCGAAACCTACGTCGATTTCAATGGCCTCGGTGGGGGCAACCGCAAAAGCCGCTGCGCCGGCACCCTGACCGCCGGTTTCTTCCCTTGTGGAGAAAACCGCGGTGAGTCCGCAGGGGAGTTCTTTTCCTTTAAGAATTTCGAGCGCTTCAAGAATGGTGACGCATCCGCTGCGGTCGTCAAGAGCGGGACCGGTGACGTAGCCGTTTCCGATGTCGCTCCATCTTCCGCACATCATAACGCGGTCGCCGAGACGTACGCGTTTTTCGGTCTCTTCTTTATTAAAACCGATGTCGACGAAAATCTCGTCCCTTTCGGGGTTCTTTTCGTTGACGTCTTTGATATGGGGCGGAACGGAACAGACGATTCCGAGATATTCGCCGTCTTTTCCGAGAACGCGCACCTTGGTTCCGAAAATGCCTCTGCGGTCGATTCCGCCGCAGGGATAGGTGCGAAGAAATCCGTTTTCTTCGATGTTGATAACGATAAGAGCTATCTGGTCAAGGTGAGCATCAAGCATAACCATGCGGCCGTTTTTCTTCGGCGCAACTTCACAGATAACGCTTCCAAGGTTGTCGATATGGGTTTTTCCGTAAGCGGAAAGAATATCTTTCGAAAGTTCTGCCGCAAGTTTTTCGCTGCCGGAGTTTCCGTCAACGCAGCAGAGGGTTTTAAGCATTTCCTTCGTGTTCATAAAATCCTCCTTTTATTTGTAATCCGGCCAAAGTTCTTCGGCGGTCATTCCGTCTATCTGGCCGATTTTGGAAACGAGTTCTTTAAAATGTTTTCCGCGAAGTTCAAAGTTGCGGTAACGGTCAAAACTTGCGGAAGCGGGAGAAAGCGCAACAATGTCGCCCTCTTCCGCATAGGCGTATGCGGTGGAAACCGCTTCTTCAAGGTCTTCGACAAAAATCATTTCGGGGCTTCCGTCATAATCCGGGTGCTCCTGAAGCGCTTTTGCGATTTTCGGTGCGGTGGGTCCGCAAAGGATAAGAAGCTTTACCTTTTCGATAAGGCTGGGCGCAAGAGGCGCATAGGGAATTTTCTTGTCGTATCCGCCGGCAAGAAGGATTATCTTCCGGTCAAAACAGGAAAGTCCCGCAATGGTTCTGGTGGGGCTGGTGGCAATGGAATCGTTGTACCATTTAACTCCCTCGAATTCGCGGCAAAGTTCGATTCGGTGTTCAACGCCGCCGAAATTTTTTGCTACGGAATGCATGGTCTCGACAGAAACCTCTCCCCAGGTTGCGGCAATTGCGGTAAGATAGTTTTCTACGTTGTGAAGGCCGGGAATCTTGATTTCGCTTCTGTGGAAAAGTTCGGTTATTTTTCCGTGGTCGGAATAGCAAAGCATTCCGTCGCCGCGAAGGAACGCGCCGTTTCTTACCTCTTCAAGGTGCGAGAACCAGCGAAGTTCGCCGCGGACAAGTTCCGCCATGCTTCTGGTGATCACGTTGTCGCGGTTAAGAACGGTAAGAGAAAAAGCGGTCTGGTGACGAAGAATGTTCCTTTTCGCTTCAATATATTCTTCCATGTCCTTGTGAACGTCAAGGTGGTTCGGCGCAACGTTGGTAACAACCGCAACGTCCGGCGAAGTTCTCATGGAAATAAGCTGGAAGGAAGAAAGTTCCACAACGGCGCAATCGTCGTCCTTGATATCTTCGATAATGGGAAGAAGCGCCCTTCCGATGTTTCCGCCTTTATGAACGGTTTTGCCTTCGGCGGCAAGGAATTCAGAAATAAGGGTGGTGGTGGTGGTTTTTCCGTCGGAACCGGTCACAGCATATTTTTTGCAGGGACAAAGGTCAAAAAATACCTCCATTTCGCTGGTGATCGCCTTTCCGTTTCTTCTCAGTTCGCAAAGAGTGGGGTTCCACCAGTTCATGCCAGGGGTGCGAAAGACTATATCCGCCTCATCGATTCCGTCAAGATATCCGTCGCCGAGTTTTAAAACGGCGCCGCTTTTTTCAAGGATATCCGCGGTCTCGCCGAGTTTTTCACGGTCTGAACGGTCCCTTGCCTCAACGTAAATTCCTTTTTCGGCAAACTGGCGGATAACGTCGGTGTGGGAAACGCCGATGCCGATAAAGGCGACCTTTTTATCTTTAATTTTTTCAAAAAACTTTTCTGCGTTTGTCATTATAAAACCTCCGTTTTCGTGGAGAATAAATTTTTCCTAAATATATAGTATATCACATAATATAATAAATTTAAATAAATAAAAAGAATTTGATCCCGGAATTTATCCGGCTTGAAAAAATTCTTGCCGGGATTATAATATAGGCGAAGAGATAAACTTGAATTTGGCAGTACCGGGGTGACAAATAATGAACTGCAAAATAAGAAAATGGGAGCTGTCTGATGCGAGAGGATTGGCAACTTTTCTTTCTAATAAAAAAATACAGGATAATTTACGGGATGGATTACCATACCCCTACACTGAGCAGGATGGAAAGGAATTTATTTCTTCTATGCTTGCTGCTGACGAAAACGATACGTTTGCCTTTGCAATTACGATAAATGGAAAAGTAATCGGCAGTATCGGTGCTTTTCGTCAAACAAATATCCATAATAAGACAGCCGAACTTGGCTATTACTTAGCGGAAGAATATTGGGGTAAAGGAATTATGACTGAAGCAGTCAAGCAACTTTGTGATTATGTGTTCTCTCATACTGATATTATCCGTATTTATGCAGAGCCGTTTGCTTATAATATTGGCTCTTGTCGTGTGCTTGAAAAAGCGGGCTTTCAGTATGAAGGCACACTTCGCAGCAACGCATTTAAAAATGGCAACGTGTTGGATATGAAGATGTACTCAAAATTAAAAACAGAGCGGTAAATTCCAATTTACCGAATAAATCAAAAGGCTCTCCCAAAGAGCCTTTTTCTTTTACGCATATTATGCAAAAGAAATTTTGTTTGCAATAAAAAAGCCATTGATTATATCGCTTTAATGTGCTAAAATATTTAACATGATTCTGTAAAAAGGAGGGTATTTCGTGACAAAAGAAGAAAGAGAGGCAATTTTCGGAAATTTCAATATTCTTGAAACCGAAGTTGCCATTAAATTCATAAAGGACAGTTTTGAAAGAGAGCTTGCGGATGCCCTCAATCTTACCCGTGTTTCCGCTCCGCTCTTTGTTTTTCCCGAAACGGGACTCAACGATAACTTAAGCGGTGTAGAGCGCCCGGTTGAATTCGATATTCTTGATATCGACCACAGAAAAGTCCAGGTCGTCCAGTCCCTTGCAAAATGGAAGCGCCTTGCACTCAAAAAATACGGTTTCACCGTTGGCACCGGTCTTTATACCGATATGAACGCCATTCGCCGTGATGAAACTCTCGATGCGCTCCATTCCATTTACGTTGACCAGTGGGACTGGGAAAAAGTCATCAACCCGGACGAGCGCAACCTCCACACCCTTAAAAATGCGGTGAAGGATATTTACGAAGCGCTCAAAGAGACCCAGTTCAAACTTTGCGGAAGATTCGGCGGAATGAAGCCATTCCTTCCGGAAGAAATAACTTTCGTTTCCACCCAGGAGCTTGAGGATATGTATCCGGATAACAGCCCCAAAGAAAGGGAAGATGCCATCTGCAAAAAATACGGCGCAGTCTTCCTTATGCAGATAGGTCTTCCGCTCAAAGGCGGAAAACCTCATGACGGAAGAGCCCCGGACTACGATGACTGGATGCTCAACGGTGATATCCTTGTCTGGAACCCGGTTCTTGAACGCGCTTTCGAAATTTCTTCCATGGGAATACGCGTTGACGCAAAAGCCCTTGATGCCCAGCTTCAGGTATCCGGATGTCCCGAAAGAGCAGAGCTTCCGTTCCACAAGGCCCTTCTTAACGGCGAACTTCCACAGACCATGGGCGGCGGTCTCGGACAGTCAAGAATTTGCATGCTCCTTTTGGGAAAACGCCATATCGGCGAAGTCCAGTCCTCCATCTGGTCCGAAGAGATGATAACCGACTGCGAAGCAGAAGGTATCCACATTCTTTAAAAAACAAAAACACCGGCAGAGTTTTATCTGCCGGTGTTTTTTTATAATTCTATAAAGATTTTTCGGTATTCTTCGGCAAAGCCGACCTCTTCATCGGTGAAGCTTCTAAACTCACCGGGCTTGAGCACCGGATCGAGCACAAATTTTCCCATGGATATCCTTTGAAGATAAAAGATTCGACAGCCGATGGATTTAAGAAGAAGTTTTACCTCGTGTCGCTTGCCTTCGGTGACGGTTATGACGGCGGAAAAAGTTTCGCCTTTTGGATTTTTCATGCAGTGAGCACGGTATTCTTCGCTCATAAATTCCGCGTCTTTTTCTACCGTGCTCAAAACGATGTTCGAAAGAAAAGCGGGCCTTGCGGTTTCGCCGTTTCCGTAAAGCATTCCGCTTTCGGCAAGTTTTTTGATTTTTTCTTCGTCGATTTTTCCAAAGGCGCGGAAGAAATATTGCTTTGTTATGCCAAATTCCGGTCTTGTAAGCCTGAAAGTAAGGTCGCCGTCATCGGTTATGATAAGAAGCCCTTCCGTATCCCTGTCAAGCCTTCCGACCGGGTGAAGACCTTCTCGAATCTCTTCGGGAAAACAGTCCATGACGGTTTTTGAATCTTTGTCGCTCACCGCGGTAACGACCCCGGCGGGTTTGTTGAGCATGAAATATCTCACGGCTGTCCTCCTTTCGAAAAATGAGCATCCAAACAAAAACGGCGGGTGAAAACCCGCCGATATTCTTTTTTTAAAGGTTGATTTTCTTAAAAATTGCCGGCCAAAGCGCGGTTGCGGCAACGGGAATGCAAAGGTATCTTACAAAGGAATAAACGGGTCCGGTGGGAAGAAGAGCCTTCATTCCAAGATAAACGATAAGAATGAGCACGATTCCGCCGATATAGCGAAGCGCCTTTTTCTTTGCGGGGACTTCGTCGATCTCAAACTTAATGAACTTTGTTTCGATAAAAGCGCCGATGGCTACGCCAAGGCTGAAACCGAGGCTTTTCCAGAAGCTTGTGTCGTCGCCGCAAACAAAACAGAACGGAACGAAAACAAGTGTGCTGATAAAAAAGAGCAGGGGTTTATATTTCGCATATTTGCGGTAAACAAGCCAAAGGAGAAGCGGAAGACCGATTCCGATGACGTAACCGCCAAGAACATCCATGGGCCAGTGAACACCGAGATAAAGCCTTGAAAGACCGACCAGCGCCGGAATCACCGCCGCCATTATCCAAAAGCGCTTGCGGTTTACTGCCCTTGCAATGGCAGTAAAAAAGTTTGCCGAAGCGTGGGTGTGACCGCTGGGAAAGGAGTATCCCGGCGCGGTATGTTCACGCAAGGTGCGGATACCTTCGGTACCAATGGGGCGGTCCACTTTAAAAATGACTTTGGTGGAGTTGACCACAAGGTTTCCGAAAGAAAGGCACCAGCACATCCAGTAACCCATTTCTTTATTGAAACACCAATAAATAAAGGTTGCCACAAAAATTATAAAAAAGTCTTCGCCAAGCATCGTTATGGCTTCAAATATCATATCAAGGGCGGGACTTGCAACGGATTGCACCGCGCGGATTATTTCTGCCTGAAATTCCAAAACACTCACCTTCTTTAAAACTAATATAACATAAAACAAAAATATTTCAAATCATATTTTGATAATTAAAGTCATTATTAAAAAATATTTAATAGATTTTCATATATAAATATGATATTATGAAGAAAAGAACGACCGGAAAGAGGAGGTTCAAAAAATGAAGTTTGAATGGACCGCATCAATGACAAAACGCGCACTGGTTTTCATCGTATCCGGAATGGGAATTCTTCTGGGAGCATTTGCGCTTTTGAATATCGAAAAAATAGGCGCGCTTTGGGGAAGCATTACGGATATTCTCCGTCCGTTTACCCTTGGCGTTGTTTTTGCCTATCTTCTCAACGGACCTTTGATGTTCTTTGAAAAGAACCTTGGTTTTCTTGAAAAAGACAAACCCAGAAGGGGACTTCGAAGAGTTCTTTCCATAATCATAACCTGGATAGCGACGATTGTCGTTCTGGGAACTTTCTTCTATATAATCATGCCGGACGTTGTTGAAAGCGTCAATACCCTTATCAATAATATACCCTATTACCTTGCAAGCCTTCAGAACCTTGTGGCGGGACTTTGTCAGAAATATGGTTTCAGCGCACCGTTTATCGACGCCTTCCTCGAGTTCAGAATAACTTCCGAAGTCGCCATGAATCTTCTTAAAGATTACGGCGAAAACCTTCTTCCCCAGCTTGCGAACATCGCCAATATCGGCGTACAGATAGGCGGGATCATTTTTGACGTCATTATCGCGATAATCATTTCCATATATATGATGTTCAGCAAAGAGACCCTTATCGCCCAGCTCAAAAAAGGACTTTATGCGAACCTTAAATATGAAACCGCTTCAAAACTTGTAAGGATAGCAAGAGAATCCCACAGAATTTTCAGCGGCTTCATCAACGGAAAACTTCTCGATTCGCTTATAATCGGAATCCTTTGCTTCATCGGAATGAGCATCATCGGATTCGATTTCACCCTTCTCATAAGCTTCATCGTCGGCTGCACCAACGTTATCCCGTTCTTCGGACCTTTCTTCGGTGCGATCCCTTCGGTACTGATCCTTCTTATGGTCGATCCGATGCAGGCTTTGTGGCTCGCGATCTTCATCCTTGTTCTTCAGCAGCTTGACGGAAACGTCATCGGACCCAAGATCCTCGGCGACAGCACCGGACTTCCCGCACTCTGGGTAATGTTTGCGATCCTTGTGGGCGGCGGACTTTTCGGAGTTCTCGGAATGTTCGTCGGTGTTCCCGCCTTTGCGGTAATTTATGAATTCACAAAAGAATATCTTGAAAAACGTCTTAAAGAAAAAAAGCTTCCCGAAAAGACCGAAAGCTATAAGGTCATAAAAGGGGTCAAAGAAAAAGACGAAATCGAAGGAGGAGCAGAACAATGAAAACAAAACGCGTATTCTGGATAGTACTTGATTCCTTCGGCATAGGCGAACTTCCCGATGCCGCAGAGTTCGGCGACGAAGGCAGCAACACTTTAAGAGCCTGCGCCGACAGCGGAAAACTCAATATCCCCAACATGATAAGCCTCGGTCTCGGAAATATCGAAGGCGTTTCCTGCATCGAAAAAGCCGAAAACCCCAAAGGTGCCTTCGGCCGCCACCTTGAAGTAAGCCGCGGAAAAGATACCACCACCGGCCACTGGGAACTTGCGGGACTTATTTCCGAAAAAGCTTTTCCCACTTATCCCGAAGGCTTTCCCCAGGAAGTAATCGATATGTTCAAAGAGGCCACCGGACTTGACGTTCTTTGCAACAAACCTTACAGCGGCACCCAGCTTATTGCGGATTTCGGCAAGGAGCACGTTGAAACCGGCAAACCCATAGTCTATACTTCCGCAGACAGTGTTTTCCAGGTCGCCGCACACGAGGACGTTATTCCCCTTGAAAAACTTTATGAGATCTGCGAAAAATCAAGAGCATTCCTTCAGGGCGAACACGGCGTCGGAAGAGTCATCGCAAGACCCTTCAAAGGCGAGTATCCGGATTTTTACCGCACCTCGAACCGCCACGATTTTTCGCTGGTTCCCACAAAAGACACCGCACTTGACGTTCTTATGAAAAACGGTTTTGCGACCATAGGCGTCGGAAAAATCTATGACATCTTTGCGGGAAAAGGCGTTTCCGAAACTTACCGTACCGGTCCCAACAACATCGGAATGGAAAAGAGCACCGAACTTCAGAAGAAGGATTTCACCGGTCTTTGCTTCATCAACCTTGTTGATTTTGACATGGTCTATGGCCACAGAAACGACGCCGAAGGTTATGCAAACGCTCTTTCCGAATTTGACGCATGGCTCGGCGGTTTTATGGAAAACATGAACGATGACGACGTTCTTATGATAACTGCAGACCACGGCTGCGATCCTTCCACCCCTTCCACCGACCATTCCAGAGAATATATCCCGTTCCTTGCCTACGGCAAAAATATCAGGGCCGGCGTTGACCTCGGAACCAGAAAATCTTATGCCGACCAGTCCAAAACCATCCTTGAAATCTTCGGAATCACCGATTCCGAAACCGCCGGCGAAAGCTTTTGGAATGAAATTGAATTGTGATTATAATACTCTAAATTATATAAAGCAAGGAGGAGAGGTCTTTTGAAAGGATTTGTGAAATCGGCGTTTTGCCTTATTTTATGCGGTTTTTTGCTTGTCGGATGCTCCTTTGACATGAACGGGATCAATAACGTAATTGATTCCGTAACGCCGAAAGACGTCACAGGCGAGATGAACTATTTTACAACAACCCCGGCGGACGGAATCTCCGCAAGAAAGCTGGATTTTAAAAACATCAGCTTTACCGGAAACGCAAAAATTTATATTTTCCCTTCAGATGAAACAAAAGTCGAAGCCGCCTATCCCGCAGGCCTTGAAGAAAACGGATTCAGAATAGAAATCCGCGAAGGAGAAATAGAAATTTCTGTACCAAAACCCACTAACTTCCGTACGGATAATTTCGAGCTTAAAGTTTATGCAAACATCGAAGAAATCGAAATTTCCGGCGGCATCGCCATTGAGATGAATGCCGAAGCTTCCCAAAAAATCGAACTTGACGTAAAAGGCGGCACGGATATTTATATCTATAACATGGACACTTCCGCAACGGAAATCGATATCGACGGCGCTGCTTCCATCGACCTTTCCGGAAAAACCGAAATGCTCGATATTGAACTTGCAGGCGCCGGCGCCATTGATTCCAAAAGCCTTGTCTGCAAAAAAGCGGAAGTAAAAATCAGCGGAGCGGGAAGCGCCTCCGTTTCCGTTATCGAAGAACTTCTTGCGGACGTTGACGGCGTCGGCACTTTGGAATATTACGGCGACCCCATTCTTAAAAACATTTCCGGCGGACTCACCGACATTGAACA
The DNA here is from genome assembly GCA_017468365.1 of Oscillospiraceae bacterium. GTDB lineage: Bacteria > Bacillota > Clostridia > Oscillospirales > Ruminococcaceae > UMGS1668. Next base: position 65,848 of record JAFUIS010000005.1, on the reverse strand, counting down.
GATCTCGAAAGAGGTCTATGGAGGCTGATTTTAATGTTCTTCAAAAAGAAAACTCCATATGAAAAAGAAATGGCGGCGCTCCTTAAAAAAGAGCGCCGTTTTATGAATAACCGCGCAAAAAAGCGCGAAAGTTTCATAAACCGCCAGCTTTCAAAAATCGTTCCGAAAAAACTTCAGAGCACTATCGATGCAGCCTTTGCAAAAGCCTTCGGACTTATTTTTGAAAAAGGCACAAAGTATATCGAAAAGACTTATAACAAAAACGGGCTTGAAATCGACTATATGGAAAACCGATATATCGACAGCCTGCGGGATTCAAAAAGCAGCATGAGGCGCTTTTCCAAAAAAGCAAAGGCCGCCGGAAACGTTAATCTTCTTCTTTCCGGTGCCGCCGGAGTAGGCATGGGAATTCTTGGAGTGGGGATTCCGGATATCCCGGTTTTCACCGCGATGGTCTTAAAAAGCATTTATGAGATAGCTTTGGACTATGGATTTGAATACGAAACGGAAAAAGAACGCGCTTTTATACTTTGGGTAATAGAAGGCGCCGTTTCCTACGGCGAAAGGATAGAGGAAGTAAGTGACAGAATCGACCTTTTCATCGAAACGGAAAAACTTCCCGAAGGCTATTCCCAAAACGAAGCCATTGCCGATGCCGCGGGCACTCTTTCAAAGGAGCTTCTTTATATGAAGTTTGTCCAGGGAATTCCGATAGTGGGTGCCGTGGGCGGATTTTATGACGCGGTCTATATGAAGCGCATCAACGAATTTGCGAACCTCAAATACCGCAAGCGCATGCTTATAAAGCGCGGGGAGAGAAGATAACTGCAACAAAACCCGCCGGTAAAGTTACTTAAAAGGTATAAAGAAAAAAGGAGGAATTTTTATGAAAAAACTGCTTTCGATATTGTTTGCCCTTCTTTTGCTTTGCGCCTGTCAGAACACCGAACCGGAAACCGAACCTTCCGGACCTTCCGAAAATCCACCGGCGCAGCAAACCGAAACAGAAGGACCTTCCGTCTGGAAAATCGGCGGAAAGGAATATGAAGTTGACGTTCCGGAGAAAACCGTTCTTACAGATAACGGAAACGGCTATTATCAAGTGGATTCTCCTTCCATAAGTGAAAATCCGCAGGTGCTTGATTTTACCGGGCTTTCCGGATGTGAAGACATAAAAGAACTCTATGTCTATGCTAATGCGGATGCAGAAAGCATTTTGGTTCCAAAGATGCCGAATCTTGAAGCGCTTCATATTTTTGGAACCAATGCAGGAACTGTTGATATTTCCGAAACAGAGGGAATAGAAACGATTCACCTGAGTATAAGTCCGGAAGAACTTAAAATAGGAATGGGTCCTAAGGAGCTTTCGCTTGATTATGATTTTGATCTTTCAAAACTTGCCGGAGCAAAAAACATAAAGAGTATCACCATTTATGGCGATAACGACCTTTCCCTCATAGCGGATATAGGCGAAGTGGAAAAAATTTATATTATTGGCGATGAAACAAACCTTGGTGAACTGGAAAATCTTAAAAGTCTGAAGAGGCTTTCCGTATATGCAATGGAGGTTGATTTTTCTCCAATAGAAAATCTCACGGTTGAAAGCCTTGTGCTTGGCGACATCACTTCCAAAGCTTTTGCCGACAGTTTTACATATTCAGAAACCATTAAGGAACTCCATCTGGATGATGAATACGGTAATGATGCTTCTTTCATCGAAAAAATGCCGAATCTTGAAAAAATTCTGCTTTCAGTTGCGTCCATTCAGGATGCATCGATCGTATTCATGGAAGAACCCATAACCGAAGAAATGCTTTCGCTTCTGGAAACGAATCTTGCGAAAGAATCGCTCAAAGCCTTTATGGAAAAAGGCGGAGAAATCTATCTTTTTGCTGATTGGACCAGATGAATTATATAAAACAAACCTTCCCGAATTTTTTCGGGAAGGTTGTTTTTTATTTAAAACTGAATTATAATCAAATCATAAAAACAAGAAACGGGGTGCAGAAAATGAAAGTTTATGAAGGCGCTGTTTTGACCTGTAACGAAAAGGACGAGGTGGTCCGCTATCTTGTTGAGGACGGCGGAAAAATCGTTTTCACCGGCGATGAACTGCCGGAAAAATATGCCGCCGCAACAAAGATCGAACTGGGCGAAAGGGCGCTCATTCCGTCTTTTACCGACAGCCATATCCATTTTGCAAGCTATGCCACTTTTCTTGCGGGTCTCAACGTTGCCGATGCAAAAAGCAACGGAGAGATTCTCGAAATGCTTCGGGAGTTTGTCAAAAAATGCGAAGATAAACTTGTAATTGCTTTCGGCGCTTCGCCCCATTCCGTTGAGGAAAAACATTTTGTCACCCGCGAACAGCTTGACGAAGTCTGCCCCGAAAGACCGCTTTTTATGGTCAAATATGACGGACACACCTGCGTTATCAACACGAAGCTTCTTGAACTTGTGCGCGAAAAAGCGCAGGATCTTCGCGGATTTCATCCCGAAAGCGGCGAAATGAACCAGGAAGCATTCTTTGCGGTTTCCGATTACGTCACCAACTCCGTTTCGATTCCCAAGCTTCTCAAAAATATGCAGAATGCTGCCGACCATATGGCTTCCCGCGGAATCGGAATGATACATACCGTAAGCGGCGTCGGTTTTCCTCTTGATATGGACGTCGATATGGAAAACTGGTTTGGAAAAGGCCTTAACAACGGACTTCAGCTCCGCGTTTTCTTCCAGACCATGGACGTAAAAAAGGTAAAGCGCCGCGGTCTTCCGCGAATCGGCGGCTGTTTTGCAACGGCTCTTGACGGCTGCTTCGGTTCCGAAGATGCCGCAATGCTCGAACCTTATGAAGGCACCGAAAACAAAGGCGTCCTTTATTATTCCGACGAAAAGGTCGCGGATTTCTGTAAGGAAGCCAACCGCGCCGGACTTCAGATAGAAATGCACGCCATAGGCGACGCCGCCTTTGACCAGGCAACAAAAGCGCTCAAAGCAGCCCTTGATGATTTTCCCCGCGAAGACCACCGCCACACCATAATCCATGCATGCCTTCCCACCGAAGAAGGTATCCGCATCTGCGAAGAATATAAAATCGGTCTTGCGGTGCAAAGCGCCTTTATCGACTGGCCCCAGGAACCCAATGATTACCTTGAACGAATTCTCGGAAGCCGCGCCAAAAAGCTCAATCCTTTCCGCACCTATGCCGACCATAACATAAAAATGAGCGTCGGTTCCGACGGTCCCTGCACCGACCCGGATCCCATAAACTGGCTCTATAAAGCCTGCAACAACGGCGCGGAATCCCTTTCCGTCCGGGAAGCCCTTCGCATGTGCACCGCAAACGGATATTGGCAGACCTTTGACGAAAAAGAACGCGGCACTCTTGAGGTGGGAAAATTCGCAGATATGGTCATCCTTTCCGCAAATCCGTATGAAACCGAAACCGAAAAACTCGGCACTCTTAAAGTCGAAAGACTTTTCCTCGGCGGAAAAGCCTATCGCCCCCTTTCCGAAAACCCCATAAAACAGGTCGTACGCGGCGTTTTCAAAAAATAAAGCAAAAAAGCCCTGCCGGTCGGCAGGGCTCTTTTTATTTTCAATAAAACCGTAGGGACGGGTATTATCCGCCCGATCTTAATCGACTTTAACGATTCTTCCTTCTTTTCTGGGCTTTTCAGCAGGGGATTCCGCTTCAAAACCAAGAATGCAGTTTCCGATTCCGACAAGGTTTTCCGGAAGGTCCCATTTTGCAAGAAGTTCTTTTCCTGCGGCGGTTTCAAAAGTCTGTTTTGCTCTGTGGATCCAGCAGGAACCAAGACCGAGAGCATGAGCCGCATTCATAAGGTTTCCCATAACAAGGCTTCCGTCCTCAAGATAAGTGGGGTCCGGAGCGGCAAGAACGACAACAACGCAGGGCGCGCCGTAAAAAGGATCATTCTGACCGTTCATGACTTCCGCATTGATTTTTGAAAGAAGGTCGCGGGTCTTTTTGTCGCGCACAGCAACAAGATAGGTGCTCTGGCGGTTCATTCCGCTGGCGGCAAAAGTTCCCGCTTCAAGAATTTTGTCAAGAAGTTCATCCGGAACCTGTTTTTCGGTATAGTTTCTGCAGCTTCTTCTGGTAAGAAGATTTTCCATAGCTTCCATAATGATATCTCCTTTCATGCAAAAAAGGCGGAGCAAAGCTCCGCCTTTTGTTTATCAGCTTCTGAGTTCTGCGCCGATGTTTGCAAGTTCTTTAAGAACTTTGTTTACTGCTCTGTCGCATTCCTCAACGGTAAGAGTGCGGTCTGCGGCACGAAGAGTCATGGTATAAGCAACGCTCTTTTTGCCTTCGGCAATGGAAGAGCCTTTGTAAACGTCAAAGAGCTCAACTTTTTCAAGAAGTTTGCCTGCGCCCTGGCGGATTGCTTTTTCAAGTGCTGCTGCGGGAAGTTCATCGTCGCAGATGATAGCAAGGTCACGGGTGGAAGCGGGGAATTTGGGGGTGGGTTTGAATTTTTTCTCAACGATTCTTGCGTCGAAGATGTCGGCAATGTCAAGAGTTGCTACGTAAGCGCGGGTGCCGATGCCGTAGTTTTCAAGAACAGCGGGAGCGATTTCGCCGATTTCACCGATTTTCTTTTCACCGATGGAGATGTCTGCGCATCTTCCGCGGTGGAAAGTGGGGTTCTCTTTGTTTGCGGTGAATTCAACGCCGTAAACACCGAGCTTGTCGAGTGCTTCGAGAAGGATTCCTTTGAGTGCGAAGAAGTCTTCTTTTTCGCCGTAGGAACCGATTACTGCAACGCCCCTTTCTTCCGGAAGAATGTCAGCGGACTCTTTGGGGAGATATACGGTGCCGAGTTCAAAGAAACGTCCTGCAACGTTGCGGTTGTTATAGTTTCTCGCAATAACTTCAAGCATGGAAGGAACGCAGGTGGTTCTCATAACGGAAGTATCTTCGCCGAGAGGGTTGGTGATAACAACGCTTCTGCGAAGTTCGGAATCTTCCGCAAGACCGATTTTATCGTAATATTTGGGGCTGATGAAAGAATAGGTCTGAACTTCATAGCAGCCGTTTGCCATGAGAAGGCGGGAAAGTTTTTTCTCGAACTGCTGACGAAGGGTAAGAGCACCCTGGGAAGCACCCTGAACAGCGGTGTTCGGAATTACGTCATAGCCGTAGAAACGGGCGATTTCTTCGGCAATGTCTGCTTTGTGGCGGGTGTCGCCGCAGCGGAAGGAAGGAACAGTGATGACGTTGCCTTCAACTTTATAGCCGATTTTTTCAAGGATCTCGACCATTTTTTCTGCTTCAAGCTCAATTCCGAGGAATTTGTTGATCCAGTCGGGGCAGAATTCGATAGTGTAAGGTTCGTCGCCTTCGTTGTCGATGTCGATATATCCGCCGACAACTTCGCCTGCGCCGAGCATTTCAACAAGCTGGCATGCGCGGTTGACTGCGTCGATGCACATTCTGGAATCGAGGTTCTTTTCAAAACGGCCGGAAGATTCGGTTCTCATGCCAAGTTTTTTTGCGGTGGTTCTTACGGAAGAACCGAGGAAAGAAGCGGATTCGAAAACAACGGTGTTGGTGTCGTCCTGGATTCCGCTGTATTCGCCGCCCATAACGCCTGCCACGCAGGAAGGTTTTTCGGCGTCGCAGATGCAGAGCATTTCGGGAGAAAGCTTTCTTTCAACGCCGTCAAGGGTCATGATGCTTTCGCCCTCTTCTGCGTTGCGAACAACGATCTTGTTGCCTGCAAGATATTTATAGTCGAATGCGTGCATGGGCTGACCGTATTCAAGCATTACGAAGTTGGTGATGTCAACAAGGTTGTTGATGGGGCGGACGCCGCTGGCGCGAAGTCTTTCTCTCATCCATCTGGGAGAGGGAGCGACTTTGATGTTTTTGATCATTCTTGCAACGTAACGGCGGCAAAGAGTGGGGTTTTTAACCTCAACGGAAAGAAGTTCGTTGATGTCGCCGGTCTCGTTTTCAATTTTTACTTCGGGCATATGAAGCTCTTTGCCAAAAGTTGCGGCGGCTTCTCTTGCAAGTCCGAGAACGGAAAGGCAGTCCGGGCGGTTGGAAGTGATTTCGAACTCAACGGTGGTATCGTTAAGGCCGAGAGCGGTTCTGATATCGTCGCCGGGTTTGCAGTCTTCTTTGATATCCATAATGCCGTCTTCGATGGCATAGGGGAAATCGTGAACGGTAACGCCGAGTTCGGCAACGGAGCACATCATTCCGTTGGAGGGAACGCCGCGGAGTTTGCCTTTTTTGATTTTAACGCCGCCCGCAAGGGTGGAGTTGTCAAGTGCTGCGGGAACCATCATTCCTTCGTAAACGTTCTGTGCGGCGGTTACGATCTGAATGGGTTCTTCGCGGCCGATATCGATCTGGCAGATCTGAAGTTTGTCCGCGTCGGGGTGCTTTTCAATTTTAAGAATCTTACCAACAACAACGTTGGAAATATAATCGGCTTCCTCGTTGAAACATTCAACTTTGGAACCGGACATGGTCATGGCGTCGCAGAACTGTTTGGGGGTAACACCGGTCTCAACGTAATCGGCGAGCCATCTGAGAGATAAATCCATTGTCTAACCTTCTTTACATTTAGTGGGTTTCCTTTGCAGGAAATTCAAAAATCATTTTTCACCGCCGGGGATGTATTTTCTTACAGCCGCGGGGATTTCTTCAACAGGAATAATTTCGGGTTCCGGGTCGGGACCAATCTCGCCGTTTATTGCTTCGTCAATAGTTGCGGAAAGGGTAAGTCCGTCAACGGCAAGTCCCTGGTAAACGGTGGGAAGGATAAGGTTTGCCTGAAAGCAAAGTTTGAAAAGATAGGTGATGTTGTCAGCCTGGCTTTTTGCTTCGGAATAATCCTCGTCCTTGATCGCTTTTGCAAGCTTTGCGGCTCTGTCGCGAAGTTCCACGGAATATTCGCGTTCCTGAAGGTCAAAGAAAAGCTTGCGGTAAATGTTAAGGGTTCTTGCCTGAAAGCGGAGAGTAAGCTCGGAAAGTTCTTTTCTGCTGGTCATTCTGAGCCCTCCTCAATTAAAACTGGTCGAGGAAACGAAGGTCGTTTTCATAAAGAAGACGAAGGTCGTTGATGGCAAATCTTCTCATAACGATACGTTCAAGTCCGATACCGAAAGCAAAGCCGCTGTATTCTTCGGGGTCAATGTTGCAGTTGGAAAGAACTTTGGGGTGTACCATGCCGCAGCCGAGAATTTCGATCCAGCCTTCGTTTTTGCACATCGGGCAGCCTTCGCCGTGGCAGTTGAAGCACTGGATATCCATTTCGGCAGAGGGTTCGGTGAAGGGGAAGTGGTGCGGACGGAAACGAACAACGGAATCTTCGCCGTAAAGACGTTTGATGAAGATTTCAAGGGTGCCTTTAAGGTCAGCCATGGTGATGCCTTTGTCAACAACAAGTCCCTCTATCTGGTGGAAAAGAGGAGAGTGGGTGGCGTCAACGGCGTCGCTGCGGTAAACTCTTCCGGGTGCGATGATGCGGATAGGAGGCTGCTGTTTTTCCATTACGCGGACCTGTACGGGAGAGGTCTGGGTACGGAGAAGGACGTTTTCGGTGATATAGAAAGTATCCTGAGTATCTCTTGCAGGATGATCTTTCGGAAGGTTGAGTGCCTCAAAGTTATAATAGTCGGTTTCAACTTCGGGACCTTCGGCAATGGAAAAGCCCATGCCGAGGAAGATATCTTCAACTTCGTTGAGAACGATGTTGAGGGGGTGCTCCTTACCGGTGGGGCAAGCAGTTCCGGGAAGGGTTACGTCGATGGTTTCGGAAGCGAGTTTTTTCTCGAGAAGGTGCTGATGGATCTTTTCAGCGGCCTCGGTAATGTCGTTTTCGATTTCGGCGCGGACCTGGTTTGCAAGCTGGCCGATTACAGGACGTTCTTCTGCGGAAAGAGAACCCATCTGTTTAAGAATGGCGGTAAGTTCGCCTTTTTTGCCAAGATAGCGGATTCGAAGTTCTTCAAGAGCTTTGGGATCTTCACAAAGTTCAAGAGCTTTTTTCGCTTCAAGGCGGATCTGTTCAAGCTGCTCTTTCAAATTTTTTCAACTCCATTTATTATGATTTCTGTTTATGAGGTTTTGCGTAATATTGCGAAAAAAGGGCAAAAAAAATCCTCGCCCCAGCCGCAAATTGGGACGAAGACTCATAAACTTATAATTCTCCGCGGTACCACCCGCATTCCCGATGAAAAAATCCATCGGGCACTTAATAAAGCGTATAACGGCGCCGCCCGTTTCTGCCTAATCGAAAACTTTCAGCAGAACCGCTCGCGGGTGAACTTCAAAATCCTTTTCCGCGGAAAAGCTTTCAGCCGACGGCTTTTCCTCTCTTTTCGGAAAAATAATTTTTACTCTCCCGGTCAATGCGTTGTTTATATTAATAACAAAAGAGATAATAACATAATTAAAAGTAATTTTCAAGACCTTTTTCGATTGAAAATTGCCGAAGGGGTGATATAATTAAAATATATCGGAAAGGGGGAAGAAGAATGAAAATCCTCACCGTTGAACAAATGAAGACCGAAGAACGTCTTTCGGACGAAATGGGCGTGACCTATCAGCGCCTTATGGAAAACGCGGGCTGCGCCGCCGCTTCCTTTATAAGAAGAACTCTTTCGAACGTCGCTGGACGCAATTTTATGATTTTTTGCGGAAACGGAAACAACGGCGGCGACGGACTTGTTGTTGCAAGAAAACTTTTTGAAGAAGGCGCAAACGTCATCGTCGTTCTCTGCGGAGGACTTCCCAGAAGCGAAGAAGCAAAATATATGTATAACTGCATAATCCAGGCGGGGATAACCATGCTGGATTTTGATATTGACCGCAAAAAAGTCGATACTTTTCTTGACGGTGCGGATATCATAATCGATGCGCTTTTCGGAACTGGTTTTGCGGGAGAATTCCGTGCGCCCTATGATGAAATCGCCGAAATGATAAATTCCGCCCTTGCGGTAAAAATATCTCTCGATATACCCAGCGGAGTCAATGCCGAAACCGGAATCGCCGCAAAAAATTCCGTAAAAGCCAACTTTACCGTTGCTTTCGAAGCGGCAAAACCCGGCCATATTCTTCTTCCCGGAAGAGAATTTTGCGGAAAGACCGAGGTCGTGGATATCGGTATTCCCCACGAAGTCAGGGCACAGGTGGAGCAAAACTGTTTTGTCACCGGCGAAAACATGGTTTTTTCCTCCATTCGAAGAAGACCCCGCTTCAGCAACAAGGGCACCTTCGGAAAACTTCTCTGCATTACCGGAAGCGCGAATTTTCCCGGTGCGGCAATTCTTTCCGCCCTCGGCGCACTTAAAAGCGGAGCGGGAATCGTCACCGTTGCCACCACCGAAAAAGTCGTTTCGATGATAGCTCCGAGAATCCCAGAAGCAACCTTTCTTCCGCTGCCGGAAAACGAAGACGGTACGATTTCTGCTGCGGCAAAGGAAAAACTTCTTCCAATGATCGAAAAAGTCGATGCGGTGCTTGTCGGCTGCGGACTTGGAAGAGGAAAAGATATTGCAAATCTTGTGGATTTCGTTCTCGAAAATGCTTCCGGCACCGTGATAATCGATGCGGACGGGCTCAACTGCATTTCTGAAGATCCTGCCGTTCTAAAAAAAGCAAAAGAAATACCGATAATAACTCCCCACATTGGCGAAATGGCAAGACTTTGCGGAATTTCCATTCCCGAAGTGGTCAATAAACGCGTTGAAACAGCCCTTGAAACCGCTAAAAAATATGACGCGATAGTGGTGCTTAAAGACGCTTCCACGGTTATTGCCGAGCCTAACGGTGACGTTTACTTCAATTCCACCGGAAATCCCGGACTTTCAAAAGGCGGAAGCGGCGATTGCCTTGCGGGAATGATAGCTTCTTTTGCCGCCCAGGGATATATCGAAACCGCCTGCGCCGTCTGCGGAGTTTATCTCCACGGTCTTGCCGCGGATAATGCCGCAAAAGAACTTTCCGAATACGGAATGCTTCCGAGCGATATACCCAATTACCTTTGCAAAATTTTTGCGGAAAAAGGCCTTTGATGAATAAAAACCTCCCAAGCCGGAATAGATTGTTCCGAAAGGGAGGTTTTTTAATGCGAAGAATAATTGCGTTTATAGCGTTGGTTTTTGTTTTAGCCGGGTGCTCAAAAGCTTTTGAACCAAAGCCGAAAGACGTTGCGGCAGTTTATAAAAACGATTTTTTGGTGAAGGCAAAGGCAACTTACGGCGAAAATGAAACGGATTTTAAAATAACAAAAAACGGCATGAGCATCAGCTTTATCGTTGAAAGTCCAAAGGAATTTTCAGGCTTGAGCATTGCTCTTTCGGATGAGCACGCAAAGGTGGATTTTGAAGGAATGGAACTTTTGCTTGAAACCGAAAATCTTCCGGAAAAGGCGCCGTTTTTTCTTGTGGAAGAGCTTTTTGAAAATCTTTCCGACGAAGAAGATTTTACCCTGAGCACCGATAAAAATTCCGTTTTGGCAAAAGGCGAAAATTTTTCTGCAATTCTTTCACCGGAAGATTTTTTGCTGGAAAGTGCGGTTTTTCCTGAATACAAAACGGAATTTTCCTTTTCGGAATGGGAATTTTATGCGGAAGAATAAAATTTTTCGGAAAATTTCAAAAATACTCTTGCTTTTTTCGTTTCGATAGGTTATAATAATTCTCGCTCTACTAAAGACATGGACGGTTAGCTCAGCTGGTAGAGCTTCCGCTTGACGTGCGGAAGGTCACAGGTTCGAGTCCTGTACCGTCCACCATAAAAAAAACAGGTCGGCAAAAGCCGACCTGTTTTTTATTTTGAAATAGCAAGGACGAGAACGAAGTTCGATAAGTGACGACCCGCAAAAACAAGCCATTGGCGCAGTTTGAGCGGCTGACGGAACTTATGCAGGGAGCGAAGCGAGTCGCTGTCCTGTACCGTCCACCATTTGAAAAACGCATCGGCGACGGCCGATGCGTTTTTCTTTTTCATCAAAAAATCATCCCGCCGAAAACGGCGGGATTTTTTTATTTTCAGTCGCAAACATAAAGCCCGAAAAGTGCAAGAGTTCCGTTTCCGTCATATTCCATTCCGGCACTTTCGGCAAGCTTTCTTGCGTGGATGCAAAAAGCCGAAATGCAGGAAAACTGAAGGTCCGGGAATTTGCAGGGTTTTCCTTCGGTTATGGCGCAGGGACTGCAAAGCGCGCATCCGCTGGAACCTATCATGAATCCTTCGTGGCCTTCTTCACGAAGGCGTTTCATAAGGCGAAGCCCCGCGGCGTTATGCTGACTTTTAACTTTCTTTATGGCTTCGCCGTCCTTGTAATCGGAAATGGGCCAGATACTTTGAAGAACGATTGCGTGGCGGTGGGCAAGAACGCGGTTTTTCATCTGTTCGGGAGTTCCGCAATCCGGCGGACAGGAATAGTTAACGCCGAATTTTCCGCAAAGGTTTTCCGCGCAATAAGGGCGGAAGGCTTCGTCGAAAACAATATCCGCAGTATCAACAACGGCGGCGTTTGAAAAACCTTCTTCTTTTGCAAGTTCAATAAGCATTTTGTCAGTCATAAAAAAACTCCTTTTCGGATAAAATCTTCATATATTTTATCGAAAAAAACAGGTTTTGTCCATATCCGTTTTGGCTGAAAACAAAAAAGCGAATTAACAAAAAATTAATTGCCTTAAATATATATGTATGGTATAATAAAATGTCAAAATGGGTTATTGGGCAAAAAAGGAGGCGGTATTTTGCGGATAATCGGAATCGACCCCGGCTATGCCATAGTCGGCGTAGGCGTTGTCGACTATGTAAAAAACAAATTTTACCCCGTAAAATACGGCGCGGTGGATACCCCCGCGGGAACTCCTTTTGAAGAGCGCCTTCGCATGATTTACGACACAGTAAGCGAAGTCATCGCCCAGACAAAACCCGAATGCATGAGCATTGAGCGCCTTTATTTCAACAACAACCAGAAAACGGCTATCGACGTTGCGGAAGCAAGAGGAGTTATTCTTCTTGCCGCAATAAAAGCAGGTATCCCGATTTACGAATATACCCCTTTACAGATAAAACAGTCCCTTGTGGGTTACGGAAGGGCGGAAAAGCACCAGGTCCAGATAATGGTCCGGGACACTCTTCGCCTTGAATCGGTTCCAAAACCCGACGATACCGCAGACGCCCTTGCGGCAGCCATCTGTCATGGTTACAGCCACGGCTCGCTGCTTTCAAAAGTCATTAAAGAAACGAAGTAAGAGGAAAAGACCATGATATACAGCCTTAACGGAAAACTTTCGCACGTTGAAGATACTTTTTTTGTAGTGGAATGCGGCGGAGTCGGATATCTTTGCAAAGCTTCTGCCACCACCATTTCCTGTCTTCCCCCCAGCGGAAGCGAAGTTTTCGTCTATACAACCATGACCTATAACCAGGAAACCGGCTCGGACCTTTATGGATTTTATGACCGGGCGGAACAGGATTGCTTCCGCATGCTGACCTCCATTTCCGGAATCGGTCCCAAAGCGGCACTTTCCGTTCTTTCGGAATTCACCCCGGATTCTTTTGCTCTTGCTGTTGCATCCGGCGACGCAAAAGCGATTACAAGAGCGAAGGGTATAGGACCCAAAGCCGCCCAGAGAATAATCCTCGAGCTTCGCGACAAGATATCCAACGAATCCGTTTCCAAAGGTTTCTCTTCCGCACCTTCCGTTTCTGTCGGAAGAATAGGCGGAAACGCAGGCGAAGCCATTGCCGCAATGGTCAGTCTTGGCTACACCAATTCCGAAGCGGCTGCCGTCATCGGAAAACTTGACCAGAGCCTGCCGGTAGATGAAATGATAAAAGCGGCTCTTAAAGCCATTGCAATGAAAAGATAAGGAGTGATAAAAAATGCTTTCAGGTGAAAGAGATTTTGAAAACAGAATAGTCGCTCCCGAAATGGAGGAAATGGACAGGGAAAACGATCTTTCCCTCCGTCCGAAAACTCTTGATGAATATATCGGCCAGACCAAAGCAAAAGAAAACATGGCAGTTTATATCGAAGCGGCAAAACGCCGCGGCGAAGCTCTTGACCACGTTCTTCTTTACGGACCTCCCGGACTCGGTAAGACCACCCTTTCCGAAATCATCGCAAACGAAATGGGCGTAAGCTTCCGAATAACCAGCGGTCCCGCCATTGAAAGACCCGGCGACCTTGCCGCACTTCTTACCAACCTCAACGAAAACGACATTCTTTTCATCGACGAGATCCACAGAATGAACCGCAGCGTTGAAGAGGTGCTTTATCCCGCAATGGAGGACTATGCACTTGATATCATCGTCGGAAAAGGCCCTTCCGCAAGAAGCATCCGCGTTGACCTTCCTCATTTTACCCTTATCGGTGCGACCACAAGAGCGGGTCAGCTTTCGGCACCGCTTCGCGACCGATTTGGTGTTGTCGAAAGACTTGAACTTTATACCCCTTCCGAACTTTGCAGGATAATCGAGCGAAGCGCGGGCATCCTCAGCATCGAAGTGGAACACGAAGGCGCAATGGAACTTGCAAGAAGAAGCCGCGGAACCCCCCGAATCGCAAACCGCTTTCTTAAAAGGATACGCGACTTTGCCCAGGTCATCGGCGACGGAGTCGTGACAAAAGAAATCGCTGCGGAAGCTCTTTCAAGGCTTGAAGTGGATGAACTCGGCCTTGATGCCATCGACCGCAGAATACTCACAATGATGATAAAAAACTATAACGGCGGCCCCGTGGGACTTGAAACCCTTGCAGCCGCCACCGGTGAAGAAGCCGTCACCATCGAGGACGTTTACGAACCCTACCTTATGCAGATAGGCTTCCTTACCAGAACACCCAGAGGCCGCTGTGCCACAGCCCTTGCCTATGAACATCTCGGCATGGCAATGCCCCAGCAGCCCTGCGGCGAATGCGAACAAATGAGAATAGGAGAATGATTTATGGGAAGAATTTTCGGAACAGACGGAGTACGCGGAATTGCGAATGAAAAGCTCGACGTTGAACTTGCAATAGCCATTTCCCGTGCCGCAGGAATAATTATAAAAAGCGAAACCGCCGGAAAACCCAAAGTCATCGTCGGAAGGGATACCCGCCTTTCCGGAACGATGCTTGAAGCTTCCGTTGCCGCGGGACTTTCTTCCGTTGGATGCGACGTCGAACTTCTCGGCGTTGTTCCCACTCCCGCAGTAGCTTATCTTGTAACAAAACTCGGAGCTTCCGGCGGCGTTATGATAACCGCAAGCCATAACCCCTATCAGTATAACGGAATCAAATATTTCGGTTCCACCGGTTTTAAGCTTACCGACGAACAGGAAGAACGAATCGAAAAAATCGTTCTTGACGGCGCCGAACCTATCGAACTTGCGCCCACCGGCAAAATCGGAAAAGTTACCCATAACTCCGCTGCAGTGGAAGAATATATAGACCATATCGCAGGCACCGTCGGCGACCTTTCCGGAATAAAAATTGCGGTCGACTGCGCAAACGGTGCTTCTTATGCCACCGCAAAAAAGATTTTTGAAAAAACAAATGCCGAAGCCACCTTCCTCAACTGCGAACCGGACGGCACCAACGTAAACCGCGAATGCGGTTCGCTTTTCATTGCAGGTCTTGGAAAATACGTCAAAGAAAACGGCTTCGATATCGGCGTTGCCTTTGACGGCGATGCAGACCGCTGCCTTGGTGTTGATGAAAACGGCGAACTTATCGACGGCGATATGCTCATGGCTATTCTTGCAAAAAGATTCAGCGAAGAGGGAAGGCTCAACAAGAACATCTTCATTCCCACGATTATGAGCAACATGGGGCTTTTCAAATTCGCCGAAGAACATAAAATGAGCTGTTACCCCACCAAGGTCGGCGACAGATATGTTCTTGAATCCCTTCTCAAACTTGAAGCTTCCCTTGGCGGTGAACAGAGCGGTCATATCATTATTCCCGAATATATGACCACCGGCGACGGCGAACTTTCCGCACTGCTGCTTATCGAAAGCATGAAGCTTTCCGGAAAGAAAGCTTCCGAACTTAAAAAGATAATGACCGTTTATCCCCAGGTAATGGTCAACATCGAAGCCACCCCCGAAATGAAGGCAAAGCTCAACGATGCCGAAGTCAAAAGCTACATCGACATAGAGAGCAGCCGTCTTGAAGGCGACGGAAGGATCCTTGTCCGTCCTTCCGGAACCGAACCCCTTATCAGAATCATGATAGAGGGTAAAGATCAGGAAAAGATAAACAAACTTGTAAACGAATGTGCCGAAACACTTAAGAATCTTATCAGTTGAGGTTTTAAAATGAGATATACAAAGGATTGGAAAGATTACGAACTTCTGGACTGTTCCGAAGGCGAAAGACTTGAACGCTGGGGAAAAGTCATTCTTATAAGACCCGACCCCCAGGTCATCTGGAACACCCCCAAGGAACACCCCATGTGGAAACACGCCGACGCAAGATACGTCCGTTCTTCCGCAGGTGGCGGACATTGGGAATATCGCCGCGAACTTCCGGAATTCTGGAAAATCAACTATAAGGACCTCACCTTCAAAATAAGCCCTACAGGCTTTAAACACACCGGACTTTTTCCTGAACAGGCCGTAAACTGGGATATGATGCGTGAAAAAATAAAAGCCGCAAAAGAAGAGGGAAGAGAAGTCCGCGTTCTCAACCTTTTCGCCTATACCGGCGGCGCAACTCTTGCCGCAGCTTCCGCAGGCGCTTCCGTCTGCCATGTCGATGCTGCAAAAGGCATGGTCCATTGGGCAAGAGAAAACTCCGAACTTTCCGGTCTTAACGAAAAACCCGTCCGCTGGATAATCGACGACTGCAAAAAATTCGTTGAAAGAGAGATCCGCCGCGGAAGCAAATATGACGCCGTCATCCTTGACCCTCCTTCTTACGGAAGAGGTCCCGGCGGCGAAGTTTGGAAGCTTGAAGAACATATTTATGAACTTATAAACCTTGTTGCCGGCGTTCTTACCGAAGACCCGCTTTTCGTTCTTCTCAATTCCTATACCACCGGACTTTCCGCTTCCACCATGGCATACGTCCTCGGCGCAAACATGAAGGATTTTGGCGGAAAAGTTACCGCGGAAGAAATCGGTCTTCCCGTAACCGCCAGCGGAATGGTCCTTCCCTGCGGTTCTTCCGCAATCTGGAGCAAAGAATAAAATGAAAGACCCGAAAACCTATCTCGAAAAAGATTTTGCATACCATGCGGATATGCTCGATGCGCTTCTTACCGAAGGAACGAAGGTGCTTTATTCCGAAGAGGACGGCGTGATGCTTCGCATCGGCGGAAAAGGTCCCTATGCGATTTCCGCAAATTCCGCCGAAGCCATGACGAAAATGGCAAAACTCATCGAAAAAGACCGCTATATGGCAATAATCCGTCCCTTGCGCTTTCTTCCGGAATTTTTTGCTGTAAAAGGCGCTGCGGAAACCATGCCATGTTACCAGGCGGCATATCCTTCCGATGAGCGCAAGGAAGAAAAAGAGGTGCCGGGAATCACCATTAAGCCCCTCACCATGGAACAGCTCCGTTTCGTCTGTGACCACTATGACGACGATGAGGATTACATAAAAAGCCGCATCGAATACGGAATGATCGGCGCTTTTGACGAAGACGGAAACTGCGCCGCATTTGTCGGATTCCACGGCGAAGGCGCCATGGGACTTTTGCAGGTTCTTCCGGAATACCGCAGAAGAGGAATCGGCGAAGCCCTTGAAGCAAGGGTCATCAACCGCCGCCTTTCCGAAGGAAGGATACCCTATGACCACGTTGTGGTCGGAAACGAAAAATCCATGGCTCTTCAAAGGAAAAGCGGAATGGCGCTTTCCGAAAAAATCGTGACATGGGTTTTTAAATAACGAAAAAGATTTTAAAATTCACATAAAAAGGATTTAAAATGTCAAAGAAAAGTTTTATCGAAGCAAACAGCATAAGCTTTAGCTATCCCGCTTATGACGACGTGATACCGCCCCTTGTTCTTGACGGAGTAAGCATCTCCATCGAAGAGGGCGAATTTGTCGCGGTTTTGGGACATAACGGCTCGGGAAAATCCACCCTTGCGAAACATTTCAATGCGATTCTTGTTCCCGGCGAGGGCGAAGTTTCCGTAAACGGAATAAAAACCGCCGAGGAATCAAGGCTTTTTGAGATCCGTCAGGAAGTGGGAATGGTTTTCCAGAATCCGGACAACCAGATAGTTGCCACCATTATTGAGGAGGACGTTGCCTTCGCACTCGAAAACCTTGGTGTTCCGCCAAAGGAAATTCGCGAGCGCGTTGACGATGCCCTCAAAAAAGTCGATATGTATGAATACCGTCTTCATGCGCCCAACCAGCTTTCCGGCGGACAGAAACAGCGTATAGCCATTGCGGGCATTGTTGCAATGCGCCCCAAATGCGTTGTTCTTGACGAACCCACCGCAATGCTTGATCCCAAAGGCCGCCGTGAGGTAATGGAGACCATAAAACAGCTCAATAAAGAACTTGGAATCACCGTTGTCATCATCACCCACTATATGGACGAGGCGGCTATGTGCGACCGTGTTGCCATTGTTGATGACGGAAAGGTCATTATGGATTCCACTCCCCGCGAAGTTTTTGCAAAAGTCGACGAAATCAAAAAAATCGGTCTTGATGTTCCCCAGGTGACCGAGCTTTGCCACGAGCTAAAAAAAGAAGGCTTTGACCTTCCGGATTGCGTGCTCACCGAGGAAGAATGCGTTGCCGCACTTGAAAAACTTTTGAAAGGCGGTGAGAACAATGGCTGAAAAAATCATTAAAACTGAAGGCCTCAGCTATATCTATTCCGCCGGAACTCCCTATGAGCACCGCGCTATCGACAACGTCAATATTGAAATCGAAAAAGGCTCTTTCGTAGGCCTTATCGGTCATACCGGTTCGGGAAAATCCACCCTCATCCAGCATCTCAACGGACTTCTTAAACCCAGCGAGGGAAAAATTTTCATCGGCGGCGAAGACCTTTGGGCAAATCCCAAGGATATAAGAAGATTCCGCTTCAAGGTAGGTCTTGTTTTCCAGTATCCCGAGCACCAGCTTTTTGAAGAGACCGTACGCAAGGATATCGCCTTCGGCCCCAAAAACATGGGACTTTCCGAAGAAGAGATCGAAGCAAGAGTTATCGAAGCCGCAAAACTCACCGGTCTTACCGAAGATTATCTTGAAAAATCGCCCTTTGAACTTTCCGGCGGCGAAAAAAGAAGAGTTGCTATCGCCGGTGTGCTCGCAATGCGCCCCGAGGTGCTCATTCTTGATGAGCCCACCGCAGGACTTGACCCCAAAGGCCGCGAATTCATCCTTTCCGAGATAAAGAACTATCATGACCGCACCGGTGCAACTGTAATTCTCGTTTCTCACAGCATGGAGGACGTTGCCCGTTTTGCAAGCCACGTGCTCATAATGAACCATTCCAAGGTCGCCATGTACGGCGAGACCCGCGAAGTGTTCAAACGCGTTGAAGAACTTTGCGAAATAGGTCTTGAAGTTCCCCAGATAAGCCGCGTTTTTGCAAAACTCCGCGAAAACGGAGCAAACGTTCCCGAAAGCGTGCTCACCGTTGCCGAAGCAAAAGAAGCGGTGCTCAAACTCCTTAAAAAAGGAGGCGAAGAGAATGATTAAAGATATCACTTTCGGCCAGTATTTTCCCGGTGATTCCATAATCCACCGCCTTGACCCAAGAATGAAACTCATTCTTATCATCGCCTATATCGTCCTTCTTTTCGTTGCGGACGGACTTTTCTCTCTTCTTATCGGCGCGGCGATGGCAGTCGTGTTCTATGCCCTTTCAAAACTTCCCTGGAAGCTCGTTATCAAGTGCATAAAACCCATCATGCCCATCATCATCTTCACTGCCGTGCTCAACGTTTTCTTTGTTGAGGGCGATCCGATATTCGAATGGAAATTCATCTCCGTTTCCGGAAAAGGCGTGCTCACCGCGGTGCTCATGTGTATCCGCATAATCTGCCTTATCGCAGGAAGCAGCCTTCTTACCTATACCACCACCCCCATTGCCCTTACCGACGGACTTGAACGCCTGCTCAAGCCGCTCCAGAAAATCAAAGTTCCGGTCCACGAACTTTCCATGATGATGACCATTGCTCTTCGTTTCATTCCCACTCTTATCGATGAAACTCAGAAGATAATGGCCGCCCAGAAGGCAAGGGGTGCGGATATGGAAAGCGGCAATATTATCCAGAGAGCCAAGGCTCTTATTCCCATCCTTATTCCGCTTTTTGTTTCTGCATTCAGAAGAGCGGACGAACTTGCCCTTGCAATGGAGTGCCGCTGCTATCACGGCGGCGAAGGCAGAACCCGTATGAAGCAGCTTAAACTCACCGCAAAAGATTTTGGCGCGGCACTTTTTGTTGCCGGCGGATTTGCGGCTATAATTTTTATGAATATGTTCGGACCGGAGGTGTTCCGTCTTTGAGAAACCTTCTTCTGACCATTTCTTATAAGGGCACCAATTACCACGGCTTTCAGGTGCAGAAGAACGCCGTGACCGTCTGCGAGACCCTTCAGGACGCTATGCAGACCCTTTTTCAGGGCGAAAGACCCGACGTAAAAGGCTGTTCCAGAACGGACGCCGGGGTACACGCAAACATGTTCTGCGTCAGCTTTAAAACCGAAAGCGACTTCACCTGCGACCATATCAGAAGAAGCCTTGATGCAATTCTTCCGGACGATATTGCCGCGGTGGATTGTGAAGAGGTTTCCGACGATTTTCATGCGCGCTATTCCTGTAAGGGAAAACGCTATGTTTATAAAATCTGGAACGCGCCTTATATGAGCCCATTCTGGCAGGGACTTGCGCTCCACTATCCCAAACCCCTTGACGAAAACTTCCTTGATGCGGTCTGCACCGATTTCATCGGCACCCATGATTTTTCCGCCTTCTGCGGTTCCAACGGTGAACAGGAAGACTGCACCAGAACGGTTTTCGATTGCCAGGTAGAAAGGGAAGGGGACCTCGTTACTTTTTCCGTCACAGGCGATGGGTTCCTTTACAACATGGTCCGCATCATGGTAGGAACCTTGCTTGAAGTTAACGAAGGAAAAATCGAACCGGACGAAATTCTTGATATAATCGAATCCAAAGACCGCAAAAAAGCCGGAAGGACTGCAAGACCCGAAGGACTTTATCTTGACTATGTACTTTATGATGAGGAAGAGGACTGACAGAAATGGAATTTATCACAACTGAATTTCCGCAAAAAGAAACAGCGGTCGCCCTCGGCGTTTTTGACGGAGTCCACCGCGGTCACCGCGAAGTTCTTCGCCGTGCGGTGAATTCAAAGGACCTTGAACCATGGGTATTCACTTTTTCGGAAAAAAGCCTTCCCACCGGAAAAGCCGGCGCAAAGCGCCTTGAACCTCCGGAAATAAAATTCAGCATCATGAAAGCCTGCGGCATCGCTCACGTTTTTGCACCGGATTTCGCCGACGTAAAAGACCTTTCCGGCGAAGAATTCGTCCGCGATATTCTTGTGGGAAAACTCCGCTGCAAAAAAGTCGTCTGCGGAACGGATTACCGCTTTGGTCACAAAGCTTCCTGCGGCGCAGCCGAAATGAAGGAATTCTGTGAAAAATACGGAATGGAATTCTGTGCCGTCGAAAAAGTTTTTGACAAAGGCGAAGCCATAAGTTCCACAAGGATCCGTGCAGCAGCCGAAAGAGGCGATATGCCCGAAGTGGAACTTCTTACAGGTTATCCTTTCTGCATCGAAACCGAAATAGTAAAAGGCAACAAGCTCGGAAGGGAATTCGGACTTCCCACCATAAACCAGCCCATTGCCGAAGGCTACATAATCCCGAAATACGGCGTCTATGTTTCCGCCGCTTATGTTGACGGAAAATTCTATCCCGCAGTGACCAACGTCGGAGTAAAACCCACCGTTTCCGACGCAAACATTCCCGCGGCAGAAACCCACCTTATCGGAATGAGCGCCGACCTTTACGGAAAAAAAGTTCCGGTTTTCCTCATTGATTTTGTCAGGGAGGAAATGGTTTTTAAAAACCGCGAGGAACTTTTTGCAAGGATTGCTATCGACAGAAGCAATGCCGAACGCCTTTCGAACCGCTGGATAAGGACCCGCGGAGAAGAAACCGCAAAACTCCTCGGAATTTAAAACGAAATCTGCTGCAAAACGCCTTGCCTGAGTTACTATGCTTATAGGAACAAAAGGAGGCGTTTTTGTGTATAAAAAATTATTTGCCGTTCTTGCGGTTTTGCTTCTGCTTTGCGGATGCAAAGCAGAAGCACCGATGATTTCGAACGATTCTTTCGCCGCGGGCGAACAAAAAGTTTTCCCCGTTCTCTATTACGAGGACCTTGACCTTAGCCTCGTCGATATGCTCAGCACTTCCTGCCACAGCTATACCTACCGGATAGAAAACGGCGAAGCTTTCGAAATCGAAAAACACGGCCGCACCTGGTCCGAAACCTATCCGCTTTCAGCCGTTGATTCGGATATGCGCGAAAAATACGGCCAGCTGATGAAATATTACGGCGCGAAGGAATACGAAGCTTTCGTGTTTTTTAAAACCATTTCGGGACAGAATAAATATACCGTTATAATAAATGACGCCGAAGCGGAACTTATCCTTGAACAAAACGAAAGCTTTGCGGATTTTCTGTTTTTTGACGGCGCTTTTCATCTTATGACTCTCGATGATTCCGATGAGCACATATATGCGTACCGCTTTTCAAAAGACGCAAAAGCGGAGCGGGCTTTTGTCATAGACTATAACGGAGCGGAAATTTCGGGCATAGACTATACTTCTTTTTCCGCCGGAAAAGACGTGCTTGCGGTACCCGCAGAAAAAAACGGAAAGTCATGCATCATAACGTATGACTTCGAATCCGGAAAAACGAAGGTCATTGACGCGGAATGTGAACTTTTCGGAATTGTCGCGGAAGAAAACACCTTCAAAGCCGCCGGATACAACAAAAAAGGAAACGTTGTGATTTTTGAAATTTCCGGTTCCGGAGAAATCACCGAAATTGCCGAAGTGCCGCACCCTTTTGGAAAGAAACTTTCGCCGGAAAGCATCAACACCCCCGGCACAGTTTATATGCATGGCAGCGAGATCTGGATAAATTTCAAAACGGATGACGGCTGCTTTATCGCTTCGCTTGATACAAAAACCGGCGAATGGACGAATTATTTTAAAATCGAACCTATTGAGAAACTTCGCGGTCCGCTGAAAGTAAAATATATGGCGAAAAGCGGAGAAAAATATTACGATATTTTTCCGGGTGTTGCCAATGCGGAATAATATAAAATAAATGGAAAAATATTTATAAAAACCTTTAAAAAAGGCTTTACAAAAGCGATTTCGTTTGATATAATTTTAAGGCTGACTATGTTCGGCATTAACTTTTTCCCGGAAAAGGGTTTGTCCGCTGAACGCGATGAACGTCCGGTAGCGGTTGCCTCAAAAGCATTTCGCCCTTTCCTGCGAAAAAGCCAAACAAATAAAAAATTTTTTTGAGGTGAATCACTATGATGAGACAGGAAGAAAAAACCGAAGTAATCGTTGCTAACAGACTTCACGAAACCGACACCGGTTCCCCCGAAGTTCAGATCGCAGTTCTTACCAAAAGAATTACTGACCTTACCGAGCATCTTAAAGAGCACAAAAAAGATAACCATTCCCGCCGCGGCCTTTTCAAAATGGTTGGTAAAAGAAGAAACCTTCTTAACTACCTCATGAGAACCGACATCGAACGTTATCGTGCAATCATTGCAAAACTCGGTATCAGACGATAATTTTGTCTTTTTTAAAGTCAGGGGAAAATTTTATTTTCCCCTGACTTTATTGAGTTAGAAAACCAATAATCAGAATGTGCGGCAAAAACGGCAGGCACGGAAATAAGCAGTTAATCGAGGGACCAAAGAAGATTTTGGTTTTTGGATTTATTGTTTATTCCCGCTTCCGCTTTTGTTTTTGCCGCGCGCAAAAATTTAAAACGGAGGTATTTTTTTATGTTCGAAAATTACAGAGTTTTTGAAACCGAATACTGCGGCAGAAAAATCAGCTTTGAGACCGGCAAAATGTGCTGCCTCGCAAACGCTTCCATTCTTGTAAGATACGGCGAAACCGCTGTTCTTTGCAACGTTACCGCAAGCAAGACCCCCCGCGAAGGAATCGACTATTTCCCTCTTTCCGTCGATTTTGACGAAAAGCTTTATTCCGTCGGCAAAATCCCCGGCTCTTTCCCCAGAAGAGAAGGCCGCCCCACCGACAGAGCAATTCTTGACAGCCGTGTAATCGACCGTCCCATGCGCCCTCTTTTCCCCAAAGATATGAGAAACGACTGCGCAGTAGTTATGTCCGCAATGTCCGTTGACCCCGACTATTCCTACTGCATGTGCGGAATGATCGGCGCTTCCATGGCTGTTGCAATTTCCGACGTTCCGTGGAACGGACCTATCGCAGGCTGCGAAGTTGGCCTTGTTGACGGCGAGATCATTCTCAACCCCACCGCTGAACAGGACGCAAAATCTGACCTTCACCTTATCGTTTCTTCCACCGACAAAAAAGTTGTTATGATCGAAGCAGGCGCAAACGAAGTTGACAACGCCACCATGCTCAAAGCAATCATGACTGCTCACGAAGAAAACGTTAAAATGGTAAACTTCATCAACAGCGTTGTTGCAGAGATCGGTAAAGAAAAATTCGAATATCAGGTAATCGACGTTCCCGCAGAAATGTTCGAAGAAATCAAAGAATTTGCAATCGAAGATATCAGAAGAGCTCTTGACACCGACGACAAAAACGTTCGCGATGCAGCTCTTCAGCCCATCATCGCTGCTGTTCATGAAAAATTCGACGAAATCTATCCCGACGATATCCTCAAAATCGACGAGGCTATCTATAAACTTCAGAAATACGTTGTAAGACGTTGGCTCATCGACGACGGCAAACGTGTTGACGGCCGCGGTCTTGATGAAATCAGACCTCTTGCCGCAGAAGTAGGCCTTCTTCCCAGAACCCACGGCAGCGGTATGTTCACCCGCGGACAGACCCAGGTACTCACCGTTGCAACCCTCGGCCTTGTTTCCGAATCCCAGGAACTCGACGGCATTGACGGCGTAGCAACCAAACGCTATATGCACCAGTACAACATGCCTTCCTATTCCGTAGGCGAAACCAGACCTTCCCGTGGTCCCGGCAGACGTGAGATCGGTCACGGCGCTCTTGCTGAAAGAGCCCTTGAACCCGTTATCCCGCCCGTAGAAGAATTCCCCTATGCAATCAGAACCGTTTCCGAAGTTCTTTCTTCCAACGGCTCCACCAGCCAGGGTGCAATCTGCGGTTCCACCCTTGCACTTATGGATGCAGGTGTTCCGATCAAAAAACCTGTTGCAGGTATTTCCTGCGGCCTTATCACCGAAGGCGACCGTTGGATGACCATGGTCGATATCCAGGGCCTTGAAGACTTCTTCGGCGATATGGACTTCAAAGTTGCAGGTACCAAAGACGGTATCACCGCAATTCAGATGGACCTCAAATGCGACGGCCTTACTCCTGAAATCATCAAAGAGGCTCTCGACAAAACCGAAAAAGCCCGTTTCTACATCCTTGACGATATCATGGCTCCCGCAATTGCAGAACCGAGAGCAGAGCTTTCCAAATATGCTCCCAAAATGCTCACCATCAAAATCGATACCGACAAGATTCGTGACGTTATCGGTTCCGGCGGCAAAACCATCCAGAAGATCTGCGCAGAATGCGACGTTAAAATCGACATTGAAGAAGACGGCAGCGTATTTGTTTCCGGTATGGATATTGATAACGCAAGAAGAGCCATCCAGATCATCCAGACCATCACCATGGATCCCGAAGTCGGCGCTATCTATAAAGGCAAAGTAACCCGCCTTATGCAGTTCGGCGCATTCGTAGAGATTGCTCCCGGAAAAGAAGGCCTTTGCCACATTTCCAAACTTGACAAAAACCGCGTTGAAAAAGTCGAAGACGTTGTAAAACCCGGCGACGAAGTCATCGTAAAAGTTGTCGAAATCGACCAGCAGGGCAGAATCAACCTTTCCAGAAAAGACGCTCTTGCTGACATCGAAGCAAAACAGAAAAGAAACGGCTGATAAAAAACCGTAAAAAAAGAGGCACCCGAAAAGGGTGCCTTTTTTGATTACAAAAAAGCGCCCCGATTTTGGAGCGCTTTTGAGTTTTTGCTTTATTTTCCGACGATTTTTTTAAGGGGTTTAAGAATATGCGGAAGAATTGCCGCAAAGATGAACGCGATTATAACGCCGGCAACGATTCTGGGAACTATTCCGCCAAAAACATATGCGAAAGAGTAATAACCGTATATCTTGGAATCGATATACATAATAAGAGTGTTCAGCGCCGTAACGACAAGTGCCGAAGAAATGGTGATGAACTGGGTCTGTTTAAAGGTCATATCAAAGTTATGGTGCTTTGCATAAAGACCGATAAGCAGTCCGCGTGCACCTGCAGGAATTATCCAAAGCAGGGTGGTGGCGGAAAAGCCATAGGTGATCATCTGGTTTAAAAAGCTGCCTAAAAGTCCGATCGTCATTCCGCTTACAGGACCGAAAAGCGCACCGCCGACAAGTATCGGAAGACTGTCGAGGGTGAACTTCATGTTGCCAAGGTTTATGGTGGCAACAAGGCTTAACACGGTGTACATTGCGATAAGCATTCCGTTAAAACAGATGGTCACAATGTGGGATAAAAGGCGTTTCGGTTTCATGGTATCTGCGCCTCCTTTTGGTTGCAGTTATTAAATTTTATACATTAAACAGGAATTCGACAATATCGCCGTCCTGCATAACATATTCTTTGCCTTCGCTTTTCATAAGGCCTTTTTCTTTTGCGGCGTTCCAGGAACCAAGAGCCACAAGGTCATCGTATTTTACGATTTCTGCACGAATAAAGCCTTTTTCAAAGTCAGAGTGGATCGCACCTGCGGCTTTGGGAGCCTTGGTGCCTTTTTTAATGGTCCATGCGCGGACCTCTTTTTTGCCGGCGGTAAGATAACTCATAAGTCCGAGAAGGTCATAGCTGGCTTTTATCATACGGTCAAGGCCGGATTCTTCAAGGTTGATTTCCGCAAGAAATTCTTTTTTCTCGTCAGCATCCATGTCGGAAATCTCTTCCTCGAATTTTGCGCAGACGGGCATGACGGCAGAATTTTCGGATTTTGCTATTTCTTCGACAAATTTGTAGTTTTCGTTGTTTTCAACGCCGTTTATAAAGTCATCTTCGCTCATGTTTGCGGCATAGATGATGGGTTTGTTGGAAAGAAGGGGAACAGCGGAAATGATTTCTTTTTCCTCTTCGTCGCAAGCGAATGCACGGGCGGATTTTCCGTTTTCAAGATGTTCTTTAAGGCGTTTGAGAAGATCAAGTTCGTCAGCAAGGCTGCGGTCGCCTTTAAGGTCTTTTTCAACTTTTGCAATGCGGCGGTCAAGAATTTCGATATCGGAGAAGATAAGTTCAAGGTTGATGACTTCGATATCGCGGCCGGCGTTTACGCTGCCGTCAACGTGGATGACGTTGTCATCGTCAAAACAGCGCACAACATGAATGAGCGCATCGACTTCGCGGATGTTTGCAAGGAATTTGTTGCCGAGGCCTTCGCCTTTTGCGGCGCCTTTTACAAGACCCGCAATGTCAACAAATTCAACGGTTGCAGGGGTGTATTTTTCCGGCTCGTAAATTTCGGCAAGCTTGTCAAGACGGGGTTCCGGAACGGCAACAACACCCACGTTGGGTTCGATGGTGCAGAAAGGATAGTTTGCCGCCTGAGCGCCTGCATTGGTGATTGCATTAAAAAGGGTGGATTTTCCGACGTTCGGAAGTCCGATCATACCGAGTTTCATAAATAAAAAACGTCCTTTTCTTTCGTATTTTTTGAAATCAAAAGCATGTTTCGATAATATAACATACTAATTATACATTAAATCGGCGAATTAACAAGAGAATTTACGAAAAAATCAAAAAAATGTTCAAGAAGTGTTCACTATTCTTCCGTAAAATGCGCTATAATAGTATTATTAGGAATAAAATAAAACCCTTTTACATAAAGGAGGATTTCAGATAATGACAAACGCAAAAATTCTTGTGGCGGATGACGACAGAAATATCTGCGAACTTTTAAGAATGTATCTTGAAAAAGACGGCTATTCCGTCGTCATTGCCGGAAACGGCGAAGAAGCCCTCAGAAAATTCGACGAGGAAGAACCGGACCTCATTCTTCTTGATGTAATGATGCCCCGTCTTGACGGCTGGCAGGTCTGCCGCGAACTTCGCAAAAAATCCGAATGTCCCATAATCATGATAACCGCAAAAGGCGAGACCTTTGACAAAGTTCTCGGTCTTGAACTGGGCGCGGACGACTATGTCGTAAAACCCTTTGAGCCCAAAGAGATAATCGCCCGTATCAAAGCGGTGCTCCGCAGGACCGGAAAAGCTTCCGCCGAAAACGACAAGAAGGAAGTCAACTTTGACAAGCTTACCGTAAACATGACAAAATATGAACTCAAAGTAGACGGAAAAGTCGTCGATACTCCCCCCAAGGAACTTGAACTTCTTTTCCATCTTGCTTCCAACCCCAACAGGGTCTATACCCGCGACCAGCTTCTTGACGAAGTCTGGGGATTTGAATATTACGGCGATTCCCGCACCGTTGACGTTCACATCAAGCGCCTTCGTGAAAAGCTTGAAGGTGTTTCCGAAAAATGGAGCCTTAAAACCGTCTGGGGCGTAGGCTATAAATTTGAAACGAAAGACGACTGATAAATGTCAAAGATAAAACAAAGCCTAAAAAAATCGCTGTTCAACCGATATTTTGCAATTTGTTCCGCGGTAATTCTTGCAACGCTCACCCTTATGGGAGTGTTGATTATAGGTTTTTCTGCAACCTATTTCAGCGAAAACAGCCGCGAAACTCTTCATAAAAACGCCGAACAGGCCGCGGGAATAACCCTTGCGGGGATGTCCGATTACGGATATCGCAAAATCCCGGTGGGAACGGTTGAAAACGGATACCGCATAATTTCCGCCACCACGGAATCGAACATATTCCTTGTGGGACTTGACGGAAACACCATAATCTGTTCCGAAGGCGAAAACTGTAACCACAGAACCTTCAGTATTTCGGAAAACATAATGAAAGAGGCAATAGCCGGGGAATATAACGGCTCAGGAACTCTTGACGGAATTTATGAGACCTCGCATTACATCGTCGGTATCCCCATAAAACACAATAATGAAACGCTTGCGGTGCTTTTTGCTGCCACCGAGGCAACGGACGTATGGTTTTTCATAATGGACCTTATGGATATAATCTTCTTCTGCGCCCTTATCGCCACCGCAATATCTTCCATTGCCATTTATTTTGTCACCAACAAGATGACAAAGCCTCTTCGTGAAATGGCGGCCGCGGCAAAAAGCTTTTCCACCGGCGACTTCACCGTAAGAGTACCGGTCGATGGCGAAGACGAAATTGCACAGCTGGCAAAATCCTTCAACCATATGGCGGATTCCATGGCGGATCTTGAATCCGTAAGAAGAAGCTTTATCGCCAACATCTCCCACGAACTCAAAACCCCGATGATGACCATAGGCGGTTTCATCGACGGAATTCTTGACGGAACGGTTCCGGAAGAAAAGCGCAAGCAGTATCTCGAAATCGTTTCCGAAGAGGTAAAGCGCCTTTCCAGAATGGTAAAATCCATGCTCAGCATCGCAAGGATAGAAGCGGGCGACATGAAGATAAATCCGACGGATTTTGACGTGAACGAGCTTGTTTGCAGAACGGTCTTTGCCTTTGAACAGAAAATTGAGGAAAAGAACCTTGAAATCATGGGTCTTGAATCCGACGAGGTCTTTGTCAATGCGGATAATGACCTTATACACCAGGTGGTCTATAACCTTATCGATAACGCCGTAAAATTTGTTAACGACGGTGGATGCATTTCTTTCGCTTATAACATAAAAGACGGAAACGTTTTTGTTTCCGTAAGGAACACCGGAGCGGGAATTGCCCAACAGGAACTTCCGAGGCTTTTCGACAGGTTCTATAAAACCGACAAATCCCGAAGCCTTGATAAAACCGGCGTCGGTCTGGGACTTTATATCGTCCAGACCATTGTAAACCAGCATAAGGGAGACCTTTTTGTAAAAAGCGTCGAAGGGGAGTATACCGAATTCACCTTCTCCGTTCCCGCAACGGACCCCAAAGTACTTAAAGAAAAGAACAAGCGCCGCTCTTTGGACGAAAGTGAAAAGGGAAACACCTGATTTTTTGCTTTTTCGGCAAAATTACCGCAAATTATTTATGCCTTGTTTATTTTTATTTAACAATTTGCGGTTAAAATAAAAAACATAAAAACAATCTAATTCCACCCAGAAAGGTATTTTGCAAAAATGGACGAATTTGAGAAAAGTGAAATGAACGCGGAACCTTCCGAAGCACCGAAAGAGGAAGTAAGGGAAGAACAGCCTTCCGAATCCGGCGAAAGAAATACAAACGCCCCTTCCGGCTGGACCTATTCCGCCAATACCAACCAGTATGTTTCCTGGGACGGAAGCGCCGATGAAAACAGCGCGCGCTGGAATCCGGGAAATCCCGCAGGCGAACAGCAGCCTCCCAGAAGAGAATACGGCACCCGTTACGGTTATTACGGAAACCCCCGGACCAATTATTACAGCAACAGCGGTGAAAATTATCAGTGGGATTTCAATAAATACGAAAGCGCCGAAGCCGGAAAGAAAACCGGCAAAAAGGGCATGGGAAAAGGCCTTAAAGTTTTCCTTGCAATAGTCGGCGCACTTCTTGCGGTCTGCATCGTTTCCCTTTCTTCCATCGGAATCTACCGCATGCTCAGCGGCGAAAACCGTATCTCGAGCCCCATTCCTTCCGTAGAAAAAGAAGAAACCCCGAACGAAGCTGAAGTTCCGGATATCAGCCTTCACGATATTCCCAAAGAGAACACCGTGACCACCGACGGAAAACTTTCTGCCACCGAAATTTATAAAAAAGTAAGCCCCTCCGTTGTTGGCGTTGTGCAGTATCAATACAGCTATTCCCTTGAAGCTGCCGGTTCCGGTTCCGGAATCATCATCAGCGACGACGGTTATATCGTGACCAATGCACACGTTATCGAAGGTGCCGAAGCAGTAAAAGTCGTTCTTTATAACGAAGAGGAATATGAAGCCGAAGTCATCGGTTCCGATATCCAGACCGATATCGCCGTATTAAAAATTGATGCGGAAAACCTTGTTGAAGTTGAACTCGGCGATTCTTCCCAGCTTGAAATCGGCGAGACCGTCTATGCTCTCGGAAATCCCGGCGGACTGAGCCTTCAGTCCAGCTTTACCGACGGCATGATAAGCGGACTTGACCGCGTTATCAACGTTGAATCCAGCTATTACATGAGCGTTATCCAGACCAGCGCCGCAATCAACCCCGGAAACTCCGGCGGTGCTCTTATCAACGAATACGGCCAGGTGGTCGGCATCACCAGCGCAAAAATAATTTCCACCGACTATGAAGGCATCGGTTTTGCCATCCCTACCGAAACCGCAAAGCCCCTTATCGAGGATATCATTAAAAACGGCTACGTTTCCGGAAGAGCCATGATAGGCATCAACGTCATCACTATTGACTCTGTCACCGCAAGATACTATGACGTTCCCGAAGGTGTCCAGATAATCGAAATCAACCCGGACGGAAGCCTTTACGGAACCGAAGTCAAGGTCGGCGATATCATCACCCACTTTGACGGAAAAAATGTCACCTGCGTTGAAGACCTTCATGAATACCTTACGGAACATGTTCCCGGCGACAAAGTCGTAATGGAATTCTACCGCTATTCCGCAACAGGAAAAAGCGATTTTTCCTACACCGTAGAAGTTGAACTCAAAGAGAGCAAAGGCTGATAACAAAAACAAAAAACGGCGCCCGCTTGTTTGTCGGGCGCTTTTTTTATGGCTTGTATCTTCTTTTGAAAGATAGTATAATAAATTTATTATAAAGTATAAAGCCGAAAGGGGATTTTAAATATGGCAAGAGCAGACGAAGGTCTTGCATTCCTTCTCAGATATGAAAACGTCGCGTGGTACGAAAACGGAACGGTCAGAATCCTTGACCGCCGCTGCTATCCGCATCCAATCAAATTTGTTACCTGCTATTCCTCCGAAGAAGTTGCAAACGCAATGAGAGATATGATCGTCCAGAGCGCAGGCCCTTATCTTGCTTGCGGAATGGGAATCGTTCTCGCCGCTTACGAAGCAAAAAATATGCCCTATGACAAGGCTATGGAACATATCCGTCATGCTCAGGACCTTATCGTAAACGCAAGACCCACCACCGCAAAACGCATTAAAATCATCACCGATTCCTGCGTTGCGGCCGCGGAAGAAGCCTTTGCCGCCGGCGAAAAAGACGCCATTCAGGCAACTTTTGACCGCATCATCGCACTCACCGATAACCGCTATAACAAAATCGGCGAAGTTGCAAAACACCTTGTTTCCAAATTCCCGGACGAAGGTACCGTCATGACCCAGTGCTATGCGGAAACCATTCTCGGCTTTATGTGCAAGGAAATAAAAGCCCAGGGCAAAAAGATCAAATTCGTCTGCCCGGAAACCAGACCTTATTTCCAGGGCGCAAGACTTACCGCTTCCGTTCTTCACGACATGGGATTTGACGTAACCGTTATCACCGATAATATGCCCGGCTGGACCATGCACGAAAAGAAAGTTGACGTATTCACCTGCGCGGCAGACGCTATCACCATGGACGGTGTTGTTATCAACAAGGTCGGCACTTTCCAGATCGCTCTTGCAGCAAAATATTGGGGAATTCCTTTCTATGTAACCGGCACTCCCGATAAATGCCACCCCTTTGCAAAAGACGTTAAAATCGAAGAGCGAGACCCGAACCTTGTTCTCGAAGCGCTTGGAACCCGTACCGCTGTTGAAGGCGTAAACGGCTTCTATCCCGCATTCGACAAAACTCCTCCGGAACTTGTAACCGGATTTGTCACCGACAAAGGCATCTATGACGGCGACAAACTTTGGGATTATTACAACGGCGACGACGGCACCGGCGAATACGAACTTATCGTATAATAAAAGAAGCTCCCTTGATAAAAGGGAGCTTCTTTTTTGAAGCGGCGAGAACCGTTTATTTACAGCGCGGGCGGAAACGGCCCTTTCGAAAAACCGTTCCGTGCTCAAAAACAAAACCCCCGTGCTCATTTGAGCACGGGGAACCTTTTTATTTGTACGGTTTGGGATTGTCGGTAAGCCCTAAAATGTAATCGGTGCTGGTATTATAAAATTCTGCCAATTTTATTAATGCCCAAACCGGGATTTCGTGGATACCTTTTTCATATCTGCGATAAACTTCGCGTTTGCAGTCGAGCAAATCGGCAATTTCCTGTTGGGTTTTATCGGAGTCGATTCTTAAATCAGCCAGTCTTTGAAAGAACATTCAGCATCACCTCATAAGGTATGCTACTATTTTGTTGCATAAAATATTGGATTATGCTACAATATTGTGGCATTATAAAATATTTTGGAGGCGCAAAATGGCTGATTCTCAAAATACATACCAGAATGATGTTAAAATAAAATCCGGAATTGGTTTTTCCACTATTGTTTATGCTATATTGGCAATCGTTATAATTGGCTTTGGCGGATATAATTTATATATTGCAGAAATTGATAAAGCATACAACAGTGGATATGAAACGGCGAAAGTTGAAGAATATAATAAAGGGTTGAAAAAAGGAAGGGAAGAAGGAAGGAGAAGTGGATACAATGAAGGGTATTATGTAGGATACAATGACGGATACAATCAAGGCAAAGAGGACTCCAAATCGTCCTCCAAAGGTTCTTCAAAATCTTCTTCAAGTTCGAACAATTATAGCGGAGACTCTTACGTTTCAAATAATTATTCTTCAAATGATGAAAAAGAATACTCTTATATCCTTAACAAAAACACAGGTAAATTCCACTACTCGTGGTGCAATTCCGTAAACCAAATGAAAGAAAAGAACAAGCTTTATTTTGACGGAACAAGGACGGAAGCCATAAACAAAGGTTATTCTCCTTGCAAAAACTGTAATCCCTAATAAAACAAAACCCCCGTGCTCATTTGAGCACGGGGGTTCGTTTTGTTTAAATTGAATCACATGTTTCTGCAAGCAACGATGTTTACGCCGGTGCCGAGAACGTCTTCAAGAAGAATGTCGCCGCATTTAACGGGGCTTTCTACGGAAATCTTGTTGATTTCGTCCATTACCTCGAAGATTTTTTCTTTGGGAATGTTGCCGTTGGTCTTAACGGGGATTCTGGGGTGGAGTCCGCCTTTAATTTCAACGGTGGAAGAAATGGTGCGCATGGGGTGGGTAAGTTCGCCGATGGCGTATTCTTTTCCCTGGGGGCAGTTAAAGCCTTTTGCGGTTTCTTCCGGGTTTTCGGTATCGAGGGTAACAAGGCAGCCTTTGGGGCAGCAGATACAGGTTATGGTTTTAAGCATTATTCTTCACCCTCCTTTACAACAGCAATTTCGATATCTTTTCCCTCTGCCATTTCAAGCATCTTTTTGGGAATGATAAGTTTTTCCATTTCTGCGGGAAGCATCTGCTCGTGTTTTTTGCTCATAAGAACTTTGTCGCCGGCTTTTACGACAACGGTTGCGTTGTTAAGAACAGCTCTTACACGGAAGAGAACTTCGATGAATTTATCAACTTTGGAAACGGTAACTTTTTGGGGAACGGTGTAGCCGATGAAGTCGCCGTTGTGAAGTTCGATAGGAGCTTCGGCTTCGGTGGTTTCTGCGTTTTCACGCTGTGCTTTAAGATATTCGGCGGCTGCTTTACCGGCTCTTTCGGATTCGTGGGTTACGAAGTCAACAAGGTCATGAACGTGAAGAACGTTGCCGCAGGCAAAAATTCCGGGGATGGAAGTCATCATTGTTTCATCAACGATCGCGCCGTTGGTGCGTTTATCGAGAACAACACCTGCGGAACGGGAAAGTTCGTTTTCCGGAACAAGACCGACGGAAAGAAGAAGGGTATCTACGTCAAATTCAATTTCGGTGCCGGGAATGGGGTCATAACCGTTTACCTTGCTGACGATGACTTTGGAAAGACGGCCGTTTTCACCTTTGATATCGGTTACGGTGTGGCTGAGATAAAGCGGAATACCGTAGTCGTCAAGGCACTGTGCAATGTTACGTTTAAGACCGTTGGAATAGGGCATAAGTTCAACAACCGCTTTAACTTCCGCGCCTTCAAGGGTCATTCTTCTTGCCATGATAAGACCGATATCGCCGGAACCGAGGATAAGTACCTTTTTACCGACCATATAGCCGTCCATGTTGATATATTTCTGTGCGGCGCCGGCGGTGAAAATACCGGAAGGTCTTTCGCCGGGGATAGCGATAGCGCCGCGGGTTCTTTCGCGGCAGCCCATTGCAAGAACGATGGCACCTGCGTCGATTTTCATATAGCCTTCAGCTGCGCTGATTGCATAAACGGATTTTTCGGGGGTGATGCCGAGGACCATGGTATCGGTTTTTACTTCGATGCCGGTGCCTTCAAGGCGGTCGATGAAACGCTGGGCATATTCCGGACCGGAAAGCTGTTCTTTAAAAACGTGAAGACCGAAACCGGAGTGGATGCACTGGTTAAGAATACCGCCAAGCTCTTTGTCACGCTCGATGATAAGAACGGAACCCGCGCCGTTCTTTTTGGCTTCTTCTGCAGCGGCAAGACCTGCGGGGCCTCCGCCGACAACAACTAAATCATAATACATTAACGGCAGCCTCCCTTCGTGGTTTTACCGGTGAGTATGTAAGAACCTTCTTTGTCAAGAAGAACGTCAATGGGATCCATATCAAGTTCGCGGGCGATGATTTCGAGAACTTTGGGTCCGCAGAAGCCGCTCTGGCATCTGCCCATACCCGCGTTGCAGCGGCGTTTGATACCGTCAAGGGTTCTGGGAACGATAACGCCGTGAAGAGCGTCAACGATCTCGCCTTCGGTGATGGTTTCGCAGCGGCAGATAACTCTTCCGTATGCGGGGTTCTTTGCGATAGCGGCTGCTTTTTCTTCGTCGGAAAGTTCTTTGAAACGAAGGTGTTTGTGTCCGCCGATGAAGTTTTCTTTCTTTTCGGAGGGAACGCCTGCTTCAAGAAGCATTCTTACCGCGTCTTCTGCAATTGCGGGAGCGGCGGAAAGACCGGGAGATTTGATGCCGGCAATGTTCATGAAGTGGTCGTCTTTTTCGGAAAAACCTACGATGAAGTCGTGGGTGGAGGGTTCGCTTCTGAGACCTGCGAAGTTTCTGATGCACTCGCGGAAGTTTACCGCGGTGGTGGTTTTTTTGCTGGTTGCGGCAACGTTTGCAAGACCGTCGCGGTCGGTGGAAACGTCGTCTTTTTCACAACCGGGGTTTGCATCGGGACCTACGATAAGGTTTCCGTGAACGGTGGGAGCAACAAGAACGCCTTTTCCGAGAGGACCGGGGCACTGGAACATAACATGGTTAAAAAGTTCGCCTTGGGATTTGTCGAGAAGATAATACTGACCTCTGGAAGAATCGATGGTGAAGCTTTCGTCGCCGATCATGTTTGCGACGGTGTCGCTGTAAACGCCGGCGGCATTTACTACGAATTTTGCTTCGATCTTTTCGCCGTTTTTGCCGGTGATGACGAAGTTTTCGCCTTCTTTTTCAATGGAGGCAACTTCCCAGCAAAGCTTGAGATCGACGCCGTTTTCAACTGCCTGTTCGCCCATGGCAAGAGCGAATTCCCAGGGGTTTACGATACCTGCGGAAGGAGCAAAAAGAGCGCCGACGCAGTTTTCGGAAACGTTGGGTTCCATTTTGCGAACTTCTTCGCCGGAAAGGATCTGCTGATCCGGAACGCCGTTTGCAACACCGTTTTCATAAAGGTGTTTTACGGTTTCCATTTCTTCCTCGCTGAAAGCGAGAACAAAAGAACCGCAGCGTTTGAAAGGAACGTCAAGCTCCTCACAGATTTCGCCGGCCATTTTATTACCCGGGGCATTGTATTTTGCCATAAGGGTACCGGGTTTCGGGTCGTAGCCCGCGTGGATGATTGCGCTGTTTGCACGGGTGGTACCCATTGCAACATCGTTTTCTTTTTCGATCAGCACAGCTTTGCAGTTATAGCGGGAAAGTTCTCTTGCAACACCGCAACCGATGATGCCCGCGCCGATCACAGCAACGTCATAGACCAATTAAAAAATCCCCTTTCAGCAACAAAAAAGCGCACGATAAAAGACATTTGGGCATTAACGCTTTCCAAAAGCCTCCTTTCGTGCACTTCTTGATATTGCGCATATTCTAACACCTTAATTATAGCAAAAAATTGCAAATATTCAATATGAATCGACAACAAAATATTTAACATAAAACACTTTGCGGCAAAAATGTTTCGCATCAAAACGGCTTTTGGTCAAAAAGTAAAAAGAATATCGCCGTTCTTTACACGATAATCCAAAAGTGCTATTATCATTCTATTGCCAAAAGAAAAAGAGGGAAAAGAATGTTCGAAAAACTTTGGAAAAACCTTCCGCCCCGTTACAACAGAATAGTGCGAATGCTCTGGTCAGCCCTGACCATGTTTTTCATCGGCTTTGGGATCTATCTTCAGATAGAAGCGGATATCGGTTTTCCCTCATGGAACGCCCTTAACCAGGGTTTTTCGATAGTTTTTCCCATAACCTACGGCACTGCAAGCATAACTATCGGACTTTCGATCGTGCTCGTTGACCTTCTTATGAAGGAGCCTATCGGAATGGGAACCCTTATCGATGCGGTATGTGTCGGACTGGGCTGCGACTTTTTTGCAATGCTCGATCCCGTTCCGGCAACGGAAAGCCTTGCTGCAAAGATTCTTATTTTCATCGCAAGCCTTTTCATTCTCAGCTACGGCCAGTATCTTTATATGATAACCGCTTTGAGCTGCGGACCCCGGGATGCTTTTACCGTTGCCGTCGGCAAGCGCTGCAAAAAGATAAGCATCGGAACGGTCAACAACATCATCAGCGTCGTGGTGCTTTTTATTTCCTGGTGCATGGGTGCCACTATCGGAATCGGAACGGTGCTTTCGGTTTTCGGACTTGGCTTCGTAATGGATATCACTTTCAAAGCCTGTCGCTTTGAACCGCGAAATGTCGTCCACGAAGATATCGTCACCACCGCAAAAGTTATACTTACAAACAAAGAATAAAAAACGGGTCCTCTTTGCAAAAAAAGAGGACTTTTTTGTTTTTTGATGCAACGAAAATAAAAGAAAAGCGACTTTATGGGTGAAAGGCCTTTTAAGAAACCGAAAAAAGGAGGGAAAGCATTGGAGGACTGCAAAATCATAGAGCTGTTTTTTGAAAGAAACGAAGAAGCCGTTTCCGCCTGCGAAGAAAAATACGGCGCCTATTGCCTTACCATAGCAAAGAACGTTCTTCAAAACGAAGAAGATGCAGAAGAATGTTTAAGCTCCGCCTGCCTTGCGCTATGGAACACCATTCCGCCCAATTCGCCTGAAAAACTCGGCGCTTATATCGGAAGAATAACCCATAACATTGCCATAAACCGCTTCAGAAAAAACGTAAGGAAAAAGCGCGGCGGAGGCGAAGCCGAAGCGGCTTTTTCGGAACTTGAGGAATGTATTCCGGAAAAAAACGGGGTGGAAGAAGAAATCGAAAGAGCGGAAATCACTTCCGTCATTGAAAAGTTTCTTTATTCCAATCCGCCGGAAAAACGCAGCATATTTATCCGCCGCTACTGGTATATGTACCCGGTGGCGGAAATTGCAAAAGCTTACGGAATAAGCGAAAGCAAGACAAAATCCGTGCTTTTCCGAATGAGAAAAGAACTTAAAAAATATCTGGAAAAGGAGGGACTTTTTTGATGAACTGCGAAAAATTTTATGATGCTTTTGAAAATATAAACGATGAACTTTTGCTTTCGGCTTTTGAAGAACCGGCAAAAATCAGCCTCAGACCCTTCAAAAAAATAAAATGGAGTGTTCTTGCCGCCTGCGTTGCTCTTCTGGTAGCGGTTCCGGTAATGGCGGCGGTTTTCAAGGTCGATCTTTTGGTTTATGAAGGCGGCTGGTCGGCCAGCAGCGATGTTTTTATTCCAATCGAAGAATTTTCCGATGAAGTCATAGAAACCGCAAAAAACCAGAAAGAAACGGTCTGCTGTTACAGAATGAAGTCGCTTTCCGAGGCGGAAGAATTTTTGGGAATTGAATTTCCGAAAAACGAGCTTATTGAAAGACGTTCCGGAAACGGGCCGAACGTATATATGGAAGCTTATAACCGAAACGGAGAACGGGAAAGCGGAAAAGTCAACTGTTACGTAATGCTTGCCAATGATGAAGAAGGAAACCTTGAAAGCACCATTACCTCCGCGTTTTTCTACGGAAACATCGATGTAAGATATATCGTGGATGCCGGCGAAGACGAAAAATGGGGAACCGGAACGGGCTGGGGCACCGAAGGAGTTTCTTCCGAAAAAGAAATTTATACAAATTCGGCGGGCATAGATTTTCGTATAGTACAGAACGTCAGGGAATACGGCTGTGATTTTGCCGCATATGCCGCAATAAACGGAGTGCTTACGGAGGTAAAATATTTCACCGCTTATGCGGAAAACGGTGAATACGGTTACGAACCTTTAAAGCTTATTCTTGAAGGCTACGTTCAGTAAAAAAGCAAACCGAAAGCGAAACGCGTCTTTTAAAAGGCGCGTTTTTTTGTTTTTATGCAATAAATCATAAAAAAATCCGCACTTATATATAAATAATATATTAAAATATAAAGAGAAATATTGAAATATCCCGTCGTTTTGTGTATAATAACTCTGAATAATGGATAACTATGTTCAATCGGAGGCAAGGTCAATGAAAGAAATTTATCTTGATAACAGTGCGACCACAAAGGTTTATGATGAAGCCGCAAAGGTCGCATATAAAGTTATGACCGAAACCTACGGAAATCCCTCTTCGCTCCATTCAAAAGGAATCGAAGCGGAAAAAATAATGGAGGAAGCAAGAAAAACCGTTGCCGAAACTCTTGGCGTAAACCCGGACGGACTTTATTTCACCTCCGGCGGTACCGAAGCCAACAACCTTGCGGTTATCGGCGGTGCCCTTGCCAAAAAACGAAGAGGAAACAAAGTCATCGTTTCCGCCTATGAACACGATTCCGTTATAAAAAGCGCAAAACAGCTTGAAAGCATGGGTTTTTCCGTAACCTATCTTATGCCGGACGAAAACGGAATAATAACTCCCGCTTCGCTTTTTGAGGCGGTGGACGAAAAAACCGTTCTTGTTTCAATAATGCTCGTCAACAACGAGATTGGCGCGATAAACCCGATAAAGGAACTTTGCACCGCCGCGAAGCGCAAAAATCCCGAAGTGGTTTTTCATACCGACGCGGTACAGGGCTTTTGCAAAATTCCGTTCAAGGCCGAAAAATCCGGAGTGGATATGGTCACCGTCACCGCCCATAAAATCGGCGGACCGAAAGGCGTCGGCGCTCTTTGGCTCAAAAAAGGCGCAAGAGTGCTTCCCAATCATTTCGGCGGCGAACAGGAAAAACAGCTTCGTCCCGGAACCCAGGCGATGCCCCTTATTGCCGCTTTTGGAAAAGCCGCTGCCATCGACAGTTCTTTTATGCCGGGAAGGGAAGAGCGCATGAGCATGCTCAAAAAACACCTTCTCGATTCCGTTGAAAATGTCGAAGGAATCGTTGTGAACTCCAAAGAAAACTCCATTCCGAATATTGTCAACATTTCCGTTCCCGGGATTCGAAGCGAAATAATGCTCCATTTTCTTGAAGAAAGAGGAATATATGTTTCGAGCGGTTCCGCTTGTGCTCTTGGGGCAAAAAGTCATGTTCTTGCCGCAATGGGATATGAAAGCGCAAGAATAGATTCCGCCCTTCGAATCAGCTTCGGAAGGGATACCGAAAAAGAAGATATTGACGAACTCGTTGCCGCAATAAAAGACGCAATGAGCTTACTCTGCAGATAAAAAGAGGTCCATAAATGAAAGAAATCATACTTATAAAATGCGGCGAAATTGCCCTCAAAGGTCTCAACCGTTCCGGTTTTGAAGACAGGCTCATCAAAAACTGCAAACGCCGCCTTGAATCCCTCGGAAAATTCAAATGCTGGAAAAGCCAGTCCACCGTTTATATCGAGCCCCAGGAAGAGGGACTTGACCTTGACGAAGCGGTGGAGCGCCTTCAGAAAGTTTTCGGAATCGTAGCTCTTACCAGAGCCTGCGTTGCCGAAAAAAACTGGGAAGACATCACCGAAAAAGCAAAGATCTATCTTGCGGATACTCTTCCTTATCTCAAAACTTTTAAGGTAGAGGCAAAGCGAAGCGACAAAAGCTTTCCCATGAAATCCCCCGAGATTGCAAGAGAAATGGGTGCGGTGCTCCTTTCCAAATTCCACCACCTTAAAGTAAACGTAAATAACCCGGATATCGTCGTAATGGTCGAGATCCGCGAAAAATATGCCTATATCCACGGCCAGCAGCTTCCCGGCGCAGGCGGAATGCCCGTAGGTACCAGCGGAAGAGGACTTCTCCTTCTTTCCGGCGGAATCGACAGCCCCGTTGCCGGTTATATGATGGCAAAACGCGGCGTTGATATCTGCGCTCTTCATTTCCAGTCCCCGCCTTATACAGGCGAAAGAGCATGGCTCAAAGTCCAGACCCTTGCCCAGAAACTTTGTGATTACTGCGGGGTTATCGATCTTTTCTCCGCCGGTTTCACCGAGATTCAGGAAGAGATAAAAAACAAATGTCCCGAAGAACTCTTCACCGTAATAATGCGCCGCTTTATGATGAGAGTTGCGCTTCGCCTTGCGGAAAAAGAGGAATGCGGCGCAATCATCACCGGCGAAAGCCTTGCCCAGGTTGCAAGCCAGACGATGCCCGCAATAGGCTGCACCGATGCGGTTTCCACTCTTCCGGTTTTCCGTCCCCTTATCGGTATGGATAAACAGGAGATCATCGAAATTTCCGAAAAAATCGATACTTTCGAAACTTCGATCCTTCCTTACGAAGATTGCTGCACCGTGTTTACCCCCAGACACCCCAGAACCCGCCCGACACTTGAAATGATCGAAGAGGCAGAAAAGGCTCTCGATATCGAGGCTCTTCTTGACCGCTGCGAAATAAAACACCAGCGTCTTCGTCTCTTTCCTAAAAACTGATAACTTATGCAAATGAAAATTTATTTTTGAAAGGAGTGATTTCATGCAGTCTGAAGTAATTCTTCTCAGCAACGTGAAACAGGATAACGTCGCTTCGCTTGTTCAGAAACAGTTCGAGATGCTTGGGATCACCAACATCAAAGGCAAGCGCATCGATGCAGAGCAGGAAGCCATCCATAAAACCGTGGCGGAATCTCTTGCCGATTATAACGTAATATTGATTATCGGCGGCATGGGCGAAAGAAACGGCAACATGACCGTTTCCGCCGTTTCGTCGGCAATCGGTTTCAACACCGTTATGAAAGACGGAGAACTTTTCCCCGAAGGCGCCGAAATTTTCCGCAACAAAGAGGGAAGACCCAGCGGATGCGCCATTTCCGCAGGAAACCAGTGCATCATCATGATACCCGGCGGAGCAAAAAGCCTTCAGTTCATGCTTTGCTACCGCGTTTCCCAGTACCTTGCGGAATTTGTTGAAGCACCTTTCGCAATGCGCACCGTCCGCGCCTGCAAGATTACCAAAGCTGAGGCCGAAGAAGCGGTTTCCGCTGCCGAAACTTTTGGCGCCGCCGCAAGAGTTTATGAGGACGAAGGCGAGATTGCCGTTCAGGTCTATGCAAAAGGCGAAAACAGAAAAGAAGCTTATACCCGAGTAAATTCTGCGATAAAAAGCATTGTTGAAGAACTCGGAAGCGCCGCTTATGCGGTGGATGCCGAAAACGTAGGTCAGGCGCTTGGAAAAGAACTGAGCAAAAAAGACCTTAAAGCCGCCATTGCTCTTGAAGGAATCCAGCGAAACGAAATAGCTTCCGCCGCTTACACAAGTGAGTACGTCGGAAACTACCTCGGAACTTCCCAGGGCCTTGACCGTTGCAACGTTCCGGAAAAAACTCTTAAACGCCACGGGAAAAACAGCGCATGGACCGCATCCATCCTTGCGGAAGAGGTCAACCGCAGCTACGGTTCCAACATCGGTATCGCCATAACGAGCGACCCCATGAAA
Organism: Oscillospiraceae bacterium; assembly: GCA_017468365.1. GTDB lineage: Bacteria > Bacillota > Clostridia > Oscillospirales > Ruminococcaceae > UMGS1668. Next base: position 23,542 of record JAFUIS010000005.1, on the reverse strand, counting down.
GTTTCCGAAGGCGCAAACGTCGCCGTATGCATGGGCGACAACGTCTGGACCGAACACGTCACCGCCTCCACCCGTGAAGAACTTATCGCCGCGGCAGGTTTTGCGGCAGTTCATCTTGCAAGAGCCGTTGTTTCCGCTTATCCAAAACTTTATGAAAATGCGGTATCCTTTAAAGCCGCCGTTTCCGGAAAAGCAAAATTCCGCACTTCCGAAACAAAATCCGGCGGAAAATGGTATTCCAGATTCATCCCAATGAAAGGCGATTCCAAAGGCGAGACCGTCAGAAAATCTGTCTTTATAATCAGTATCCTTGTTTTCCTCGGCTGCATGGGTTACCTTGGAACGAAAGTTGCCGATTCCGTAACTCACAGAAGCCTTGCCGCAAACCTGCAGAACCTTGTTCAGCAGGAAAACATCGAGGTGCCGGAGGATTGGGAATTCAACGAAAAACTCTATGCACTTTATGAAGAAAACCGCGACCTCATCGGCTACATAAAAATTGACGGCACCAACGTCAATTTCCCGGTCGTCCAGACCGAAATGGCAAACGATAAAGGCAAAAAAGGCCAGTACTATCTGCGCAAGGACTTTTACGGAAACTATTCCATGTACGGAACTCCGTTCCTTGATTACCGCTGCGATACCCGCCCGGATATCCAGAGCACCAACCTTATCGTTTACGGCCACAACGTCTATGACGACGGCCAGATGTTCAGCGACCTTCTCAAATACCGCAAACTCAAATTCTATAAAGAGCACCCGGTCATCCATTTTGACACCCTTTACGGCGATAAGGATTGGCTGGTGGTAGGCGTTGTTCTTACCAACGCTTATGAAAAAGACGGCCCCGTATGGAACTATAACAACTTTATTTACGGAACCGCGGAAGAGACCCGCGAATTCGTAAAAGAAGTTGCAAAACGCACCATGGTCGTGACCGGAGTTGATTATAACGAAAACGACCATTTCCTCACCCTTTCCACCTGCAGCTATGACTTCACCGATGCAAGGGTAGTCATCATTGCAAGGGAAGTTCGCGAGGGCGAGGACCTAAGCGCCATTGATACCAGCGCTGCATATTATAATGCAAACCCGCTCATGCCGGATAAATGGTATAAGACCATTGCCGAGGCACAGAAGAAAGAAGAAGATGCCACCTTCGGCGACGCCGAAGAAATTGCGGATTCCGAAAGTTCCTCTTCCGAAGAAACTTCTTCCGAAACCTCTTCCGAGCCCAGTTCCGATTCCACTTCTGCGGAAACCAGTTCCGATTCCACCTCTTCCGCGACCACTTCTTCCGAAATCAAGGTCGAATCCCTTGCGGTAAAGGTAAAACCCACCAAGCTCGAATATAAAGTCGGCGATAAATTCGATACCACCGGCCTTGTAATAAGAGTTCAGAAGAGCGACGGCAGCTATGAAGATATCACCGCCGATTTCGTTCTTGACCTTGAAAACGGAACCGTTCTTGAAACTGAGGGCAAAAAAGTCGTAAAAGTAACCTATGAAGGAAAAGAAATAACCTTCGAAATCAACGTTACCAAAGCGGAAACAAGTTCCGAAAGCACTTCTTCCGAAAGTATTTCTTCCGCAACTTCTTCCGCTCCGTCCGAACCTTCCGGAAGCACCTCTTCCGCACCGGTTTCTTCTCTTCCGCCTCAAACAAGTTCCGAAGGCACCTCCGTTTCTTCCGAACCGGATAAGATAATCATCAGCGGCGACGGAAACACTTCCTCCGAAAGCACTTCTGCCTCTGCGAGCGGAATGCTCCTCGGAAGCGCAAGACCTTCCGCTCCTTCTTCCGGAAGCGGATATTACGAGCGTTCCCTTGTTGAGACCGTAAAGGTCAACGGAACCAAAATGACCGTTTACGATGCGGTCTGCCAGATAGTTGCATACGAAGCGGGAAGAGGACAGCCTGACGAACACGTAAAAGCCCAGGCAGTCGCGACCTATACCTATCTTATGTATCACGGCGGCGTTGTAAGCGCAGGCACAAGCGCCGCAAAACTTGACAGCCAGATAAAACGCTGCGTTGCCGAAGTTATCGGCTATGCGGTTCTTGACGACAGAAGCGACGACTTTATTCTTGCAACCTATTTCTCCGAAAGTTGCGGCGTGACCGCCGATTCCAAATGGGTCTGGGGCGGAAGCAACCGCAACCTTCTTTCCGTACCTTCTCCCGTTGACGGAAAAGCCGAAACCGTAAAAACCATTTCTTCCACCGATTTCAAAAACAAGGTGAAAAGCAAAGCGGGAATAACCCTTTCCGGCGATCCTTCCACATGGATAAGCATTTCCAGCTATTTCGGAACTACCGACTATGTCGATAAAGTAAACCTCGGCGGAACCACTTACAGCGCAAGAAAACTCCGCGAAAACGTGCTCGGAGGTTCCACCCTCCGTTCCACCGCTTTCGAGGTTGAATACAACTCCGCAAGAGATGTTTTCGTGTTCACCACCCGCGGTTACGGCCACGGTGTCGGTCTCAGCGCAGTGGGCTCCATAGCTTATGCAAAGCAGGGATATGAATGGGACGAAATTCTTCTCAAATATTATTCCAACTGCTATATCGGCATCAAATACTGATAAAAAACATAACAAAAAAATCCCGTGCTCGTTTTGAGCACGGGATTTTTGTTTTGAGCATCTTAAATGATAATGCTTTTTCCTGTCATGCTTTCGGGCTGCTCCATTCCAAGCATTTTGAGCATGGTGGGTGCAATATCCGCAAGAACACCGCCGGTGCGAAGTTCGCAAGGATAGTTGTAAACGATGAACGGAACGGGGTTGGTGCTGTGTGCGGTAAAAGGAGTTCCGTCTTTGGCAAGCATAACGTCTGCGTTGCCGTGGTCGGCGGTTATAATGACCGCACCGCCAAGTTCTTTTACCTTCTCGCAAACTTTGCCAAGGCATTCGTCAACGGCCTCACAGGCTGCCACAGCCGCCTCAAAAACGCCGGTGTGACCGACCATGTCGGTGTTTGCATAGTTGAGGATGATGACGTCGTTTTCGTTTTTGTCAAGCTCTTCAAGAAGCTTTTCGGTAACGAGATAAGCGCTCATCTCGGGCTGAAGGTCATAGGTCGCAACGTTGGGCGAAGCGATAAGGTCGCGGCTTTCGTTTTCATAAGGAGTTTCGACGCCGCCGTTGAAGAAGAAGGTGACGTGGGCATATTTTTCGGTTTCGGCAATGCGAAGCTGTTTAAGACCTTTTTTGGCGATGTATTCGCCGAAGGTATCTTCAAGAACAAGGGGCGGGAACGCCACCTTTACGTTTTCGATGCTTTCGTCATACTGAGCCATGCAAACGTAGCAAACGTCCTTTGCGGTCCTTTCAAAACCGGAAAATTCCTTGTCAACAATGGCGCGGGTCATTTCTCTTGCGCGGTCGGGGCGGAAGTTTGCAAAAATAACCGAATCGCCGTCTTTGATTCCGGCGTCTTTTTCACAGATGAACGGAACGATGAATTCATCGGTCACGCCCTCGTCATAGCTTTTCTGAACTGCCGCTGCGGCATCTTCTTCAAAAGGTGCCTCGCCGAGAACAAGAGCTTTATAATGTTTTTCAACTCTGTCCCAGCGTTTGTCACGGTCCATTCCGTAATATCTTCCGCCGACGGAAGCGATTTTGCCGATTCCGGTTTCGGAAAGTTTTGCTTCAAGCTTTTCGATAAAACTTTTTCCGGAGGAGGGAGGAACGTCCCTTCCGTCCATAAAGCAGTGAAGATAAACTTTCGAAAGTCCGTTTTTCTTCGCCATGTCAATAAGGCCGAAGATATGTTCAAGATGGCTGTGAACACCGCCGTCGGAAAGAAGTCCGAGGATATGAAGGGCGGAATCTTTTTCTTTGCAGTTTTCCATAGCGGAGCAAAGTGCTTCGTTTTCAAAAAAGCTTCCGTCGCGGACCGCGTTGGTGATTCGCATCAGCGGCTGATAAACGATTCTTCCGGCGCCGATGTTGGTATGGCCGACTTCGGAGTTTCCCATCTGACCGTCCGGAAGACCGACGTCAAGTCCGGAAGCGCCGATGATGGTTTTGGGACATTCGGCCTTTATTTTGTCAAGGTTCGGCATTTTTGCGGCGCGGATAGCGTTACCGTAATCGCTTTCGTTATAGCCGAAACCGTCGAGTATCATTAAAACAAGGGGTTTCATTCGGTTTTCTCCTTATTTGGAAGCTGCTGCAACGATAGCTGCAAAATCGGGAGCTTTAAGAGAAGCGCCGCCGATAAGTCCGCCGTCAACATCTTCTTTGGAAAGAAGCTCTGCGGCGTTCTTTGCGTTCATGCTTCCGCCGTACTGAATGGTGATGCCTTCGGCAGCTTCTTTGGAATAAAGTTTTGCGATAAGTTCGCGGATGAATTTGCAGGCTTCCTCAGCCTGGTCTGCGGTGGCGGTAACGCCGGTGCCGATTGCCCAGACGGGTTCATAAGCGATGATGATGTTTTTAAGTTCATCTTCGGAAACACCGCCGAGAGCAACTTTAAGCTGTTTGCCCACAACTTCTTCCATAATTCCCTGTTCGCGTTCGTTAAGAAGTTCGCCGCAGCAAAGAATAACGGTAAGACCTTCGTCAAGAGCAGCGCGGGTACGTTCGTTAACGGTTTCGTCGGTTTCGCCGAAATACTGTCTTCTTTCGCTGTGACCGATGATAACGTATTCTGCGCCGACTTCCTTGATCATGGAAGCGGGAATTTCACCGGTGAATGCGCCGCCGGGTGCCCAGTGGCAGTTCTGTGCGCCGACTTTTACGTTGGAACCGGAAGTTGCGTTGACTGCGGTTTCAAGGTCAAGATAGGGGGTGCAAACGACAACGGAGCAATCCGCTTCGCTTACAAGGGGAAGAAGTTCTTCGATAAGAGCTTTTGCTTCTGCGCGGGTTTTGTTCATTTTCCAGTTGCCGGCAATAACAGCGGCGCGTTTGGATTTATTCATGATAAAACTTCCTTTCGGATTATTTTTCGTTAAGAGCGGCAATGCCGGGAAGTTCAAGACCTTCGAGGAATTCAAGAGAAGCGCCGCCGCCGGTGGAAATGTGGGTCATCTTGTCTGCAAAACCAAGTTTGGTAACTGCCGCAACAGAATCGCCGCCGCCGATGATGGAGATGCAGTCGGTTTCTGCGATGGCTTCTGCTACTGCAAAAGTACCGCCTGCAAAGTTTTTGAATTCAAATACGCCCATAGGTCCGTTCCAGATAACGGTTTTTGCGTTTTTAATTGCTTCTTTAAAGAGTTCAACGGATTTTGCGCCGATGTCCATACCCATAAGGCCTTCGGGAATGTCTTTTCCGTCAACGGCAACGGGTTCTGCGTTTTCGTCAAATTTGTCTGCTGCAATGTGGTCAACAGGAAGAAGAAGGGAAACGCCTTTTTCTTTTGCTTTTGCAAGAAGTTCGGAGGCGAGTTCGAGTTTGTCTTCTTCGCAAAGAGAAGTGCCTACGTTGTGACCTTCGGCTTTGAGGAAGGTGTAAGCCATTGCGCCGCCGACGATAAGGGTGTCGACTTTTTCAAGAAGGTTGGTGATAACGCCGATTTTGTCAGAAACTTTTGCACCGCCGAGAACAGCAACAAAAGGTCTTACGGGGTTATCAAGAGCTTTGCCCATAACGTCGATCTCTTTCTGGATAAGGAAGCCGCAGACTGCGGGAAGATAATCTGCAACGCCGGCGGTGGAAGCATGTGCACGGTGTGCGGTGCCGAAAGCGTCGTTTACGAAAATTTCAGCAAGAGAAGCAAGCTCTTTTGCAAATTCGGGAACGTTTTTGGTTTCTTCTTTGTAATAACGGACGTTTTCAAGAAGAGCGACTTCGCCTTCTTTAAGGGTTTCGGAGATGTTTTTTGCGTCTTCGCCGATTACGTCTTTGCTCATTCTTACTTCGCATTCAAGAAGCTCGGAAAGTCTTTTTGCAACGGGAGCGAGAGAAAATTCGGGAAGCCATTCGCCCTTCGGACGGCCAAGGTGGGAACAAAGGATTACTTTTGCGCCGTTTTCTTTAAGATATTTGATGGTGGGAAGGGCGGCAACGATTCTTTTATCGTTGGTGATTACGCCTTCTTTGAGCGGTACGTTGAAATCGCAGCGGACAAGAACTTTTTTGCCGGCTACGTCGATGTCTTTTACAGACATTTTGTTGGCAGTGTTCATGGGAACAACATCCTTTCTATGGTGAATTAATTGAAAACAAATTTAAAATCGAAGCCAAATTACTTCATATTAAATATATAATAAAATATACATTTTTTCAAGGGAAAAACCGCGACTTCGGCGTTTTGCAAAAACCGGGATATTGATGCCTGTTTCAATGTTAAAAATTTATAATAAAACCCTTTTTTAAAAAAGGCTTCGATTGTGCAAAATCACACTTTTTACCTTTTGCATATCTGCCGCCGAAATCGAAAACCTTCCTTTGGATAATTTGCCGAAAGGGGTTTTGAAAAGGAAAAACCGTCTCAAAAAATTCCGTCAAACCCGCCAACCGGAAAAACTTTTGTTACTTTTCACTTGTTGCTTTTTACCAAAACCGAAAAACAAAAAACGGAAATTTTGAAATTTGAGATTTTGAAAAATCGGTTTTATAATTTAGTCAGCTTAAAAAAACGGAGGCGAAAAAATGGAAACACAGAAAAAGTTCACCGTTCGCGATCTTGCCGAAATCGGAGTTCTTGCGGCTTTGGTTTTTGTGGCAACTTATTTTCTTAAAATCGGACCGATACCCACTCCCGCGGGTCCCACCCAGTTCAAAATGGGCAACGCGGTCTGCCTTCTGGGCGCAATGGTCTTCGGAAAAACAAAAGGCGGTCTTGCCGCAGGAATAGGTTCCGCAATGTTCGACCTTACCCAGCCAGCTTTTGTTGCGGGAGCGCCTTTTACCTTCGCTTTCTTTTTCGCCATGGCGTACGTCTGCGGCTGGGTCTCAAAACTCGGCGGCAACGACGGTACAAAGACAAAGCAGAATATAATCGGAGCCGTTTGCGGTGCCTGCACCTATCTTGTGCTCCACCTCGGAAAATCTTTCATCACACTTCTTCTTGAAGGAAGCGATGCTTCCGCCGCTTTGGTTGCCTGCGGAACCAAGTTCGTGACTTCCGGTGTGAATGCTGTTTTTGCGATAGTCGTTTCGGTGCTTCTTGCGCCGGTTTGCAAAAAAGCTCTCGACAGAGCGTATAGAGGCCGCTGATTTATACAAAATGTAAAATAAAAAAGCAAAAAACAAGCCCGCCTTCAAAAGAAGACGGGCATTTTATTTTTCTTTTAACCTTCGGATTCGGGAGTCCAGTATTCCACTATCTTATAGCTTTCCGGCATGGAAACAAGGGTGGGGTTGAGGTATTTGTTGAATGCGGTGATGTTTTCGATAACGATGTTTTCGCCTTGGCTTATTGCCATTCCGCAAAGAACAGTATTGTCGTAATAGAAGGTGATGTCGCCGTCGGTGGTGGAATAGCGCTCATAGCGGCACATTTTGCTGCCAAAAGTTTCTTCGCCGGTGGCGGCAAGAATAATGTTTGCGGTGGAAATTTCGAAAGGAACGGCCTTGTAATTTTCGGGATTTACGGTGAACATTTTGGACTGATCGTCGTCGATGTAATAATAAGTTCCCTCAAAAAGAACGATATGCTCGTGGGGGATTTCGGGTTCGATAAGGTTTCCATCGTCGTCATATTCGGGTTCGGTTCCTTCAAGCTCGGCGGGTTCCGGATAGCTTGTGCCGGTGCGGACTCCGTTGCTTCCGTACATAACTTCGGTGCCGTCCGCAAGGGTGTAACTCATATAAAAAGTTCCGTTTTCAAGCATATTGACGTATCCTTCGGAAAGGATAATTTCGTGTTCGGTAACTTCGTCGTCCATTCCGAAAATCTGTGCAACGATAAGTTCGATATCGTTCGGAATAAGTCCGCTTGCTTCGTCGAGCCAACCGCTTATGGTTTCGGCAGGGGAGCAGCCGGAAAAACCGATGAGCATTGCCGCAAGAAGAAGCGCGGCAAGAATTCTTTTTGCCATTTTCTATCCTCCGATAAAAATTTTCGTTTAATTTCAAAAACCTTTGTTGACTGAAAAGACAATTAGGTTTATAGTTAATAGGTAGTGTTTTTTAAAAGCGGTTATAAGGGTATTATAACGGATTTAATGCCTTTTGTCACCACTTTTTACATAAACTTAATATTCTTTTTAAAATTATAATTAAGTTTTTCAGGGGGAAATATGCAGAAAATCGGTTTTGACAGCGCCAAATATTTCAGCATGCAGTCACAGAAGATAAAAGAAAGGATAGAAGAATTCGGCGGAAAGCTCTATCTTGAATTCGGCGGAAAGCTTTTCGATGACTTTCACGCTTCAAGGGTCCTTCCCGGATTTGCCTATGACTCAAAGGTAAAACTCCTCTGTGAGATGAAAGACCAGGCAGAGATCATAATTGTAATAAACGCAACGGATATCGAAAAGAACAAAGTCCGCGGCGACCTCGGAATCACCTATGACCTCGAAGTAATGCGCCTTATCGACGCCTTTTCTTCCCTTGGCCTTTATGTCGGAAGCGTTCTTATCGCCCAGTATTCCGGCCAGAGAGCTGCCGATGCATTCCGTGCAAAACTTGATTCTCTCGGAATCAAAAGTTATATCCACTATCCCATCGAGGGATACCCCATGGACGTCAACTTTGTTGTCAGCGACGAAGGATTTGGCAAAAACGATTATATCGAAACAAGCCGTCCCCTTGTTGTCGTAACAGCACCCGGTCCCGGAAGCGGAAAAATGGCGACCTGCCTTTCCCAGCTTTTCCATGAAAACAAACGCGGCGTAAAAGCCGGCTACGCAAAATTTGAAACCTTCCCCATCTGGAATCTTCCCCTCACCCATCCCGTAAACCTTGCATACGAAGCTGCCACCGCAGACCTTGACGACGTCAACATGATAGACCACTATCACCTTGCCGCCTACGGCGAAATGACCGTAAACTATAACCGCGATATCGAAGTTTTCCCGGTGCTCAACCGAATTTTCGAAACCATTCTCGGCGAAAGCCCCTATAAATCCCCGACGGATATGGGCGTAAACATGGTCGGAAACTGCATCTGTGATGACGAAGTGGTTTGCGAAGCCGCAAAACAGGAAATCATCCGCCGTTATTACGAAGCTGCCTGTGACCAGCGTCAGGGAAAATGCGGCGAAGACCCGGTCCTCAGAATCGGCGTTCTTATGGAAAGAGTGGGCGTTACCACCGCGGACAGAAAAGTTGTTGCCGCCGCTGCTGAAAAAGAAGAAGAGACCGGAATGCCTGCAACCTCCATTGAACTTAAAGACGGAAAGATCATCGTCGGAAAAACCAGCTCTCTTCTCGGTTCTTCCGCCGCAATGCTTCTTAATGCCCTTAAAGAAATTGCAGGAATCGAAGATTCCGTCGATATAATCGACCCGCTGGTAATGAACCCGGTCGAGGAACTTAAAAAGAAACACCTTGGCCACAACAACGCAAGGCTCCACCTTGACGAAGTGCTTCTTGCCCTTGCGGTAAGCGCACCCAAAAACCCCGATGCTGCAAAGGCTCTTGCCTGTCTTGAAGAGATCCGCGGATGCGAATGTCATTCTACAGTTATCCTTTCCCAGGTAGATACCCAGACCTTCAAAAAGCTCGGACTTAACCTTACCTGCGAACCCAAATACCGCAACAAAAAACTTTATCACGCATAAAGGAGAAAATCATGAAATTTGTATCCTGGAACGTCAACGGACTTCGTGCCTGTATGGGAAAAGGCTTTATGGAAAGCTTTGCTGAAATGGACGCGGATTTTTTCTGCCTTCAGGAAACAAAACTCCAGCCGGACCAGATAACCATGGAGCTTCCGGGGTATTACCAGTTCTGGAACAGCGCCGAGAAAAAAGGTTATTCCGGAACCGCCATTTTCACAAAGCATGAACCCCTTTCCGTAAACTACGGAATCGACGTCGAGCGCCACGACCACGAAGGAAGAGTCATCACCCTTGAATATCCGGATTTTTATCTTGTGGATGTTTATGTTCCCAACGCAAGACGCGATCTTGAACGCCTTGAATACCGAATGGATTGGGAAGACTGCTTCCGCGAATACGTAAGCTCCCTTGATAAGCACAAACCCGTTATCATCTGCGGCGATATGAACGTTGCACATGAAGAAATAGACCTTAAAAATTATAAGACCAACCGAGGAAACGCCGGCTTCACCGATGAGGAACGCGGAAAGATGACCGAACTTCTGGGAGCGGGTTTTGCCGATACCTTCCGCTATCTTTATCCGGACCGCACAGACGCCTATTCCTGGTGGAGCTATATGTTCCACGCAAGGGAAAAGAACGCGGGCTGGAGAATCGACTATTTCATCTGCTCCGAACGCTTTGCCGAAAGAATCGAGGACAGCCTTATCTATCCCCAGTATTACGGAAGCGACCATTGCCCGGTTGCGATAATCACAAAATAAAAAGTTCACCCGCCGTTTCGGCGGGTGTTTTTTTGTTAAAAAAACGAATAATAAAGAAAAACGAAAAAGGAGAAAGCTTTTTTTGAAAAAATATATTCTTGAAATCGACCCTGCCGCTGCAAGATTTTATGAGACTCTTGCAAGAAGAACGAACACCATTCCGGAAAAAATAATGTCCGAAACGCTTTTTCGTTTTGCCGGCGAACTTTCGGTAAGCGCGATACTCGAAAATCAAAAACCGAAAAGCTGAAATCAAAATATTGTAAAAATTGCCGCTATAGTTTATAATTTATCTGTAGGGAACGGTCTTGACCGTTCCGCTTTGAAAAATGTATTTGTTAAGGCGATGACAGAATGAAAATTTTAGCTATAGAATCCTCCTGCGACGAAACCGCCGCCGCAATAATCGAAGACGGAAGAAAAATTCTTTCCTCCGTAATAAATACCCAGGTTGCGGAACACGGCCTTTACGGAGGCGTAGTACCCGAAATTGCTTCGCGCCGCCACACCGAAAACATCGTTGCCGTTGTGGACAAAGCTCTTTCCGACGCTTCCATGACCCTTGATGACGTGGATTATATCGCGGTCACTGCCGCGCCGGGACTTATCGGTGCGCTTTTGGTCGGCGTAAACTTTGCAAAAGGACTTTCCCTTGCCACCGGCAAAAAACTTATTCCGGTGCACCACCTCAAAGGCCATATCGCCGCAAACTATCTTGCTCATCAGGAACTTAAACCGCCGTTCCTTTGTCTTGTGGTTTCCGGCGGACACAGCCATATCGTCGAGGTTTCGGACTATACCAAGTTCAAAATCCTCGGCAAAACCAGGGACGATGCCGCGGGTGAAGCTTTTGACAAAGCCGCAAGAGCCATGGGACTTCCTTATCCCGGCGGAGTACACCTTGACAAAATGTCAAAAGAGGGCGACCCCAAGGCTTTCAGGCTTCCTAAACCGAGAGTTGAAGGAAGCCCCCTTGATATGAGTTTTTCCGGACTTAAAACCGCCGTTGTGAATATACTGCATAATGCAGAGCAGCGCGGCGAAGAGATAAACATCCCCGACCTTTGCGCTTCCTATCAGGATGTCATCTGCCACGCCCTTGTTGACAGAGCGATGCTTGCCGCAAAAGAAGGCGGATATAAAACCATAGTTGCTGCCGGCGGTGTTTCTGCCAACAGCGGTCTTCGTGCGCTTCTTGAAAGGGAATGCAAGCGCCGTCACCTTGAGCTTTTTGTTCCGCCTCTGGAACTTTGCGGCGACAACGCGGCAATGATAGGTTCCCAGGCTTATTATGAAGCACTGGAAGGACATTTTGCGGACCTTTCGCTCAACGCAAGACCCACCATGCCCATTGATGAGGATTTTGAATAATAAAAGTTTTTAAAAAGGATATTTGCAATTTTAAATTCAGATTATTGCAAATATCCTTTTTTGCAACCTTCTGATTAACAAAATTTGCATTATTTTATAATTAAACTTGCAAAAATCTATTGCAAAATAAAAAAATAGGTATATAATAGACTCATAATAACTTTTTTGGGAAAGGAGCTGTCAAAAATGACGAATAACCCCCATGTCCTCAAATGGATAGAAGAAATGAAGGAACTCGTTAAACCCGACAAGGTCGTCTGGGTCACCGAAGGCGAAGAACAGATAAAAGCACTTAAAGCCGAGGCCGTTGCAACCGGTCTTATGGAAGAACTGAACCCCGAAAAACTTCCCGGCTGCCTTCTTCACAGAACGAAAGTAAACGACGTTGCAAGAGTTGAAGCAAGAACCTTCATCTGCACCACAAAAAAAGAAATGGCAGGTCCTACCAATAACTGGGTTGAAAAGGACGAAATGTATGCCCGCCTTACTCCTCTTGTTGACGGAGCAATGAAGGGCCGCACCATGTATGTGGTTCCTTACTGCATGGGACAGATGGGTTCTCCCTTTGCAAAAATCGGAATCGAACTTACCGACAGTATCTATGTCGTTCTCAATATGGAAATAATGACCAGAATGGGTAAGGCGGCTCTTGATCAGCTGGGAGATTCCGCCGATTTTGTAAAAGGGCTTCACTGTTCCCTCGACGTTGATGAGGAACAGCGCTATATCGTCCAGTTCCCGGAAGACAACACAATTTGGTCCATAAACTCCAACTACGGCGGAAACGTCCTTCAGGGCAAAAAATGCTTCGCCCTTCGAATCGCTTCCTGGCAGGGCTGGAAAGAGGGCTGGATGGCTGAACATATGCTCATTCTCGGAATCGAAAATCCGAAAGGCGAGATAAAATACGTTACCGCCGCGTTCCCTTCCGCCTGCGGAAAGACCAACCTTGCAATGCTCATCCCACCGGAACTTTATAAGAAAAAAGGCTATAAAGTCTGGTGCGTGGGCGACGATATCGCATGGCTCCGCATAGGAAAAGACGGCCGCCTTTGGGCGGTAAACCCCGAAAACGGTTTTTTCGGCGTTGCACCCGGAACCAACGCAAAATCGAACCCCAACGCCCTTGCGGCAACCATGAAAAACACCATTTTCACCAACGTTGCGCATAATCTTGATGACAACACCGTATGGTGGGAAGGCCTTGATAAAAATCCGCCCGAAAATGCCATTGACTGGAAGGGCAACCCTTGGAGCGGTTCCACCGCAACCGAAAAAGCCGCTCACCCCAACAGCCGTTTTACCGCACCGGCGAAGAATTGCCCCTGCGTAAGCCCCAAATTTGACGACCCGGAAGGCGTTCCGATTTCCGCAATGATCTTTGGCGGACGCCGCGCAAAAACCGCACCGCTGGTATATCAGTCCCGCGACTGGAAACATGGCGTTTTCGTAGGTTCCACCATGGCTTCCGAAACCACCGCAGCAGCAGCCGGCGCAGTTGGTGTTGTTCGCCGCGACCCAATGGCGATGCTTCCGTTCTGCGGATATCATATGGCGGATTATTTTCAGCATTGGCTCGATATGGGCGAAAAGCTGGGTGACAAAGCGCCTAAGATCTTCAACGTAAACTGGTTCCGCACTGACGACGATGGAAAATTCATCTGGCCCGGATTCGGTGACAATATGCGCGTTCTTATGTGGATACTCGGCAGATGCGACGGCGAAGCCGAAGCGGTTGAAACCGCCATCGGTTATGAGCCCCGCCCCGGGGATATCAACATCGAAGAGCTCGACATCACGAAAGAGACCGTTGCAGGTCTTCTTTCCGTCGATAAGGAACTTTGGAAGGAAGAAGCCGAAGGAATCCGCGAATTCTATAAAAAATTCGGCGAAAAACTTCCCGCTGAACTTATGGCGGAACTTGAAAAACTTGAAAAGAACCTTGAATAAACACTCCTAAGAAAAAAAGCAGCCGTGCTCAAATTGAGCACGGCTGCTTTTTTATCTGATGCTTATGCGGTTTTATCAGTCCTCTTCAGGAACGGGGAACTGTTTGATTCCCTCAACGTCCGAAACGGGAAGGGAAAAGGTGATTCCCGCACCTTCGGTATCAAGGCTTACGTGGTTTACTATCTCGCGCATGATAACGGGCCTGTTTTCATTATCCGCAAGGATAAGCACGATCTCTTTTTCCGGCTGAATGGAAATTCCGAAGAAGCGTTCTTCATCGCCAAGGGTGGTGCTGTGGGCATTGATGATGGTGCCGCCTTTTGCACCGGCGTTGCGAGCTGCGTTCATAACTTCGTCGGAGTATCCGCGGTTTACAATACTTACAATAAGCGAATATACGGTTTTGTTTTTCATAAGTCACATATCCTCCGAATAGTTAGTGGTAAGGAATTTAAAAGCTATGATTCCGGCAACGCTTTGTAACGGAACAACAAAGGAAATTCCGTTTCCGGGTTTTTCAAAATTAAGCTTTTTGTCAATGGCTTTTATGATGTCGTGGCTTTTTTCGTCCTGGGTAAAACCGAGAACGATTTCTTTGTCGGTGGCGCCGAGTCCGAGCATTTTAAGGATGTTTGAAGGGGCGGTACCGTGTCCGTGGAATATAAGACATTCAAGAACGTCGTTTTTTCTGAGAACGTCGGTGACGGCTTCGCCTTTTCCTTTTGGAACGATGGTGAAAATAACGTCAAGCCGTTCGCTGCTGGTAACTGAATCTATTTTTTCAAACTCTGACAAACAAGGCACCTCCTTTATTCATCATAATCAAGCTCGATGATAGCAGATTCAAGGTCGAGCTGATAGAATTCGATTTCTTCTTCGATATCTTCGAAGATTTCCGCAAGTTCCTCGTCGTTTTCTTTAAGGGCGCGTTTTTCTTTAATGGCATAAACCGCACCGAGGATCTGGATAGCAACAAGGGGGGTCATTGCGACCATTGCAACAACGCCAAAGCCGTCCATAAGAACATTTCCGCCAATGGCGGTGCAGGCGCCGGTTGCAAAAGGAAGAAGGAAAGTCGCGGTCATGGGACCGGAAGCAACGCCGCCGGAGTCAAAAGCAATGGCGGTAAATACCTTCGGAACAAAGAAGAGAAGTCCCAGCGCAATGGCATAACCGGGAATAAGAAGATACCAAATGGAAATTCCGGTGATGACACGAAGCATCGCCATACCGACGGAAATGCTCATTCCTATCATAAGTGCGGTCATCATCATTTTTCTGGTGATGGTGCCGCCGGTAACTTCCTCGACCTGAACGGTAAGAACATAAACCGCGGGTTCCGCCATAAGAATGAAGAAGCCGACGAGCATTCCTATGGGAATGATTATCCAGTTGAAATCAAGAACGGCAAGAGTACCGCCCATATAGCTTCCCGCCGGCATAAAGCCGACGTTTGCGGCGGTAAGAAAAATTACAAGTCCGATGTATGTATACAAAACACCGATGAGGGTTTTGATGACAGAGCTTTTGGGGAGTTTAAGATAAACAAGCTGGAAGAAAATATAAACGGCAATAATGGGTGAAAGAGCAAGGGCGACTTCTTTAAAGAAAGTCGGGAACGCTCTTACGTAAACCATTACGACGTCGCCGATGGTTTCAATATCCGGAATAACGGTGGGGTCATAAGAAGCATCACCCTTGACGAGCATACCCATTATAGCAACCGCTATAATAGGACCTACGGAGCAAAGACCTACGAAACCGAAGCTGTCGGTTTCGGAATCGGCGCCCTTTTCAACGGAAGCGATACCTACGCCGAGAGCAAGGATGAACGGAACGGTGATAGGTCCGGTGGTTACGCCGCCGGAGTCAAATGAAACAGCAAGATATTCCGGTCTTGTAAAAAACGCAAGGATGAATACAACGATATAAAGACCGAAGAAAAGCCTTGAAAGGTCAAATCCGAATACAACGCGGATTACCGCAACGGTCAAAAAAATCGCAACGCCGAAGGCGACCATGTAAATAAGGGTCTGGCCGACGGTCATATCCATTCCGAAAAGGCTGAAAAGAGTCTGTTCGGGCATCTGTTTTCCAAGGACCTGAAGGTCAGGTTCGGCAATGGTTACAAGAAAACCGAGAAGAAAAGCCGTGATGAGGAATATTTTAAGGTTTTTAAGTTCGACAAGCTTGCTTCCTATCTGGTTTCCGATAGGGGTCATACCCACCTCAGAACCCAACTGGAACAGTGTCATACCGACGATGAGAAGAAAAGTTCCCGATAAAAAAAGCGCCAGGACGCCGAAAGGCATTGGTGCTATTGTAAGGTGAAGCAGCAAAACAATGCCGGCTACGGGAAGTACGGCAATGGCTGTTTCTTTGAATTTTGAAAAGAGTTCGTTTTTCAAGGAGGGTTACCCGCCCTTCTGTGTGGAATATTATACAATAATATTGTAACTTATGTGATGGTTTTGTGTCAATTTGGTATATTAAATAAAATTTTTAACAGAAAAAAGGTTATTATCAACAAAGGCATAATAAAAAATTAATAATTATTAGGTTGACTTGAACCAAAAGGATTGTTATTATTAATAAAGCAAAACAAAAAGAGCCGTTTTGGAGGAAAAAACAATGAATTTTACCGATGCAATCAACAATCTTCCCGATAAAGAAAACAATACCCTTTACGGAAAAAGCATCCTTCGCACCTGGGATATGACCGACGATGATATTGCCGCAGTTGCAAACGGCGCCGGAATCCTCAAAGCAATGCGCGACAGCAACGTTTCTCCAAAAATCTTCGATTCCGGTATCGCTCTTTCCATGTTCTGTGAAAAAGATACCGACCTTAAATTTGCTTTTGCTTCCGGATGCGACCTTCTCGGTCTTACAATAATCGATATGGATAAAAAACTCGGCAACAACGCCATCAACGAAACCGCAACCGTCGCTTCTTACATGGCCGATGCCATTGGCGTTTGCGAAAGCAAGTTCATCGAAAAAAGCGCAAGATACATAAAAAGAATTTCCGACGCAGTAAAAGTAAGCCACGAAAACGGCGTTATCGCCCAGAAACCCTGTGTTCTCAACCTCGGAAGCGATGAGGACAGCCCCGTCCAGACCATTTCTGACATCAGATATATGGCGGAGCGCTTTGGCGGCACCGAAAACCTCAAAGGCAAAAAAATCTCCATCACCTGGGCATATTCCCCGGACGGCACCCGTTCTTTTGCGGTTCCCCAGGGACTTCTTTCCCTTGTGACCAGATACGGAATGAACGTTGTTCTTGCAGCCCCCGAAGGTATGGATCTTATGCCCGAAGTTTATGAAAGAGCGGAAAAAAACTCCGAACTTTCCGGCGGCACCTTCACCCGCACCGATTCTATGGAAGAAGCCTTTGCCGATGCGGATATCGTCATCCCCATGAACTGGGCACCCTATACATTCCTTGAAAAACGCACCGAACTTTCCGCGGCAAACCTTGGTTCTTATATTGACCTTCTTGAACATGAGCTTCGCGAAAACAATAATAATTTTATCGATTGGGAAGTAACCGAAGAGATGATGGAAAAAACCAAGGACGGAAAAGGTCTTCTTATGCACGATCTTCCTGTCGACATCACCGATATTTCCTGCATCCGCGGCGAAATGACCGCCCAGGTTTATAACGCAAATGTCGACAGCCTTCTTGCAGAAGCCGGAATTCGTCCCTATGTGATAGCCGCGATGATAATCCTTACAAAATCCGAGGACCCCAGAGCAGCTTTTAAAACCATTGCAGAAAGAGCAACCAAAAGATATTTCTGATAATTTCTGCATATAGATTATAAAAAACGAAAGAAGATTACCCCAAAAATGAAAAAAACTCTCGTTATCCTTGCCGCCGGCATCGGAAACAGATACGGCGGAGCAAAACAGATAACTCCCGTAGGCCCCTGCGGTGAAAAAATAATCGATTATTCCATGTACGATGCTTATAAAGCCGGCTTTGAAAAAGTTGTTTTTATCATCAGAAAAAACCTTGAAGCGGATTTTCGCGAAGTTATCGGAGACCCGGTTTCAAAATTTATGGAAGTTGATTATGTTTTCCAGGAGATAGACGAAGAATATGCCGCAAAAGGCCGCAGCAAACCTTTTGGCACCGCCGAAGCCATTGCCCTTTGCCGCGGACATGTTGACGGACCTTTCGCTGTAATAAACGCGGATGATTATTACGGAAACCATTGCTATAAGCTCATGGGCGGGATCCTTGAAAACATGAAGCCCGAAGGCGACTATGCAATGATGGGTTACCGGATCGAAAACACCGTCACTGATAAAGGCCACGTCGCAAGAGGAGTCTGCAGAACCGAAAACGGAATGCTTGTTGAAATAAACGAGCGTACCCATATCGAAAAACGCGGCGACTGTGCCGAATATACCGAAGACGGCGAAAATTGGGTAGCACTTCCCAAAGGTACCCCCGTTTCCATGAACTTTTGGGGCTTTACCCCGGACGTTTTTGACCACCTTGACGCCGCCCTTGAAAAATTTAAGGCGACGGAACTTGTGGAAAACCCCCTTAAAGCCGAATGTTATCTTCCCAACGTGGTGGGCGAAGTTCTCCGCGAAAAAAAGGTTACCGTAAAAGTCTGTGAATGTCCGGACAAATGGTACGGAGTCACCTATAAGGAAGATACCCCCGCGCTTATGGAAGCACTTAAAAACCTTACCGACGAAGGAAAATATCCCTCTCCGGTTTGGGGATAAAATAAAAAAAGCTCCCGCATGCGGGAGCTTTTTTTATTTTATTTCAAATGTTTTCAAAACGTTTCCGTCAAGATCTTTGTGAGTAAAGACCCCGTGCTCAAAAACAAGATATCCGTGAGCACTGCCTTCTTTCGGAATGGAAACAGAACCGGGATTCAGGTAAAAAACGCCGTTTTCCTCGACAAATTTCGGAACGTGGGTGTGTCCCGAAAGGATGATGCTTTTGCTTTTTACAGCGGGGAAGGCTTTGTGACCGTGAACCGCGAGCATCTCGAAACCGTCGATGCTCAGAAAAACCTGTTCATTGAGCACCGGAAATCCCAAAACCATCTGGTCCACCTCGGTGTCACAGTTGCCGCGAACGCAAATAATACTCTCTTTTATGCCGTTGAGCATAGAAATTACCTCTTTTGGCGCATAACCTTCGGGAAGGTCGTTACGCGGGCCGTGGTAAAGAACGTCACCGAGCAGCAAAAGCCTTTCGGCGTGCTCGTATTCGAAAGCTTTGAGCATCTTCTTACAGAAGAACGCGCTTCCGTGGATATCCGAAGCTATCATAAGTTTCATAAGGCTTTTCCTCCGTCACATTTCGTTCCAGCCGCGGCTGATAACTTCCGTTGTTGCCTTTGCGGAAGTAAGCTCCACCATGTCTTTTTCAAAGGCGGCAACGTCTTCGGTGCTAAGACGTACCGTTACCGAAACGTCTGCGCCGAAATCACTTCCAACAACAAGAATGCCGTGCTCATTTATATAATGTTCTATCTTTCCGTAAAGGCCGTAGTCGCAGCACACAAGAACGTCGGCGCTTTCCGCCATGGTTTTTATTCCGCCGGCTGCAACGGCAATTTTTGCCCCTTCGGTATAGGCTCTTACAAGTCCGCCAACGCCGAGCAGAGTTCCGCCAAAATAGCGGGTCACAACGCAGCAAACATCCACAAGGCCGTTTCCGTTAAGAACGTTCAGCATAGGAACGCCGCCGGTGCCGGAAGGTTCTCCGTCATCGCTGGCGCGTTTTATCTGTCCTGCGCGAAGGGAATAGGCATAAACGTTGTGGGTGGCGTCCCGGTGTTTTGCGCGGATTTCATTTATGAAAGCGATAGCCTCGTCTTCGGTTTCGACCGGGGCGATATATCCTATGAAGCGGGATTTCTTTTCGACGAATTCGTCGCTTGCCCGCTGTTTAACGGTTTTATATTCAGCCAAAAATCACCGCTCCTTTCAAAAACGGATAGAAAAAAAGCCCGGAAAAATACCGGGCTTGATTTTTTGGAATTATTCCATGCCAAAACGTTTTTTGAATCTGTCAACACGACCGCCGGTGTCAACGAGTTTCTGACGACCAGTGTAGAAAGGATGGCATTTGGAGCAAACCTCTACGTGGATGTCTTCTTTAGTGGAACCGGTTTCCCAAGTTGCGCCGCAAGCGCAGGTAATGGTGGTGGGTTTGTAATTAGGATGAAGACCTTCTTTCATCTATGTCACCTCTTTCTCTTCAGAGCTTATATTACAAGTCCTTTTTTTACATCAGTATTGATATCATATCACAATCAAAGACGGAATGCAACAATTTTTTTCGGAAAATTTCTGACAAAATCAAAATTTTTTGATCAGAAGCCAAGAAGCGCGGTAACTTCGGCTTTGATTGCTTCGCCTTCGGCTTTTGCAGTCTCAAAATCGGCGGCTTTTACGGAATAATAAATTTTAAGTTTGGGTTCGGTGCCGGAAGGACGGACAATAAAGCTTGAACCGCCTTCAAGGGTATATTCGATCATGTTGGCATCGGGTTTATAATCCTTTGCGGCAACAACGGCTTTTCCGCAGACGGTTTTGGGAGCTTCTTCGCGAAGATCTGCCATGATTTTGGCAATGCGTTTTGCGCCGTCTGCGCCTTCGCAATAGAAGTTATCTTGGAAGTCGTGGTAATAACCGTATTTTGCCTGGATTTTGGCAAGTGCTTCGCCGAGGGTCCTGCCGCGCATTTTCCAGAAGTTTGCGGCTTCGCAGATAAGAAGGGAAGCGTCAACGGCGTCTTTGTCGCGGACATAAGTTCCGGAAAGATAACCGCAGCTTTCTTCGAATCCGAAGATGAATCTTTCGGGCTGTTCAATGGCTTCAAGCTCGGCAATAACTTTTCCGATAAAGCGGAAGCCGGTAAAAACGCTCTTCATTTCGATTCCGTGGCCTGCGGCAACGGCATCGGCAAGTTTTGTGGAAACAAGGGAGCGGACCGCAACGGGGTTTTCGGGCATGGTGCCGTTTTCTTCTCTTGCGGAAGCGATGAAGTCAAGAAGAAGTGCGCCCACTTCGTTGCCGGTGAAAAGACGGAAGCCGTCTTTTTCTCTGGAAGCGATACCTACGCGGTCTGCGTCGGGGTCGGTGGCAAGAACAAGGTCTGCGTTTTTCTCTTCGGCAAGTTTAAGAGCAAGGGCAAGTGCCTCGCGAAGTTCCGGGTTGGGGAAGGGACAGGTGGGGAATGCACCGTCAGGTTTTTCCTGTTCGCGGACCATTTCGATGTTGCCGAATCCGGCAAGGGAAAGGGTGGTCACTACCGGAATGGCACCGGTGCCGTTAAGAGGAGTATAAACGACGGTGAGTTCGTTTTTTGCGTGGTTTTCGCGGTCAACGCCTTCCTGAAGAACTCTTGCATAGAATCTTCTCCAGAAGCTTTCGGGGATAAGAATGATGTTCTTTTCGGAAACGGCGGCTTCGTAATTACAGGTTTTTGCGCCTTTGAGAACGTCGGTGCGGTCGATTACCGCAAGGATCTCTTTTGCAACTTCGGGAGATATCTGGCAGCCGTCGGAGCCGTAGACTTTATAGCCGTTATATTTTGCAGGGTTGTGGCTTGCGGTGATTACGATACCGGCGTCGCAGTTTCTTTCGCGAACCGCATAGGAAAGCATAGGGGTGGGTGCCGGTGCGGCATAAAGCCAGACTTTGATTCCGTTTGCAACAAGAACGCAGGCAGCCTCTTTTGCAAATTTTTCGGAATTGTGGCGGGTATCATAAGCGATAGCCACGGAAGAGCCATCTTTGTGGGCGTTGAGATATTCCGCAAGTCCCTGGGTGGCCTGGCGGACGGTGTAAATGTTCATTCTGTTGGTGCCTGCACCGAGAACGCCGCGAAGTCCTGCGGTACCGAATTCAAGGCTGCGATAGAAACATTCAAAAATTTCTTCGTCGTTTCCTTCAAGGCGGTTAAGGTCGGAAAAAAGTTCTTCGTCGCGGACAAATTCTTTCCATTCAAGATATTTTTCGTTTTCAGTCATTATGTACCCTCCGGAAAATCATCGTATGAAGTTGGTTACGTCTCTTTTTTCAGCGGCAGGAGCGGTGATTCCGGCCTTTTTGCCTGCCTCGATACATTTAAGAAAATATGCCATGTTTTTGCCGAGAATACGCATGCACTGCATGCCTTCGCGGTCTTCTTTTGCTTCTTCGGGAACGGCGGCATGGACCATGTTCCAGTAATGGGAAGAAATGATAGGCATTTCGGCAATACCGGGATATTTTATAAGCTGGTCATAAGCCGCAGTGGTGCCGCCTCTTCTTGCAACGGTGATAACTGCCGCGGGTTTGTGGCGGAAGGTATCGCCGGAAGCGGAATAGAAAAGCCTGTCAAGGAAAGAAGTAATAGCACCGGAAGCCGCGGCATAATGTACCGGAGTTCCGAAAACGAAACCGTCGGCATTTTTTGCCCTTTGGGCAAAATCGTTTACGATATCGTTTTTGACGCATTTTCCGTTGCGCTTGCAGTATCCGCAGGCGATGCAGCCGGAAATGGCGTCCGTTCCGAGCCAAACCACGGAAGTTTCGATTCCCTCATTGTTAAGAGCGGTTTCAACCTCTTTCAAAGCTTCGGCGGTGGAACCGTTTTTGTGCGGACTTCCGTTAACAAGTAGTACTTTCATATTTTTATCAGCACCCCTTTATGTGAACAAAATTATACAACTTAATTATAGACCCAATCTTTGGCAAAAGCAACTTAAAATTATCACCCCAAAGGCGTAAAAAAATTACCGCAAAACCCGTTTTTTTAAAATATACTTGTATTTGCATCGTGATATGATATATAATAAATTAAATATATATATCTATTTTTACGAAAGGGGGATCCGCTTTATGTTCTGTACCTGCACAAGCATGGGACTTTTTGGAATAAACGCCTACAAAGTCGCGGTGGAAGTGGACCTTTCCGAATCCTTTCCCGGTTTTGATATCGTCGGTCTTCCGGACGTTGCGGTAAAAGAATCCCGCGACAGAGTAAGGACCGCCATCATCAACAGCGGATTTGATTTCCCCATCGGAAAAATAGTCGTCAACCTCGCGCCCAGCGATATCAAAAAAGCCGGCTCGCTTTATGACCTTCCGATACTCATCAGCATCCTTCGCGCAGACGGTCAGATAACCGCCGATTGCCGCGACTGTGCATTCATCGGCGAGCTTTCGCTCGAAGGCACCGTAAAACCCGTCAGCGGAATCCTCCCCATGGTGCTCGAAGCAAAAAAACTCGGCATCGAAAACATCTTCATTCCCGAGGGCAACGCTTCCGAAGGTTCCGTAGTCGAAGGAATAAACGTTTTTGCGGTGGGAAGCGTGGGCGAAGTGGTAGCCCATTTAAGCGGCGAAGAACCCATAAAACCCCTTGAACCGACAAAAGGTTTTGCAAGGACCGCCGACGTTTATGAAGCGGATTTTGAGGACGTAAAAGGCCAGTATGAGGCAAAACGCGCACTTGAAATTGCAGCCGCCGGTTTTCATAATATCCTTCTCATAGGTCCTCCGGGAGCGGGAAAAAGCATGCTTGCAAAGCGTCTTCCCTCCATTCTTCCGGAAATGACCTTTGATGAATCCATCGAAACTACAAAAATTCATTCCATTTGCGGAACTCTTCCGGAAGGAACGGGACTTGTGAAAAAACGTCCCTTCCGCGCGCCGCACCATACTGTTTCTCCGGCGGGACTTACCGGCGGCGGAACTATACCCAGCCCGGGCGAAATTTCCCTTGCGCATAACGG
>JAFUIS010000001.1 GCA_017468365.1 Oscillospiraceae bacterium | reverse complement strand
TCTGTTTTCATTACAAACTTAATGGAGTGGATTATTCCGACGACCTTGGCCAGAGCATTCCTTTCGAAGAATTTTATCAGCGAATGGATTCGGGTGAGGACACCCGGACTTCCCAGATAAACGTTACCGAATATCTTGAATATTTTGAAAATTTTCTTTGTGAGGGAAAAGACATTCTTCATCTTGCCCTTTCCAGCGGAATTTCCGGTTCTTACAACTCCGCGGTGAACGCCGCAAGAATTGCCGCTGAACGCCACCCTGAAAGAAAAATCTATGTTGTGGATTCCCTTGCGGCTTCTTCCGGTTACGGACTTTTGATGGATAAACTTGCGGATCTTCGTGACAGCGGAATGGATATCGACGAGCTTCGCGATTGGGCGGAAGAAAACAAGCTTCGTCTTCATCACTGGTTCTTTTCTTCCGACCTTAAATTTTTTATCAAGGGCGGAAGAGTTTCTAAAACCTCCGGCACCATCGGAACCATTCTTGGGATCTGTCCCCTTCTTAACGTTGACCACGAGGGGCACCTTATTGCAAGGGCAAAGATCCGTTCGAAGAAAAAAGTTATCCGCGAGATAGTGAAAAGAATGGAAGAAAACGCCGACGGCGGACTTGATTATTCCGAAAAATGTTATATTTCCCAATCCGCCTGCACCGATGACGCAAAAGAAGTTGCTTTTCTTGTTGAAGAAAACTTTAAAAGACTTGACGGAAAGGTGCTTATAAACTATATTGGAACTACGATAGGCAGCCATACAGGTCCCGGAACGGTTGCGCTTTTCTTCTGGGGCAGAAAGAGAGAGGATTAACATGATAAAACTTTTCGCAGACACCGCATCCAACCTTCCGGTTGCACTTAACAAAAAATACAACGTAACCATCATTCCGCTTTCCTATACCGTTGACGGAGTTGCTGCGGAATATGACCTTGAACACGATTTTGACGGAAAAGCATTTTATGACGCCATGAGAAACGGCGCCGAAATGAAGACCTCTATGGCAAACTCTTCCCTTTTTTATGACAGATTTGAGGAAGCGGTAAAAGAGGGCGACGACGTTATTTATATCGGAATTTCCGGCGGAGTAAGCGGAACCGTTCGAGCTGCCGAAATCGCCGCGGAAGAACTTATGGAAGAATATCCCGATGCAAAAATTGCCGTTATCAACTCCCTCGGCGCAGGTCTCGGTATTGGAATGCAGGTGGTCGAAATCGCCAAACTTATTGAAGCGGGAACTTCTTTTGAAGAGACTGTAAGAATCTCGGAAGAACGCAAAAACCACATGTGCCAGTTCTTTACCGTTGACGACCTTTCCTATCTTAAAAAAGGCGGAAGAATTTCCGGCGCCACCGCCGCCATCGGAACCCTTCTTAACATCAAACCTCTTCTTCGCGGCGACGAAGAAGGTCACATTGTTTCCTGGGGCAAATGCCGCGGAATCAACAAATGCATTCTTGAGATAATCAAAAAATACGACGAGCTCGTTCTTGACAAATCCGCCGACGTTATGATAATCCACGGCGACAACGAAGCTGCTGTCGACTTCCTTACCGAAAAACTTCGCGAGCACGGTTTTACCGGAAACACCACCGTAAACTATTTTGAGCCCGTTTGCGGCTGCCACGTAGGCCCAGGTTCCCTTGCTCTCTTCTTCTGGGGAGAAAGAAAATTATGAGAAGAACTCCCCTTGGAGAAAGGGTCCTTCCCAATTACACCCGCGGAGAAGAAATTGCCAACATGACCACCCACATTGTGGGCGGCGGACTTGGAGTTGTTATTCTTCTTCTTTGCGTCATCGTTTCGGCAGTGAACCGCAACGCCTGGGACATTGTGGGAAGCGTTATCTACGGTTTTTCGATGATTGCGGTTTACACCGTTTCGAGCGTTTATCACGGGCTCAAACCCTGTCTTGCAAAAAAGGTGATGCAGGTCATCGACCACTGCACCATTTATCTGCTCATCGCAGGAACCTATACGCCCATTCTTCTTTCGGCAATGAGACCTGTTTATCCCAAAACCGCGTGGCTCGTTCTTTTTGCGGAATGGTCCCTTGCGGCGTTGGGCGCTGTTTTTACCGCCATTGACCACAACAAATATAAAAAGCTTTCGATGGTTTTTTATATCCTTATGGGCTGGTTCATCGTCCTTTGTTTTAAACAGACCATTGACGTTCTTACATGGGACGGCGTTCTTTGGATCCTTTTCGGAGGAATTTCTTATACCATCGGCGCGGTGCTTTACGGCGCGGGACACAAAAAGCCGATTTTTCACACGGTTTTTCACATTTTCGTGGTCATGGGAACGGTCCTTCAGGCGATCGGAATTTTGCTTTACGTTTTATAAAAAAATAAAAAAGAAGCACCGCAAAGCGGTGCTTCTTTTTTTTATTTATACTTTTTGGTATCGTATCTGTCGAACATATCGAAAAGGATAGACTTTCTTTTCTTTTCGGGTCTTCCCTCTTCGATGCGCTTTACCTCTTTGAGGAAAAGCCAATGGCCGAAAAGGCTTCCGAGCATTCCGAAAAGGGCATGGGCAATAAGAAGCGCCCAGTTCGTTTCGAAAAAGATGAGCATGAACGGAAGAAAAATTATTCCGGCGCAGATTCCATAAAGAGGCATGAAGCCGTTTTTCATCGAAACGACGCCGCCGACAATTGCACAAAGCATAGGAAATGCCGCCCATTCCAGAAGAACTATCCTGAAAAGGTTCGCGGTAACTTCGTCAAAAAGAAGGGATATCAGAATTCCGAAAAGGAAGAATCCCAAAAGAATTGCCGAAGCTTCTGCGGTGGCTTTTAATTTAAGCTTTTTCATTATTTTACGAGAGTCATTTTTTTGATGACGACTTTTTTGCTGGGGCTGTCATCGGGATAAGTGGGAACGGATGCGACTGCATCGAGAACTTCAAGACCTTCGGTTACGTGGCCGAATGCTGCATAGTCGCCGTCGAGGAATTCGCTGTCTTCATGAACGATGAAGAACTGGCAGGATGCGGAGTTGGGGTCGGAAGTTCTTGCCATGGAGATAACGCCGCGTTTATGGCTGATGGTATTCTGTGCCCAACCGTTGGATTTGAATTCGCCGTAGATTTCGGGTTTGCAGCCGCCGGTGCCGTTGCCTTTGGGGTAGCCGCCCTGGATCATGAAGCCTTTGATGATGCGGTGGAAGGTAAGGCCGTCGAAAAAGCCTTTTTCTACGAGTGCTTCGAAGTTTGCTACGGTTTTGGGTGCTGCGATGGGATCGAGCTCGATGAGCATGGAGCCGAAACCTTTGATATCAAGTTTGATCATTATTAATAATCCTCCTAAATAGAACTATGGTAATATAATACTATTTTTCGGGGGTAAAGTAAAGAGAGAAAAGGTTTCGGAAATTTAAATAAACTTTATGAATCATTGATATTTATTCCGAATCGTGCTAAAATAATCTTGCGACACAATTTAACAGCCGATAGACAGTATAGTGTGTGTTTTTTTATCCATGATAAAAATGCATGCTCTGTTTTCGCATACTATACTATGTATCGGAATTGTGTCGCAGCAATCGGAGCAAGGCATTTTTTATGCGCGGCTTCGGCTGCGCATTTTTTTATTTTTCGGAGGAATGGCATGAAAAAGCTTTCTTTGTTACTGATTTTTCTTTTGCTTTTACTTTTTTGCGGCTGTGTTCAAAGCGGCGTTTCGGAAAACGTTGTGACGCCGGGAATGGAAAAGGCACTTTCTTCCGCAAAATTTCATCTTTCTTCCGCCGCATATTCAAAAAAGGCATTGGCAGCGCTTCTTGAAGAAAGCGGGTATTCCTATGAAGAAGCGCTTTACGCGGTGGAAAACTGCGGTGCGGATTGGAACGAAGAAGCCTTTAAAACTGCGAAGGAACTTCTTTCGTTTTCGTCTTTTTCTAAAGAGGCGCTGGTTTTTCAGCTTGAGATAAAAGGCTTTACGCACGAAGAAGCGCTTTTTGGCGCTGAGAAAAACGGATATTAAAAAAGCACCGCCAACGCGGTGCCCTTTTTTTATTTCCAGATGTCGGCATCGACGTTATAAAAACCGTCGATAAGGATCATATTTGTGCCGTATTTTTCGCAAAGTTCAAGGTTTTTTGCGTTTTCGCTGACAAGGCCGTCGATATCCACAAAGCCTTCCATTCGCCACTCGATGACGTTTGAAAAACGCTGGATATCCCGGTAATTGCGGCGTATATAATCTTCGGTCATCACAAGACAATATTCCTTTATGGCGGCAAGGTATCTTTTGTCGAAATCTTTTTTCCAATCAAAAGGGATATAGCAGCCCTCGATGATGAGATTCTGGTTATTTTCTATGGCGGTTTTTGCCATTTCGCGCGCTATTGGCCAAAGGTATTCGGTAAGGGCATCGTCATCCTCGGGGGTGAGATTGGTGTTGCCGCTTCGGATAAGGCCCATTTTGAGATGGTCGAGGGAAACATATGGGAACGCATATTTTTCAAGAAGCCTTTGGGCAAAGGCGGTTTTTCCCGTATGGGAAGCTCCGAAAATAAGGATCACCAAAAGACATCACTCTCTTTCAAAAACACATTCGCCGCCGATGAAGGTTTTCATTACCTTTGCTTCGAGCAGCTCTTCTTCCGGGATTTCAAGAAGGTTGCGGTCCATGACGATAAAATCCGCTTCCATTCCGGGAGTTATTTTTCCGCGGATCTCTTCATCTTCGCTGACGTAGGAACCTTCGGCGGTATAGGCATAGAGCGCATCGTAAACCGGCACAGCCTGGTCAGGAAGATAGGGACCCGCTCCGTTGCAGTCTTTTCTTGTGACGGCGCAGTAGATTCCGCGCATGGGTTTGAAGTTTTCAACGGGGCAATCGGTGCCGAAAGCTTCGTGGACGCTTTTATCAAGATAATCTTTCCAGACGTAGGAGGTGTTTGCCAGTTCCTCGCCCACTCTGTCTTTTACGATATGCATATCGTAATCGATAAAGACCGGCTGGGTGAGAGCCATTATTCCAAGGCGCGCAAGACGCTCCACCTGCTCTTTTGTGGTTATCTGGCAATGAACAATTGCGTGACGGGGAGAATACTCAGGAACGGCCTTTTTGGCGCTCTCAATGGCATTGAGGCACATTTCCATTGCACCGGTTCCTATTGCATGGATAGCGGCGGGGATATTGCGTTTTTGCGCTTCGAGAACGAAGTAATCCAGTTCATCCTGGGTATAGATAGCGATGCCTTTTGTTTCGGGGGCATCGGCATAGGGGTCTGTCTGAAGAGCGGTTCTTGCGCCGAGACTTCCGTCGGAAATTATTTTAAGACAGGTTACCTTGAAACTTCCGTCGCGCATTTTATAATGGTCGTGGCAAAACCAATCGTCCACTTCTTCCTTCGTCTGTGAAAGAGCCTGTTCGGCATAGTGGACTTTGAGCCTTCCGTCAAGAGAAGCTTTTTTGAGCTCATCAAGAAGGTCATATGCCCTTCCCTCCGGGGCATATTTTACGTCATCGGACTGGACAGCGGTGATTCCCTGTTCAAAAAGGTCCGCCTGGGATTCCAGCATCATTTTTACAAGAATATCAAGGTCCGGATAAGGAAGCTTTGATTTGACTTCGTCAAAATAGTTTTCTTTGATGATGCCGGTGGGGTTTCCGTTTTCGTCGGTTTCACAGAAGGCGCCCAGTTCCTCGGCTTTTTCTTTATCAAGGCCCATGAGCTGCATGCCTTTGGTGTTGAGCACGCCCACGTGGTAACAGGTGCGCATTATGAGCACCGGGTGCTCGGCAGTTATTTCGTCAAGGTCCTTTGCGGTGGGAAAACGCTTTTCGCCTTCGGTAAAATAGTCCTGGTTCCATCTTTCGCCCACAAGCCAAAGTCCGCTTTCCTTATCAAAATGCTCAAAGGCATTTTTCATTCTTCCGACAATATCTTCAACCGAAACAGTTCCCGCGAGGTCAACGGAAAGCTTTGTTTTTACGTAGTGGAGATAGTGCATGTGGGAATCGTTGAAGGAAGGCATGACAAATTTTCCGCCGCAGTCAAGGACTTTTGTTTTTCCGGAAACGAGTTTTTCCGCTTCGGAAAGTTTTCCGCAGAAAATGAATTTTCCGTCTTTGACTATTGCCGCCTCCGCCACGGGGTTTTCTTTATCCATAGTGGCGATGACCGCGTTTTTGATGATATATTCCATTATCCTTCCTCCTTTTGTTTTTGCAGAGCATTTTTTCCGAAGGGTACAAGGTGAGTTTTGTCAAGAGCAAGCATCACCGAGGGTATGAGTATCAGCTGAAGGATTATTCCCGGAAGGGCGTTAATTACCGCACCTGAAAGGAACATTGCCGCGGTGAAGCCTTCGCTTCCTATTCCGAGAAAAAGTATCATTGCAATGCCCCAAATTATTCTTCCGCCGAGCATTGCGGCAAAAAGACAGCGATAAAGGGATTTTATGCAGTGCCATTTTGCGTTTTCGTAAAGGAACCCGGCAAAAAAGCCGTATGCGGCAAGTTCAAAGGCCATTGCCGCGGCATCGGGATACATAGGTGGCATGAAGAAAAGCATTGAGCGCATCAGCGGAAGAATAAAGCCCACCGCCGCTCCGTAAGTTCCGCCGCAGATGAACCCGCAAAGCAATACCGGGATATGCATAGGAAGAAGCATTCTTCCTATCTGCGGAATTTGACCGGTAAAAAACGGAAGGACGATTCCGATGGCAAGGAACATTGCGCTTAAAACAAGTTTTTTTATGAAGCCGTTTTTCATCGAAGCACTCCCCTCTTTTTTTATAAATAGAGTATAACATCATTTCGGCGCACCCTCAATAAGCCGGAATTCGATTTGTAGAAAAACACCAACATTTTTTCTTAATATTTTGGTTTATCTATATTAATTCGTTGCGATATGTGTTAAAATAAGTATATTAACTTTCGCAAAGGATACTTTAAATGGATTATATTCTTGATTTTCTTTCAAACAAGTTTTTCCTGACCGCCATGGCTTCCTGGACTGTGGCACAAGTGCTTAAAGTTTTTATACACGCCATAGTCAACAAGACCTGGGATATCACCCGTCTTTTCGGCGACGGCGGAATGCCCAGCGGACATTCCGCAACCGTTTCTTCCCTTGCGACCATCAGCGGGCTTACTTATGGGCTGGGATCTTTTGAATTTGCCATTTGCTCGATCCTTGCTATTATTGTTTGTCACGACGCAATGGGAGTAAGACGCGAAGCGGGCAAACACGCAAAACTTCTTAACATTCTTGTGGATTCTTATGAAAATTTTTCAAAAAACGAACTTCCGGAAGTTATGCTTAAAGAATTCGTGGGTCATACTCCTCTTCAGGTGACCACCGGAATCATACTTGGAATCCTTTGCGCCTGCGGAATGCATTTTATTGTTTTTGCATAAAATAAAAAAACGGCCCGTGCTCAAAAATGAGCACGGGCTTTTTTGCTTTTATCAGATGAGCACGCCGTTGCAGTGATCAACTTCGTGCTGGATTATCTGAGCGGTCCAGCCGAAGAATTTTTCGGTGTGGGGTTTGAAATTTATATCCTGATAGGAAACGGTGATGAATTGGAAACGCTTTGTCTTTCTTATTCCGGAAAGGGAAAGGCAACCTTCTTCGGTTTCGTATTCGCCGGTTTTTGCGGTTATTTCGGGATTGAGCATAATGGTTAAAGTTCCGCCGTTATCAAAGACGATGATGCGTTTTTTTACGCCTATCATATTTGCGGCCATTCCGACGCAGTTTTCTCTGTTTGCGGCAAGGGTTTCGAGAAGATCTTTTGCGACAGGTACATCTTCTTTTGTGGCTTTTTCGGATTTTTGTCCGAGAAAAAAGGGGTCATGGACGATGTTTCTTACCATTTTTCGGTCTCCTTTTTTGTTCTTCTTTTAAAATTATACTCCAAAAAAAGTTTTTGGGCAACAAAAAACTCCCGAAAAGGCTTCACGGTCTTACGGGAGTTTTTTAGGGAGAAAATAGTATCAATAGCAAGCTATGTTGCTGTCTGTTCTGGATTCGGTTCCGCCGACAAGAGTTCCGTTTTCAAGCCGTACTATCATCTGTCCGCGACCGAAGCTTGGAGTGGTGAGGTCAACGCGGATATCGTGTCCCTTTTGCTGAAGCATTCGGGCGATCTCACTGCTGAAGCGTGTTTCCACGGTGACGGTGTTATCTCGCATCCACTGCCATCTTGGTGCATCCAAAGCCTGCTGAGGATCAAGGTGAAAATCAATATAGTTCATTGCGACCTGAAGATGTCCCTGGGGCTGCATATAGCCGCCCATTACACCGAAGGGACCCACCGCTTTTCCGTCTTTGAGAATGAAGCCGGGGATTATGGTGTGGTAAGTACGCTTTCCGGGTTTGAGGCAGTTGGCATCTTTGGGGTCAAGAGAGAAGTCGCATCCGCGGTTCTGGAGAGAAACGCCGGTACCTTTTGCGACGATTCCGGAACCGAAGCCCATATAGTTGGACTGGATGAAAGAGACCATGTTTCCTTCTCCATCGGCGCAGCAGAAATAGACGGTGCCGCTTTTTGGCGGAACGGAATGGGTATAGACCTTTGCGGTATTTCCCATTTCTTTTGCTCTTTCTGCGCCGTATACGGGGTCGAGAAGGGCGTTATAATCTATTTCCATATGGTCTGGATCGGTAACATAATGGAAAGCGTCGGCGAAAGCCATTTTTATGGCTTCGAGCTGACGGTGGTAAGTTTCGGGACAATCTTTTTCGGTAAAGTCGAACTCTTTGAGAATGTTGAGAGCCATGAGTGCGACGATTCCCTGACCGTTGGGCGGAATTTCGCAGACTTCGTAGCCGCGGTAGTTAACCTTAATTGGTTCGACCCATTTTGCTTCGAATTTTGCAAGGTCTTCATAGCGAAGGTAACCGCCGAATTCGCGGCTGTCCGCATCTATCTGTTTTGCGATATCGCCGGAATAGAAAGCGTCTGCGCCGGTTTCACCGATGGCTTCGAGGGTTTTTGCATGATTCGGAAGTTTTATGATATCGCCGGCTTCATATGGTTTTCCGTCGGGAGTGAAGGTTTTGAACCATTCGTCGAACTCGGGTTTTCCGTCAAAAGCCTTGGTATATCTGTTATAGGCTCTCTGCCACATGAGTGCAAGGTTGGGAGAGCAGGGATAGCCTTCTCTTGCATAGCGCACCGCCGGTGCGAGGTCTTCGGAAAGGGAAAGTCTTCCGAAGCGCTTATTGAGTTCTGCCCAGGCTTTGGGTGCGCCCGGTACGGTAACTGCGGTCCAGCCGAAGGTGGGCATTTTTCCGTCGTTATCCTTTTTATCGCCGAGAACGGCTTCGATGGAAGCAAGCATCGGCGCAGGGCCGCTGGAGTTGAGGCCATAGAGTTTCTGGTCTTTTGCGGACCAGACAAGTGCAAAGGCATCGGAGCCGATTCCGTTTGCGGTGGGCTCTACGACGGTGAGTGCGGAAGCGGTTGCAACGGCGGCATCCATTGCGTTTCCGCCTTTGCGAAGGACCTCAAGACCCGCGGCAGAAGCCTGGGGGCTTGAAGCATTCACCATTCCTCCGCGGGCATATATGGGGTAGCGCTGGGAAGGATATTTCTGGTAGGTAGGGTTAAAAGGGGTTTCCATATGTTATTCTCCTTATTCCTGGCTGTAAAGATGGCAGGCAACAAAATGTCCCGGTTCTTTTTCGATAATGGGCGGTTTTTCTTTTTTGCAGATATCCATGCATTTGGAACATCTGGTGTGGAAGGGACAGCCTTTCGGGGGATTCATTGCACTGGGAACATCGCCTTCAAGAACGAATTCGGTGGAATGTTCCTGGTTGAGAGTAAGTCTCGGAACGGAAGCAAGCAAAGATTGGGTATAAGGATGAAGGGTGTTGTGGAAAAGAACTTTGGAATCGGCGATTTCGCAGAGATTTCCGAGATACATAACGAGTATTCTGTCGCAGAAATGTTTTACGACGCCAAGGTCATGGGTGATAAAGAAATAGGTGAGTTCTTTTTCGTCGCTAAGTTCATTGAGAAGCTGGAGAATCTGGGCCTGGACGGAAACGTCAAGGGCGGAAACGGATTCGTCAAGGACGATGAACTTGGTATCGAGCGCTATAGCTCTTGCGATGCCGACACGCTGTTTCTGACCGCCGGAAAGAGCATGGGGATAGGAATAATAATGCTCGCGTTTGAGGCCGACTTTTTCGAGAAGATCCATAGTCTTTTCTTTGCGGAGCTGGGCGGAATAGTCGGTGTTGATCTTATAAACTTCTTCGATGGATTTACCTACGGACTGACGGGGGTCAAGAGAAGCGGCGGGGTCCTGGAAGATCATCTGCATTTCGCGGCGAAGTTCACGCATTTCGGGTTTTGTGAGCTTGCCGAGGTTGATTCCGGTTTCGTAGTTTCCGTCGAGTTTTTTCTGGTATTCGGGGTCAAGGCAGCGTTCGGTTATGGGAAGGATATCTTTTCCGTGATAAGTATCCCATGCTTCCTGACGGAAAGCTTTTGCTGCAGCAACATGTTCTTTTATCTGGACGGTTATATCTTCCATCTCTTTTTTGATGTTTTCGTCCGGATTTCCCGCAACTCTGGATTCCTCATAATGACGTTCGAGGTCGCGGTACTTATGTATTTTTTCGGAAGAGATAACGGTTTCTTTCTGTGCTTTGGAGAAGAGTTCCTGAACTGCGGGAAGGTCTTTGCAGAGAATGAGGGAACCTACGGTTCTTGAACCTTCGCGAAGCTGGCGGGAAGCATCTTTTTTGAGTTCCTTGGAACGGAATTCAAGGGTGCTGAGTTTTTTGGCAAGCTGGGCTTCTTTTTTTACCTCTTTATCGCTTCCGCGGGCGGAGAGAGCATCTATCTCGATGCGGACAACGTCGGCTTTTTTGTCGATTTCGAGGGATTTTTTGAAGTACTCGTCAGCTTTTTTCTGGTACTGGGGAAGTTTTGCGATTTCTTTTGCAAAATATTTGGGGCACATTTCATCAAAGGTGCGTCCGTAATAGATGCAGGCACCGCTGGTCTGGGGATAAAGCTGAAGAATAACGCGGCCGAGGGTGGATTTTCCGCAGCCGGATTCACCTACGACGCCGAATTTTTCACCTTCGGTAATGGAGAAGGAAACGTCCTCGATTGCTTTAATATAAACGCCGCGGCGAACAGGAAAATATTTTTTGAGCTTTTTCAGTTCAAGAAGTGTTTTTTTGTCTTCGCTCATTTGCTCTGTTCCTCCTCAACTTTATGGCAATATACGAAATGTCCCGGCTCGGTTTCAAGTTCTGCGGGAACTTCTTTTCTGCAGCGCTCGGTGGCATAGGGGCATCTCGGATGGAAACGGCATCCGCCGATATCTTCGGTGATATTCGGGAAAGTTCCCGGAATGGGCTGGATATCGAACTCGTCAAGGTCAACGTTCGGTACCGCATTCATAAGACCGACGGTATAAGGATGCTGGGGTTTTGCAAAAATCTGTTCGATGGTTCCCTCTTCGACTTTGCGTCCGGAATAGAGAACGATGACTCTGTCGGCGATTTCGGCAACGACGGAAAGGTCGTGGGTGATGAAAAGAACGCCGGTGGAAACGTCTTTTTTGAGCTTATTGAGCAGGACGAGGACCTGTTTCTGAATGGTTACGTCAAGAGCGGTGGTGGGTTCGTCGGCAATAAGAAGGCTGGGCTGGACGGACATTACCATTGCTATCATGATACGTTGGCGAAGACCGCCGGAAAGCTGGAACGGATATTGTTTAAGTCTTTCTTCGGGGTTTGCGATACCTACTTTTTCAAGATAGCTTATGGCGGTCTCTGTGGCTTCTTTTTTGGACATGCCTTTATGGAGCATGAGGCTTTCGGTCATCTGGCGGCCGATGGTAAGAAGCGGGTTGAGAGCGGTCATGGGCTCCTGGAAAATCATTCCCATTTGTTTTCCGCGAAGGGTGTTAAGTTCCTTCGGTGACATGGTGGTAAGTTCCTGTCCGTTGAGCTTGATGCTTCCGGAAACGATTCTTCCGTTGTTTGGAAGAAGACCCATTACGGAAAGGGTGGTTACACTTTTTCCGCAGCCGGATTCACCGACCATGCAAAGGGTTTCGTTTTCGTTAAGGTCGAACGAAACTCCGCGCAGTACCTCATATTCTTTTTTATCGATTCGGAAGGTTGTTACAAGGTCCTTCACTTCAAGAACTTTTCCCATAAGAAGCATCCTCCTAAAAAGTCATGGGTGTGTTTCAAGCTGGGATTTTCTCGTTTTTTTGAGAAGACCTCAGCTTGGAACACACCTTTGGTGTGTTCCAAACCGGCAAAAGCCGGAAAGTTTTTTTAATTATTCTGCATATCCCATATCTACAAGATAGAACGTGCCGCCCGGATCACGGGTTACGCCGGTATAGTTGGAGTTGAAACAGAAGATGTTGGTGCCGTTATAGATAGGCTGTACGTATGCGTTCTGCTGAAGCATTTCGTTGCAACCCTGGAGATTTTCAACACGGATTGCGGTGTCGGAAGTGGTCTTGGAATCAACGATGTACTGGTCGATAACCGCTGCATCGTCTGCAGGGATCTTGATACGGCCTGCGCCGTTGGTGGAATGGAAGTTAGGTTCCATAAGTTCGGTACCGTCGCGGGTTACGTTGGACCATGCTGCGAGGGTGACGTCGAAACGGTTCTCTGCTTTGGATTCGGTGAGCCATGCGGACCAGTCGATGCTTTCGTATTTTACGTTGAAGCCGGCTTCGATCATGTTAGCCTGGAAATATTCACCGAGTTTCTGATAAACAGGGGTAGAAGGAACGAGGAAGAGGATTTCTTCCTGTTTCCATTCGGGATGTGCGTCAAGGATAGCTTTTGCGCCTTCCATATCGAAGTCGATATTAGCTTCTTCGCATTCTGCGGAATAACCGAAGATCTTCGGGCCGAGAACGGAATATGCGGTGGAAGCATAGCCTTCCATCATGTAGGTTACGTAGCCTTCTTTATCGATGCACATTGCAAGAGCTTTTCTGAATTCGGGTTCAGCCATGACGTCGTTGACATAAGAAGTACCGCGGAGACCCATGTAATAAATCTGGGCAGCGTCGGAAGTATCAACAGTTACGCCGCTGATGCCTTCAACACGGGAAATCTGTTCAACGGAAAGGTTGGGCATGAAGTCTGCTTCACCGGTTTCCATACGTGCGATAGCGGTGGATTCTTCGGTGATAATGGTCATGGTGACATCTTTGATTGCGGGTGCGCCGTCCCAGTATTCTTCGTTAGCGGTAAGAACAACGTTGGAACCGGAGATGGAGCTTACGAATTTATAAGGGCCGGTGCCGCAGGGGTTTACCATAAGGTCCTGAGCCTGCTGTGCAGCGGGAGAAACGATTGCGGAGTTGGTGTGTGCAAATTTTGCAAGGATAACACCGTCTTCATAGTTGAGGTGGAAAACGATGGTGTTTTCATCGGGGCATTCCATGGTTTCGATGGAGTTTGCGATGGAAGCACGTGCAGAGCCGAACTCGGGGTCTTTGATGAGTTCGAAGGTGTATTTTACAGCTTCGGAGTTGAAGTCGGTGCCGTCATGGAATTTGATTCCTTCACGGAGTTTTACGGTTACGGTCATGCCGTCTTCGGAGAACTCGGGAAGTTCAGCAGCAAGAAGGGGATCGTATTCGCCGGTGACCGGGTTGATTCTGTAAAGGGTTTCGTAGATCTGAGCGTTTACGTAAGTGGAAGCGCTGTCGTTGGTACGAAGGGGATCGAATCCGGTGAAAGGAGCGGTAAGAGCGATTTCGAACATGGTTCCGATTTCGGGGTTGCCGCCTTCGGTGTTTCCGCCGATGGGAGCATCGGGGTTATTGGGGGTGGTTGTGCCATCACATCCGGCAAGGAGTCCGAGGCACATTACACATGCGATCATGAGGCAAAGAAGTTTTTTCATGATACTTTTCTCCTTTTCTTTTTGGTTTATTGCAATGTCATTATTGACAGAACAAGCTATCAGTCACGAAGGCTGGGGTCGAGGATGTCTCTGAGTTTATCGCCGAGGATATTGAAGCAGATAACGGTTATCATAACAGCAATACCGGGGATAAAAATCATGCTGGGGCGCTGCCACATATATTCTTTTGCGGCGGCAATCATTCCGCCCCATTCAGGCATCGGAGGAGTTACGCCCATTCCGAGGTAGCTCAGGGTGGAAATGGAAATGATTGAAGTTGCCATTCTCATGGTTGCGATAACGATGATGGTGGGAAGGCAGTTTTTGAGGATATGGATAAAGAGGATTCGGGCATCGGTTGCACCGAGAGAACGGGTTGCCATGATATAGTCCTCTTCTTTGAGCTGAAGGACCTTTCCTCGTACCATTCGGGCAAAGCTGGGAATGGACCAGATGCTGATCGCGAGCATTGCGTTGAAGGTACTTACGCCGAACATTGCAATGATAAGCATTGCAAGAAGGATTCCGGGGAAGGTGAACAGGATATCCATAACACGCATTATGGGGTTATCGAGGTTTTTATAGTAACCTGCGAGAAGTCCGCAAAGAACGCCGACTGCAAGACCCATTGCGGTGGAAACAAAACCTACCATAAGGGAAATTCTTCCGCCGTAAAGAAGACGGGAGAAAATATCGCGTCCGTAGTTATCGGTTCCGAGGATATGGCCTTCGGCATAAATATCCTGGGGATTTACGCCTTCCATCTGTGCGGCTTCTTCAGCATGGATTCCCCAGAAGCCGGGACGAAGACGGATCGAAGGATCCTGTTCTTCATATCCAAAAGGTGCAATGGTCGGAGCAAAAATTACGAGGCAGATCTCAACGAGAAGAATGAAGAAGCAAAGGGTAGCCATTTTGTTTTTGAGCAGCTTTTGGAAAGCTGTTTTTATAGGATTTTTACGTTTTACGTTTTCCAATGTCTTCCCTCCTTCTTATTCATATTTGATTCTGGGATCGACTACGCAGTAGACAAGGTCAACGATGAGGTTTACAAGAATGAACATCGTTGCGATGATAAGAACGGTACTTTGTACTACCGGGTAGTTATATTTTCTTATGGCGTCGATGAGGTAGGTACCGATGCCGTTGATTACGAAAACCTGTTCGGTGATTATTGCACCGCCGAGAAGAACGCCGAAGCTTGTTCCAAGCTGGGTAAGAAGCGGAATCATCGCATTTCTGAGGGCGTGGATAAGGATTACGGTTTTTCCTTTAAGACCTTTGGATTTCGCAGTTCTGATATAGTCGGACTGGAGAACGTCGAGCATTGCGCTTCTTCCGATTCGGGTGAAACTTGCGATAGTCGCGGTGGAAAGAGCGACCGCCGGAAGGATTGCCTGCTGGAAACCGGTGGGAGTCCAGAAGAAATGGGTCATGCCGCCGGAAGGAAGAATCTTGAGAACAACTGCGAAAACGTAGATGAGCATGGTGCCGAGCCAGAAGTTCGGGATAGAGATACCGACCATTGCTCCGGTGGTGAGGATATTATCGATGAGCTTATCTTTTTTGAGTGCGGAAATGATGCCCGCCGGAATTCCGACGATTATCGAAAGGATCATTGCCGCGGTTGCAAGGTTCAAAGTGTTGGGAAGACGAACCATTATCTCGTCAAAGATAGGCTGTTTTGTGGTAAAGCTTATTCCAAGGTCAAGTTTTAAAAGCTTTTTAAGATATGTAATATACTGTGTGAAAAAGCTTTCGTTAAGGCCAAGGCTTTCTCTTACCCTTTCGATATCTTCTTCCGTTGCGCCAACGCCTGCAACAAGCTCTGCCGGGTCACCGGGAGCAATATAAAGGCTGGCGAAGACGATAAAGGTCATGCCGATTACAAGAAGCAGCATCATAAGTATTCTCTTCAGAACATATTTTCGCATGGTCAATGCCTCCAGAGATATGAATTAAATGAATTGCTTTTATGCAAAATTCCGATAAAAAATTACCTTCATTATATCACCTTTTCCGGCTTCTTCAATACTTTAACATGGTAAAACGGTCAAGTTTTCCGTTTAGCATAAACAATTGTTGAAAAAATACACATACAGCATACAATTTGCACTATATTTTTTAATCTTTTATACATTTTTGCGGTGCATATGCAAAAAAACATGTAAAAATTTGCATTTTTTTGCATCTCCTGCTTCGCATTGCGGTTGACAGATTATCATTTTTTGGTAATATTAGTAATATCGTTTGCGGCAAAGCCGCTTATTATTAAATAAGGAGTATATATATGAAAGAACTTCTTGAGCTTTTTCTTGCATTCGCGCGCATCGGCGGACTTACCTTTGGCGGCGGATATGCAATGCTTCCGATGCTTCAGCGCGAGGTAGTTGAAAACAAAGGCTGGGCAACCGAAGCAGAACTTATGGATTATTATGCGGTGGGACAGTGCATTCCCGGCGTTATTGCAGTAAACACCGCGGTTTTTGTCGGCAACAAAGTGAAAGGTCTTATCGGCGCTATCGCCGCTTCTCTTGGCGTTGTGGCACCTTCGCTTGTTATAATCGTTGCCATTGCGGCATTTATCCAGAGTTTTTCCGAACTTGAGATAGTACAGAACGCTTTTGCGGGAATCCGCGTTGCGGTTTGTGTTCTTATCTTCACCGCAGTTGTAAAGCTTTTCAAAAAAGCCATTATTGACAAATTCACCTTTGCGCTTTTTGCGGTAGTTTTTCTGCTTTCGATCTTCGTGGACGTAAGCCCCATTATTTTTGTTGTTGCGGCGGCTGTTCTCGGAATCATCGTTCACGTTTTCTTCCTGAAAGGAGGTAAAGCGAAATGATCTATCTTCAGCTTTTCTGGGAATTCTTTAAAGTCGGTCTTTTCACCGTCGGCGGCGGGCTTGCTTCTCTTCCCTTTCTTTATGACATTTCGGACAAATTCGGCTGGTACACCCACGCACAGCTTGCGGACATGATAGCTATTTCCGAATCCACCCCCGGTCCTATCGGAATCAACATGGCGACCTACGTTGGATTCACTTCCGCCGGAATCATCGGTTCCGTTCTTGC
Organism: Oscillospiraceae bacterium; assembly: GCA_017468365.1. Taxonomy (GTDB): domain Bacteria; phylum Bacillota; class Clostridia; order Oscillospirales; family Ruminococcaceae; genus UMGS1668. The sequence continues at coordinate 74,771 of JAFUIS010000001.1, read as the reverse complement.
GACCCTTGGATTCATCATTCCTTCCATTATCATCGTAAGCATCGTTTCCGGTTTTCTTAAAAAATTTAGTGAAAACAAATTTGTAAAAGGCGCTTTTTACGGTCTTCGCGCAGTTTCTGTTGCGCTTATCTGTGCGGCACTTGTTTCCGTTGTTAAAATCTCGCTTATCAACATTCCACTTTTCCAGGAAACCGGCGCTGTTCTTGACTTAATCAGCATTCCCGGAATTATTCTTGCGGCGGCCTGTTACTTCATTCTTAAAAAGTGGAATCCGCACCCGGTTTTCGTTCTTGGCGGAAGCGCGGTAGTTGGAATACTCCTTGGTTTTGTTGGACTTATCTGATTTTTAAAATAAAAAAAACCTTGTCCGTTTTGGACAAGGTTTTATTTTTTTGCGATGAATTCTTCAAGCTGTTTATCTGTTCCCCAACCGGATTCTTTGAATTTCTCAAATTCTTCTTCGTTCATCCATTCGGGCTGCCCGCTCCATTGGCGGTCGACCGCTTCCTGCCAGGGAATTTTAACCGGGTCTGCCTCGAGGTAAGCAAAAAGCTCCTCGATGCCCTCTTTTGTTACGTTGCTTATTTCAAAAACCCTTTCGCAGCCGGAATTTATCATCCAGTTACGCACCATCGGAACGTTAGCAAAAGGTGAATCCGTTTTTGTAATGATTCCTATAAGCGGGCGGTTTGTCCAGCAGTTGCAGTTCGGTTCGAAAACCGCAAAGGGTTCGTCTGCCGCCATAACAAGAGCAAGAACGTCCGCCTCGAAAGAAAAACAGGCAAGACCGATTCCGCAATGTTTGGTCTCGGAATATTCGCCCGGGGAATCGATTATAAAATCGTCTGTGTTCGTATATTGAGTTTTGTGATAATGAAGTTCTTCACCGTGCAGAATCTGGGTCAGGGAAGTTTTTCCTGCCTCGCTTCTGCCCATTAAAAACATTTTTTTCATCTATGCTCTCTTTACACCTCTGTTATTTCACAGACGGTGAATTTAAGTTTATATTCAAAAAATTCAATAACGCCTTCAAGGGCGCTTCGGACGTTGGAATGATCGCCTAAAATTACAACAGAACCGTTGAAACGGTCGAGAGTTCCGATTTCGACGTTGCCGCTTTTCATCGCGATATCTGCAACAATTATCGCGGCTTCTTCCGGGGTAACGTGGATAAGACCGATGGATTCACCGGTGTGGTCTTCGCCGAAATGGGTTCCGATATGGAGCGCAAGGTTCTGATAGATTCTTGTTTCGGAAGAACCGATTAGCTGGGCAAGTGAAATTTCCTTGCCCTTTACTTTGATACGGACTATTCGAAGATCTTTATCTTTCAGTTCCTCATATTTTTTTTGGAAAACCTTTTCAAGGAATTCCTCTCTGGTCATGCGTACTCCCATAACCGCACTTCCTTAACGTTTGGTAACTTCGCAGACTACGTATTTCATAACGTCACGGAAATACTGGCAAACCTCGTTGAGAGCCGCGGTAACGTCCGCAATATCGCCGGTTATGATCATTGAACCGGTGAAACGGTCCGCAAAACCGAGATAGACATTGCCGCTTTTTACGGCGATATCGGAAGCGATAACTGCGGATTCGGGCGGAGTCATATTCATAATTCCGATAGCGTTGGAGGTGTAATCTATGGAGGGGTTAAGACCCAGTTTCTGATATATGATAGGTGCAGGACCGCCGATTACGTGCGCAAAGGTTATTTCCTTGCCCGCAACGGTTTCCTGAACTATTCTTATCTGTTCATGGGTGTCGTTCATATCTTCGTTTCCTCCTGATTTTTCGTTTTTTAAGAACCAAAAACCAATTATATATAAAGCCACTTCGGCTTATACATACTTTTAATTAAGTATATAATATCACAACAAACCAAAAAGGTCAACGCCCGGTTTGCTGAGAAAGGCGAATATTTTTTGAGCACAAAAAAATGAGCACGGCTCAAAAAGCCGTGCTCAAAATTATTTTTTCAGCCGAGAACCGGTGCTCCGGTGTTGGGGTTCGCCTCGTCCTCTTCCTTTTTGCCGCTTCCCGAAAGGTCTATCACAACGGTGGTGCTTTCTTTTTCGGGGGTCTTATTATTATCGGTAGTTTCGCCAAGTTCATAAGCAATTACGAAGGGCGAAAAATCTTCAAGAACGAATTTCATTCCGTACTTTGTAAGTTCGCCTTCGAGAAGTTCTTTTTGATTATGTTCTTCGTCATAGTGATAAAGCTTCGGTTCAAGTTTCATTTCCCGGGCTTTTTCGTAATTGAGCTGCGGATCAAGATAAGCATAGGGTATATAAATCGTTTTTTCGCCTTCGGGGGCGTTGTCGGATTCAAGCTGGAAATAGTATGCGTCATCTCTTCCGGACTGGGGATATTTGTTTACCACAAGTTCCCAATCGGAACCTATAGGGGTGGGTGCGGTAACGGCGCTGCCGATGGCTTCTTCGGTTTCAAAGGAACTCGTTGTTTCAACCGCAACAAAATCTTCGACCGTTACATAAACGTATTCGCCGAGCATAGGTGCCTGATTTTCGTTATACCAATTGAATACGATTGCGTGTCCATCGGTAAGAGAAACGAAATAAACAGTGATTCCGTTTACAACGGCGGTGCTTATATGGGTGGTTCCTATTACGGGAACGGTGGGTCTTCCCTCTTCGGGGATATCGATTTCTATCATATCCGTTCCGTCAATAAGATTGTAATAAATTTCTTCGCCGTCAAAATAACCGGGATCGTTCTTGCAGTCCACGGAAAGGATCTGGTAATATTTTGCGCCTTCCGGGGGAGTTATATAAGCGAGGATTCCGTCGCCTTCAAGTCCGGAAACGTCGGGATCTTCATCGAAATCGGTTTCGATATGTCCGGTTTTTCCATCGTAGGATATATTTACACCCTTTGAATCATAATCGACTTCATTATATTCGGAATCTTTGAAAGCGAGTCTTTCGGTTTCTGCAGGGACCCAATAGGTATCAAAGCCGGTGATTCCGAGTTTGAGCGAAACAGTTATTTCCTCAACGTATCTTTCGTTTCCTTTGACCCAGGTGAGTTTATAGGTATCGTTGCTTTCATAAAGAGCCTCGCCGTTATAATAACAAACGGGAGGAAGGAAAAGGCTGTCATCGTTATATGTTTCCATACCGGAATCCATAACTCTTCCGTTTCTTTCAAATGCGGAAATAACAAATCCATCGCCGGGTGCGGAAACCCTGACTCTTCCGATAGTATAAGGGAAATTGTCATTATCGATTGCATCGAGCTGGGTTTTCATACCCTCTGCGGAAAGATTTTCTTTATTATCATAAGAAAGCAAATATTTTCCGTTTTCGGCATCATAACTCTTCTTGAATTTTTCGGCGACTGCTGCGGTGTTGTCGGTTTCGCCAAAGTCGGTTCTGAATTCGATTCTATCCAAATCCACCTTCGGTGCCGGTGGTACATAATAGGGGTTATCGATTTCGGCACCTTCAACGCCGTCCTCAAGGACAGCTTTCATTTCAAGGATTCTGTGCTCGATATTTTCTTCGTTCTCATCCGCAAAAGAAGCGCAGAGCCAGAAAGTTCCGTAAGTTTCGGGAAGAACAATTGCGGTTTCGCCTTCAATTTCAACGTAAGCAATGGTTACGAAACCCCATACAAACGGATTTCTCCTGTTTCCGATGTTTCCGATTACGGTGTTTTTATAGTTCTTTACAATGTCGGTATTATTGCCTATTGCTCTGTGATAGCCCTGTTTTCCGTTGGGCACTCTGATGCCGACACTTACGGTGATTTCTTCCATCTCCTCACCGGGATACTCATAAAGAGTTTTCCAGTCTTCGGAAGATATTCCGTTTTTTACTGTAACCGTCACACATCCGTCACTGTATTTCCAATCAAGCACATCTTCAAGGCCTTCGGGAATATCAACTATAATTTCGTTTTCTCCGGCGATTTCGTTATCGTTCCAGCCTTCCCATTTTGCCGCAGCCGCCGTGACGGGCAAAAGGCACATTACCATAACAAACGCGAGAAAAACACTCATTAAACGTTTTATCATTTTTTGTTCCTCCGGATTTCTCAAGGAATATCTTTCCTTATAATCATTTTCAGTATAATTTTCTTCATATTAAAAAACAATATTCTGGCAGCATAGTATAACAAAAATGAGCACGGTTTTTCAGCCGTGCTCATTTTTATTATACAATCGGTTTTTCGATAAAGTTGAGGTTATAAAAATAAACAAATTCTCTTTTTTCAGGGGCTGCGCCGGGGTTTTTATCCGGATTTTCGGTGTACCAGTCGATTATCAGCGTTCTGAAATTCTGCATATCGGTACCGTAGAAAAGAGTTCCGTTTTCGGTTTCGACCGAATGGGTCTCGAGAATATTATCGGAGGCAACTCTTCGGTTTTCTATGGGGAAGAATGTTTCACCGAGAATGAAACCGTTTTGACTTTCCGCCAGTTCTTCGGTATAAGTATCGGCGGAACAGGCGACGATTTTGCAGCCTTTATATTTTGTTTCGGAATAAACGCTGTCCAGATATTCTTCGAGGGATTCGCCCTCTTTGCGATTTCTTGCATCGGGCGGAAGCACCGAGGCTTCGATGTTCGCGGCTATATCAGGGTCGAAGGGATTTCTGTTTCTTTTTGTGAAAACGAAACCCGGTTCTTCGAAAAATTCAACGTCAACTCCGGCGGCTTTTGCTTCTTCAGTTTCCACCGGAAAACCGCTTCCGCCCATGGTCATAAGAACGATTCTTTTGGGGTCGGTAATGGGTTCCCAGAAAGATTCCATCCATAATCTTTCGTGTTCCGGAATTTCGTTTTGGACAAAGTCCCTTCCGGTTTTTACGGAAGCGGTTTTGAATTCTTCGCTTATGATAAATCTGTAAGGAAGGATTTTGCTTGTTACGTTTCCGTCGGAATCTTTCCAGAGGAAAGCCTTATAAAAAATGCTGTTTCTGTCGATGGGCGAAATGAAGGTTTCACCTTCATAATCGATGAACTGGGCAACTTCGATTCCGACATAATCTTTATCCCTTTTTCCGTCGAAGGAACTGAACGTCATATCTTCGCCCGCCATAAAACGGCGCTTTAAGTTGGAATAGGTGGGGCCGTTTCCGTTATTGGTGACGAAGCCGGTCACGGTTTCGTCCGGGGCTTCCGTTACGAGGGAAAGGATTATCCCCTCTTCCCATTCAGGAACGCTTTCGACGATATTTTTCCATTCCGCATCGGGAACTTTTTCAAGGGTCATTATAAGAACGTCTTCTTCGAATTTTACGGAAATATATTTTTCAAGATTGCCGGGGCCGTCGATGAAAATATTTTCGGTGATTATTTCGTCTTTTTTCCAATAGTCGTAAAAATCGGGAGGAAGAAGAGAACTTTCGCCTTTTGCTTCGCCAAGGTTTGAAACGCTGACAAGAGCGGCTTCTTCGTAGGTCGGAGCTTTTTCGGAAACTTCATAACCGTTCCATTTTCCGTCGTGACCGAGTTTCCAGCTGTCGGTTTCGCCGTAGTAATAAACGTTTACAAATCCCATAAAGCAGTTCCATTCTTCGTTTCCGTATACAGCTACCTCTTTCGGTGCACCACCGAGGAACCAGACGTTTGCTTCTTCGCGATCGTTATGGAAGGCGCCTTTGTTGATGTAATTAACTTCGTTTTGAAAAATGACATCGCCTGAAAAGCCCTGGAACGCAACGGCACCAACGACGTCGATTTTTCCACTTATGACGATGGTGTTGAGTTCGCTGGATTCAAAAGCAGCGCTTCCGATGTTTCTGACGAACAGCGGAAGAGTAAAATCGCCTTTTACGTTTTGAGGGAATTGGAGAATATTTTCAAAATCTTTGGTATAGAGAACACCGTCTTTCGAAGAAAAAGCGGGGTTATCTTCGTGCACCGTTATTTTGTCGGCATTACAGTACCTGAAAGGGGTTTCGCCCATTTCCGTAACGGTTGAGGGAATGTATATTTCCGAAAAAGAGCCGGCGAGCTGGAAGGAACAGTCCTCCAGCAATTCGGTTCCTTCGGGGATCATGAGTTTTCCGCTGAAATTGTTTTTACAGAAAGCCATTGACCTTATTTCTTTAAGTGTGGACGGAAGGACAAGGTTCTCTCCGGATATCAACATACAGCGAAAAGCTTCTTTTCCGATGCTTTCGACACCTTCTTCGATGACGAGGCTTATTACTTTTCCCTGGTGGGCCTTCCACGGTGCCGAAGGTTCTTCAGCGCCGCCACTTTCAAAATCCGCCATTTTTCCGGTGCCGCTTATTTTGAGCACGCCGTCGGAATAAAAGGTCCATTCAAGGTTTTTTCCGCCGTTTTCCGTTCCGCAAAAACCGCTTTCGACGATTGTTGCCGGAGTTTTGAAACCACTTTGATTTTTTTGGAGAACGCCCGTGCTCAAAACGATTCCGATGCAGATTATGGCTGCAAAAATTGCGGAAAGGATCTTCCAGTTGTTTATCTTTTTGGTGTTTTTCTTTATATTAAGCGCTTTTTCAAGCTCTTCTGCTGTTTGAAAACGTCTTTCGGGATTTATCATCGTGCACTGTTCGACAATTTCGCCAAGGTAACCTTCAGCAAGTTTTGTTGAAGGATGCTCACCCGTGAGCATGACGTTGAGCATGACGCCGAGAGAATAGATATCCGACCTTGCGTCTGTCTGGGAAAGGCCGTATTGTTCCGGCGAAGCATAGCCTGTGGTGCCGAGGATCTTTGTGTCGCCGGTCTTTTCGATGCTTACTTCTCTTGAAGCATCGAAGTCGATGAGCACCGCTTCGTTTCCTCTTATGAGGACGTTTTCGGGTTTTATGTCCCTGTGGATCATTCCGCGCTTATGCAAAATCGAAAGTGCCTTGCAAAGCTGGCAGGTAAGATCGGTGGCTTCTTTTTCGGAAAGAAGTCCGCCTTTTAAAACCTCGAAAAGGGTGTCGCCGAAAATATATTCTTCGAGAACCGCGGTTTTTTCGCCGTCGCTTTCGGCGGCGACCACCTTTGGAAGGTTTTTGCATGAAATCTGCATGAGGTTTTTGTAAACAGCACTTCCGGAGCCGGTTGTCTTTTTGAAGACGAAACGTTCGCCGCTTTTTCTGTTTTTTACTATATGAACGCTGCTTTTTTCGTTTTCTTTTAAAAGCTTTACGCTGTCGTACTCGTTGTTGATTTTATCAACCAGTTTGTTGTAGTTGCCCATATTCTCCGTCCTATGCTCGCAGCATATTGATTTTTTTCACAATAAATTTATAATTATATTATACTTGGTTTTAAATTTATTGTAAAGAAGGTGACGTTTTTGCAGGAAAAGAACACCGGCGATCTTCGAATGGAACTTATGGAATCGGCAAATCTTGACGAATTTCTTTCGGAGAACAAGAACAGTTTCAACTGTGAATGCATTCCGGAACTTCTTAATAATCTTCTCGCTGAAAAGGATATTTCCAAAGCCAATCTTGCGAAGCTTTCGGGCACAAGCGAAGTTTATCTTCACCAGATTTTTGCCGGAAAACGCAAGCCTTCCCGCAACCGTCTTATCTGTCTTTGCTACGGTCTTGAAGCGAGTTTTGACGAAACGCAGGAGCTTCTTAAATACAGCGGCTGCGCCCAGCTTTATCCCAAAAACCGCCGCGACGCAATAATCATTTACGGACTTGTACATAGAACTCCGCTTTTTGAAATCAACGACAAGCTTTTTACCGAAGACGAAGAAACGCTGTTCTGATAAAAAATCCCCCAGAGAAATCTGCGGGATTTTTTGTTATGCAAATTATTTTGAAAAATAAAAGGTCCCGGAACTTTGTTTCGGGACCTTTTTTTATAAATGAATTTTCCTGTAAAACAAAAAAAGGTCTCGACTTTTCAGTCGAGACCGATAATTTCGTCTGCAATTTCTTTTCGTCTTCCGTCGGATTCAATCTCTGCAGCTGCTTCTTTCCGACTCACCCTTGCCTTTTGCTTTCGCCAAAGACGTTTTCTGGGCCATCCATTCCACGGTTGTTACCGCTTCCTTTTTGCTTCCGCGGTTTCCCCCTTCTCTCCGGCCTGATTTCTCATGCCTTCCCCTTCCGATTCCGGCAATGTCTTATCAGTCAGACCTCTTGAATGCTCTGAATTTGGTACAAAATTCAAGCGCTGTAAAGCATCTGTTTTTGGACAATAAAAAAACCTTGAAACCGCATAGTTTCAAGGTTTTTTTGATATTTGGTGGAGACGAAGAGGATCGAACTCTCTACCTCTTGAATGCCATTCAAGCGCTCTCCCAAGTGAGCTACGCCCCCGGATTTTCCGCCGACTTTTGTCAGCGGAGATAATTATATCACAGAAAAATCTGTATGTCCATAGTTTTTGCCGAATTTTTTAAAAAATCAGCTGATGAGTTTGCCCATGACTATAAATCTCTGGTTTGCACCAAGACCTTTATAATAACGGGTGCAGGTGGAAAGGGTGATGAGCTTATCGCTGTCGCTGACGCTTACTCCGAAATCGAAAAGGCTCATGCCTTTTGCAGTGGCGGCGACGGAAGAAACATCGATGCCGTTGCAGTTGATATAGAAGCTGAGGTCTTTGGTAAAACAGACGGCGAAAACCTGGAAGGTATGGACGCCGCTGTTGGTAGTAAGATAAATATACTGGTTTTCAGCAACGAAATCCTCATAGGAATACGCCATGAGGGATTCGAACTCGGGTCCGGTCTTTTTAAAAGGAACGAAGCAGTTGTTCCAGTTGTGACCGTAAATTACGGTGTTCTGGGAAAGTTCACCGCTTCTGAGGTGTGCGCTTCCCGCTGCCCATGCAACTGCGCCGTGACCGCTGGTATAATAGTTGGTGTTGCCCTCAGCCTGCCAGATCGCTCTGTCCTGGATGCTGGTTCCCTGAACAGAAAGATGTGCCGCTACCGTTTTATCGCTGAGGGAATAGCTTCCGACGGAACCGGAAAAACCGGGATTGGATGCAGAACCCACACCTACCTGACCGCCTCCGACATTTCCGGCTGCACCGCCTCCGGCGGTTTCACCGTTTGCGGCGTTTTGTTCGGGTTCGGGTTTTACAAGGGTTTCGACGAGGTTGGGATATTTTGTCGCATAGAGATTTCTGTATCTCGTTCCGCGAAGGTTTGTATAATCATGTTTTGCCGGTTCTTCAATGGTGCACTGAACCTGGGTTTCCGGCTCGGAAACGGTTTCGTCATTCTGCGCGGCGGCACCGCAAAGCATAAGCGCCATCATCGCCGCAATAAGCAAAACCGCAATACCGATAATCTTTTTCATAGGTATCGCCTCCTTGACTAAATATATATTATAACAAACATAATATATTTAATCAATATTTTTTGCAAAAGAAAAAGCCCGGGGGTTTTCCCGGGCTTTTTTATTTTTGATCATTCTTCGTCTTCAAGTCTTCCAAGGGAGCGCATTACTTTGTCGTAAGCAGCTTTGGTATTGAAATCAAAGCAGACAAGAGATACGTCTTCAATGCAGGTATCCTTCTCGATATATTCAAGAATGGTGTTGATTGCTATCTCTGCGGCTTTTGCAAGAGGATAACGGTATGCGCCGGTGGAGATGGAAGGGAAAGCAACGGTTTTGCAGTTGTATTCAACGGCAAGATCAAGGGATTTGATGTAGCACTGACGGAGAAGTTCAGCTTCGTTGGTAAGACCGTTGTTCCAGACGGGACCTACGGTGTGGATGATGTATTTTGCATCGAGTTTGAAGCCAGGGGTGATGACTGCGTCGCCGGTTTTGCATCCGCCGATTCTTCTGCAGCAGCTGAGAAGTTCTGCGCCTGCGGCAGCATGGATTGCACCGTCAACACCTTCGCCGCCCAGAAGGCTGGTATTTGCTGCGTTTACGATTGCGTCAACTTTCATGTTGACGATATTGCCTTTTACAACGGAAAAATTGGTCATTTCAAAATCGTTCCTTTCTTTTTGTCAAAGATCGCCGTCAAGATCGCCGTCAACGTCGGCGTCGATATTAAGCGTATTGATGGTTCTTCTCTTCAAGCGCTGTTCTTCGGAACATTCAACGATGAAGTCTTTAATGGTTTTGGCGTTTTTTATGTTTTTGAGCACAAGCTGACCGTGGGTAACGTCGCTGGTTTTGCAGATGACAGTTGCGATTCCGAAAATCTTCTGGATAAGAGAAACGGAAAGGACCGTATCCTGGATCTTATACATATAGCAGTCATTTTCTACCCTTGTAAAGAAACCGGAATTGATTGTGATCTGTTCTTCGGTTATCGTATACTTTGTGAAAGTGAACGGAAGGCCGAGGAAAGTCCATCTTTTTTTCTCAACGAATGCCATAAAAAAACACCACCCTTTCTATTGTATTATACCATCTTTCGGACAAATATCAAGGCTTTTTATATTCTATGGAAACAGTTTTGAAACTATATTTATTATAAAGCAAAACAAAGTTCCCGTAATAAGGGGCACCAACACGGAAAGGGCTGTATATTTCGCGCTTTTTGTTTCTTTCCACACGGTCAAAAGCGTTGTGGCGCAAGGCCAATGGAAAAGAAAAAACACCGCGGTGCAGAGCGCCGTTATCTTTGTAAAACCGTTTGCGAAAAAAAGCGCGGCGGTTTCTGACAAAGTTCCGAGCTGCGAAAGTTCGCCGCCGGAATAGGCCATTGCCATTATGGGAAGGGCGATTTCGTTGGCGGGGAACGAAAGGACGAAGCCTGAAAGGACTTTTCCGTCCATTCCGATGATTTTTCCGAAGGGGTCAAGAAAAGCCGAAAGCATTTCGAGCAGGGTTTTTCCGCCAAAAGAAAAGTTTGAGCACAGCCAGATAATGATTCCCGCCGGAACGGCAACCGCCACCGCTCTTCCGAGAATCTTGAGAGTTCGGTCAAGGACCGAACGGACTATCACTTTGCCGATTTTGGGCATTCGATAAGGCGGAAGTTCAAGAGTGAACGCCGAGGGAGTTCCCTTGAGCACGGTTTTTGAAAGGATTTTCGATATAAGCAAAGTTGTGAGCACGCAAAAAACCAGCACCGCCGTCATTATAAAAGCTCCGAGCACCGGAGAATCGGTAAAAAACATGGACGTCAGCGCAATGAGCGCAGGGAGTCTTCCGTTGCATGGGACAAAACTGTTTGTGATTATGGCTATTGCCCGCTCGCGGGGTGAATCGATTATTCTTGCACCGGTGACCCCAACCGCACCGCAGCCGATTCCCATGCACATGGTCAGCGCCTGCTTTCCGCAGGCACCGGAAGCTTTGAAGCCTTTATCAAGGTTGAAAGCGACCCGCGGAAGATATCCCACATCTTCCAAAAGAGTAAAAAGCGGAAAGAAAATCGCCATTGGCGGAAGCATTACCGCCACCACCCAGCTTAAAACTTTCCATACTCCGTCAAGAAGAAGCGAAGTCAAAACCGGCGGCGCTTCGAGTTTTTCAAAAAGCGATTCGAACCATATCCCGATTTTTGAAAAAACATCGGAAAGAAGCGCGGAAGGATAGTTTGCGCCGGAAACGGTAAGCCAGAAAATGAACGCAAAAAGAATCAGCATCAGAGGTATTCCAAAGGTTTTCCCCGTGAGCACTGAATCCAGCACATCGTCCTTTTTAAGCGCTTTTTCCGGATCCAAACTAAGCGCCGAAAGGCATATCTCTTCCGCACGAAGGACACGGCAGACGGATATTCTTTTTAAATCCGCAGTTTGCGAAAGAATGGATTTTTCCTTTTCCAATGCGATTTCAAGCTCCTTTTCAAGATTTCCGAAACGGCTTTTGAAAGCTGCAGACGTTTTGTGCTCGCCTTCAAGAAAGGCGAGCACCGGATAGATTCCTTTTACACCGTATCTTTCTTTGAAAAGCGGAAAAAGCCGCTCTGCGGATTCTTTTACGCCTTTTGGATATCTTACGGGCACAAAGGTTTGAGCACCGCTGTGCTCAAGAAGTTTTTCCATGGCTTTTTCAAGTTTTTCCATTCCTTCACCGGTGGAAGCGGAAATGCCCACAACCGGAAGTCCCATTGCTTTTTCAAGTTTTGAAAAATTTATTTCAATGCCTTTTTTGCGCGCGTCGTCCATCATGTTGACGATTATCAGCACCTTGGGAACAAGTTCCGCAGTCTGGAGCGCAAGGATGAGATTTCGTTCAAGACAGCAGGCGTCGCAGACCACCGCTGCGGCATCGAAATTTTCGAAAAGGAGACAGTCCCTTGTCACCTCTTCTTCTGCGGAATCGGCCGCCAGAGAATATGTACCCGGCAGGTCGACGAGTTTTATTTTGTTTTTGCTTTTTCTTATGATTCCCTCCGCGGTACCGACGGTTTTTCCGGACCAGTTTCCGGTATGCTGTTTCATTCCGGTGAGGTAATTGAAAAGAGTGCTTTTTCCGACGTTGGGGTTTCCCACCAGGGCAATTTTTTGAGAGTTCACGGAAGCTTCACCCCCAGTATCGTTTTTGAATCTTCGTTTCGAAGGGCAATGACGGCGCCTCTTACAAGAAAGGCTTTTGGGTCTTTTGCGGGGCTTATCCTTACGCATCTGACTTTTGTTCCTTCGATGAAGCCCATATCTTCGAGCCTTCGGCGAAGGGTGTTTTCGGCGGCAAGCCTTTTTATCATCACATATTCACCTTTTTTCATATCGCAAAGCGGTGTTTCACGCAAAAAAATCTCTTCCTTTCAGGAGGTTCTCGGGGGTTTTCCCACTATCAAATTATGTTTTTGGAGTGAAAAGGGGCAAAGATAAACAATAATTGATGCTTCCGCAACAAATTTTTACTGTTTTTTCGTGACAACGGCAAAAAAACGGAGTAAAATAAAGACGTAGTAATTTTCAGCAAGGAGGATATTTTATGGCTTTTTTTGATAAGATAAACGACTTTGCAAAAACCGCGACAGAAAAAACCAACAACGTTATCGAAACCACAAAACTTTCGGCAAAAATCGAAAGCGAACAGCGCGGGATCAATGCTCTTGTTCAAAAAATCGGCGAATATTACGTTGCAAAAATTGATGCGGGCGAAACTCTTGACGAAGAAGTTATGGCTATTTTCGAAGGAATCCTTAACGGACGCAAAAACATTGAAGAAATGCGCGCCGAGATCGAAGCCATAAAGGCACCGAAAGAGGAAGTTCCCGCCGCAGAAAAAGAAGTTTCTTCCAACATGAAGCTTTGTGTCAGCTGCGGAAAAGAAATTTCTGCGGATGCAAAATTCTGTCTTAACTGCGGCGCACAGCAGCCTTGAAAATTTAAAAAAAGCCTTCCTTTTGGGAAGGCTTTTTTTGTTTTTGCAAATGTTTACAAAAACGGTGTCGAAGTATATAATGATTAAGGTTATTTTTTGTTTTTTTGGAGGAAAACCTTGAAATTTATTGCAGTTTTTCTTGTTTTTGTTTCGCTTTTTGCGTTTTCTCCGGAGGTTTATGCCTTTTCGGAAAGTGAAGAGGCCGAAATAGAATTCACAGAGCCGAAACGTTCTTCGCCAAAAGCGGCTGTTATGAGATATTTCGACGCGCTTTATGATTCCTATATTGCAATGCTTCCCGTTGACATTACGCCTATTGTTGATACGGATTTTGAAATGATGCAGAACGTTCTTAACTGGAACGAACTTTTGCAGATGCGAAGACGCATTATCAGCGAAAACGGTTATTGCTACGTTGAGACCGAGCGCTTTGATTACGACATTGAATACATAAAAAGGCGTGACCTTAAAGACCAGAGAATGGATTTTATAAGTCTCAGGCAATACGGAAAAAACGCCACCGTTCTTCATTTTGTTATTGACGGTGAGGACGGAAAAGCCTATCCTCCTATTTTTGCGGTCAATTCGCAGCACACGGTAATTGTTACCGAGGAGGAAGAGGGCGTTTTTAAAATCGCCTACCATTATTTTCCCGGTTCGGAAGGCAAGTTTGAAAACGACCTTCCCGTAACCGTTCCTTCCGAAGAGGAATATGCAGCGCTTCTTGAAAAGGAGTTTGAGGAGATCGCTCCGTTCAGCACCGGAAAGCCTAAACACAGCCTTGTTTATGACGAGAAAGCCGCTGCGGAATATGCCATTACCTATTGTGAAAAGCAGAACCCGGCTTTCCATTTCGTCGGCGACTGGTACGGAAACTGCATGAACTTTGCTTCACAGAGCGTTTGGAGCGGTTTTTGTGAAGAGGAAGATTCGCCGCGAAACAGAGGTTCGTTGACTAACAAATGGTATTGCACAAAAAGCGGCGGAACTCTTGCATGGAGCAGCGTCAGCCGCTTCTGGAACTGGATCCGCACCGAAAACTGCGATATGCAGACCTTTTATTTTAAACACGTTGACCAGGCAAAAATCGGTGACATCGTGAATATCGGTTCTTATGCCTGCGAAACTTCGGAAAAATACACCCACGCGCTTTTGGTTGTGGACGACGAAAAAATGATGCTTGCCCAGAACAGTCCGGCTTGCTTTGTTTATTATTCCGACCTTGCAAACAACTATTCAAGATTTATAAGACCCGTTTCGCTGGACGCATAATCTTCTTGTAATCACTGCCTTTTGGGGCTATAATATAAAACAGAGATAAACGAAAGGAATGATATCACCATGACTGAACTTATCAAAGTAATGCAGCAGCGCCAGAGCTGCAGAAGCTATTCCGACAAACCCGTTGAGGCAGAAAAAATCGTTTCCTGCATCAATGCGGCATGTCTTGCTCCTTCCGCATGCAACACCCAGCCCTATCATTTTTACGTTGCACACGCACCCGAAGCCGTCACCGTTGCCGCAGAATACTGCAAAGGCGAAAAGGTGAACAAATGGGTCGAACAGGCAAAAGCCTTTGTCATCATCACCCAGGAACACGCCGATATTCCTTATAACAACCCCGAGGCACACAAACGCGACTTCCGTCAGTACGATATCGGCCTTATGGTCGAAAACTTCTGTCTTGAAGCCACCGAGCTTGGGCTTGGAACCTGCATTCTCGGCGTTTTCAACGAGGAAAAACTTAAAGCAAACTTCCGCATTCCCAGCCCCAAATCCATTGCGCTCGTTATCGCAATGGGATATCCGGCGGAAAGCGAAATCAGAAAGAAAAACCGCAAACCTCTTGAGGACATGATCACCTATTTAAGATAAGACCCACGCACCCGCCGGAATTTTGCGGCGGGTGTTTTTCATAAGGAGAAAACAATGTTTGAAAACGAATATACTCCCCAGCGCGCAATTCTTGTTGCCGCGGACTGCGGCGAATGGGATGCTCAAGTTTCTATCGACGAACTTGAGGAACTTGCAAAAAGCGCCGGCGCGGAAGTTATCGCAAAGGTAATTCAGGTAAGAAAAGACTATGACCGGGCGACTATCATAGGACGCGGAAAAATTGACGAGATACGCGAAATCGCCGAAGCGAACGACGCGGACATCCTTATTTTTGACCACGAACTTACCGCGGCGAATATCCGCAACCTTGAGGAAGCCACCGGGCTTGGAGTCATCGACCGCACGATGCTTATTCTGGATATTTTTGCCGCCCGCGCACAAAGCAGAGCGGGACGTCTTCAGGTTGAACTTGCACAGTACCGCTATCGCCTTCCGAGGCTTGAAGGAATGGGCAAAAACCTTTCGCGTCTCGGCGGCGGAATCGGTACCAGAGGTCCCGGCGAATCAAAGCTTGAAAGCGACCGCCGACATATAAGAAGGCGCATCGAGACCCTTGAACGAAAGCTTGAAGAACTTTCCGCCAACAGAGAACTTATCCGAAGCAGAAGAAAAAAGGACGGCATCATCACCGCCGCCATTATCGGTTATACCAACGCGGGAAAATCCACCCTTCTCAACCGCCTTACCAATGCGGGAGTTCTTTCGGAGGATAAACTTTTTGCGACCCTTGACCCCACCGCAAGATCGCTTGAACTTCCTGACGGAAGAAGCGTTATGCTGGTGGATACTGTAGGATTCGTAAGAAGGCTTCCGCACCACCTTGTTGAAGCTTTTAAATCCACCCTTGAAGAGACCGTTCAGGCGGACATTCTTCTCAACGTCTGCGACGTTTCTTCCGGCGAGGCGGATTCCCAGACAGAGGTTACACGGGAACTTTTGCAAAGCCTTAAAGCAGATAAAGCTCCCATGCTCAACGTGCTCAACAAATGCGACCTTATTGAAGGGGAACTGCCTATATGCACCGACGACTGCGTGCTCATTTCCGCCGCCACCGGTTTTGGCATTGACGAGATGCTTGGAAAGCTTGCGAAGATGCTTCCGCCCAGCCAGATAAGAATGAATCTTCTTATCCCCTATTCCGCCGGCGGAATTTCTGCAGAGATCCGCGAAAGCGGAAAAATTTTCAGCGAGGAATTCACCGAAAACGGCGTGCTCACCGACGCTTTGGTGGACGTAAAGATACTCCACAAGGTGGAAGGATATCAGATTTAAAAAGGAGTGATCCTCTTGCAGTATTCGGGTTTTCTTATAAGAAAAAAACGTCTTGAAAACGATTGGAGCCAGGAAGGACTTTGTAAAGGAATCTGTGCGGTTTCTTACCTTTCCAAAATCGAACAGGGAAAAACCGAAGCTTCAGAAGATATTCTTTCAGCGCTTTTTGCAAAGCTTGGCATAAGCTGGCTTTGCGATAAGGACCTTCTTGCAAAAGGCAAAAACTTCATCGAAGACTGGTATGACAGCGCATTTTCTGCGGATTATGAAAAAACTGCGGCTTTTGCAGAAAAATACAAAAAAGATTTTTCCGCCCTTAAAAACAGCTGTTTTGCCGTTGATATAATGCTTTTGGAAGAATTTTCCGCAGAAGAATCCCGCTTTGTTGACGAAAGACTTGAGCCTTGTATGGACAGCCGTCAGCTTTCGCTTCAAAGGCTTTTTAGTGAAGATTTTTCCGAAGCCGCAAAGCTTTATCCCTGCGCTTTTATGTATTTTCGGGCAGGCGTTTTTGCCTATGAAAAAGGAGAAGATTCTTCCGCTTTGGAAAATCTTCAAAAAGCGTATTCCCTTGCCGCAGACGAAGGCAGAGCCAGGATAATGATGCTTTCCAAGCTTTTTATGACCAACTGTTATAGCAACATGCAGAATATCGAAGCCATGGAGCGCCACGGAAAAATTGCAAAAAGGCTTGCGCTGGAACTGGGCGAAAAAGGTTTTGCCGAAACGGTGGATTATAACTTTGCCGCCACAAAAATCGAAGTAGGAGATTTTTTGGGCGCCTATGATTATTTTTCAAAGGTGGAAAATCCCACCGCGCCAAGCCTTCATAAGCTTGCAGCCTGCTGTGAAAAACTCGGCAAAAAAGAAGAAGCTTTTGCCGCCATAGAAGCCGAAAAATCCGCATTGGCAGAAACAGAAGAACTGAAAATTCTTGCAGACAAAGCCTGCAAACTTATAAAGTTCCGCCTTGAAAACGAGGATTATCTCTCTTCCTCCGAATACGGAAATATGCTTTTGACTTTTTTCGACCTTTGCAGAAAGGAAATGCCCATAGGCTATGCAAAATTTCATCTTCCCTGGGTTATGGAATGGTACAAAGCAAACCGCCGCTATAAAGAAGCCTGCGAGCTTCTTGAGAATTTCAGCTGATTTTCCTCACAACTTAATATTAAAGCGGTTTATCCGGTTGTTTTGGAACTTATTTTCCCAAAACAACCGGATTTATTTTGCTTAAATTCCATGCTACAATATTTTTGGGAGGTGAAGAAAATGAACAGTAAACTTTGGAACAAAAACTTCACACTGATAATCGTTGCCACTTCGCTCGGTTCCATAGGCGGAATCGCCGGAAATTTTGCCCTTTCTTTCCTTGTATTTGCGGAAACCCAAAGCACCCTTGCGGCGGCATTCAATGCCGCCATGGTATTCGTTCCGGCATTTATCCTTCCGCTTTTCGCGGCGCCATGGATGGACCGGCTTCCCAGAAAGCCTTTTCTTGTTTGGGGCGACGCGATAAACGGAATTTTATATGCTCTTGCGGGATTTTATCTTCTTAATTTTGAATTCAGCTATGGGGCTTATCTTGGATTTTCTCTTTTGGTTTCGTGCCTTCAGACCTTTGACGAACTTGCGTATAACAGCATCTACCCTAACCTTATAACTCCCGGAATGGAACAAAAGGGGTATTCCGTACTTGGAATGCTTTTTCCGGTAATCCGTGTTGTTATGCTGCCCGTGGCGGCGGTGCTTTATGATACGGTCGGTGTCGGCATGATGCTTATTATGCAGGGTGCACTTTCCGTCGTTGCTGCGGTTCTTGACGGCATGATAAAAATCAGCGAAGAAAACCGCCTTGAAGAAGAAAGCTATTCCTTTAAAATGTGGAAAAACGATGTTTCCGAAGCGCTTGCCTATATCAAAAACGAAAAAGGACTTAAAAGCATATATACATATATGGCGGTCACAAACGGCGTAGGCGGAGGATATCAGCCGCTGCTCGTTGCGTTTTTCAGCACCGCGCCGGGCATGACTGCGGCGATGTATTCGCTTTTTTCCGCGGCGGAATTTATCGGCAGAAGCATTGGCGGCGTGTTCCAGTACAAAGTGCCCATAAAACCTAAAAACCGTTTTTCCTTTGCGTTTTTCGTTTATATGGTCTATGAAAGTATGGATATGATCCTTTTATGGCTGCCCTATCCCCTTATGCTTTTAAACCGCGGCATCTGCGGTTTTCTTGGCATAAACAGCGCAACCATGCGCGAAGCGGCGGTGCAGACCTATATTCCCGATAACCTGCGTGCAAGAATAAACGCTTTCGAGGATATGATTTATTTTGCCGCTTCAGCAATATTAAGTCTTTTGGTTGGTCTTGTTGGCGAAGTGCTGGATTACCGCATCTGCGTTACCCTTTGCGGCGCCTTTACAATGCTTGTTTGCTTTGCGACTATTCTGAAAAACAAAAAACACGTCGATAAAGTATATAACCCGAAGTGCGGGTAACTTCCGAAAAAGCGTTCCCTTTTTGGGAACGCTTTTTGCATTTTTTCTTTTGTTTTTGCATAGGCTTGTACCAAAAGAAAGGACGGCGAAAGCTTATGCAGAAATTCCGTGCGGCGGTTATTGGGATAACCCTTGCCGTGATGTTTTTTATACCCATGGGACTTATTGAAAAAGAGGAAAGCGGGTTTTTGGAAAACGCTGAAAAGGAAACTCCGGTCGAAGAAGATTTTGAGGCACAGCTCTTGAAAGAAGAAAACGAAGAGTTTTTCCGCATTTTCGATATTGAAACGGAGAAAATTTTAAATGTGGGATATTCCGATTACGTAAAAGGAGCGATAGCTTCGGAAATGGGCGCGGATTTTGAATTTGAGGCGCTGGTGGCGCAAGGGGTTGCGGCTTTTACCTGCGGACTTTATCAAAAAGAATCAAAAAGCGACGGCGACTATGATTTTTCGGCGGCGCCGGGAAAGAAACTGGGATATCTCACTGAAGAAAAGGCAAAGGAAATTTACGGTGGGGCTTTTGAGGAAAAATGGAGAATCATTTCGGACGCAGCTGAAAAAGCCATGAGATACATTCTTATCTATGACGGCGAACCGGCGCTTTCGGTTTATCACGCGGTTTCAGCAGGAATGACTGAAAGCGCCGAAAATGTCTGGAACGGTGCTTTGCCCTATCTTGTTTCGGTGGAAAGCAGCGGCGACGTTTTTTATGAGTGGTATGAAAGCGAAGTTTCGGTTTCAAAAGACGAGGCGCTTAAAAAGCTTAACAGTTACGGCGCCGCCCTTAACGGAAAACACCCGGAAGAATGGTTTGAGGGTGCAGAACTTTCGGACGCCGGTTACGTTAAAAGTATAAAAATCGGTGCGGCAACTTTTTCGGGAGAAAAACTCCGTAATCTTTTCGGTCTTCGTTCCGCGGCTTTTGATGCGGAATATAAAAATGGGGAATTTATTTTTACAGTCAGGGGTTACGGTCACGGAGTGGGAATGTCGCAGGTGGGCGCAAATTATATGGCAAAAAACGGCGCGGATTTTAAAGAAATTCTTGCGCACTATTACCCGGGAACGAAGCTTTTAGAATATAACGAAATTTACAAATAAAAAATCCCGGGCGGATTGCCCGGGATTTTTTATTTTAAAGTTTCATTTTTACAAGGAATTCGGCGGTATCTTCCTCCGGTTTTCTTTCATCGGTAAGGCAAAAGCCGTGGCGGTTATAAAACCTTATGGCTTTTTCGTTTTTTTCAAGTGCCCACAAAAATTTTGCTCCGCAATTTTCTTTTGCGAATTCAATAAGTTTCGAGCCTGTTCCGGAATTATGGAGCACAGGTTCGACGAAAAGTTTTTTCACTTCGCCGTCTTTTACGTGGGCAAAGCCTTTTACCGCTCCGTCGTCATAGACCCAAATTTCGGAAACGAAGGGTTTTAATTTTTCGGCGGTCTGAGGCACCGTAAGTTCGGAAAAATAAAATTCGTCGTTTTTAAAAATCAGATAAAAATTGAGCCGATAGTTAAAGACCAATATTTCGGCTATCCTTACAAGGTCGGCTTCGGCGGCTTTTCTGATGCTTTCGGTCACTGTTTTTTCTTCCTTTCGTTGATGAAAAAGGTCGCGATAAAGATCAGTCCCGCTCCGATGAAACAGGCGGTGCTGAGCCAAAGGCCGTCGCCGTTGGCGATGCTTGAAACGGCGAGAAAAGCGGAAATCGCCGCACCCACAAGGTTGAGATAATTATATTTGAACATATTCATCACTCCGAAAATTTGTTTATATAAATTATATCATCTTGTCTTTTTTAAAACAAGAAAAACCGTTCCTCCAAATGAAGGAACGGTTTTTTGGAAAAATCAGCTGTACATACTGGGGTATGCGGGTTCGAAGGGTGTGCCTTCGGTATAATCCGGATATACGGTCGCAAGCATATCTTTGAGGATCGCGAAGGAACGCTTGCTGCAAAGTCCCAGAGCATCGACGTCGACGTTATAGACTTTGTCGCCTTTTACGGCGGATTTCTTTTTATAAAGGTCGCTGCTTTCAAGGTCGATAAGGTGGATATCGCTGTTGATGAAAAGAGCGGCGGGGTCGAACTCCTTCCATTTTTCAAAATCGTAGATATATCCGCTTTCGGCTTCGGCAGCGTTAAGAAGACCTGCAGCGGTAAGAAGTTCGTTTTCCATGGTGCCGCCGGTTATCATCATATAATCGAGGGCGCGGATAACTGCGACGGTTTTCTTTTCGCCGGAATAGCAAAGAGAAGAAAGGGCAAAATCGTATTCCGCAACGTATTCTTCACCGGCGGTTGGACCTTCGATCGCTCCGAGGAAGAAAAGGGCGATCTCGCGGTAAAGATCCCGAAGTTCGTCAAGGGTCTTGGGCGCTGTGATGACGATGACGTTTATGTTCATCTGCTGAAGCTCGATGAGGATGCTTTCTTCATACTGCGCGAAAGTGATGATATAATCCGGCGAAACTTCTTTTATGGTTTCCATATCAGGAAGGCGAACAGAACCGATGGAGGTCATTGCGGAAGCGCCGCCGAAATTGCAGAAATCGGAAACGGCGCAGACTTTTTCCATAAGACCCATATCGCTTATATATTCCGCAAGAGCAGGCGAAGCCACCGCAACTTTTTCCGGGGCTTTTTTGATTTCGGTTCCGAAAGCAGTCACAGGCCAGTTGGGGTCGACGGGTTCAAGAACTTCCGGCGGTTCCATGGGAGGAACGTCGGGTTCGTCTTCATGAAGGATATCATCGATAAAGTCGCAGCCGGCGAAGGAAAAAGCCATTGCCGCGGCAAGGATAAACGAAAGAAATTTAAGTTTTTTCAAAAAGAATTCCTCCGGTCAAAAAACTTTATACTTATATTATATTAATTGGGGCTTCTTGTCAAATAGCTTTCCTAAAAAGAATAAAACCTTATTGATTTGCAAAGCAATATGTTATAAACTGTATTTGTATAAGTTTGTCCTTTAAAGGAGGAAGTAAAAAATGTTCCCCGTAAGCATGATAACCGGCGAGCCCCTTTGGAATTCTCTTCCCGCCGCAAAAATAATAAATTATCCCCTTGAAAAAGCTGATTATAAGCCTTATGCCCAGGCAAGACTTTGCGTTTCGAACGACGATTTTTACATTCAGCTTTTGGTTTTTGAAGTTTCTCCCGAAGAAAAAAGCGTTGTGGGCACCGCCATTGCTCCTTTTGCAAAAGAAGACGGCGGAAAAAGATATTTCTGGCTTTCCACCAACAGAAGCGGCGCGCTTGTTTGCAAATTTATTGACGAGACCACCGGAAACGAAACCGACGTTACCAAAAACGTTTCTATAAGAATATATACCGGTGAGGACGAACAGGGAGTTTATTGGTGCAGCAGCTTTACCCTTCCCCTTTCGCTTGTTGAAAAATTCTTCGGAAAAAGTTATCTTGTTCCCGGACACAAAATGGCGGGCAATTTTTATAAGCTTTGTGACGGCGAAAGACCCCACTACGGAAGTTATTACCCCGCGGATTTTACCGATATCAATCCCCTTGGAAGCCGCTATTTCGGCGAACTTGAACTTGTTGTTTACTGATTGGAGGAAAAGGAATGCCGAGATTTTTTGTTGACAGCGTTGAAGGCGACTTCGTCGAAATAAACGGCGAAGACGCAAGACATATCGCACTTTCGCTCCGAATGAAAAATGGCGAGCACCTTGTTCTTTGTGACGGAAAAGGAAGAGAAGCCGATGCGGTCATCCGCGAGGCTTTTCCCGAAAGCGTCGTTCTTGACGTTGTTGAAAGAAAAGATTCCGCCGCAGAGCCGAAAACGGAAGTTGTTCTTTATCAGGCGCTTCCGAAGTTCGACAAGCTCGAATATATTGTTCAGAAATCCGTTGAGCTCGGCGTTTCGAAAATCGTCCCCGTTCTTACTTCAAGATGTATTTCGCGCCCGGACGAAAAGACCATGAAGAAAAAGCTTGAGCGTCTTCGCAAAATTTCGGACGAAGCCGCAAAGCAAAGCGGACGCGGAAAACTTCCGGAAGTGGGCGAGATGCTCACTTTTAAAAACGCGGTGCTCAAAATGTGCGAGGCCGAAACCCCCATTTTCTTTTTTGAGCACGCGGAATATCCACTTAGAGAAATAATGGCGAAAAGAGGGGGCGGCACCATTTCCATGATGGTAGGTTCCGAGGGCGGTTTTTCCGATGAGGAAGCCGCTTTTGCCGCTGAGCACGGTGCTCTTATCGCTTCGCTCGGTCCCAGAATACTGAGATGTGAAACCGCGCCGGTGGCGGCGCTTTCGGCAATAATGTATGCCGCCGGAGAAATGGAACTTTGATTACCGACTTTTGAACTGAGACCAATTTGGAGGGATTTTTATGCTTACCGTTCACACCGACACAAAAGTACATAAAATGTGGTCCGAAAACGTTCCCGCCGCAAGAGCAAAAAGCGGCGACACGGTTCGTTTTGAAACTCTTGACTGTTTTGGCGGCCAGCTTAAAAGCGAAGACGAACTTTTGGGCGGGCTTGACTGGAACAACGTAAACCCCGCCACCGGTCCTCTTTTTGTTGAAGGGGCAATGCCCGGTGACGTTCTTAAAGTCGAGATACTTAACATTGAACTGGGCGATCACGGAGTGATGGTTGGAGCACCCGGCGAAGGTATTACCGGAAATGTGGTTTGCGGCGAAGTGACAAAGATCCTTCCCGTAAAAGACGGAATCATAAAATTCAACGACAAACTCAGTTTTCCCGTTTCGCCGATGATAGGCGTTATCGGTACCGCGCCTAAGGGCGAAGGTATTGATACCGGAACACCCGATTCCCACGGCGGAAACATGGACTGCACCCAGATTGGTGCGGGCACCGTTCTTTATCTTCCGGTCAATACCGAAGGCGCGCTTCTTGCCATGGGCGACCTTCACGCAAAAATGGGCGACGGCGAAGTTGAAGTTTGCGGCGTTGAAATTGCGGGAGTTGTTACCGTAAAAGTAACCGTTCTTAAGGACTGCAAACTTCCCACTCCTTTCCTTCTTGGAAAAGAAAAAGCCATGACTATTTTTTCCGCAAAAACCGCTGACGAAGCCTGCGTCGGGGCAACTCTTGCCATGCATTCCTTCCTGATGAAAGAACTTGGAATGGGCGACCACGAAGCGGCAATGCTTTTAAGCGTTACCGGCGACCTTAGGGTTTGCCAGGTGGTGGACCCGGAAAAAACTTTCCGCATGGAAATTCCCAGAACCGTTACCGAAGCTTACGGCTATGAATTTATGTAAAAGCCGGTGATTTTATGGCAGACGATCTTCTTGAAAAAATCAAAAAACACAAAAGCGGCGCTTATGACGAGCTTTTGGATCGATATGGCTGGAAAGTTTATCGCAAG
This sequence comes from Oscillospiraceae bacterium, assembly GCA_017468365.1. GTDB lineage: Bacteria > Bacillota > Clostridia > Oscillospirales > Ruminococcaceae > UMGS1668. The sequence goes on along the minus strand of JAFUIS010000001.1, from coordinate 50,529 downwards.
ATAAGCGAACATTACGGCGACAGTGAAGAAGCCAAAAAGGCTTTTAACGGCATAATGAAGGGTTTTTGCAAAAAAATGTCCGGAGAAAAAAGCGACGACGTTCTTGAGTCCCTTCTTTTCATGTATGCGGAAAATTACTGTAAAAGGGACCTTGGAGAATTTTTTTCGGAAGAAACTTCTTCGCAAAGCGAAACCTTTAAAGAGAAAAAGCGTCGTTCCGACCAAAGGTTTTTCAGGTTTATGCAGGTGGTCGTTATTATTGCGATAATCGTAACCCTCTGGTTCCTTTGCGGATTTTTGATGTCTTCCGAAATCATTCCGGAAATCGACCTTGGATACGGCTGGTTCAACGAAAACATCGCAAAATTGTTTTAATCAAAAATAAAAACGCTCTCCGTTTTTCGGAAAGCGTTTTTTTGTTTTGGTTTTAATTGACATTGACTGCGGCAGATTTTATAATTGATAGAGATGTTTTGGAAAAGAGGCTTTTTTATGGAATGCATTAAATGCAAAAACGAGATGACGAAAGCTAAACTTTTTACCTTCGGCGGAATAGAAATCGAAAGCGAAACCAAATCGATTTTTGAAACGCCCGAAAGAAGCGCTGTGGAAGTTTACGTTTGCAGCAAATGCGGATACATTGAACTGAAAGCCAAAGATCATAAAAAGTTTTGAGGAATCATGTTAAGAAGTTACTTTAAAAAGCTTAACCCGGCAATGATAGCCGTTATATGGGCGCTTGCCTGGCCGACAATGCTTGAACAGGCGATGCAGACCGCCGTTCAATATATTGACACCGCAATGGTCGGCGCTCTTGGAACTGCCGCAACGGCGGCAGTGGGTTCCACGAGTACCGTAAACTGGCTTATCAGCAGCAGCATTTCAGCCATGAGCATCGGTTTTCTTGCTTTTATTGCAAAAGCAAGGGGCGCCGGCGATGAAGAAAAGGCAAAGCGGGCCGTTGGGCAATCTGTGCTGGCGGTACTTGTTTTCGGTGCGTTTTTTACCGTTCTTGCTCTTTCGCTGAGCAGCCTTGTGCCGGTTTGGATGCAGGTGGACGAAGGAATCAGAGAACTTGCGTCGCAATATTTCTTTATCGTTTACGTTCCGATGCTTCCAAGGACTGCAAGCATTATTTTCGGAACGGTTTTAAGAGCTTCCGGCGACACAAAAACACCTATGAAAATAGGCGTCATAATGAACGCCACAAACGTCGTGCTCAACTTTATGCTCATTTATGAGACCCGCGTGCTCAAAATTTTCGGAGCTGAATTCACCGTTCCCGGCGCGGGACTTGGAGTTGTGGGTGCGGCTGTCGCAAGTGCGGTCGCTTTTACCGTAGGCGGAATTCTTATAACCGCGGTGCTTTGGAAACACCCGCAGCTTTCCCCTAAAGGCCAGAGGATCGCTCCGGATTTTGAGATACTTAAACCCTGTCTTAAGGTTGCGTTTCCGAACATGCTTCAAAGGTTCGGAACTTCCCTTGGATTCGTTGCTTTTGCCTCGATGATAAACTCCCTGGGCGAAATTTCCACAGCGGCACACACCATTGCCAATACTGTTGAATCAGCATTTTATATTCCCGGATTCGGAATGCAGACCGCGGCGGCAACCCTTAACGGAAACGCTTACGGCGCGAAGGACAAACAGCGCATGCATGACCTTGCGAACATGTTCATCCCTATCGAGGTTGTTCTTATGACCATTTCCGGCGCAAGCCTTTTTGTGCTTGCACCCTCGCTTATGGATATTTTTTCGGACAGCGCCGAAGTTATTGCGCTCGGTTCGACGGTACTTCGGATGGTCGCGGTTTCGGAACCTTTTTACGGTTTTTCCATTATCATCGAAGGACTTATGCAGGGCGTTGGAAGAACGAAGGAGCCTTTTGTTTACAACATCATGGGTATGTGGGGCATAAGGATCTTCGGAACTTTCATTTTCACCCAGCTTCTCAGCATGAATCTTGTGGCTGCATGGGGATGCATGATTGCGCACAACATGTTCCTTTTCACCATGTTCCTGAGATGTTTCATAAAGAAAAAATGGTGTCCGCTGGAAGAGCAGACATAAAAAAGCACCGCTTATGCGGTGCTTTTTTTAATATTTTTGCGCAACTTTGTAAGTATATATGACGCATACGACCGTATCGGTGACAAGAAGTCCGAGAGCGATGAACATTGCGGTATAACCCTCAAAGAATATTCCCGCAATAACGGTGAGAACGCCTATTATCATGAACGAAGCGCCGCCGAAAATCTGGGATTTTTTCCAGGTAGTGTCGTTTTTCATGCTCCAGCTTGTTCTTAATCCCATAACGGCATTGTTTCGGAGTTTCGGCATGAAATTTCCGGTCACTGCAATACCTATGCCGAGAAGGATGCAGATCAGCTTATTGATATCGACAGGGGTTTCAAAAACCTTTTCCGCAAGGGCAAAATCCATATAAAGACTGTGGCCGTGAAGGATTGCAAACCAGATAGAAATTCCCATTCCGGTGCAGAAGACGATTTTTTCGTTGTTTTTTCCTCCCTTTTCATCCTTTGCGGCGATTTTTGCCATCCAGAGCATGAAAACGCCCATTGCAATTGTGCAGAAAGGAAAGATAAAAGTTTCAAACTTGCTTCCCCAGCGGTCAACTTCTCCCGCAAAATTATAGTGAGCAGGTATTGTTTCGGGAAGGAAAGGAAAAATGACCAGGGTTACGAGAAGCGGAAGTAACATAAAGAAATAATAGAGCCACATTTTATTTTTCATCTGCGGTTCCTCCTTTCAGGGTGCTTATCCAGACGATGACTTCGTCAAAGACGGTCAGATCAAGCTCATAAAATATAAAATTCTTTTCTTTTGTTTCATAAATAAGTCCGGCCTTTTTCAGCTTTGAAAGGTGATATGAAAGCGCCTGGGGCGAAAGACCGACAGATAGCGCAAGATCGCCGGAATTTATTTTTCCTTCGCGGAGTTTTTGCAGAATGCTTCGTCTTGTGTCATCAGCAAGAGCCGAAAGTACTTCGTTTACAGCCAGAATCGCTCTCTCCTTTCGCAAAAATCTATTTAAAATTATCTTTAAATAGATTAAAGCATATTATGCATTTTTTGTCAAGATGACAGAATTTTTTTGTTTTGAACTTAAAAAAATGTTGCGCAACGGGTTTTAGACGAGTATAATTAATTTTGTTAAGGTTATCCCATTTTACTGTTAACAGGAGGAATTCCCATGTCCAGCAATGTTCGTCCCGAAAATATGGAACGTATTACCACCCCCGAGCTTGCCAAAGCTTTTATTGAAGAACAGGTTGCCAAAATCCGCGCACAGGTTGGCGACAAAAAAGTTCTTCTTGCACTTTCCGGCGGCGTTGACTCTTCCGTCGTTGCCGCACTTCTTATCAAGGCTATCGGCAAACAGCTTCTTTGCGTTCATGTAAACCACGGCCTTATGCGCAAGAACGAATCTGAAAACGTAATCGAAGTTTTCAAAAACCAGCTTGACGCAAACCTTGTTTACATCGATGCTACTGACCGTTTCCTTGATCTTCTTGCAGGCGTTTCCGACCCCGAAAGCAAAAGAAAAATTATCGGCAAAGAATTCATCGAAGTTTTTGCTGACGAAGCACGCAAACTTGAAGGTGTGGAATTCCTTGCACAGGGAACCATTTATCCCGATATCCTTGAAAGCATTAAAGCTGCCGAAGGCAAAAAAGCGGTTAAGAGCCACCACAACGTCGGCGGTCTTCCCGAAGACCTTCAGTTCGAGCTTGTTGAACCCATCAAACTTCTCTTTAAAGATGAAGTCCGCGTTGTGGGCGAAGCTCTTGGTCTTCCCCATGGTATGGTTTACCGTCAGCCGTTCCCGGGTCCCGGCCTTGGTGTTCGCTGCCTTGGCGCAATCACCAGAGACCGTCTTGCCGCTCTCAGAGAGGCTGACGCCATTCTTCGCGAAGAGTTTGACATCTGCGGACTTGCCGAAAAAGTTTGGCAGTATTTCATCATTGTTCCGGACATCAAGAGCGTCGGCGTAAAAGACGACAGCCGTTATGAAGGCTGGCCCGCAATTATCCGCGCAGTCAACACCAAAGATGCAATGTCTGCAACCATTGAAGAGATCCCCTATGAGGTACTCCATAAGGTCACTAACCGCATTATAAACGAGGTAGAAGGTATTAACCGCGTTCTTTACGACCTTACTCCCAAGCCCACCGGCACCATTGAGTGGGAATAATTTCAGAGGTTGAAAAAAACCTGTAATATCAAGGGTTTTCAAACTTTTGAAGCTGCTTGTGGCAACAAAATGGCAACATTTTTAAGAGAATAATTGCAAGTGGATTATAAGAGCCCTATGATTTATTTATCATAGGGCTCTTACTGCAAAAAGGGGGATAATATGGGGCTGTTTGATTTATTCAAGAAGAAGTCAAATCCCGTTGATAATAGTGTGACGAAAGTACCCGTAAATTCTGGATCCTACACACCACCAGCACCAGAATATGTGAAGAAGGAAGTCGTTGCAAAGACACCATTGGTGGAGATTACTACTGAGGTAGATTGCCCTCCCCCTCTGGAAGAATTGCTGATGCAGGCAACGCCGTCAAAGGGTGGTCTGTATCCCCACGAGATTCTGATGCTGGACTATGCCCACACCTACAAAACTTCTGACAACAGCTTTCAGGGGTTTTGGTATTATCAGTATTCGGTGAAAGGTCCTCAGAGCGTCTTGGACTCCTTGTATGAGCGTGGTTTCATTGAACCGGGTGATTTACGTTCCGTTCTTGAACGGCTAAAGTTGGGCGAGATTAAGGACGAACTCAAGCTGGTCAATGAAAAGGTATCTGGTAAAAAGGCTGAGTTGATTGATAGACTGCTGGGTGTAGCAGACCATAATGAGTTGTCTGCCAAATACCCAGAGCGTTTCTTCAAGTTGACCTCCAAGGGTGAACAGGAATTGAAGGACAACCAGTACGTGCCGTACCTGCACCGTCATAGGTATATGAGTGTCTGGGAGATGAACCATCGTATTGCTCAAACCCACTATCCCTATCGGGATGTTCTGTGGGGTTATTTCAATGAACAGAGTGGTATTCATGCCCAGAACTATGACTTTGGTTTGTATAGAAATCTAAGGCACTCCATGTACGAGTTCCTATTGGAAGAAAACAAGCCTAAGACAGCGTTTGCACTTCTGGCCGAAGCTGTATATTATGACCTGAGCTTAATGGAAAACAGTATGGGGTCTTTCTTTACGAATAAGAAGGATGATTTCTATTGGCGTCTATATAAAATGAAACTGGAGCACATCGCCCCATACAGCCATTCTTTCTGTTCTTCGCCATTGGCATACAACTTCAAGGGACTCCAAGAAACTCTTGATTTGTCAGATGATGAATTGAGAAGTGAATTGAGTTCTGCGTTTGCTGATTTCAGCATTCCCGACTTGTTCAGGGTATTTACAAACGATGAGTGCGTTGACATTGTAATGGCGTCAATGAAGCAGGATGAAACGTTCCTTGAAAACCTTTATGATAAGGCAAGTGCGCGTAAGTATATGGAGTATAAGAGGATTAGAGGCAAATAACAAATCTTGATCGATATTGTACTAAAGTGAAATGTCATGGCAACACTATGGCAACAAAAAAATCAGATAGCCTCTGCTGTCTGAATAATGGAAATAATCCTAAGACCTTGAACTAAATCCCATAAGCAAATCTGTTTAAGATTTATTTTTCGGGAGCGAGTGGGAATAAAATGAAAAATCCCCGGAAGCCTTGTAAAATCAAGGTTTCCGGGGTTATTTTTTTGCAGAGCATTTGGTGTTTTGTGTGTTTTCAGTCGCCTAATCCTTTTTTAAGTGCGGTCAAAGCCGTTCCCACAAGAAGTTCTGCGCAGAAAGGTGCGGTTTCGTCAGGAGCAAAAAATCCCGGATTATGAAGGCTTGCGGAAGAGCCGTCTTCCTTGCCAACTCCCACATGGTACATGAAAACCGGCGCAATTTCTCTGTAAAAGCTGAAATCCTCCGATGCCATCCAAAAATCCTGAACGAGGATTCTGTCTTCTCCAAAAAGCTCTGCTGCAGCTTCGTGAGCTATATCCGCAAGCTTTTCGTCGTTCACCAGCGGCGGGGCTTCTTTTAAAAACTCACATTCTGCGGTACAGCCGTGAGCCTTTGAAACGGAATCGCAGACTTCGGTTATTTGCTTTTTCACCGTATCTTCGCGCGAATCAACCGTACTGCGGAACGTTCCTTCCATATAAACATCGTCCGGAATGACATTGCAGGCGCTTCCGCCGTGAATTGAGCAGATCGAAAGAGTAAACGGCTGAGCAGGATCGGTCCAGCGCGAACGAATGCACTGAAGCGCATCAAGAACATGCGCCGCGGCAATTATCGGGTCCGTTGCAAGGTGCGGAGTTGCTCCGTGGCCGCCTTTTCCGATAATATGTATTCTGAAGGTGCACATTGCCGCCATGATCGGGCCTTTTCTGATTCCGATTTTTCCTTTCGGAATATCCGGCTTTATGTGAATAGAGAAAAAAGCCTTTGGCCGATATTGTTCAAAAACTCCTGTGGAAATGATTACGTCAGCCCCGCTGCCTTTTTCTTCCGCAGGCTGGAAAACGAAAAGAATATTTCCGGGAATTTCATCGCGTTTTTTGCAAAGCGCCATTGCCGCACCAAGCAAAGCAGAAGTATGAAAATCATGTCCACAGGCATGCATGACGTTTTGATTTTCAGAACGGACCTCATGTTCGGTGTCTTCATCAACAGGAAGTGCATCGATATCTGCCCTTATGGCAACGGTCGGTCCCGGAAGATTTCCTTTGAGCAGACCCAAAACACCGGTTTCCGGCTGTTTTTCCAAAAGTTCGACGCCCATTTTTTCAAGTTCGGCGGCGATGAGCTTCGTCGTTTCAAATTCGTGATAACTGAGTTCCGGGTTGCGATGAATTTTATGGACAATCTCAATAATGCTTTTTTCAACGTCTTCTGAAATATATTTAAATTCCATTTTTCCACCTCTTTTGTCGATAGATGAATTATACTCCAAAGAAAAGAAAAATACAAATAAAAGAGCCGAAGTTTTTGCTTCGGCTCTTTTTTCGAGTATCTTAAATTTGCAGATCGGTCTTGGGGTTTGCGAAATCAGTTTATCTGATTTTACAAATTGTTACGTTTTGCAGTTCAGTCTTCTTCGCGTTTTTTCTCAGGGAGGTTAAGTGCCATAAAACCAACGAATGCAAATACTGCAACCATCAGCCACATGGAAGATTCATCGCCAAGTCCGGGTACTGCTGCGAGCGGAACGTCCTCATCAAGAATGGTTTCGGTGTCGGAAGGAACATCGAGTTTTTCTGCGGGAGGATTGGGTTCTGCGTTATAAAGAACGGGAGTAAGCGGGATCTCCTCTTCCTCAAATTCTTCGTCGCCGTCAATGATTCTGTAAACAGGATCGCCTTCGCTGTGCCATTCGCGCAAAGTGGTTACGGTGCCTTCTTCAACGTTGAAGGAAAGATCGATTTCCATTGCGGTATCAACGCTCTTATATCCTTCGGCTATACCGACAAAAGTCTGGGAAGGAGTATCGTCGCGGACTTCGGAAGTATAAATATAAACGCCTCTTTCAAGATACTGGGCGCCTTCCAGCTTGAGGTTGAATTTGGTGTCAGAACCTTCAATAAGTTCAAGACCGGTCAAAGTGTAGCTATCTGTTTTTTCGTCATAGTATACATCATTAAAGCCATCATCCTGACTTCCGTCACCTGCAACTCTACCGCTTCCTACAACCTCTCCGTTGCTGTTAATAACTTTAATGATAAGGTCATCTTTTTCACCGGGGGTAACTACCAGCGAGAATGTGAAATCCACATTATAGCTATTGTTGCCGTTGCCGTCCGCGTTTTCTTTAACCATAGAGCCAACGGTCATGGACATATCTTCGATATAATTCTTCTCATTGATAATCTGAGTGGATTCACTCTGATCATCGGTTTGAGTCAGATTCATCAGATAATTTGCCAGAGCGTTGATGCGGCCCATAATTGCTGCGCGTTCAGTGCTGTACTGATCGCTAACCATTTTATTGAGAGCCTCGAGTTCTTCCTCGGTCATATTCTCTACGTCAAGCTGCTTTTCAGCAATGATTCTTTCTCTGATGTTATCTTTTATATGCTGAGAACTGTAAGTCCAATCGTATCTGCCCTGATACCTGTTATAATCAACGGTATCCGCATCGATGTAAATGGTTTCGCCGTCCTCTTTCTGATAAGGGTTGCCGTATTTCCAGATAGCCATCTGGCTTGCGGTCAAAGCCTCGCCTTCAGTCAAACCGTTAATCTGTGCCTCAGTAAATACCGGGTTACCGTCGGCATCTTTTGCTTCTGCCATCATAGCTTTGACAGCTGCAAGGCTTCCGAATTCGGCTTCTTTGGTTTCGGGATCGTCAATTACGCCCCAGTATGCATTGGAAGCAATGGTGCGAATGTGCTTTGCACTTTCTTCATCATAGTAATCGGCATCCTCTACATTCTGCACAGTATACCAATATCCCTTTCTGGAAGAAGTTTCAAGGTCTGCACAGTAAGCAGAGATCAGTTTCATTTCTTCTTCGGAGAAATCGCCCAAAGCAAACTGGTGTGTTCCGGTGCCGTAGCCGTTGTAATAATTGTCGCTTACAAAGTTCCAGCCAACACCGTAATAACTGTCTTCGCCCAAACCGACATAAAGATAATCATATCCTTCGGGTCTGATTTTTAAAGCCTCTTTAATTTCTTCTTCAGTCATAGGCACTACCGGAAGTTTACCAGCATCATCCAGTGCTTTCAGTTCTTCAACTGTCATGCCTGCGACAGGTTTTTTAACATCCTGTTTGTTATCGTCCCACTGGGAAGAAATGGGTTCAAGACCGGTATTTTCTTCTTCATCGTATTTATATACTTCAAGAATATTACCGTCTTTATCCCTGATGATCTTATAATCTTCTACCTCTACAATATTAACTTCTGCATTTACTTCGCGGTCTGTTTTGGAAACGATTTTGGTTTCATCGTATTCAGTATCGTTTTCGTCTTCTTTGGGATCCGCAGAAACAGGTGCATCCGGAGTTATTTCAGCAGAGCCGGAAGGATTTTCGATTTCTTTTCCGTCTTTGATAAGGTCGACGTCAACGTCCGGAACTTTTTCCGTATAATCATAACTAAGGCTTTCTTTTCCGTCAGTCACACATTTTTCGGAGATTACGGTATCACCGGAAGTTTGGGTGGTTGTGACTTTGGTCTCGTCATAATCAACGGTTGCACCGTCTTCATCAATGCCGTCCTTTTTGGTTTCGACAGTTACCACTACGGTAGTGGTGTTTCCGTCTTCGGTCGTTTCGGTTGTTGTTGTGACGGTGGTGGTAAGCTCGCCGTCGGTGGTTGTTTCGGTTTCGGTGGTGGTTGCAGCAATTGCCTGAAGGCCCATGCTCATGCCGAGAACTGCAGCCATGAGGATTGCTACAAATTTTTTCATAGTGTTTGCCATATATTTCTACCCCTTTCTATAAACAATATATAGTAAAAAAGTGAAATACTGGCAGCCGGGCAGCCATAGCGGACTTTTCCGCCTTAGGTCCCTTGCTTTGCGTCCCGCCCTTTCGGACGGTTTGCCTTTTTCAGGTATTCATTTTTAAAAAGTTCAATGAATATTTTGCGCGGGTTTATCGCGCAGCGGTTGCTTTTTTGAGAAAATTTCCTCCCCTCTGACAAAACTGCAAAAAGATCTGAACAAAATTAAGATATTTGCTCATTTTTTATATTAGCAGAAAGTAAAACAAAAAGCAATATGCTGACAGCATATTGCTTTAAATTTTGTATATTGATATTATATTTTTTATTAAAATATGTCAAAAATGCACAGTTCGTTCTATTGAAATATAATATAATCAGTGTTATAATATATTATTAAGTATAAGTATTATTATTGGTCGAACCTTACGGAGGCTTCTTCGTTGAGCACCGCCTGGACAACATCGCGGTAAGTGTCGTTAAAAGAGCAGGTTGCAAGGGTGAGGAACTGTTCGTCGGTTTTGGGAACATAGCCGGTGGACTGTACCGCATAGTCAAGGGCGAAGTTGATGAATTCTTTGCGTTTCTTTTCGGTTTCGATCTTCATTGCGAAAGAAATGGTTTCAAGTCCGGTCTGGTACGAAGCGAAAATATCGTAGCGAAAAACGCCTTCGTCGGTGACGAGATAGATGCTCGGATGGGCATCGAAATATTCTTTTTCAAGGAACTTATAAAGGGAACCGAACATGGTCTTGTTGTTGATCCTGTGGCCGTAAACAAGAGTGTTGAAATCCGAGAGATCGACGGAGGTTTCACAGTCAAGGAACACCGCGCCGATGTTGTTGCGGGTATGTTCCCAGGTATATTTGAGGTAATACTGGTTGTCCTCATGCTGGAGCACCGGATAATCGATATTGGTATTCGGGATATATATCCAGCCGATAACTTCTGGGTTCACCTCACGAAGGGCATCAATATCGAGGGTTATAAGTTCTTCGACAACGCTGTCATATACCGGAGGTTTTTTTGAACCGGTGATGAATTCTTCCTTTTCGGCGGATATTTCTTCGCGGTTTGCCAAAACGATTTCTTTTGCTTCTTCGCTTTCGCGGGCGCCGACTTCTTTTTCATTAAGGCTTTTTCCGTAAAAGATGACGCCCACCGCAAGAGCGGCGATAAATAAAATATTAAGTATCTTTTTTGAAGTTAATTTCATATGGCCTCCTGTTTTTTTAGGGACGGTTATTTGAAAACCTTTTTTTGCGGTTTATCTCATAAAGTTTTTTGTGAAATCATTATATAGCATGTTTTTTGAAAAATCAATCGAAGGAAGTTCTTTTTTGGGACGGACTTTGGTACGGTTAATCATTGTGAGGAAAATCAAATGACAGAAAAAACGATCATCTTTATAGTTTTTGCGCTTTGTCTGCTTCTTTTTGCGGCAGTTGGTGTTCTTGCGCAAAAGCTTAAAAAATCAAAACGCGGCACCCTTACCGACAAAGTTACCGGCGGGCTTAATTACAGCGGAATTTTATCTGAAATAAAAAGCATTTCCGAAAAGGAAAGACTTAAATACGCCGCGGTCACCATGAAGCTTATGAATTATGAGCAGATGATCTCCACCTTCGGAAACGAAGATTCCGAAAAGGCTCTTGCTTATGTCGAAAAAACGGTGAAAGCAAACCTTGGTGCTTTTGAGCCTTTTGGAAGAACATACGGCGGAACTTTTTTCATGTTCATCAAAAACCGCTCCGAAAGCGATATTTCCACAAGGCTCGGCTGGTTTTCCGAAAAAGTAAATGCTTTCAACGCGGGAAAAGAATCCCCTTACGTTCTTGACCTTAAATTCGGTGTTTATCTTTCCGAAGCAGAAAAAGAACCTTGCGAAAGCCTTATCGAAAAATCCGAAAATGCTTTTGGCGATACCGAAAAATCCGATTCTTCCGTTTTCTTTTGCAGCGGCAGCGGCGAAATCGCCGCAAAAAAATGGGAATATGTAAATTATATGGACAAATCCTTTGAGGACGGCGACTTTGTTGTTTATTTTCAGCCGAAAGTTTCGCTTACCGACGGGCGCATAAACGGTGCGGAAGCCATTTTGCATTGGCGCCACCCCAAAGACGGACTTCTTTGTCCTGCATCTTTCGTTCCGGTTTTTGAAGAATACCGGCTTTCCGAAAAACTTGACAGATTCCTTTTTGAATTTGTCTGCCGCAAAATTTCCGAATGGACTTTGGAAGGACTTATGCCCTGCCCCGTTTCCATGAATATCACTTACGGCACTCTTTGCAGCCGCGGCATCATCAGGGATTTTTCCGACGTTTGTCAGAAATACGGCGTTGAGCCGAAGCTTATCGAAATCGAGCTTGATGAAAAAACGGTGCTCAAAAATCCCGAGACCGTCTGCAAGCTTGTTGAAAAGATACATTCCGCGGGTTTCAGATGCGCTTTTGACGGCTTTGGAAAAGACGCCCTTCCCCTTGACCTTATAAGAGTTCAGGGCGCGGATTCCGTTAAACTTGACAAAGACTTTTTCAGCATTGAACATAACGACCGACGCAACCGTTTTCTTGCGGAAGGAATTTTTAAATATGCTTCCCAGATGCAGATAGCATCTTCCGCCGACGGAATTGAGAATAAAAGCCAGGTGCGTTTTCTTCAGCAGGCCGGCTGCGACAGTGCACAGGGATTTTTCTTCTTTAGTCCCATGAGCGCCGAAGAATTCAGAAACACCGCTTACACCGGAAAAGAACTTGCTTTTGTTGACAACGAAAAGGTTTCTTCCGGAAGAGGCGGTCCCGACGACTCCGAAGGAGTTATCATGTTCTCTTATTCCACTGCAGACAACGCGGCGGTATTTTCCGATTGCTTCTCGCCCGCTCTCGGCGGTGAGATAAACCACCAGAACGCCTATGCACTTTTTGAAAAATCCGCGCTTGTTCACGAAAACGACAGAAAAGACTTTTTGCGCATGCTTGCAAGATGCCGTGAAAACGGCGGAAAAGAAGAGGGCACCGTTCGTTTCTGCACCGGTGAAGGACGTTACGAATGGCTTGAAGCGCATCTTCACAGGGTTTCTGTTCAGCCCGGCGGAAACGCGACCATTGCCGGCACCCTTGTTAACAAGGACCTTTGGAAAAAGGAAGTAAAACGCTGGCAGGAAAAAGCACACCGCGACCCCCTTACCGGTCTTTACAACAGAGAATATTTTGAGCAGACCGTCGGCGACTGGCTTGAAAACAAAAAAATCACCCAGGGCGCTATGGTTTATATTGACGTCAACGACTTCAAAACCATCAACGACACTCTCGGTCATACCGTCGGCGACGACGTTCTTTGTTACGTTTCCAAGCGCTTCCTCAGCGAGTTCCGTCATTCCGACGTTGTTGCCCGTTACGGCGGCGACGAATTTGTTGTCTTCGTAAACGGCATCAGCCGCGAGGATATTGAAAAGAGACTTTTGCATCTTTGCAGCTGCTTCAAATATCCTTATCGCAACGGAAACATCGAACGTCAGCTTGCGCTCAGCATCGGCGTTGCGCTTGTTCCGGACGACGGTTTTGATTATCAGCATCTTATCGAATCCGCCGACTGCGCCATGTATTCCGTAAAATACGGCGAGGTCAGCCGCTTTGCATTCTTTAAAGAAGGAATGGATATGGCCGACTTTGAACCCAAAAAACGCGGCGAAAGATGATATTCCGGAGGTTTTATGGTTTCTCTTGTTTTGGGAATATGCGCCTTTGGGTTGTTCTTTGTTTATGACGTGAACAGCTTTACGCACAAAAACCGATTTTTGCACCGGTTTTTCGGCATTGGAATGGCGATGCTTCTTGTTTCGGCGGGGCTTGACGTTTTTTATGCCGTTAAAAACGGAGCTTTTTCGGGAATATGCGACACGGTTCTTATCCTTTTGGGGATCCTGAACCTTGGGGTGCTTATTTACTGTTTGTTTTTTGCTCTTCCTTTTGAAAAGACCTACGTTCTTTTGGACGAGCACAAAGTTTATGACCGGGGCGCATATGCGCTTTGCCGTCATCCGGGAATTTTGTTCTTTTTCGGAACTTATCTTTTTCTTGGGCTTGCGGCTTTGCCGGAAAAAATGCTTTTAAACGGAATGATTTTTTCGTTTTTGAATTTTCTTTATGCCTGTTTTCAGGACAGGGTCACTTTTATGAAGACCTTTTCGGATTACGGGCAATACCGCAAAAGGGTGCCTTTTTTGATACCGAATATCAAAAGCACAAAAAGGGCATTAAAGACCCTTTTAAATTCCGACAGCAAGGAGGATGATCAATGAGATTTCAGGAAAAGCTTCACCAGTATTCCAAAGAAGAAATATGGGAAGAATATTGCGGCTTTCTGAACATGAGCAGCAAAGAGTTCATGGACGTGCAAAACAGACTTTTGCTTGAACAGATGGAACTTTGGAGCTCAAGCGAACTCGGTCAGAGCATTCTTAAAGGAAAATATCCCCACACCATCGACGAATTCCGCGAAATGGTACCGCTTACCACCTATGAAGATTATGCTCCCGTTCTTCTTGCAAAGCAGGCGAGTGCTCTTCCGGGTGAACCGGTGCTTTGGATCCAGACCACCTGGGAAGGCGGCGTTCATCCCATCAAGACCGCGCCTTATACCAAAGCGATGCTTGACACTTTCAGACATAACGTTATGAGCTGTCTTGTTCTTTCGACCAGCCGGCGCAAATATGACTTTGACGTAAACGTAACCGACCATATGCTTTATGCTCTTGCTCCGCTTCCCTATCTTACCGGTCTTCTTCCCCTTCTTTTTGACGAGGAGATAGATATCGAGATCCTTCCGCCGGTAAAAGAAAGCATCAGCATGACTTTTAAAGAGCGCAACAAACAGGGCTTCAAGCTTGGCATGGAAAAGGGCATCGAATTCTTCTTCGGTCTCGGAAGCGTTCTTTATTACGTAAGCCAGAGCATCACTTCGATGCAGTCCGGCGGAAAAAGTTCCGGAGGAAAGCTTCCCGGTGTTTCTCCTAAGATGATGCTTCGCTATCTTATGGCGAAAAACAGATGCAAAAAAGAAAACCGCGAACTTTTGCCCAAAGACCTTTTCCATCTTAAAGGATTCATGTGCGCCGGTACCGACAACCGCTGTTACAAAACCGACCTTGAAAAGATGTGGGGCGTTGCTCCCATGGAACTTTTTGCCGGCACCGAACCCACCTGTATCGGCTGCGAAACCTGGAACCGTGAGGCGATGTATTTCTTCCCGGACGCTTGTTTTTATGAGTTCATTCCCGAGGACGAGCTTGAAAGAAACATGGCGGATCCTTCCTATCAGCCCCGTACCATTCTTTGGAACGAAGTTGTTCCCGGCGGAATTTATGAGCTTGTTCTTACCGTTTTCAAGGGCGGCGCTTTTGCCCGTTACCGTGTTGGCGACGTTTTCCGCTGCATCGGAATCGGAAGCAACAAGGAAAACAACAATATTCCCCGCTTCCAGTTTGTGGACAGGGTTCCCCAGGTCATTGATATTGCAGGTTTCACCCGCATTACCGAAAAATCCGTTAACCAGGCTATCCAGCTTTCAAGACTTCCGGTTGCCGCATGGACTGCAAAAAAGGAATTTACCGAGGATTACCGTCCTTACATGCATCTTTACGTTGAGATGCAGCACAGCAGCCTTGTAAACAGCGCTATCAGCATCCGCATTCTTCAGGACCAGCTTGGAATTTATTTCCGCTATCTTGACCAGGATTACGAGGACCTTAAAAACATTCTCGGAGTTGACCCGCTCAAGATAACTCTTCTTAAATGCGGAACTTTTGACCTTTATGAAAAGAAATTCGGCAGAAAGATAAGGGCCATGAACCCCGAAAGCTGCGACATCAGCGACCTTCTGAGCTGCCATATGCTTGACGGAAAGGGGGATCTTATCAATGACTGGCTATAGTTGGGTTTCTATTATTTCCATCTTCTGTTATCTTTTCCTTCTTTTCACCTTTATTGCGGCAAAGCATAAGGAAAAAGTCATTTTCTCCTTCATGATCCTTCTCGGGGCGATGATCCTTTGGAACGGCGGTTCTTTCGGAATGCGTATGCAGTTCTGGCCTTCGGTAAACTTTTGGCACCACGTTTCACTTTTGGGACTTTTCCTTCTTCCCTATTGCTATTTCAACTTTCTTCTCAATTTCTTTGACAAACAAAAAGTTTATCTGAGAAAATTCTGGCTATTCTTTTATATCGGCGTCTTCCTTTTCAACCTTGTTACCGGATTCTTTATTCCCCTTCCGGAAGTTGTAATGGAAGGAACTTCGATAAAATTCCTTTATCACTATTCCTGGACAATCGTTCTTCTTTTCCTTGTAATTTCCGTAACGGTTATCCAGCTTCTCATGCTCATCTGGCGTCATTGCCGAGGCAACAGAATTGCTCTTCAGCAGCTCAAACCTATCGCCCTCGGTATGGCGGTCATCTTTGTGGGACATATTCTTGCCACCCTTCCGTTCTTCGTAGGTCTTCCGGTGGATATGCTTTCCGGTGCGGTGAACACGCTCTTCCTGTTCTATGCGCTTTATAAGAAGAACCTTTTCAGAATGAGCATTCTTCTTTCCACTTCGAACTACATAATCATGGCGACCGCCGTGGGCGCTGCGGTGCTTTCCAACCCGGCAGTCACTGCGCACCACTTCCTTATCGAAAAGTTCGGAATGGATGCTTCCGCTTCGCTTATCCTTGTTGCGGCGGTACTTGTTGGATTTATCGCACTCATTTACTTTGTTATCAGCAGAGTATTCACCGCGATTTTCACCAAGAACGAGCGCAAACAGGATCTTGCCGTTGCAAAATTCTCTGAAGAGATCACCAGTATGCTCCATGTGAGCGACATTCTTCAGGCCATGTCCGAAGCTATCCGCGGCGTTGTTGACATGAACCATATGTACATTCTTATCAAGACCCCTTCCGGAAGCTTCCGCGTTGAGCACACTCTCAACCCCCTTGAAGAAAAGAACTTTATTCTTAAAGCAGACCATCCGCTTATCTCCTGCCTTGCCGCAGAAAACAAATTCCTTCTTCACCAGGATTTTTCGAGAAAGATGGCTTATCGCAGCCTTTGGGAAACTGAAAAGAACCTTCTTATCAAGCAACAGATAAACTGTTACGTTCCCATCGGTTCCGGCGACGGACTTATCGGCATCATTATGCTTTCGGTAAAATCAGAAAAAGCTCTTGCCAACCCGGGAATCAAAGCATTCCTTGAAAAAGTCGCTTCCATTTGTTCCGGCGCGGTAAAGAACGCTTATGCTTATGAAAAGGCCATTGAGGAATCCCAGCGCGACGAACTTACCGGTCTTATCAACTATAAATTCTTCTTCGAAATTCTTGACAGAGAATTTGAGACCTATAAGAACACCGCTCTTTCCGTTTGTCTTTTCAACATCGACAACTTCAGACTTTATAACCAGCTTCACGGAACTTCCGAAGGCGACGTTGCCCTTCAGCAGGTTGCTTCCGTTCTTCAGTCTTCCATCAGTGAAAACTGCTATGCCGCAAGGATAAACGGCGACAAATTCGCCCTTATTCTTCCCGGATATGACGTTTATTCCGCAAAATGTCTTGCGGACACCATTTCGGACCAGATCAACGCTATCAATTCCGCCGGAACCGGTTCTTCTTACGGAAAGATAACCGTAAGCGTAGGTATTTGCGCGGTACCCTGCATGGCGGCTTCCGCCAAGGAACTTTACCGCAACGCGGACACCGCGGTTTATATGGTAAAGCGCACCGGCAAAAACTCCGTCCAGATCTATTCCGACGAAATCGACAAACGCAGCACCGAAAAATCCGAATATAAGAGCGGTTACAGCGAACACGCCGACACTGTTTATGCTCTTACCGCTACCATTGACGCCAAGGACCATTACACCTTCCAGCATTCCCAGAACGTTGCTTATTACGCTGCGGAACTTGCAAAAGCTGCCGGCATGACCGAGGACCTTGTTGAAATAGTCCGCGAAGCGGGTCTTCTTCACGATATCGGAAAAATCAGCATCGGCGAAGAGATTCTTAACAAACCCGGAAAACTTAATCCTGACGAATTTGAGATAATGAAAGGCCACGTTGAAAGCGCTATCAACATTATCCATCATCTTCCCTCTTTGGATTACGTCATTCCCGCGGTTTATTCCCACCACGAGCGCTTTGACGGAAGAGGATATCCCCGCCGCCTTTCGGGTGAAAACATCCCGATAACCGGACGAATCCTTTGTCTTGCCGATTCGTTCGATGCAATAACTTCCGACAGGACCTATAAAAACGCCATTCCCGTGGCTCAGGCACTTGATATGATCCGTGCAGAATCCGGCGGTCAGTTTGACCCCAAACTTGTTCCCATTTTCATCGACCTTGTTGAAAGCGGCGAACTTCAGATCTGCGGATCGAAAATCGGTTCGAGCATTGAGGAAGAATCTTAAAAACAAATAAAAAAAGACCTCCGGTTCCGGAGGTCTTTTTTTATTTGTTTTTTTACAGCTGTCTTGCAACAAGGTCGGGGGTATAGGCATAATCGACGGCAGTTTCTTTTGTTATCATGCCATTGCGGCAAAGTTCGATCATCGCCTGGTCCATGGTTATCATGCCTTCGCTTCCGCCGGCGGCGATAGCGTTGTTTATCTGGTGGTTTTTGTTGTCGCGGATCATGCTTCTTATGGCGTTGTTGACGTGCATGACTTCGAAAGCGGGAACTCTTTCTCCGCTTGTTCCGGGAACAAGTTCCTGGGAAACAACGGTGCGGAGAACCGCGGAAAGCATCATTCTTATCTGTGCCTGCTGTTCGCTTTGAAAGCTGTCTATGATGCGGTCAATGGAGTTTACGGCGCCTTTGGTATGAAGAGTACCGATGACAAGATGTCCCGTTTCCGCGGCGGTGAGAGCCGTGCGAATGGTCTCGGGGTCACGCATTTCGCCAAGAAGAATAACGTCCGGTGCCTGACGAAGGCAAGCTCTTAAAGCGGAAAGGTAATCCGCGGTATCGACGGCGATTTCGCGCTGGCTGATGATGCTTTTATCGTTGCGGTGGAGGAACTCGATAGGATCCTCGAGGGTGACGATGTGGCAGTCGCGGGTCTTGTTTATTTTATCGATAAGGCAGGCCTGGGTGGTGGTCTTTCCGCTTCCGGCGGTACCGGTAACAAGTATCATTCCGTGGTCCGCTTCTGCAAGTTCCATTATTCTTTCGGGAATTCCGATCGCTTTATAGTCGGGAATGGTGAAAGAAACGACCCTTACGACCGCGGCGAAAGAACCGCGCTGCATATATGCGTTTACACGGAAACGCGCAAGTCCCGGCACTGCAAAGGAAAAGTCGTCGTCGCCGCAGGAAACGTAGCGAGCCATATCCCTTTGGGCGGTTTCGTAAATTTCGGTTATGAGCGCTCTTGTATCTGGGGGAAGAAGACGTTCTTCACCGAGTTTTTTGAGTCGGCCGCCAAGCTTTTCGCTTACGGGACCGCCGGCGATAATAAAAATATCGGAAGCGCCGTCTTTTACCGCCTGTTCAAGATAAAAAGAAAGATTTGCCATAAAAGCACCTGCCATTTTTTGCTGATTATTGTTATAGGGTCAGCCATGCCATACGGCAAGGCCGTCGCTTTCGGTCCATTCGGTGGTGGAAGCAGTCTGCCAGCGGATTATATCAAAACCGCTTTTGGTAACCTTTACTTCCACGCAAAGCTTCTGGGTTTCGGAAACGGGACAGGAATAGCTGTAAACGTTTCCGCTGACAGTTACTCCTTCGGGAAGATTTCCCGCTCTTATTTCGGAAAGCATTTTTTCGGCTTCAAGGTCAGCCGCATAATAGTTTTCGACCGCCTTTTCGTTTATATCCGCAAGGCGTTTATCCGCCTTTACGGTGCTCAAACTGAGAAGGGCGAAAACGGTAAGACAAAGGACTGCGAAAATTACCACAAGGGAGCTTCCGCCGACCACCGGGGTTTGGTCGGAACGTTCTTTACGGCTCATTCTTCCACCTCCTGCCATGCGGTATTGAGGGTGAAAACAACTTCGCCGTCATTTGAACGGGCGGAAATTTCCGCCGTTCCGAGAAGGGGATTTTCGTTTTCGGTTTTTAAAATTTCGACGTAATATTCGGAATTTTCTTCTTCGCAGGGTTTCCATTCCGAATCGAAGAACATTTTCCAGGAATCTTCTTCGCAGGTTCCGCCATAGAATGCGGCGTGTTTTTCAAGGTCGCCGCCGTTTATCTTTAAGGATTCGGCAATGTTTTGAACCGCTGTTACGGCGTTTCCGCGTTTTTCGATTTCGTCGGATATTTCACCCGCATGGGCAAATACCTGAAGGCAAATCGCCGCGGAAAGAGCGAAAACAAGGAGCATTATTATCTGTTCCATTAAGGTGAGGGGGGCTTTGCTTTTCATTGCTCTTCCCCCTTTCTGTTCCGCAGAAGGAAACAAAGATTTTCTTCTCTTATGCCGTCGTTGAGGGTTATGCTTATATATTCGCCCTTATCTTCGGCGGTAAAGGATTCCATGGGGATTATTTCTTCGCCGAAAACCGGGTCAAGTTCCACCCCTTCGGCACAGAACATTTCGCGAAGGCTGCCTTTATGGCAATAGACGTAGGTATTATAAATACTTCCTTCGATGTCTTCGGAAATTATAATTGCGCTTTCTC
The DNA here is from genome assembly GCA_017468365.1 of Oscillospiraceae bacterium. Lineage (GTDB taxonomy): Bacteria > Bacillota > Clostridia > Oscillospirales > Ruminococcaceae > UMGS1668. The sequence continues at coordinate 30,328 of JAFUIS010000001.1, read as the reverse complement.
CGCCGAAAGTTCCGACGCTGAGCACGCCTTCACTGTCCGACTGGCGGATCCTTGTGGCAATGTACTGAACGGCAGTCATACGGTCATAGTTTTCACGGTCGCGGGTGGTAAGCCTTTTTACTACGTCGGCGCCGGTCAATAAAACCGCCAGCAGAGAAACCACAAAAAGCGTAAAGGCAAGCAGAGCGAGAATTCCGCCCAGCGAGTTCTTTTTGTTGTTCGTATTCATAATCATTTTTCAATTACCGTTATATCGGGCATCAGATTTTCCGCAAAGACGCAGTAGCTTATTACATAGCGGTCGTGGTCGATCTGGACACCGTAATGGTCTTCAAGATAGTTCCAGCTTGGAGGATAAATTCCTTCGGCAGCATAGCAAGCCACGGCGGCTCTGTGAAGAGCTTCTTCAAGGCGCCGCTTTCCTTCATCGGAATTTCCTTCGGAAAGGTTTGTGATTCCATAAAGGAAGCAAGCGAGCACCGCCATTGCGGCAATGGGCGCACCGAACACGGACAGAAAACCTGTTATTCCTTTTTTTCTCAAATCAATCACCCTATTGCGGTCATAATATTCATGAGCGGAAGCATTACTGCAAGAAGTATTGCGCCAACGAGCACGGTGGTCACAAGAACGAGCGCGGGTTCGATTTTTGAAGCAGTGCGTTCAAGTTCATATTCCGCATCGTTTTGCATTCTTCTTGCCAATTCTTCCATTACGGTGTCTCCGCTTCCGCCACGCATTCCCAAAGTGAGAAGACGGCATGCCGCGGGTTCCATAAGTTCAGTTTCGTTAAGGGATTTTGAAAGGCTTTCGCCGTTTTTTAAAAGTTCGGCGCATTTTTCACATCTTTCGGCTGCTTTGGGGATATCTCCGAGGAGCACCGCAGCCATATCAACAGCGTCTTCCGCGGGCATTCCGCTGGAAATTCCCATAGAAAGAGCCTGGGCAAAGCGGGCGTTGTTGAGTTTTTTTGAAACGCCTTTATCACCAAAGCGGTTGTTCCAGAAGCCGAGCACCTTTGTGCGGAAGTTTTGGTTAAAGGTGAAAGCGCCCACGAGCACGAGCACCAATCCGAGCACAGTGCAAAGAAGCGGAAGCATATTGTTGAGCACGGTTCCGAAGGAAAGAAGCGCACCGGCGATTCCGGTAAGGCTTCCGCCGAGGGACGCATAGACTTCGTTGAAAACCGGAAGGACTTTTGTGAGCAGCACGACGATAACGACGAGCATCAGCAAAAGAAGCATTACCGGATAGGTAAGGGAATTTATTATTCTGCGCTCAAGGTTTTCTTTGTTTTCATAGTAACGGGAAAGGGCGTTGAGAGTTTCTTCGGTTCTGCCCACTGCTTCGCCCACCTGTAAAAGACCGGTCATATGCACAGGAAAGATTTTTGTATCTTCGAAGGCTTTTGCAAGGGGCGAACCGAAATCAACGGTTTTTGCCATTTGGGTGAGCATTTCTTTTCGAAAAGCTTCGGTTTCTTCCTCTGCAAGAAGATAAAGGCCGTCGCCGGTTGTTATTCCCGCATGAAGAAGAAGTGCAAGTTCGCGGCAAAGATCCGCCGTTTCTATGTTTGAGATCTTGTTCATAGTATATAATCTCCGTTAAAAACGAATTGGGTTATCAGTAGAAATATTTGGAAGTATAGTTGCTTCCGTTGCCGATATACTGCATAATTTCGGCACTCTGTCCACCGGAAGAAGCAAAGGTGGGGTCAAGACGGTGCCAGGATGTGCCGTCGAAGAAGATAGCTCCGTCGACCCAGCCTTCGTCCTCGGTCCAGACGCTTATCCATGCGTGGTAAGCGGTTCCGGCATAGCCGAAGACCATTTTGCAGGGAACGCCCTGGCTTCTGAGCATACCGGTCATAAGTGCGGCATAGTCGAAGCAGATTCCCTTGGATTCACTGAGGACAGTATCGAGAACGGGAAGGTAACCGCTTTTTACGGTGGCGGCTTTATTGGTATCGTAGCTGATGTTTTTTACAACGTAGTTATAAACAGCCTGGACCTTTTCGAGAGGATTGGAAATGCCGCTGCAAAGGTTTGCCGCCTTTTTGACAGTCTTGCTGCCTTCGCTGTAGTTTACGTACTGGTTAGGACGAAGGAAAGGAGCAAATTCGTCCTTGAGGGTGATTTTCTGTTCGACCGCAAGAACGAGTGAATATTCGTTTCCGGTGACATTTTCATAGACCTTTATCTGGTAAGTTCCGTTGCCATCGGTAATAGGAAGGACCGCCCACTGGCCCTTATATATATTATAGGTATAAGTAGTAGAGGGGCCTTTCACCTGGGTCTTTAGTTTTTTCTGGGTATCGGCGGTAAATTTTACCATTACGTATCCGTCCCTGGTGTTGGAATAGTCGATTATCGCCTTGGTGTTTTCTTCTCTTAAAGTGCCGGAGGCGGAAGGTTCAAGAACGTCGGGAATCGCGGCACTCTGTGCTTCGGAAACGAGTACGCTTTCCTGTTTTACCCCTTCGACGTCAACGGAAACGGAATCGACGTAGCCTTCAACCTGTGCGGGATTTTCGGTGGGTTTTTCTTCGGGTTTGCTTTCGGGTTTCGAAGTTTCCTCGGGTTTGCTCTCGGGTTTGCTTTCGGGTGCCGAAGAAGATTCGGAAGAGCTTTCGGAAGAAGCTTCGGCTTCGGAAGAGGTTTCCTCCTCGGAGGAAGTTTCGGCGGAAGAGCTTTCGGAAGAAGCTTCGGAAGAGGAAGTTTCGGGTTTCGAGCTTTCGGCTTCGGAACTTTCGGAAGCGGAAGAAGTTTCTTTGGGCGGGACTTCTTCACTAACGGGTTTACTGCATCCGGTCACAAGGATGAGCATTGCAAGAAGCAAAGCAGCAATTTTTTTGAGATGCATGGCAAATTCTCCTTTTTCGACACATTTAGGCAAAAATACCCTATATATAATAAAGTATAACATTATTCAATATAAAAATAAAGAGCCGAAGTTATAAAAACTTCGGCTCTTTATGAGTTTTGAGCGTTATTTAATTTTTAAGTTCAGATTTCTTCGCGTTTTTTCTCAGGGAGATTAAGTGCTATAAAGCCGATTCCTGCGAATGCGGCGATCATGAGCCAGCTGTTGGATTCATCGCCGAGTCCGGGAACTTCTGCGAGCGGAACGTCCTCATCGAGAATGGTTTCGGTGTCGGAAGGAACATCGAGTTTTTCTGCGGGAGGATTGGGTTCTACGTTATAAGGAACGGGAGTAAGCGGGATCTCCTCTTCTTCAAATTCCTCAAATTCTTCGTCGCCGTCAATGATTCTGTAAACAGGATCGCCTTCGCTGTGCCATTCGCGCAAAGTGGTTACGGTGCCTTCTTCAACATTGAAGGAAAGATCGATCTTCATGGAAACGCCGACTTCTGCAGAGCCTTTGTATTTTCCGATGAAGTTCTGGGATTCATAGATTCCGTCGCCATAGTTTTTGCCGATGTATTCTCTTACAGCTTCCATGCTGCCGAGATCTGCAAGAGCATATTCAAGGTCGCCGCTGTCTCTCCAGAGCTGGATGGTGTTTTCGATTCTTTCTTCTTTGGTAAGGTGCTGGGATTCGAAGATGTAAACGCCTTCTTTAAGAAGCTGGGTACCTTCGAGTTTGAGGTTGAAGCTGGTGTTGGAGTTTTCGGAAAGTTCAAGACCTTCGAGAACATAGTAAACGTTTCCGTTTTCGTCAGTTTCGGTCTTTGCATATCCGAAGGTTTCTCCTTCTTTGGGATCGCCTGCGATACGTGCGGTTCTTACAACGTTGCCCTCATCGTCAACAACTTTTACGATAAGGTCATCGCCGTTTGCTGCGGGCTGAACAACAAGAGAGAATTTGACGTCAACGTTATAAACGTCGTTGGTGTCATCTTCGTCTTTGTTTGCTTCGTGGTCTTCGACCATTCCGCCGACTACCATATCAAGGTCATCGATGAATTTTTCTTCGTTGATGATCTGGGTCTCTTCGGGTTCCTCTTCGGTAAGAGTGCAGAGGTATTTGTAGAGAGTTTCGATTCTGGCTTTGTTTGCCGGGTTTCCGTCTCTGGAAGTGTATTCGACGTATTCGCCTTCTTTGAGTTCGAAACGGTTACCGAAGGTCCATACTGCCATACCGGTTGCGGTTGCTGCCTGCTCACGGGTGAGGTTGTCAACGTCCATATCTTTAAGGAGTTCTTTGACTTCGTCGCTGCCGTTTGCCTTAGCATCTTTGAGCATATCTTTGATTTCCTGAAGGTTGGTCATGCCGTTGTCTTCGTCATCATCCCAGGTGTAACCATAGGTCATGATTGCGCGAAGGTGAGCAATGTCTTCCTCGCTGTAATAATCAGCGTCTTCAAGGTTTGCTCTGCGGTATTTGAGGTCCTGTTTAATGCCGGTGCTTGCATCGACACAGTAAAGGCCGCCTACTTCGTAGTCGTCGGTTCTGTCGGCGGAAGTGTCGTTGTCATGAGCAACAACACGCTGGCAAACGCCTTCGTTGTGGACCTGGGTTCTGTTGCCTTCAGCATCTACGATATATCCGTAAGTGCCGCCGGTTTTCCAGTAGGTCTCGGGGACTTCTTTATCGATGATGGATTTTCCGTCAACGGTATAGATGTCGCTCCAGTAATAGTAATAACCGTCGTCGGTTCTTCCAACGAGGTTGCCTTCGTCGTCAACAAAGATCGGAAGGCTGCTGGAAACGGAAATATCTGCTACGTCTACTTCAGCGGTACGGTCACCGGTGATAACGGTGGTCTGGTCATAGTTATCGGGGTCATCGGATTTAAGAGTTCCGGTGGTCTCAGGTTCTGCTTTTTCGCTGGAACCCGTAAGATCTTCGGAAACTTTTCCGTCCTTTATAACGTCGATTGCGATCTCGTCATCACGGGGAACTACCTTTTCGCTGGTTTCTTTACCGTCGGTAACAACTTTTTCGGTTACTACGGTATCAACGGAGCTTTCGACGGTTTCGGTGGTGGTAACTTTGGTTTCGTCATAATCGAGAGTTGCACCTTCTGCATCGACGCCGTCTTTTTTGGTTTCGACAGTAACAGTCACGGTGGTGGTGTTGCCGTCTTCGTTGGTTTCGGTGGTGGTGGTAACAACAGTGGTTATTCCGCCTTCAACCTTGGTATCGGTTTCTTTGATGGTTTCTGCAAAAGCCTGCGGTGCCATTCCGACACAAAGTGCTGCTGCAAGAAGCATTGCAAAAAATTTTTTAACAGTGTTTGCCATATATTTCTACCCCTTTTCCATAATATATATAGTAAAAAGTGAAATACTGGCAGCCGGGCAGCCATGGCATTTTTTAATGCTTTAGGCCCCTTGCTTTGCGTCCCGTCCTTTCAGGCGGTTTGCCCTTTTCAATATCTGTTTTTTGGTTTTAAAAAATGGTTTTGCGTGATTTATCACGCGTTTTTTTGTTTTTTGAATTTTCCTCCCTCTGACAAAACTGCAAAAATCTGAACAAAACTAGATATTCGCTTGTGTTTCATTCTAACACAAGTTTTTAAAAAATCAATAAGCCGCCAGCATACGCAAACTTTTGGTTCTTTAAAAACCTGCGGCTTTTTTATGCTCTGCGAAACAAAAGGGCAGGGCATCTGCCCTTTTGTTTCGTATATCTTTTTTTGTTAATTGTCTTATTTTGTCATTGGGTTCGTTTTAACGCTTACCATTTTCGGTCCCATGAAAATCAGTCTTCGGCACGTTTTTTCTCGGAGAGATTGAGTGCAACAAAGCCGATTGCTGCAAATACAGCGATCATGAGCCAATTGGAAGATTCGTCGCCGAGTCCTGGAACTTCTGCGAGCGGAACGTCCTCATCGAGAATAGTTTCGGTGTCGGAAGGAACATCGAGTTTTTCTGCGGGAGGATTGTTGTCGAGAGGGGTGGGGTCATCGTCGATGACGGTGGGTTCATAAGGATCTTCGGGATCTTCGGGATCTTCGGGGTCTTCGGGATCTTCGGGATCTTCTTCAGAGGAGTCTCCTTCGCCGAACCAGGTTTTGCGGGTTACGATGTGGCTTTCTTCATCAACGGTGAAATTGAGAGTGAAGGAAGATTCAACGTCAACTTCGCGTTCGCCTTCAGCAACACCAACAAGGGTCTGTCTGTGACCAAAGTCTTCTTCACCTTCTTCGTTTACGGATTTGTAAACGTAAACGCCTTCTTCAAGGTACTGAATACCTTCGAGTTTAAGGTCGAATTTAATGTCGGAACCTTCTGCCATAGGAACGCCGACAAAGGTATAAACGCCGCCAACATTGGTGAATTCGCCGCCGAAAGATTCATCGTCTTCGGAAGGATCGCCTGCAATACGAGCTTTGCGGATTACTTTGCCGTTATTATCAACAAGGGTGATTACAAGGTCGTCTTTTTCGCCGGGAACGATAACAAGAGAGAAGCTGAGGTCGTTGCTGTAAACGTCGTTAGTGTCATCTTCGTCATTGTTTACGTCAAGTTCCGGAACTTTATCACCAACGGTGAGTTTAAGGCTGTCTTCTGCAATGAAAGAATTGCTGTCGAGAACGGTGGTGGATTCTTCGGTGGTCTGTTCTCTGAGCTCATCGCTGAGGAGATACGCTCTGTAAAGAGCAAGAACATAGTTAACTTCAGGGTTACCACTTGCGCCTACTCTGTCATAAACAAGAACAGGGTCGTTTTCTCCGCGGTTACCGTATTCCCAAAGTGCGCTCTGGGTTACTGCAAGTGCGCCGCCTTCGTCAAGAAGTTCAACGAGTTTGATCATTTCTTCTCTGTCTTCAACAGTGAAAGTTCTGTCTTCAAGAGCTGCTTCGCCGCCCATGTAGTTGGAAGGATCGGTATAGGCGAAAGTGAAGCTGTCGGTTTCTTCAAGGAATTTGATAAGGTCTGCTTTAATGGTATCGAGGTTGCCAACGCCGCCCTCAACAGTGTTGCCCCAGAAGCCGTTAAGTGCAATTGCGCGAACCTGGTCTTTTTTCTGCTGCTGTTCTTCTTCAGTGCCGGTGAAATAGTCAACGTCCTGGATGTTATCGATAACGTATTTGTCACCGGTGAGAGTGCCGGTATCTGCGTCGATGCAGTATACATAGAATACGTTTCCTTCTTTATCTACTACACGGCCGTTGTTGATGGGTTCCCATGCGAGTTCTTCGTCGCCGTCGCCGTCGCTATCGTAATAGCGCTGGTTCCAGGTTATTTCGCCGTCATGGTCAACAAGCATGCCATAGCTGCTGATTCCTGCATAACCGGAGAATGCAAACTGCCAGTTATCGCCGTTTTCTGCAATGTTCGGTTTGGAAGCAGAAGTCTGGGTAGGTACCCAAAGGCCTTTTGCAGCGTCATATCTGTAATAAGGGCTGGATTTGAGCCAATCGGTCATCTCTTCTTCAGTTCTTTCATAACGGGGAACAAGCATAAGTTCGCCGTTTTCGTTGGTAACACCGTCAAAATATCTGGAAGAGCTGAGAGGTTTTGCGCCGAACCAGTAAAAACCGTATTCGCCGTTATTAAGGCTGTTCATCAGAGCGGAAGTGCCGGTAAAGTGTTTAACAAAATTGCCGTCTTCGTCAACTGCAACGTGGTAATCCCAGCGGGCAATATCTTTTTCAAGATTATTACCAGACATGCTGTAATCAAGACCGATGTCGATGTTGGAATGCATATCGGAGCTTACTGCGGTGCTTTCGGTAACGATTTCGGAAGTTTCTGCTTCAACAACGCGGTCAGCGGTGGAAGTGGTTTCGGTGGTGGTAACGCCGTTTTCATCGGTTTCAGTGTTGGAACCGGTTACAACTTCGCCGCCAAAACCAACGGTTTTATCTCCGGGAACAAGGTCAACTTCAACTTTGGGCTGGTCAGCTTCGTTGCTGTCGTCTTCGGTCTGTTCCGGGTCTTTTTCCCATTTGGTTTCTTCGCCTTCAACTTTCCACTGTTCAGAGGTGGTTTCGTTTTCTTCGATAATGGTGTCGGTTCTGGTTTCTTCAGATTTGACAGAAACGCCGTTTTCGTCAACACCTTCTTTTTCGGTTTTTACAGTAATAACAACCTTGGTGTATCCATCTTCGGTGGTGGTTTCGGTGGTAGTGGTTACAATAGTGGTGATTCCGCCTTCAACCGTGGTTTTAGTTTCGGTTTCGGTGGTGGTTGCAGCAATTGCCTGAAGGCCCATGCTCATTCCGAGACAAAGAGAGAGAACGATTGCCACAAATTTTTTCATAGTGTTTGCCATAATATTTCTACCTCTTTCTATAAATTTATATAGTTAAAAGCGAAATACTTGGCAGCCGGGCAGCCATAGCGGACTTTTCCGCCTTAGGTCCCTTGCTTTGCGTCCCGCCCTTTCGGACGGTTTGCCTTTTTCAGGTATTCATTTTACTGAATTTTATGTGCGATACAGCACACAATTTGTCTTTTTGTTTTTTCAGCCCGGTTTTATGCACGTTTTTTCTCAGAGAGATTAAGTGCAACAAAGCCGATTGCCGCAAAAACGATAACCATGAGCCATTCGGAAGAATCATCGCCGAGTTCGGGAACGTCTGCGAGCGGAATTTCTTCATCAAGAATGGTTACGGTTTCAGAAAGATCATATCTTTCTGCGGGACGGTTGGAAGGACCGTTAAGGTCAACGGAAACGACAATGCTTTCCTTTTCGGTTTCATCATCGTCAATTTTCTGTACTTCGATTCCGTCATTGTTTTCTTCGACTTCATCATCGTCGATTTTCTGTACTTCGATTCCGTCGTTGTTTTCGTCGGTTTCGTCACCGTCGTCGGTTTCGTCACCGTCGTCGGTTTCGTCATCGTCGTCGGTTTCGTCATCGTCGTCGGTTTCGCCATCGTCGTCGGTTTCGTCATCGTCGTCGGTTTCGCCATCGTCGTCGGTTTCGCCATCGTCGTCGGTTTCGCCATCGTCATCGGTTTCGCCATCGTCATCGGTTTCGTCATCGTCGTCGGTTTCGTCATCGTCGTCGGTTTCGTCACCATCGTCGGTTTCGTCGTCGGTTTCGTCGTCGGTTTCGTCGTCGGTCTCGTCGTCGGTCTCATCGTCGGTTTCGTCGTCGGTTTCGCCATCGTCGTCGGTTTCGTCACCGTCGGTTTCGTCACCGTCATCGGTTTCGTCATCGTCGTCGGTTTCGTCACCGTCGGTTTCGCCGTCGTCGTCGATTTCGTCGTCGTCGATTTCGCCGCCGTTGGGAACAACGTTGAGTGCGTCGAAGTTATTCAGACCTTTGTCCTGCTCTTTGCCGCCGTGTGCGGTATCGTTACCTTCTTTACCGCCAATGGAGAAGATGCCTTCTTCATTGGTAGTATTATTCTTATAGGTAGCGGAAATTGCGCCTTCGGTAAAATCAAAATAGTTTTCGGTGGTTTTCATGTCGATTACCAGTTTTCCGCCTTTGATAGTACCGGTATAGGTTGCAATTTTTTCCTGACCGTTTTCATCGGTTATTTTGAAAGAAATGGTGACACTGTTATTGTTGTCTCCCATTGCCTCAACATTGCTGATGTGAACTTTGGTCTGGCCGTTACCTGCGAATGCCTGGGGAGCCATCCCGACACAGAGACATACTGCAAGAAGTACTGAAAAGAATTTTTTTACAAAGTTTGCCATATATTTCTACCTCTTTTCTACAATTTCAATTATAGTCAAAAAAGTGAAATACCGGCGGCCGGGCAGCCATAGCGAATTTTTCGCCTTAGGTCCCTTGCTTTGCGTCCCGCCCTTTCGAACGGTTTGCCTTTTTCGAGTATCCCATTTTTTCAAAATTACGGAAATATGAATACTTCCCCGCAATTCTGACTGGGTTTCGGGTTGGTTGGCTCTAAAATTTTAAAAAAATAAAAGGGCCAAAAGTGTTTTTATACTTTGGCCCTTTTGAGTTTTGAGTATCTTAATTTTGCAGATCAGTTTACTTGGTTTTGCCAATCAGGTGCGCTGATTTTGCAAATCAGGTTTCTCTTTTTTTGCAGTTCAGTTTTCTTCGCGTTTTTTCTCAGGGAGGTTAAGTGCTACAAATCCGATTCCTGCAAATGCAGCGATCATAAGCCAGCTATAAGATTCATCGCCAAGTCCGGGAACAGCTGCGAGCGGAACGTCTTCATCAAGAATGGTCTCGGTTTCGGACGGAACGTCGAGTTTTTCTGCCGGAGGAGTAGGCTGAAGGTTGTACGGTACGGGATCAAGAGGAATTTCCTCTTCTTCGATTTCCTCAGTATCTTTATCTTTAAGGATATAGATAGTGGGATCGTTATCTTCGTGCCATACGCGTTCGATATGAACGTCTTTCTTCTCTTCTACGCTGAAACTGATGCTCATTGCTGCAGTGACATCAACTTCTCTGCTGCCGCTTGCAATACCAACCATGGTCTGGGATTCGGTAGAACCGCCGTAGGGAGAATAAACATATACGCCCTGTTTGAGGTTCTGGGTTCCGTGGAGGTTAAGTTTGAAGTCAAACTCGCGGTTTTCGCTGAGTTTAAGTCCTTCGAAAGTGTAACTTCCGTCTGCATTCTGGGTGATATAAGTTTCGCCCTCTGCTGCTGCACCGGAAAGACGTCTTACGACGGTCTGTTCAATTCCCTCAAAATCGTAATATTTGAGGCAGACAATGAGGTCATCATTGTTTGCAGGTGCAAATGCAAGAGTGAAGTTGAGCTGGGTCTCATAGACTCCGTTGGTTTTTTCAACGTCATCCTCAACGACGGTAACTTCGTCGACTTTTTCACCGACAGTGAGGGAAACTTCATCTACGAAGTTCTTTTCATTGATAACGGTGGTAGTATCTTCGGATTTACCTTCGGTGATATCGAGGAGCCAGTAATACATTGCACGCATTCTTGCAAGGCTTCTTGCGCCGACTTCAGCGTCTTTGTTATTTGTAAGTGCATAACTGAAATTATCATTTACAAGAACGTTGTTTTTACCGGTCTGTACATCGAGTGCGCCGTTGGAATAAGACCAAATAGCAGCCTGGGTGCAGCCGAGTGCTTCGCCTTCGCAAAGATCATCGATAAGTTCGTGAATGTTATAAGTCTGCTCTTTGCCGTTTTTATCGGTTACGGTGATGGTTTCATCTTCGCCGTAAGCGGCACGCATTTTTTCCTGAATGTAGGGAATGGAACCGAGTCCTTCTTCGGTTGCCCAATAACCGTTAAGTGCTATTCCGCGGAGATGTTCGGCAGATGCTTCATCGGGATAATAGTCGCTGTCCTCAAGGTTCGAGATGCTGTACCAATGTCCGTCAGCAACAAGAGTGTTTTTATCGATACAGTAGGTAAGGTAACGGTCTTTTTCGCCTTCCTCACCATACTTGGTAAGGATAAAACTCTGTACCTGGGTCGGATATCCTTTCGCTGCATGACTTGTATAAACACTGCCGTTGGGACCGACCGCAAGCAATTTCTTGATTACCGGTTTTCCTTCATCGTCAAAAATCACTTCGCCGGTTTCGGGATCGGTTTCATATTCGACCTTCCATACGTTTACGCGGTAAGGATCCTGTCCGATCTCGTGGATACCGGTGAACTGATAAACGTAATCCGAATCATCGGGCTGCGGTACTTTGGAAGCTTCTTCCCAGTACTCATCCCAATAGTTTCCGTAAGTGTAGGGGGCGGTTCCCATTTCACCGAGATCTCTGCTTCCGTAGGAAGTACCTTTTTTGCCTTCGTAATCATCGGGCATGATGCTTACGAGATTCTCGGTACCATCTTTCTTTTCGGTGACCATTTCTTCGGTTACCTCAAGGTCAACAGTGCGGTCAACGATGTTTGTAGTGGTGGTGTCGCCTTCGGTTTCGGTGAATTCACCGTGGAAATCTTCGGACTGTTTTTCGCCGGGTTTTGCGGTTACCGCACCGGTGGGAACTTTATCGCCGATTTCAACGTCGAGATCTTTGTAATCTTTAATCTCGGTACCGTCGGTAACGACCTTTTCGGTAACTACGGTATCAACATCGCTTTCGGTGGTTTTGGTGGTGGTGACTTTGGTTTCGTCATAATCGACGATTGCGCCGTCGTCATCAACGCCGTCCTTTTCGGTTTTCACAGTAACGGTTACTGTGGTAGTATTGCCATCTTCAGTTGTTTCGGTTGTAGTGGTGATGACGGTGGTCATTCCGCCGTCAACTTCTTCTTCGGTTTCTGTAATTACCGCAGCCAATGCGCTAGGGGCCATTCCAACGCAAAGTGTTACTGCGAGGATCATTGCAAAAATCTTTCTGATAGTGTTTGCCATATATTTCTACCCCTTTTCCATAAACGATATATAGTAAAAAAGTGAAATACTGGCAGCCGGGCGGCCATGGCATCTTTGATGCTTTAGGTCCCTTGCTTTGCGTCCCGCTCTTTCGAGCGGTTTGCCTTTTTCAGGTATTCATTTTTAAAAAATTCAATGAATAGTTTTGCACGGTTTTATCGTGCAATTTTGTTTTTGCTGAGAAATTTTCCTCCCTTCTGACAAAACTGCAAAAAATCTGAACAAAATTAGATATTCGCTCGAGTATATAAGTTATCATATTATATATAAAGATGTAAGAGACCTTTGGTAATTTCGTACACTTCAATAATTTTTTTGAACGGTTTTGTAAAATTTTAACGACGGATTTTCCACTTTTCAACGGGCAGTTTTTATTACAAATTGGGTTTTCAACCGTTTTTTATCAAAACCGTAACCGGTTGCATATTGCAATAGCCGGTCATTAATGATAAAATGAACCTGCAAAACAAAAATATTTTTTGTTTTACGGAGGTTTCATAATGAGAAAATTCATTGTTTTTATATGTGCGGCAGCCATTGTCATAATCCTTTTCAACATGTTTTATGAGTGCAATCACGAGTGGGAAGAAGCAACCTGTCAGGTGCCGAAAACCTGTTCGAAATGCGGCGCGACCGAAGGCGACGTAATTGACCACCACTGGGAAAACACCGACTGCGGTTCCCCTTCTCCCTGTTCCATGTGCGGAACGCTTGAGGGCATCGAACTTACCCATCATTGGCAGCCCGACGGAAGCAAACTTTGCAAGGTCTGCGGACTTGACGAAAGGCCCATGGACGTAAGATTTGTTGAAAGCCTCGGCAAGGCTCTTGACGCAAGGTGGAAGATCATGGGCGATGAAGTCTGGTACGGAATCAGCGAAAGATCCACCTGGGAAAAGATCGTTGAAGCAGAACGCGAGATCCTTGGAAAATACGCAAATTCTCATTTCGACGACCCTGAACTCGGCGAAGCGGCAGCAGATTATATTGCAAGCATCGACGAAGTCGAAACCGCCCTTGAAGGTTTCGGCACAGAAGAATGGGAATCCGATTATTACGACAGCATCCGTCACAAGGAAAATGTTGCTCTTTACACCGTAAGCACCAAATTTGACATTCCGGTTGCGGAAGAAAACCGCGAAAAGCTTTCCGAACTTACCGAAAGCGGACTTACCATTGTTGCGGTAAACAAGCTTATCGAAAACCTTCGAATCCATGACCTCGGCGGTTCCGGAAACGTACATAATTACGACGTTATCATGGAAAACAACACCGAAAAAGATTTTGCGCGTTTTATGTACCTTGTTGAATTTTATGACCGCAACGAAAAAGTTATTCTTACAAGAAAATTCACCGTTTATAACTGGAACCCGGGTGAAAAACTTACCCGCCAGATATCCATTAACGGAGGTTACGCAGGTATGAAAGTCATCAGCGTTGAATGGGAATAAACCAAAAAGAAAAGCCCGTGCTCATTTTGAGCACGGGCTTTTTTGCGTTGTTTTCAGTTTATTTTTCGTCCTTGCAAATGTCTTTGAAATACTTGTAGGTTGCAACTTTTATTTCGTCGCAGGCATCTTCGTCACAGGCTATGATTCCGTTGGGATGAAGCTGAAGAGCGCTTATGGTCCAGCCGTGGTCAACGCCGCATTCGATGCAGTGATGAAGTGCTCTTGCCTTGTTGTGACCATTGATGAGGATGAGAACTTCTTTTGCTTCACAGACGGTTCCCACGCCGACGGAAAGAGCTTTTTTCGGAACCTTTTCAGGGTCATTTTCAAAAAAGCGGGAGTTTACGATTCTGGTATCCTCCGTAAGGATCCTTACGCCGGTTCTGGAAGTGAGAGAAGTGTAAGGTTCGTTGAATGCGATATGGCCGTCAACTCCGCAGCCGCCGACAAAAAGGTCGATTCCGCCGTAGGACGCGATTTTTTCTTCAAAACGGCGGCATTCCTCTTCCGGATCTTCGGCAAGGCCATCGAGGATATTGATATTCTCTTTGGGGATATCGATGTGATCGAAAAGGTTTTCGTGCATGAAATACCAATAGCTCTGGTCATGTTCTTTGGGAAGACCGACATATTCGTCCATGTTGAAAGTCACAACGTTTTTAAAACTTACTTTTCCGGCCTTGTTCATTTCCACAAGTCTTTTATAAGTTCCGATGGGGGAAGAACCGGTGGGAAGTCCAAGTACGAAGGGGCGATCCTCTTTATGTGAATTTATTGCGTTGGCAATGTGGTTTGCCGCCCATTCGCTCATTGCATCATAGTCATTTCTGATGACAAGTTTCATTATATATCACACTCCTGAAAATAGGAATTTTTTTCCAAATTAATTTACATCTTATATTATACACTTTTTTGGCGTTTTGTCTATCAAAAGAATGTAAATTTTTTTGTTTCGCTTAAAAAAGAACGTGAAATCTTTCAACCGAATATTCTGATTTTATGCGAAAACAAAGTCTTTTATTATCAGGTATGCAGTTTGCATATTGTAAAAAAAATTAAAAATTATATAATATATTCTGAAGTATAATATTTTCTGGAAGAATCGTTTTATACACATCCAAACGATTCTTCGGGAGGTTTAAAATGAACGAAAAAAACTTTGACCTGCGCAAAATTTTCTTCGGCGCGGCGGCTTTTCTGCTTGCTGTAATAATCGCTTCTTCTCCGCTTTTGCCGATGGTGAACGCTTTCGGTTATTCTTTAAGTGAAGAGAAAAAGCCGCTTGAAGGAAAATACATTTCGGTCCTGGGCGACAGTATTTCGACCTATACCGGATGGAGCGACAGCAGACCTATCACCGACCCGGGCTGCACCAACAGATACGGTGAAGCTTATTACGGACCCGAAGGCGGAGATTTTCACAACACCGATCTTCTTGTTACCGATACCTGGTGGCATCAGGCCGCAACCGAACTCGGAGCAGAGATCCTTATGAGCAACGCCGGAAACTCCACCGGACTTTTCTGCGCATCTTATCCTCAGAATGCGGCATGGGATCTTTATCTTAAAGAGATGCTTGCCTATAAATCCAGACCCGATTATCTCGGTTACAACGGCATCGACCCTGATATTATCGCTCTTTATATCGGTTCCAACGAACTTTCAAGGGCAAAAATTTCCGAACACGGTTCCGTTGACGCCATTGATTTTGATTCCCTTATCAAAGAACAGAGCGACGGCACTTTTGTTTATAACACCCCTGCAACCGTTGCGGAAGCTTACTGCATTCTTCTTCATAAAATCAGCGTCCGTTATCCCGACGCAGAAGTTTATGTTTTTGCGGTCGTTCCCAACTCCGGTGCCACTGCTTCGCAGATGAGCACGTTGCTCAAAAGAGCGTACCCGCTCAACGAGATGTTCAGAGATGTTGCGGATCTTTTCGGTGCTCACGTTGTTGAACTTCCTGAAGCTTTCGGTCTTGATCCCGATGGCGACAGCATTGTAAACCAAGCTGATCTTGACGAATTCAAGTCTTGCTTCAACGGCGATCCCCACCCCAACGCAAAAGGTTTTGACGTTATTACCGAATGTTTTATAAAAACCGTTCTTGAAAACACCAAATATCTCGTTTCCGTTGAAACCAGAGGCGGACAGTTTGAGAACGTTACCGTTTCTTCCGAAAAGACTGTTTCCGATGGAGTTACCGAAATTATACGCAGTGCAAACAATTTTTCCACCGAAAGCGGAATGAGAGTTGACTTTGAAAGCAGCGATACCGATCTTCAGAAAGGTCTTGTTGCTTTCGAAAAATATACTTCCGACGACGGACTCGGTTTTTATGAGGCCGAGGGCGGATATGAACAGTACATCGAAGACAAAGTTCTTGCCGGAACCGTAAAAATTCCGCTTGAAGAAAAAGGTCTTTCACTTTTTGAAGGCGCCGAACCCGGAAGCGAAGTTTTTTACGGCGACGAAAGATCCGCCTCTGACGACGGAATTTATAACTACTATAAAACCACCGTTAACAAAAAAGGAAGCATTTCGGTTAACACCGTTTCCGTTTCTTCCGAACAGGAACCCGCTTCCACCTCGGGACTTTCCTATGTTCACAGCAAGCTTCTTCCGGATAAAAAGTATGATTACCTTGAACATGAAGTGGAAGCATTCCGTCAGAATCCATTTGTTGATTACACGATTCCGGAAGACAGTGAATTCGTCTTCGTGGGATGCGACCAATACAGCCTTTATTGGGCAGCCCTTGGATATGATTCTCCCGCTGCTTCTTTCCCCGGCGAAACACCCGTTTATTCCGATGAAGAAATGAACCTTTACGTTGGCGCAAGACACAGTATTTTCAAAAGCAGAAACCTTCTTGTTGACAAACTTTATCTTCCGCATAAAACCGTTGAGCAGGAAAAAACTCCTTTGAGATTCGACAGCGTTCAGCATTTCAACCTTGTTGATGCTGACAAGAACTTTGTAACCACTTACTGTGCGGAACACGGAACGGATGCGTTTCCAGGTTACGGATACGACATTGAAAACGTTGCAGATGCACATTATTATCAAAAAGCGCAGGCTGAAAAAATCCTCAGCATTGCCGATAACTGTTATTGGGGTACCGAAGAGGGTTACGGAAGCCTTGAAGAAATGAAGAAAAAAATTTCTGCCGCAGGAGTTCTTACCGAAGAAGAACTTGAACTTTTAACCGAAGGTGCGGCAATGACCGCGTCCCAATATGCCATCTGGACTTTCACCAACTATTCCCAGGGCAAGGTTTTTGCTAACGTATTCCTCGGAAACCTTGACCCCAACGACATATATTTTATGCCTGACGGTCCTGTTGATGACGAAGAGGTTTCCGTAATTTTCAAAGTTTACCGCTATCTTACAAACCTTGAACCCACCCCCATTGATGAAAACGGAAAAACCACCGAGGACACCATTATCAACGAAAAGAACTTCATCAAAGACGTTGAAATGACCGTCATCGAAAAGCCCTCCGACGATCCTTTGAACAACGACAACGATGACACCAATGACATTTATCTTGCGGATATCGCAATTAAGTTTGACGTAAAACCCGTTGGTGCGGAAGGCGAAATGCTTGAAATGACACTGACCGACGAAAACGGAAACACCCTTGCTTCCGGAATCATTTCCGGCGGAGATAACCTTGTTTCCAACGACGGAAACGGAACTTTCGTATTCTCCGGCATCAAAATCAAAGAGGGTTCCAACAACATAAACTTTAACATTCACGGTACCCAGAACATCGAAAAGAAAGCATACCTTTTCCTTTCTGAAGTTATTGACGGTACACCTTCCCAAACCATGGTTGGCATTGCCGAAGGTGTTAAGGCTGTAAACGCAAGCCTTGAAGTGGAATTTGTTGCCGAAATCGAGGACGAAGAAATAACCCGGGAACATTTCTGGAGAACCGAAAAAACTTACAGCATCACTCCTCCCGAAAGAGAACCTGATAAAAAAGACCCGGATGAAGAAAACCCCAACACCGGTGCCGATCCTGAACTTGCATAAGTAAAAACCCCGTGCTCAAAATGAGCACGGGGTTTTTGTTTTATTCGTTGAGCACCCTTTCAAGTTCCTCAAGGTCGCTTTGAGTAAAATTATCCGGGTCGATGCAGCAGGCATAGCAGGCGTTTTCAAAAGTGCTGCGGTCGATAGACGAAAGGCCCGTAGCGCGAAGTTCTTCAGCCACGCGGGTAATATGCTCACTGCATACCCCGTTGTAACCCGCCTCATCGATAAGGCCCAGCTGCCAGGCTTCAAATCCCATAAAATCGCCTCCCTATGCGGTTTTTTGACATTTAAATTTTATAATCACAATGATACTCTCTCCGGATTTTCGGGTCAAGAGGTTTTTGAAAGTTTATTGCAATTTTTTTACAAAAAATTACGGTGCTCAAAAAATGAGCACCGTTTTTTAACAAGCATATTCATTCGGTTTCGTAAGGCCAGTCGTTTATTCCGCCGAATTCCAAAACGTTTTTATAGCCCATATCCGCAAGGATCTGCGCTGCAAGTTTGCTTCGTCTTCCGCTTCGGCAATAAACAAGAACGGTCTTTTCTTTATCCAAAAGTTCCTTTTCTGCCCTTTGAGCAATTTCGGTATCGGGAATGAGCACGGCGCCCGGAATATGTTTTTCGGCAAATTCTTCCTCGGTGCGAACGTCCAAAAGAACGTAATCTTCAGATGAATCCATTATATTTTTTGCTTCTTCGGCGGAAATATGAACGTATTCTGCCGGCTCTTCGCCACCGCAGGCGGAAACCATGAGGAGAAAAACCATCGCGCCCACAATGGAAGCAAGTCTTCTTTTTATCATTCTTTTATACATATTCCCTCTCCTTTCTTTTTATTTGACAGAATTTAAAAGATGCGATATATTTTATATAGTATTTTTAAAGGAGTTTTTGCCATGCCCTGTGAAAAATGCGAGAACGTTTTCAGAGAATCTTTTCCTTTTTGGGAAGGACTTTCGGAAAAAGACAAGATCGATCTTATGAATGGTGCAGGCTGCGCCGAATTTAAAAAAGGTCAGACCGTTCACGACGGAACGGTTTGCACCGGAATTATTTTTGTAAAAACCGGATGCCTTAGGGTCTATATCCTTTCGGAAGAAGGAAAAGAAATAACCCTTTACCGCATTTATGCGGGTGACGCTTGTGTTCTTTCGGCTTCGTGTATTCTTGAAACCATAAACTTCGATGTTTACGTTGATGCCGAAGAGGACAGCCGCTGCTGCATTTTAAGCCCCGCTTCGTTCAGGTACGTTGCGGAAAGAAGACCGGAAATGAAGATTTTTCTTCTTGATAAAACGGTCAGCCGTTTTTCCGAAGTCATGTGGGTAATGCAGCAGATTCTTTTTATGAGTTTTGACAAACGCCTTGCGCTTTTTCTTGTTTCTGAAACCGAAAAAACAGGAAGCCGCGAGATAAAGCTCACTCATGAACAAATTGCAAAATATATGGGTTCTGCCCGCGAAGTTGTTTCGCGAATGCTGAAATATTTTGCTTCCGAAGGTTACGTTGAGCTTTCACGCGGCGGCGTTGCTGTTACGGATATGGAATCTCTTAAAAGATTAACCCTTTGAAAATTCCGCTACTCTTTCCTTTGGGCGGAAGCCAACCATTGAATCGACGGCTTTTCCGTCTTTAAAAAGGACAAGTGCCGGGATGCTCATTATTCCGTAGCGGCTTGCAAGCTCTTTTTCTTCATCTACGTTTACTTTTCCGAAGACGATTCCTTCGGATTCTTCGGCGACCTGGTCTACAACGGGAGAAAGCATGCGGCAGGGTCCGCACCAGGGTGCCCAGAAATCGACGACGACGGGATTTTCGTTTTTAAGAACGTTTTCTTCGAAATTTTCTTTATTGAGAACTTTAACAGACATTATATTCATCCTTTCGGCTTGGTTTTTGTTTTGTTGAGCTTATTATAACCTTTGCGAAAGGATTTTTCCGTAACTTTGTCACACAAAAAGAAAAAATGCCGGCAAATTTGCCGGCATTTTATTTTTTTGATTAGATGAAGAGAGGAGAAACGGGACGGTCGCCATAGATTCTTTCAATTGCTTCGGCAAATACGGGAGCAACGGGAAGAACGGTGATCTTGTCGCATTCTGCTCTTTTTTCTTCGCTGATCGGAATGGTATCGAGAAGAACGAGTTCTTCAAGAACGCTGTCTTTGATTCTCTGGATAGCGGGTCCGGAAAGAGGTCCGTGGGTTGCGCAAGCGGTTACGGATTTTGCGCCGCCGACTTCGATAAGAGCTTTTGCGGCATTGCAAAGAGTACCTGCGGTGTCAACCATATCGTCGAGAATGATGCATTTTTTGCCTTTTACGTCACCGATGATGTTCATAACTTCGGAAACGTTTGCTTTGGGACGGCGTTTATCGATGATTGCAAGCGGGATATCGAGTTTTTCAGCAAATTTACGAACACGGTTTACACTGCCGTGGTCGGGAGATACTGCTACGTATTCATCTTCGTGGTGATGTACGAGGGGCTGGAAATAAGGAGTGAGGATCGGTGCGCCCATGAGGTGATCAACAGGGATATCGAAGAAGCCCTGGATCTGGGATGCATGGAGATCCATGGTAAGGACTCTGTCTGCACCGGCGGCTACGAGCATGTTTGCAACAACTTTTGCAGAGATCGGGTCACGTGCTTTTGCTTTTCTGTCCTGACGGGCATAACCGAAATAAGGGATAACCGCGGTGATTCTTCCTGCGGAAGCACGACGGAAAGCATCGATCATGATGATGAGTTCCATAAGGTTATCGTTTACGGGGTTGCAGGTGGACTGGACAATGAATACGTCGGAACCGCGGACGGATTCTTCGAGGGATACGCTTACCTCGCCGTCTGCAAAGTGACCAACGGTGCATCTTCCGAGGGGAAGACCGAGGCTTTTTGCAATTTCTTCGGCTGCTTTCGGATAGGCATTGCCGCTGAAAACTTTGATGTCTTTGCCATGAACGTTCATTTCTTTATCGCTCCTATGTTTTTATTTTTCAATTTGCTGATAAACTTATTTTATTTTTATGGCGTCATGCTTTTTGACCCAGTCAGGAATGTTTTCCTGTCTTGCTCTTCCAACAGCAAGGGCATATTCCGGAACGTTTTTCGTTACGGTGGTTCCCGCAGCGGTATAGGCAAAATCTTCAAGTTCGACCGGGGCAACAAGGTTTGTGTTGCAGCCGAGGAAGGCGTGGTTGCCTATTTTAGTGCGGTGTTTATGCTGGCCGTCATAGTTGGCGATACAGCATCCGCATCCGAAGTTTACCGCTTCGCCCACGTCCGCATCGCCTATATATGTGAGATGAGCAACGGCAGTCCTTGCGCCCACTTCGGAATTTTTGATCTCGACATAGTCGCCGATCTTGCATCCGTTGTGAATGACGCATCCGGGACGAACCTGGCTCCAGGGTCCGATTTTGACATCGTTTTCAAGAACAGAGGAACGGATCTGGGTGGAATTGACCTCGGTGCCGTTTCCTATTTTACTGTCCTCGATAAGGCTGTTGGGGCCGATGATGCAATTTTCACCGATCTCGGTTTTGCCTTTGATGATGGTGCCGGGAAGGATCTTTGTTCCGGCACCGATTTTTGCTTCGGGGTCAATTATGATGCCGTCAAGACACATGAATTCGACACCCTCATCGCAGAGCTTTTTGAAAACAAGGGTTCTTGCTGCGGCGTTTGCGGTAAGAACTCCCGCTCCGCCGTTTGCGCGCATATTGATTTCTTTTTTTCCTGCGATATGGGTTCCGGCCACAAGGCCTTTGTCGGAAAGAAGCTTCATTGCAAGAACGAGGAACTGGTTTCCGTTTTTATCGCTTTCTTCGGCGTTTTCCATTACCTCTTCAAGGTAATCGGCTTTTATCCAGAAGGCGCTGACGGAAAGTTCTTTCATCAGGGCTTCTCTTCCGCCGGAAGCAATTATTGTAAGTTTTTCGTTTTGGGAAACATGTCTTTCATGGGCATCAATAAGAACTTTTGCATCGGTAAAAACCGCTTCCGCCCCAACGACGAGAATATCTTTTTCGGCGTTATCCTTTATCCATTCCTTTGCGGAAAGAACGGGATGACCGCTTTCGGGAATACGTTCAAAAACCAAGCTTTCGCCGGTATATTCTTTTACGGCATCTTCGCCGGAATTGATAACATAGCATCTTTCGGTAATGCCGGCATTTTCGAGGGCTTTGTTGACCCAGGAGATGACGGGACGGAAGATAACTTCGCGAAGGGAATCGGGGCAGTTATTATGCATAATTTCGGTGCAGCCGGTATATATTAGCGCCGCAGCATTTTGCATAAAGGCACCTCCGTTTTTCATCATTATTCACATATACATTATGCCAGTTTTACTTGTATTTTGCAAGTAAAAGCACAAAAAAATGAATTTTTTATAAAATTTCGTCAATTTCGCAGAATTTTACCTTTTTATATAGAAAATATCGTGTGTTTTTGTTATACTGTATCATGCAGGACAATGGCTTTGTTTTTGGCCTGCAGCCTATGAAATGTTAATTCTATTGCTAAAAGTTGGGAGGATGCAATATTATGAGTAAAAAATATGTTTACCTTTTCTCCGAAGGCAATGGCTCCATGCGCGAGCTCCTTGGCGGAAAAGGTGCAAACCTTGCTGAAATGACCAACCTCGGCATGCCGGTTCCGCAGGGCTTCACCGTAACCACCGAAGCCTGCACCCAGTATTATGAGGACGGCCGCCAGATCAACGAAGAGATCCAGGCAGAAATTTATGAATATCTTGCAAAACTTGAAGAGATCACCGGAAAAACCTTCGGCGATAAAAACAACCCTCTTCTCGTTTCTGTTCGTTCCGGCGCAAGAGCTTCCATGCCCGGTATGATGGATACCATCCTCAACCTTGGTCTTAACGACGAAGTTGTTGAAGGTTTTGCAAAAATCACCGATAACGAGCGTTTTGCTTACGACTCTTACCGCCGTTTCATTCAGATGTATGCTGACGTTGTTGAAGAAGTTCCGAAGTCCACCTTCGAAGTCATCATCGACGAAATGAAAGAAGCAAAAGGCGTTAAAAACGACACCGACCTTGACGCTGAAGACCTTAAAGAGATGGTAAAACGCTTCAAAGCTTACTATTTTGAACAGAAAGGTGAAAGCTTCCCCACCGAACCCCGTGAACAGCTTATCCGCGCTGTTAAAGCTGTTTTCCGTTCCTGGGATAACCCCCGCGCAAACTATTACCGCCGCATGAACGACATTCCTTATACCTGGGGTACCGCAGTAAACGTACAGTCCATGGTATTCGGCAACAGCGGCAACCTTTCCGGTACCGGCGTTGCATTTACCCGTAACCCCGCAACCGGCGAAAACAAACTCTTCGGCGAATTCCTTATCAACGCACAGGGCGAAGACGTTGTTGCAGGTATCCGTACTCCTCAGAGCATCGAACAGCTCAACGACATCCGCGAAGGCATTTATGAAGAATTTGCAGCCATTGCAAAGAAACTTGAAAACCATTATCATGACATGCAGGATATGGAATTCACCGTTGAAAACGGCAAACTCTATATGCTCCAGACCAGAAACGGCAAACGTACCGCAACCGCTGCTCTTAAAGTAGCTTGCGACCTTGTTGAAGAAGGCCTTATCACCAAAGAAGAAGCTGTTATGTCCGTTGACCCCAAATCTCTTGACGCACTTCTTCACCCCCAGTTCGACGCTGCTGCTCTTAAAGCTGCACAGCCTGTCGGTTCCGCACTTCCCGCATCTCCCGGTGCTGCTTGCGGACGCGTTGTTTTCAATGCTGACGACGCTGTTGAATGGGCTTCCAGAGGCGAAAAAGTTGTTCTTTGCCGCCTTGAAACTTCTCCCGAAGATATCGAAGGTATGCATCATTCCCAGGGTATTCTCACTGTTCGCGGCGGTATGACTTCCCACGCAGCAGTTGTTGCCCGCGGAATGGGAACCTGCTGCGTTGCAGGCTGCGGCGACATCGTTATGCATGAAGAAGAAAAATATTTCGAACTCGGCGGAAAAACCTTCCACGAAGGCGATTACATCTCCCTCGACGGTTCCACCGGTAAGATCTACGGCGAAGCAATCCCCACTGTTGAAGCTTCCATTTCCGGTTACTTCGGCACTCTTATGGGCTGGGCTGACGAAATCAGAACCCTCGGCGTTCGTACCAACGCTGACTCCCCCAGAGATGCACAGCAGGCAGTTAAATTCGGCGCAGAAGGCATTGGCCTTTGCCGTACCGAGCACATGTTCTTCGATCCCGACCGTATTGCAGCAATGCGCGAAATGATCGTTTCCGATGACGAAGATCATCGCCGTGCAGCTCTTGAAAAACTTCTTCCCATGCAGAGAGGCGACTTTGAAGGTCTTTACGAAGCTCTTGAAGGCAAACCCGTTACCATCCGCTTCCTTGACCCGCCGCTCCACGAGTTCCTTCCTTCCAACGAAGAGGACATCGTTGCACTTGCAGGCGAAATGAACATCACCGTTGAAAAACTTAAAGCAACCATCGCAGGTCTTCACGAGTTCAACCCCATGATGGGTCACCGCGGCTGCCGTCTTGCTGTTTCCTATCCCGAAATCGCAGAGATGCAGACCAGAGCTGTTATCGAAGCTGCTATCAACGTTTCCAAAGCTCATCCCGAATGGAACATCGTTCCCGAAATCATGATCCCGCTCGTAGGCGAAATCAAGGAGCTTAAATACGTAAAAAACATTGTTGTTGAAACCGCTGACAAAGTCATCGCTGAAAACGGCGTAGAACTTAAATACGAAGTAGGTACCATGATCGAGATCCCCAGAGCTGCTCTTCTTGCTGACGAGATTGCAAAAGAAGCAGAGTTCTTCTCCTTCGGTACCAACGACCTTACCCAGATGACTTTCGGCTTCAGCCGTGACGATGCAGGTGCATTCCTCGGTTCTTACTATGACAAAAAGATCTATGAATCCGATCCTTTTGCAAAACTTGACCAGGAAGGCGTAGGCAAACTTGTTGACATGGCTTGCAAACTCGGACGCACCACCAGACCTGAGATCCACCTTGGAATCTGCGGTGAGCACGGCGGCGACCCCGCAACCATCGACTTCTGCCACAGAGTCGGCCTCACCTATGTTTCCTGCTCTCCTTTCCGTGTTCCGATTGCAAGACTTGCTGCTGCACAGGCAGCTATCCGTAATAAATAAGCCTACAGAATCTCAGCTGTATGGACAGCTATCAGATGTAGGTAGGTTTGATTTGAGTATTGATATTCCTGTTTCATACGAATCTGCATTACAGTATCGTAAAGAAAAAGGTAAGTACTTAAGGAAAAACCAATGGGATAATCCCAAAATTACTGTTATTTTAAGTTTTTAACCTAATATAACAAATAAGCGTACCATTATAAAAATGGTACGCTTATTTTTTTGCAGATTTGCTGATAATCTCAAATTGTTTATACTCAATTCAAAAGGAGTGAAAACAATGAAAGAGGAAAAATATTATTTGTTTCTTAATAATGATGAAATCAAGATTGTTGTCCGGAGTTTAATAATGCTGCGGAATAATCTTTTAAAACAAAATAGATATACGGATTGCGTAGATGAAATTATTATTAAAATTACAAAATCCAAAATTAAGATATAAATATAGCCACCAATAGAAATATCGGTGGCTATGTATTATAAGGTTTATATAACCAAAAAATATCGTAAAAATAATTATCTTTATTTTACCTTTGAAAAAGCTCAATCTTTACTATCAAATAAAATTTGAATTCTTTCGTTTTCTTCATTTTCTTTAAGGGTAATCTTGTTTAGATTAAGTAAAGTTCGTAAAATACACAATTCATTTTCAACTATTATAGAATCTGGACTGGGCGCAAAAGAGTTGATAATCAATTTTACTACTTTGACAAAATAATATACAAAAAGACATGCTACTATAACAGATAGTACGGCAAAAATGTAACAAACTGTTTGAAAATGTGTTTCTGTCTGAATTATTGATTTTAAGCTATGTGTCATTATATCCGTGTCTGTTATTACCATCTGTATCATTTTGTTCAATGATTCAAATGTGAATACTGGTAAAAGAATTGGAATCAAAAAAGAGTCCCAAGTTTTTTTATTTTTCTCTAATTTTGTATATCGCCACAATAAAATATCTGGATTTTTCATAATACACGGCTGACAATAAAACTCTTGTATTTGTTTGGTAGCAATCTGTATTTGAGCTGAAGAACTACCTTGAGAGTTTTGTTTTGCTTTCTTTTTTATATCAGAAATTTTATTACCAAAATCTTTTTTCAGTTCCGACTGATTATAATTATTTTTGTTAGAATTTATGCACTCACTTATCAATACGGTATTTATCCTTTCTTTTAAATCACTAAAAAAACCATGTGGTTTGAAAAGCAAAACATTGTAATAGTGTATATCGGACCAGTTCTCAATATACTTTACCAAATCTTTTGTAATCGCATCCATATGCATCCAGAATGTTTCCGGATCATCTCGACGAGTCAAATCTAAATGTAATGCATAAAATTCAAATCTAAAATCTGAGAGGATACTTTCTATTTCTTCATTCATTGCGTTATTCATTGTCAGCATGTACCGTTGAGATTGAAGATATTCAAGAGATTTAGTCACCTCTTTTTCTGCTTGAGAAAGCTGTTTATAAAAAAAATCTAACAAAGAAACTTGCCTATCTGGTTCGCATTTGTTGTAGTTGCACTTTGTTATTTCATACCATGTAACCCACGTGTTTTTTTCTTCATAATAATTTTTTTCTATAAAAGCAGCTGCGCATAACTCAGCCCAGGTTGCTACAAAAGCACCTATATGAAATTGTAAATCTCCATAAATTGAGTCATATATGGTGTTTGCTGTTTTATTCAAGTTTTTTGTGTGAACAATATCAATTATCCATGCGATAATCGTGGATGCAATACACCCATATGATAAGTTTTTAATTATATCAGCAAACGTATTTAACGCATTACTGTCTTGAGTATTTTCAATTATTAATGAAGCAACGAGTGTCATTAATGAAAAGAAAACAAGCAAAATATAAAGTTTATGGTTTACCCTGTGTGGATTTGTGATAGTTCGTTTCACGTAATACCTCCCAAAATGTCAAGAAATGGACAAATATATTTTAATATATTCCTTATATTTTTTCAATGAAACTAAAAATTTTCTTATGTTTATCTGCAATTGAAAAAATAAAAAAACAATATACGATAGCTCCAAAAGCATTTCTAATCTTAAAAACAGTTAAAATTTAAAGTCGCTGATAAGATTGTTTTACAAACAACCAAATGTAATTTAAATATATAAAAGCAATTTTGTTGCAGTAAACATTAATAAAAATTTATAATCGTAATAAATAAAGACACCATGGCTAATTTATTGTTTTAGCTATGGTATTTTTTATAAAACGAAAGGAGAAACCCAATGAAACCAAAAGTAATTGCCGTTGCAAATCAAAAAGGCGGTGTCGGAAAAAGTACCACTGTGTATAACCTCGGTGCCGGCCTTGCGATGAACGGCAAAAAAGTTCTTCTTGTAGATGTTGACCCACAGGGAGATCTCACAAAAATGCTGGGTCTTCGGAAACCCCATGATTTGCCGCTGACACTGAGTAATGTCATGAATGATGTTGTGTCCGGTGTCGGCGGCAAGGATGAACATCCGGAAATTATGCACCACTATGAGGGATTCGATTATATCCCCGCAAACAGAACCTTATCCGCTGTGGAAGTTGGACTGGTGAATGTAATGAGCCGTGAAACAGTACTGCGGCAATACATCGACAGTGTAAAGAAAGATTACGATTATGTATTGCTGGACTGCAGACCTTCTCTCGGTATGCTGGTTATCAATGCCTTGTCCGCTTCGGATTATGTTCTCATTCCTGTTCAGGCTGATTATCTCGCTGCCGAGGATATGACCGAACTTATCGGAACTGTCCAAAGTATTAAACGACAAATCAACCCGAAGTTAAAAGTCGGAGGAATCTTTTTGACGATGGCAAATGAAACCAATTTCAGAAAAGATATTGTAGCATCAGTAAAAGAAAACTACGGCAAACATCTTCCGGTGATGAAATCTGTAATTCCTTCTACGGTGCGTCTTGCAGAAATAAGCACCGCCAACAAAAGTATTTTCCGACACGAACCAACCGGACGTGCTGCTGAAAGCTATAGAACACTTGTAAAGGAGGTGATGGAAATTGGTGAAAAACAGCTCAGCAAGCCTTCTAACATCCGTAGATGACCTTTTCACGACCCAAGAGGAACGTGATGAGGCAAAAAGAGAAACGATAATGGAAATCCCTTTATCACAGATATCGGATTTTCCTAATCATCCTTTCAAAGTTAAAATGGACGAATCTATGTCGGATTTGGTCGAAAGTGTGAAATCATACGGTGTCCTCTCCCCCGTAATTGTAAGGCCAAAGGACAACGGAGAATACGAAATGATTGCCGGCCATCGGCGCAAAAGAGCAAGTGAGCTTGCAGGCAAAGAGAATATTAAATGTATTGTCCAGGATGTGACAGATGATGAAGCAATTATTCTTATGGTTGACAGCAACCTTCAAAGAGAAAAGCTTCTTCCGTCGGAGAAAGCCTTTGCTTACAAAATGAAGCTTGATGCTATGAAACGGCAAGGAGGACGACCAAAAGAAAATGGTGTCCCAATGGGACACCATTTTTTAGAAGGAAAATCAAGAGAGATTTTAGCGGATAATTCTCCGGATAGCAACACACAAATTCAAAGATATATCCGCCTTACACATCTTCTTCAACCACTTCTTGACATGGTGGACGAAGGCAAAATCGCCATGCGTCCGGCTGTTGAACTTTCATACCTTACTCAAAACGAGCAGGAAATATTACTGAACACTATGGAATGGGAAGATTGCACTCCATCTCATGTGCAGGCAATTAAAATGCGCCAGTTTTCACAGGAAGGAAAGTTAAACGAAGGAGTAATCCAGTCAATTCTGCAAGAGGAAAAACCGAACCAAAAGGAGCAATTCCGTATGCCAAAAGAACGTATTTCTAAGTACTTCGTACCGGGAACGAGTAATCAGAAAATTGAGGAAACAATCATCAAGGCATTGGAATTATATCGCAAACGTAAAAGAGAAGTAGAAAAATAAAGAAAAAAGCACTCTTTAAGAGTGCTAATTCACTATATTCCCAACAGCATATTATGTTTCCTTGAAAAACAAGTTGAGTAAATCATCAACCACTTTAGGAACTCTAAGCCCAAAATGACGAATATGATTTATGATACTCAAAAATTCATATCCGGTAAGAGCATAGATAACATAATCTCGAATAGAATAGCCTACCTTAAGAGTGTGTACCGTAACTATGTTAACAGCACAAATCAATACAAAAACAAACATTTTTTTAATCAATCCTTTTACAAAGACAGAACCTTTGAAATTGTGGTTGATAAAAGAAGAAATTACCCCCGTTGTAAAATCCATGATAAGCAAAACGATAAGAGAAATGAAGGCTTCATTAAACTCACCAAAAAGCCATGTTAAACAAAGGTATTCAAACTGGAAAGAAGTTCTATTATTAAACATAAAAATCCTCCTTTAAATAATTACAGTAAAAAGCACCACTATGGGAATTCTTACTCCCATAGTGGTGCTTTGTCAAAAAAAAGACAAGACTATACCTTTGGAAGTAAGATGCTTCGTTCACTAATTTTTTTCATAAATGCACCTCCCATAAAACAACAATAAATTTTGCTTTGTAACTAAATAGTGTTATAAAATAAGGATGTATATTTATTAGCTACAAAACTCGTTTATTTAATAAATGTATCAGGATTTCACTTTGGCTTTCTACTTGCATTTGAACAGTAAAATATACTTCAAATAAAAAAGCGTTACGAAAAAGGTGACATCCTTTTTTCGTAACGCCAAAAATAAACATAATTACTTCCTTGGACATATATAGAAAGAAGGACAAAAATATTTTTTTCTGCAAAGTTCATGTTTTTTCAAACCAATCACTCCTTATCCTTCATTTCGGTTGAAGTATACCATATTTATTATCAAATTTCTATTGAAAGTATAAACGAAATTTCGTCATTGTTTTTGTGAATTATTTTACGCAACAACTTGTTGAAGTTTTCTTTTTAGAATGCTATACTAATATATAGTAACTCCATAAATGTGTATTAAAGCGCCCCAACTAAAAAAGTTCGGGCGCTTTTTTTATATATAAATATTTCCCCGAAAGAAGGTGCCCCAAATGTAAAAACAAACTCAAATAAAATCCAAACGCAAAGGAGGTAATCAAAAAATATTGACTTACAAGGGGATACCAGATAGTTTGAGCACGAGCACAAAAGATCAATTTGTGTCGGTGCTCATTTTTTGTTCCCCCTCTCCATACCTCTCCCCTTCAGTTACCGGCTGTTTACCAGCTGAAAGAGAGAAGCTAATCAATATCAAAACAAAACTAAATATCAAAGAAAAAGCAGATTAAAGACTCACAAGTTTATGTGGGTCTTTTTTTATTGCACAAAAGGAGGCAAAAATATGACTTACACAAAAAGAGCAGTAGCACTTCTTCTTGCGCTGATGATGGTTTTCACCGGCGCTGTACAG
>JAFUIS010000027.1 GCA_017468365.1 Oscillospiraceae bacterium | reverse complement strand
ATATTGATATTATAGCAAAAAATGGTGTATAATGGAATAGGATATTTTTTAATTTTATGCCGGTTTGACCTAAAATTAATCTTTTCTTAATTTTTGACCGGCTTTATTCTTTAAATTCCGGAGGAAAAAATGATTTATTTTACCGGTGACACCCACGGAGATCTTTCAAGATTCAAATCTTCCGCGGCAAAAAAACTTAAAAAAGGCGATTATCTTATGGTTTGCGGCGATTTTGGGTTTGTATGGAACGGAAGTGCCGA
This sequence comes from Oscillospiraceae bacterium, assembly GCA_017468365.1. GTDB lineage: Bacteria > Bacillota > Clostridia > Oscillospirales > Ruminococcaceae > UMGS1668. The sequence continues at coordinate 11,584 of JAFUIS010000027.1, read as the reverse complement.
GGAATATAAAAATATCAAGTGGCTTTCCAAAAGAAAATATAACATTGTTTTCGTCGAAGGTGCTCACGAAAACTTCGAGATGCTCAACAAATATCCCGTTGTGGATTTTTGCAGCGGAAGAGCAAGACAGATTTCCGAAAATATCTTTCAGCTTATTCGCGGCGGTATTTATGAAATAGAAGGCAAAAAAATTTTTGCATTCGGCGGAGGCGACGACGAAGAACTTGACGTAAACGATTTTCGCGAATGTGAGGAGTTCAAAAGACTTCCTTCCGACGAGGAATGTGAGCACGCAAGAAAAATTCTTTCCGAATCGGAAAACAAGGTCGACTATATCATGACCTATGATGTGGGTTTCAAAATGAGGGGATTCCTTGAGATGGAAAGCAACTGTTTCAACAATCTTCATGCATATCTCAACGAAGTTTCGACATCGTGCTCATTCAAAAAATGGTTTTTCGGATGTTTCCATATGGACAGAAGAATTCCACCGTTCTATTATGCGGTTTATGAGAATATATATGATGCGGAAACCGGAAAAGAGATTTGATGCGTTGACTTTTTGACGGAAATATGCTAATCTAACTGCTGAATAAGGGAGTAGTCGGCGCAATAGCGCAGCCATGTCAACAAACTGGATTTTATTCCTGGCATTGCTTTAAATGATGAGACTTATCCGCGTTTTGCGGATAAGTCTTTGTTTTTTTGAGAGGTGATTTTTTTGTCGGCAGCAGAAATTTTTCTTATCGGAATAAGTCTTTCGATGGACGCTTTTGCCGTTTCTATCTGCAAAGGCCTTTCGGTGGGAAAAATACAACCGAAGCATATGATAATTGCGGGACTTTGGTTCGGAGGATTCCAGGCGCTGATGCCGTTTATCGGATATTTGCTCGGTTCCGCTTTTGAGCAGTATATCGTGAGCATAGACCATTGGGTGGCGTTCATACTTCTCGGAGTTATCGGTTTCAACATGATAAAAGAATCCCGCGAAGAGGAACATCAGGATGCTTCTTTTGCGGTAAAAGCCATGTTCGTGCTTGCGGTGGCGACCAGCATAGATGCTCTTGCGGTAGGCGTTACTTTCGCATTCCTTCAGGTGGATATTCTTCTTGCTGTGATGCTCATCGGCATAACAACTTTTGTTTTTTCTGCGGCCGGAATAAAGATCGGAAGCGTTTTCGGTTCCAAATATAAGGCAAAAGCGGAGCTTTTCGGCGGAATCGTACTTATGGCAATGGGAACAAAGATACTTATCGAACATCTTTTCTTTGGTGGCTGAAAAGCGCATAATAAAGCGATTTGTTAACTGTAAAGTAAAATAACGTTACATATAAAAACGGAGCAAAACCACCGGTTTTGCTCCGTTTTTTTGCGTTCGTTTCAGCTTTACGCGCTTTTGATGCTCACTCTTAATTTGTCCGCGATAAGTGCGATAAACTCTGAGTTGGTTGGTTTGCCTTTTCCGCTGTGAATGGTGTAGCCGAAGTAGGAATTGAGCACGTCAACGTCGCCGCGGTCCCAGGCAACTTCGATTGCGTGTCGGATGGCGCGCTCAACTCTTGAAGAGGTGGTGCCGTGCTTTTTGGCAACGGAAGGATAGAGCCGCTTCGTTACGGAATTCATGATTTCGATATCGTCCACTGCCATGATTATTGCCTCGCGAAGATAATGATAGCCTTTTATATGGGCGGGAACGCCGATTTGGTGGATGATATCCGTTATCACTACTTCGATGTTGGACTGCTTTTTGCTTCCGTTTCCGGAAATATCCCGTCCGGTGCTCAGACAAAAGCTTCTTATTCTTTCGGCAAGAGCGGAATAATCTATCGGTTTTATAAAGCAATAGGCAACCCCGCCGGAAATAAGTTCTTTTTCAAGAACGGAATTATCCGAAGGTACCGTGGCGAGAAAAAGGGGAGTTTCACCAGGAAGCTTTTCCTTTGATTCGCTTATAACGGAAATAATGTCCATATGGGGCATAAATACTCCGGAAAGAACGATCTGGGGTTTTCTGAGCACGATATTGTCAAAAAGTTCTCTTCCGTCTTTTCCAACGGAAAAAACTTCGAAGCCAAGGGAAGAAAGTGCGCTTTCGCAGGATGCGCAAAATTCAGGATCATCGTCCGAAATAAGAATTTTTATTTTGTTTTCCATATTTTCCGCCTATTCTCCGCACTTTTTTCTTTGTTTTCTGAAAGGAATTTACGTGCGGTTAAATTCCATTAAATAACATAAATGTAAAATATTGGATATCCATAGGTAAATAATACCATATTTTTCCAAACTGTCAAGGGATTTACAGAAATTTACAATTATTTTCTAAAAATTCAAAAGCACTTGACTAAAAGAGCGGTTTTTTTTATTATATAACCATAAAAGAAAGGGGATTGTGACAGTGTTTTATGATAAAGTAAAAGAATCTGCTGATTTTATCTCTGCAAGAATTTCCGAAATGCCCGAAACCGCGGTTATTCTTGGAAGCGGACTTGGCGGTTTGGTTGATTTTATGGAAGAAAAAACGGTTATCCCTTATAAAGAAATTCCTAATTTTCCAAAGTCTTCCGTTGCCGGTCATGCGGGCAATTTTGTTGTAGGCAAAATTAAAGGAAAACTTATTGCCGCAATGCAGGGAAGATTCCATTATTATGAAGGCTTTTCCATGAGGGAACTGAGCTATCCGCTTTATGTTTTCAAACTGCTCGGAGTTGAAAATCTTATCATCACCAACGCCTGCGGCGGTATTAACCGTTCTTTCAAACCCGGCGACCTTATGATAATCGATAACTACATCAACTTCCTCGGAACCAACCCTCTTATCGGCGAATGCGATGAGCGCTTCGGACCCAGATTCCCGGATATGTCAGAGCCTTTTTCCAAAGAGATAGTGGAAAAAGCCGAAAAAGCCGCCGAAAAGATCGGACTTGATTATAAACGCGGAGTTTATGCTCTTTTCAACGGTCCTTGCTATGAATCTGCAGCAGAGATCCGTGCTTTCGAAGTTCTCGGTGCTGACGCCGTCGGAATGAGTACCGTTCCGGAGATCATCGTGGGCAACCACCTTGGAATGAAAGTTTTCGGCGTTTCCTGCATAACCAATATGGCGACCGGAATCGCAACGGTAAAGCACAGCCACGAAGAAGTTGTCCGCGTTGCGAACAAAGCCGGAGAAAACCTTTGCGAATGGCTCAAGACAATGCTTATCGACTGGTAAAACAAAAAAATCCTCCTGCTTTTGCAGGAGGATTTTTTTGTTTTTTAATATATTTTTATATCTCCGCTTACGGTGGTTATGCTGCATTCTCCGCCGTCTTTTAGTGATGGGATAACGTCTATGTTTCCGCTTGTGGTAGAGGTGTTTATCAGCATGGAAGTTTTAAAAGAACCGTTTACATTTCCGCTTACCGTATTTATTTTTGCGTTTTCGGTTTCAAATTCATAAAATGAAAATTCTCCGCTGGTTGTGTTTATTGCGGAATTTTTTGCCGTGACGGAACTGAAATCAATATTACCGCTGGTGCTTTCACTAAGCAAACTGTCCATGCTCATTTTTTCCATACGAATATCGCCGCTGGTGGATGTGATACTTGCTTTGGAAGAAACGGAAGTGTTTGAAGCATAAATATTTCCGCTTATGGAAGAACAGTTTAATTCATCGAACGTATTATTTTGAGCACGTATCTCTCCGCTGGTGGAATCTATAAGTGCGTATCTTGCTTTGGCAGAGCAAAAATCAATATCTCCGCTGGCGCTTTTAACAGAAATATAATCAGAATCTATTCCGTCAATATCAATTTCGCCGCTGGCAGTGGAAACGTAAAAATTTTCGGTTTTAAAAGGATGGAGAACTTCGATATTTCCGCTGGCGGTGATTATGCGGATTTTATCATATTGATCTTTTTGAAGATAAATTTTCGTAACGCAGTTGTCATCAAAGAACAGGCCAAAATGGTCCCAGAAGTTTTTGCTTTCTTCGGCTTTAATTTTTAAAACACCGTTTTCAACAGAAATGCTGCGGTTTACTCTTCGGCTGTTTTTATAGCTTATTTGGCAGTTATCAGATTCCAGGGGAAGGATTTTTACGTTTGCGTCGGTTTCGTAAACTTCGATGCTGTGAAAATTTTCTTCTATCTGTATGGTTTTAACGCCGTAATCTTCTTCAATTTTAACAGGATTATTTAAAAAAGGAACAGCCGCATTGCTTCCTGCGATAAAAAGGGAAGTAAAACAGACGATGATGATTCCGGAAGCAATCAGAGACAAAGCGATTATAATCAGGATTTTTTTGGATTTTTTCATGCGGCGGCACCTCTTTTCTTAAATAATTCGTTTGTTTTTCTGAAAATGTATTTAAAGAATTTTACGGTCTGTTTTGTAAACCAGTTTGCGCCGAAAAACAGAAGTATGGAAAGGCCGATGCATATAAGTCCAAGGCCAAAGCACATTCCGGATTGGAAAACTTCTAATTGCAAAAGCAGCGGAATGCTTGCAACGACAGATGTTATTCCGCAAACGGCAAAGGCAAAATCCAAAGCATATAAAACTATCATAATTGCCGCAACAGAAATAATTACAGAAAAAACAACGCTCGCTGCGGAAGATATCAGCGGTATCCATATGGGCGATGTGAGCACAGCGATAAGAACAATCCAGCCGGAAGAAAGCTTTTTGCCGGAAGAAACCGTTTTTTCAGCAGGGGAATAAACTTCCGTTTTTTCGGGGTATTCGGAAAAAATTTGAGAAACGATGTTTTCTATATTTCCAAGATCGTTTACGGCTTCTTCTTCAGAAAGTCCGTCCTCTATGCGGTCATCTATCATTTCGGAATAATAATCTATAAATTTATTTATATCGCAGGGCGGAAGAGAAGAAAGTCTGTTTTTCAGTTCCGCAATAAATTGAATTTTGTTCATTTGTCGCTGTCCTCCTTGGTGACAAATTTATAAATTGACATAATTTCCTGCCATTCCTCTTTAAAATCCGCGATTCTTCCAAGGCCGGCCTGGGTTATATGATAATATTTTCTTAATCTTCCGTTATGCTCAACGCTTTTTACCGTAAGAAATTCCGAAGCTTCGAGCCGGCGAAGAATAGGGTAAAGGGTGGATTCGGAAATATCCACATAGGGTTTCATATCTTTTATTATCTGATATCCGTAAGAATCTTCGTTTTTTATGGCGGCAAGAACGCAAACGTCCAGAAGTCCGCGTTTAAGCTGAATATCCATCTGCATACCTCCTTCTGCATAATACTATACAACGCATAGTATTGCTCTGTCAATAATTTTATCTGTTGTAAAATTAAATTTTTTGTAAACAAAAAAGCCTTCCGCCGCAAGGGCAGAGGGCTTTTTTATTCAGTTTCTTGAACATTTTTCGGCGTCGATTGCAAGGACGAGCATCAAAGCGCAAAGGGCGTCGCGCGGATATGTAACGTCGATAACGTAAGTATCGGTCCAGTTGAAAAGTTCTTTTGAAACGGCTGCGATTTTTTCACCGCGGGAATCAAGAATATCGTAATCCCATTCAAAATAGTCGCCTTCAACGTGCCAGCCGTTATAGTCAATGTCGAAAACCGGTTTGAAAAAGGTGAATTGCTTGCTTATAGTGCCCACAAGTTCGTTTCCGATGAATATATCAAATTTAGGAACGAAGCTGAAAAGCTGAATGCGTTCTTTCACTGTTCCGATTTCGTTTCCGGCGGCATCGAAAATTTTAAGGCAATGTCCCCAGGAAAGCTGACCTTCGACGGAATATACCGTGTTTCCGCTTTCGTCATAAATATCATAGCTGCAGAGCCAGGAGAAAAATCTTTGTTTGAATAAAAGTTTCATTTGGTTGCTCCTTTTTGAAGTTTGACACAAGGGAATACTGATATTATAATATTCCTATCAGTTCAAATCAAGGAGATATTTATGCCGAATATCATTGAGATAAAAGATTTTTCCGCACCGGAACTTGATATTTACGCAAGGCTTACGGAAGTTCAGCTTCTTAACCGTGAATATCCGGAAAAGGGAATGTTCATTGCCGAAAGTCCGAAAGTTATTGAAAGAGCGCTTGATGCAGGCTATGAGCCGGTTTCGATGCTTGTTGAGGATAAACATATCGAAGGCGAAGCAAAGAAAGTCATCGCAAGATGCGGCGATATTCCGATATTTACCGCGCCTTTTGAGGTTCTTAAAGAACTTACCGGTTTTCCGCTTACAAGGGGGCTTCTTTGCGCAATGAAGCGAAAACCGCTTTTGAGCACGGAAGAAATATGCGCCGGTGCTCAAAGAATAGCGGTGCTTGAAGAAGTGATGAACCCTACCAATATCGGTGCAATAATCCGCAGCGCGGCGGCTCTTGGAATGGACGCTGTGGTGCTCACACCGGGATGCAGCAACCCGCTTTACCGCAGAGCCATAAGGGTGAGCATGGGAACCGTTTTCCAGATCCCCTGGACGATTGCCGGTGAAAATTGGCACGAAGAACTTAAAAAACTCGGCTTTAAGACCGCCGCTATGGCACTTTGTGAAAATACTATTGCCATAGATGATGAACGCCTTGAAAAAGAGGAAAAACTCGCGATAGTGCTGGGAACAGAAGGTGACGGCCTTGAGGCAAAAACAATTGCGGAGTGTGATTATACCGTAAAAATTCCGATGTACCACGGGGTGGATTCGCTGAACGTTGCGGCAGCAAGCGCCGTTGCTTTTTGGGAATTGAGAAAAAGATAACGCAAAATAAAAAAACAAGCGTGTGCGGAGCACACGCTTGTTTTTTTATCTGTATTTTTTTAAGATGAATATTCCGTACGCGATGCTTATAACCGTCTGCGCCGCCGCGATAAAGAAAAAAACTTCTGCTGAAGGTTCTGCCGCAAAAATGCTTGTGGAATTTACAAAAACGTGAGAGATTATGCAGGGCCAAAGGCTTTTGCCCGCATAAAAAATTGCGGTGTAGCAAAAACCTACGGCAGAAGCATAGATTACCTGCAAAAGAGTTTCGTAAACAGGAGCGCCGGTAAGAAGATTGATAATATGTCCGATGCCGAACGTGAGGGAAGAAACGATTATTGCCGATTTTATCCCGTTTTTTGCCATTCCGTTAAAAAGCATTCCGCGGAATATTATCTCTTCCAGAAAACCCACAAAGCACATACTTATTACAAATAATATTGCAGAAAGGGGAGCGATTTCCGCAGAAAAACCGTACCAAAGATTTACGGAGGAAATCACAATAAGCGGAACAAAATACAGCATATCCTTTGCCGGAATTTTTGTTTTGTAAAGCCCGAAGTGTTCATAAAGTCCGTTTCTTTTTATAAAAACAAAAGCGATGGCAGAAAGAAGCGCGCCAAACAGCACTGTGATAAGTTTGGGTATTCCTATGCTTTCCGAAACGGAATCCGCCGCGCTGAAACCGATGACGTAAATGATTATCCAGGCAACTGCGAAAAGGATCTCGTCTTTTTCAAAAAACCTCATCAAAGGGGAATCGGATTTTCTTTTTGCCGATTCGATATCGCAAATCAGATTATACAGACCGTCCTCAGAAAGTATCCCGCGTTTGAGATCTTTAGGAAGTTCGCCTTTTTCGTCAAGCTGATAGTCTTTAAGCCAGCGTCCGCTTTCCATATATTGAGTAAGAAGCGAAACTTTTTTGTAGAAGCTTTCGCTTTTAACGGCGTTTTTATCATTTTCAAATTCTTCTTTGACTTCGTCAAACATCTTTTCAAGATGTTCTATTCGCTCGACGGCGTAGCAAAGTTCCTCTTTTTCCATAAAAAAGCCTCCTTGTGCATTAATTTTCGCTTGATTTTGAAATGAAGGATTCAAGGTTTATTTTGTGGTTGTATTTCACTGCGGCTTTGCGGTCTTTTTCGATAATAACGTCGGTCATGTCGAAACCGTTTACCGCAGCCATTGCAAGAGCGTAGTGGATAACGTCCGCAAGCTCGGTAGCGAGTTCGGCATCAAGGTCGCTTCCGTCGTCGGCTTTTCTTCCGGTGCGTTTGTTGAGAACTTCGGCTACTTCGCCCATTTCTTCAACAAGCTTCATGAAAAGATTATGTTCGGTAAGGGAAACGCCGTTTTTTTCGGCAAAACCGCCGTAGGTGTTTTTAAGATAGGCTTCAAGATTTTTTACCGTTAACTGCATAATCGGCCTCCGTTTTTTTATTTTATAACTTCTATCCAGCTTCCGTTTTCTTTATAGAAAAAATCTTCGCTTAAATCATCATTAAGAAATACTTCCAGCTGTTTATCCATACCTTCCGCAAGGTCAAGGCTTTTGAGTTCGGAAAGTTTTGTCCAGAAGACTTCGCCTTCATCGGAAGAAGCAAGCTCACCGCTGAATTTATCGGTTTTATAAAATAAAACCATATACCTGGAACCGTCGTCTTCCGTCCAGTCTTTAATTCCGCAAAGCCTGGGAAAAGATATTTTAAGTCCGGTTTCTTCATAAACTTCACGGATCACCGCATCAGTAAAAGATTCGCCCTTTTCAACGTGTCCGCCGGGAAAAGTTATTCCGGGCCAGTCGGGGTTTGTTCTGTTTTCCACCAGAACGCGGCCGCCGTTATAAATCATGCAAATATTTGTGATTATAACTTTTTCGCTTCTGTCCATAAAAATCTCCTTGAATTTATGTAATTTATTATAGCAGATTACGGAAACAAAAAACAGGGGCAGGTGCCCCTGTTGCGGAATATTATATTATTTGCAATATGCTATAAGAAGTTTAAGAGTGTTTTCCACGCCTTCTTTGTGGCTTCTTTCGTATCCGTGAGAAGCATATACACCGGAACCGATAAGACCGTGACGGATGTCATAGCCGGCGTTGAGGGTGGAATCCACGTCGGAACCATAGAAAGGATAAATATCCACGGCAAATTTTATATCGTTATCCTTTGCGGCTTTGATAAGTCCCGTAACGACGTCGTAATTATAAGGTCCGCAGGAATCCTTTGCACAGATGGATACCATGCGTTCGTCGCAGGTAAGGCCTTCGCCCACACAGCCCATATCAACGGAAATCATTTCCGTAACGCCTTGTGGAACAGAAGCGGCGCCGCCGTGACCAACTTCTTCATAAACGGTAATATAGTGATACTGGCGGTTTTCAAGTTCTATGTTGTTATCTTTAAGATATTTTGCGTATCCAAGCAAAATTCCGACGCTTAATTTATCATCAAGAAAACGGCTTTTAATATATCCTTTTTCCGTTATGGTGGTTCTTGGGTCAAAGCAAACGATATCGCCGACCATAATTCCAAGTTTTTCGGTATCCTCTTTGGAATTGACCTCCTCATCAAGTACAACTTCCATATCGGTGTATTTGCGCTTTGTATCGTTATAGTTTGCGTTTACGTGAACGGAAGCGTTGTTCAGCTGAAAAGTTCCTTCGTAAATTCCGTCAAAACGGGTTATAATGCGGCAGTTTTCCGCTTCGGCGTTATTGGGGTTCATGCCGCCAAGGGGAGAAACCTTGAGGTTGCCGTTGCTTTTGATTTCGCAAACCATAGCGCCAAGGGTATCGGTATGTGCCGCAAGAACGATTCCGTTATCATTATTTTTGCCGCCGATATCTACGAGCACGCAGCCTTTTACGGTCATTTTGGGTTCATAACCAAGCTTTCTGTATTCTTCCATTACAAATTCTGCAGCTTTTTTTGTATAGCCGGTGGGACTGTCGATAGCAAGAAGTTTGCAGGTTATATCGGTGATGTAATCCACGTAATTTTTCATAAACAATACACCTCTTTAGGCTTTAAATATGAATTTATTATATCACGCATAAAAATAAAAAAACAGGGGAGAAACCCCTGTTTTTTGCGTTTTATGTTATTTCTATTATATTTGTGTAAAAGAGCTGACATTTAAAGCTTATATCGTTTATTCAATCTGTTCGGCAAAATATTTTTCGCAGGCATAAAGATAATGCTTTTCAAATTCGCTGATAGCTTTGCGGCTTTCTTTTTTGAAAGGCAAAAGCATATCGAAAGCATGAAAACAGCCGGGGTAGATATCCGCTTCGGCTTCAATGCCGGCTTTTTTTAGATTTTCGGTATATTGAAGAGTTTCGCAATAAAAAGGCTCGATATCGCCGACAAAGGTATATGATGGCGGAAGAGAGGAATAATCCGTCTGTCTTGCGGGGGAAGCATAGGGCAAAACGTCTTTTCCGTAAAGTTCGCCGAGATATTTTTTCCATGCAAAACGGTTGCGCTTTGTGTTCCAGACCGGCGCGTGGTTATCCCGGGAAGATTCGGTATCACGGTCATCAAGCATCGGATAAAGGGGCATCTGAAAGGCGATCTTGACTTCGCCCTTGTCCCTTGCATACATGCAAAGCGCGGCGGTAAGACCGCCTCCGGCACTTTCTCCGCCGACCATTATTTTTCCTGGATTGAAACCGAGGCGTTCGGAATTGTTTTTAAGATATTTTAATGCGCTGTAACAGTCTTCCAGAGCAGCGGGATAGGGTTTTTCGCCCGCAAGACGGTATTCTGGAGTTACGACGACGGCACCGTATTTTTTAACAAGGCCGATGGCTCTTGACATATAGATCATGCCGGCCATTCCGGTTATGTATCCGCCGCCGTGTATCCAAAGGATTCCGGGAGTTTTTTCCTTCGGAAGGGCGTTCTTTTTTGGGCGGAAAACGAGAAGTTCGATATCTCTTCCGGTGGAAGAAATTTTTATTTTTTCACGGTGATAGTATTTACTCATTTTGTTATTTTTTTTGAAAGGCTTTCGTGGGTGAGGCAAAGTTCAAATCCGATAATAAGCACAACGATATCGGCAACAAATGCGAAGAAGTTGGTCGCGACTCTTACCGCAAAGGGAAGGGAATAGAGCACAGTTTCGGTAAGGGATTTTGCACCTAGGATTCCGATTGCGGTGGAAAGAACAACGGCGGAAACGATTATCGCCTGTTTGAGCCAGATGCTTTTTTGCTTTTTGGAATAGGTGCAGGCGATTCCGCAGATGATTCCGATGACGATGTTGCCGAGAATCCAGCCGGGCATTCCTCGAAGTCCGCTTGTAAGAAGGCAGTATATCAGAACACCGAAAGAGCCGGTGATGACACCGCTCAAAGTTCCAAAATGGTAAGTATAAAACGCCATGACAATATAACCGAGACAAAGGTAATAGTTCTGGAAAACCGGCACCTGAAGACAAAGGGTAGAAACCACGAACAAGGCTATTCCCATTGCATTTATACAAAGCTTTTTGGTTGTCATATGACCGCCTCCTTTTTGCAGTTACATTATAACATAAAAATAAAAAAATGACAGAGGCAAAAGCCTCTGCCGAATTTTATTTTGCTGCTTTGAGCAATATTTTCGATGAATATACTGAACCCTTTTGCGGGGGTGCTCACGAGTGATTGTCATTAAGGACAACGTTTTTTAGGCGCAAAACAGCCATGCACTTGGGGTGCATGGCTGCTATGCAGGATTCTGATTCTGTTAGACAAATTGGAATTTGACAACATCAAAGCAGCTTGATTTCGTTGGCAATCATAGCCACGGTCTTTTCGTTGGTGTCAATTTTAATCGTGTTGAGTGTGTCATACATCGGTATTCTTGTTATACT
>JAFUIS010000004.1 GCA_017468365.1 Oscillospiraceae bacterium | reverse complement strand
TTTGTTCACGCAGTAGAGATGGAGCGTGCTGTACTTGTAGGAGATTTTGTAGGGGTTTTTCCTCATCTTTGGTGGGTACTCGGATATGCCGCTATTCTACTCGTGTTGGCGGTGCTGCTATTCTTGCGACAAATGAAGAAATAGTAATTATACAGTTTAGGAGATATGTATTTCTTTGTTGGGCAATGAAAACACCCTCGTTTTTTTACGACAATTCTTACGACAAATGGGATAAAGTTATGCCATATTATGATAGGTTGTTTTCTGCAATGAAACCGCTTTGGATTAACAAAGTCAGGAAATGAGAGGTTAAATCAATGTATAAGACTCGCTCAGTGGAAATCCCCACCATGAAACCCAGCGACTGATATTTTTAATCAAAAGCCCGCAAAATTGCGGGCTTTTGTTGCATTTTGGGGCGTTAAGTTGACTTATAGAGTGAAGAGATTTAAAATTATAAAAAAGGGGGCTTTTTTATGAAAAAACGTCTTTTACTTCTCGTTTTCCCGGCAGTTGCCCTTGTTCTTGAACTTTTGCCCAAGGGCGTTATGATGCAGTTTGCCGTTCCTCCGGGCGAACCTCCGATAATTGAATATCACCCATATTTCAGCCTATTCCCTTTCGGCTACGGAAATTTCGCTCCGTTTCTCACCGCTCTTATTACCCTTATCGTTTTTATAACGCTTGCAGTTTACTGCAAAAACGGAAATTATAATCTTATAAACCTTTCCAGAGGATTTCTTTGCGTCGGAGTTCTGTTTTCCGTAATTCCCTTTGTCTTGTTCGGAATCAAAACTCTGACCTTTGTCGGAGCTCTTATAACCCTTTCTCTTGCCGCCGGACTTTTTGTTCTTCTTTTTGTCAAAAAGCCCACCGAACCCCAAAAACATACCGAGGTAATAAAATGATAACGATTTTTAACCGAAAAGAAGTTTTCATCACCTTCAACATGAACGAAATGGTGCGGATAAAAAATATCCTTAAAGATAAAAATATCGAACATTACGTAAAAGTAGCGGGACGCGATTTTTGGTCAAGAGGCCGCACCGGATCTTTTGGAATCGACCGAAGCTGCAACTATGAATATAAATTTTACGTAAAACGCAGCGATTACGATTCCGCCATAAGATATATCAACGAAAAAAGATAACGGAGAAAACCATGTTTGAAAAAATCACCGAACATATCTATATCCGCCCCTGCGAAAGCTATACCGACAGACCGAATATCGGTCTTATCGTCGGCGAAAAATATTCCATGCTTTACGAAGCGGGAAATTCCCGTTTTCACGTCGAACTTATGAAAAACGAACTTTCGGAGCAGGGTCTTCCCTTTCCGGATTTTGTAGCCGTTTCCCATTGGCATTGGGACCACAGCTTCGGAATGGATGCCTGGAAAATCCCTTCCATTGCCGGAAGAAAGACACATGAAAAACTCATCGAAGTTTCAGACTGGGAATGGGACGACGATTCCATGGAGAAAAGAATTAAGAGCCGCGAAGATATTGCCTTTTGCTCCGAAATGATAAAGCGCGAATATCCCGACCGCAGCGAAATAAAAGTCGTCGGCGCAGATATCGTTTTTGACGATAAACTCACCATAGACCTCGGCGGTGTGACCTGTGAACTTGCCCATTCAAAGGGCCCCCATTCCGACGATTCGGTCGTCTGTTACGTTCCCGAAGACAGATTCATGTTCCTCGGCGACAGCAACTGCAAGGATCTTTACGGAAAGCCCTGGCATTTCGACATCGAACACGAAGAAGATTTTCTTGATTCCGTTGATGCGATACCTTATGACAAAGACATTGTGGATAAATTCATCACCTTCCTCGACAGATATGATTTTGACCTTTGCGCCAGCGGCCACCGGGAACCTTTTTCTAAAAAAGAACTTTACGAATCCCTAAGATAAAAAAGCGCCCTCTGGGGCGCTTTTCTTTTTTATCAGCTTGGTGTATAATAAGGAAAACTATATCCTTTTTGCGAGGTTTAAAATGGTACTCAATCTTATAAACTTCATTCAGGCGGCTATTGTCTGGATAATCATCATACCCGAACTTCTTTTCGCTATCCACCGTGAAAACGGAGAAAAGAAATATTCAAAAGCCGCTTCCCTTACTGAACAGTTCGGACGCTATCTTTCGATGCTTCTTATGATTCTTCCTTTGGGAATCCGCGAATTCGGTTTTAAGGCGCCGGAGGAAATGATAATCTATTTCGCCGCAAACGGCGTTTTGCTTGCCGTTTATCTTGTTCTCTTTTTCTTCTTTTTCAAAAAACAGAGCCTCACTCTCGGCCTTGTTCTTGCCGCAATACGCATTATTGTTTTTGCCCTTTGCGGAATTATTTTCCGCCATTGGTTCCTTGTGATTTTTGCAGCAATTTTTGCTATCGGACATGTCTGTGTAACCGTAAACAAATACAGAAAGGCACAAAATGGATAATAAAACCGATTATAATTTTCTTTGCCAAAGCCTCGAGGCAATAACCGAAGGCGTTCCTTACGAAACCGCAAACCTTGCCAATGCTTCCGCACTTTTGTGGGAACAGCTTCCAATGCTCAACTGGGCCGGATTTTATAAAATGATCGACGGAAAACTCGTTCTCGGACCTTTCCAGGGCAAAACCGCCTGCATTGAAATCGAAGTGGGACGCGGCGTTTGCGGAACCGCTGTTGCCGAAGATTCCACCCAGGTCGTCTTCGACGTTCATAAATTTCCCGGACATATTGCCTGTGACGGTGCTTCCAATTCCGAAATCGTCGTTCCCATCCACGTCGGCGGAAAAATCTGGGGCGTTCTTGATATCGACAGCCCCTATGTCGGAAGATTCTGCGACGAAGATAAAACCGGGCTTGAGAAATTCGTAAATGTTCTTGAAAAAGTTCTTTAAAAGCAAATTTCAAAGCCGCAGATTTTTCTGCGGCTTGTTTTTTGCCGTTCGGTGCTCAAAAAATACCGATTGCCGAAATTTTGAGCACGGCGTATTTTATTTGTGCTATACTTTGAGCACAGGAGGTGAAACGATGAAATTCAATTTGGTCATCGATAAATCAAAGGACGAAGAGGTCACCGCGACAGTACACGGTCGCTCTCCTCTCACCGACCGGATAGAAACTCTTGTTATGCAATACAGCAAAACCGACCGTATTCCCGCTTATACCGAAGACGAAATGCTCAGTCTTCCCTTTTCCGAAATCGAATACGTTTTTTCCGAAGACGGAAAAACCTTTGCCGCCGCTTCAAACGGAAAAAAATACCGCATAAAAATGCGCCTTTATGAAATCGAAGAACTTCTTCCCTCTTTTTTCATACGCATAAACAAATCCGCCCTTGCAAACGAAAGACGAATCGAAAGATTTTCCGCGGTTTTCAGCGGCGGCATTGATGCGGTTTTTAAAAGCGGAAGCAAGGAATATGTTTCCCGAAGGTGTTTCGCTGAAATTAAAAGGAGGTTTTCAGAAAAATGAAAGTATTTTTTCGTGAATTTTTCAAAAGAGGATTTTTGGCAGCCGGTGGCGGTCCCCTTATTCTTGCAATAATCTATTTTATCATCGGAAAAACCGGCACTGTTCAAAGTTTTTCTCCCAATGAAATTTCCCTTGGAATAATTTCTATTTTGATAATGGCTTTTATTGCCGGCGGAATCACCGCGATTTATCAGTGCGAAAAACTCCCCCTCGTTTCTTCGATACTTATCCATGCCGCGGTTTTGTATCTCGATTATCTTATCATGTATCTTCTTAACGACTGGATACCTAAAAACGCTTTTGCCATCGGAGTTTTCTCGGCGATTTTTGTTACCGGTTTTGCCCTGGTCTGGCTCATAATTTATTTTATTACAAAAAACCAGGCAAAGGACCTTAACTCCCTTCGCGCCAAATAAAAAAGTGCCTGCCTTACGGCAGGCACTTTTTTCTGTACATTTTCAAAAATGCGATATATAATATTCTTATAAACCGCAGAAAAGAAGTGATTTTATGAAAATAAGCGAACATTGTTTTCCCTGCCTTTTAAAACAGGTCATAAAAACCGAAGATATGCTCGGTGCAGAAAACCGCGAAGAAATCCTTCGCGAAGCTCTTCGAATTTTAAGCGTCGCGGATTATTCAAAATCAAGTCCTGCCGTAAGCGGCGAAATTTATTCCATGCTTGCAAAAAAAACCGGCGTTTACGATCCTTATAAGAACCTGAAAGATTATTACAACCGCTATTTTGAGGAAAAGCTTCCCCTTTTCGAAGAAAAAATCACTTCTTTCAAAGACGCCGTAAAATTCGCTATTCTGGGAAACATTGTTGATTTCAGCGCCGTAAGAGTGGATATCGAAAGCGAAGTCGCAAAGCTTTTTACCACTGCTGAATCCCTTGAATTCGCCGTTGACGACAGCGAAAAACTCCTTTCCGACATCAAAAAGGCAAACACAGTTCTCTATCTCGGCGATAACTGCGGTGAAATATGCCTTGATAAACTTCTAATAAAACAAATTAAAAATATAAATCCCGACTGCAAAGTTTATTTTGCTGTTCGGGGAATGCCCGCTGCAAACGACAACACAAAAGAAGACGCCCTTTCGGTAAAAATGGACGAACTTGCCGAAATAATCGAAAACGGCGACTGTTCCCTGGGAACTGTTCTTGACCGCACAAGCGAGGATTTTCGAAAACTTTATCACAGAGCGGACCTTATCATTTCAAAAGGTCAGGGCAACTATGAATCCCTGAGCGACGAAAAAGAAAACCTTTATTTCCTGCTCATGATAAAATGCCCCACTATTGCGGAATTTGTCGGAGTTCCCGAACGTTCTGTCGTCTGCATGAAAAATTCCACAAAATAAATTTTTTAAAAAATTTTGCATTTTCCTATGGACAAACGGAAAAATATAGTATATAATGCAATTGTAATAAATAATATTAATTCCTATTTAGGAATTAATTCTTCTAAATTGAAAGGAGATTTAACATCATGAAAGAAAGAATCCTCGAAGTCCTTAAAAACGCAGAAAAACCCCTTCGTCCCGGCGAAATCGCAGCAGCTCTCGGCGAAGATAAAGACGCCGTTTCCAAAGCAATCAAAGAACTTAAAGCAGAAGAAAAGATCTATTCTCCCGTTCGTTGCTGCTATGCAGTTGTTGAATAAGAAATAAAAATCGCCCTCCGCATTTTGCGGAGGGCTTTTCTTTTTTTGTTCAGTTAAGTCCGAAAGCAGCTTTAAGTTCAAGAGCCTCTTCGATACTTTCAGCCGGTGCAATAACGGTATAGCCGCTTTCCTCTCCCTGAGGAACAACGGTCATAACATATTTTTCTCCGGCTCTGTTTGCCCAAAGGACACCTGATGCAATTCCTTTGTTCTCGGTGGAGTTATAGAAAAATGCAGACATTATGGTTTTAATTTTGCCTTCGTCGTCCGTCGGTTCAAACTGAAGTTCAAGTTCCCAAAGATCATCATCATTTGTAAAATCAAGAGCCTCTATCGAAATCTCTCCTACATAACTTTTCTGCTTTTTAAGAAGATTTCCATATGTCCATTCGCCTTCGAATTTAAGGACGGTGTTTTCGCTTTCGCCGGTCTCGTCATTTATGATAATTGCCGGCACCTCAATATCCGCTTTCTGTTTTTCCGGAAGGAAAAGGAAAGCCGCAGAAGCAACAACTCCCACAAGGGTGATTACCGCAAGCGCTGCAGAAACATAAAGCATCGCATAGCTTGATTTCCTTTTTGCGTTTTTTGCAATAAGTGTTCCCAAAAATCCGCATAGCAATGCCGCGCCGAGTATAAAAGGTACGTATTCTCTCATGCAAGTTCCTCCGAAAGTTCTGCCCATTCGTCCATAAGGTCGTTCTGGCGGTTTTTAAGTTCTTCCATTTCGGCACAAAGCGCAGCCATTTTTTCATAGTCCGCACAGATTTCCGGGTCTGCCATTTCCTTTTCGATTTGCGCAAGGCGATCGTCAGCATCGGAAATTTCCTGTTCGACCGCTTTAAGACGGTTGCGGCGTTTTGCGTCCTCGCTTTTTTGCTGTTTCGAGCGGTAATACACCGTTTCGTTTGCCGAAGGCTTTTTCGCTTCTTTTACCGGTGCCGCAACCTCTTCTTTGAGGCGCATATAATCGTCATATCCGCCTTCATACGCTGAAAGATGGTCCGGGAACATTTCGATTATCTTGGTCGGAACACGGTTGAGAAGATAACGGTCGTGGCTTACCATGATTATCGTTCCGGTATATTCGCGAAGCGCTTCATCAAGAGCTTCTTTACAGGCAATATCCATATGGTTCGTCGGTTCGTCAAGAAGAAGAACGTTGGCGTCTTTAAGAGTCAGCGCCGCAAAACTGAGTCTTGCTTTTTCCCCGCCGGAAAGAACGTCGATGCGTTTAAACACATTGTCGCCGGTAAGTCTTGCACGTCCCAGCGCCGTTCTGAGGGTCAGTTCGTCAGAACGTGGAAACATATCCCACATCTCGTCAAGCATCGTTTTTGAGCCCGTAAGATAGCTGTTATGCTGGTCATAATAGCCGGTCCTTACATTCCGTCCCCATTCTATGATTCCACCGTCATGTGGCAAAATTCCAAGAAGAGTTTTTATAAAAGTACTTTTTCCGACTCCGTTCATTCCCACAAGAGCGATTTTTTCGCCCCTGCGAACTTCAAGATCAACGGAAGGATTAAGAAGCTTTTTCTCAAAACCTTCGCCCACTTCAAGACGAAGATTTTTTACAAAAAGAACATCTTTTACCGGCTCGCGCTCGTATCCAAAACGGAATTTCGGAGGTTTCGGCGGCGGGGTCGGTCTTTCTTTTATCTCCATATGCTCGATTTCTTTTTCGCGGGCCTGGGCGCGTTTTGTGGTTGAAGCGCGCACCTTATTTCTGGCGATGAAATCCTCAAGTTCCGCAATTTCGCGCATCTGGCGGTCATATTCCTTCTGCATGCGGGTAAGTCTTGCGGCTTTAAGGTCGAGATATTTGGTATATCCCGCATTGTAGCGCACAAGGGTCTTGTTTTCAACTTCGCAGACGATGTTCACGATTTTATCGAGAAAATATCTGTCGTGAGAAACGGTAAGAATGGCGCCCTTATAAGCAGTGAGATAATCCTCGAGCCATGTGAGAGTTTTGAAGTCAAGGTGGTTGGTAGGTTCGTCCAGCATAAGAAGCTCCGGGCCTTCAAGCAAAAGTTTTGCCAATGCAAGGCGCGTTCTTTCACCGCCCGAAAGTCTGTCAACCGAAGTTTCCGGATCGAAAGTGCTGAATCCCATACCGGTAAGAATGGTATTTATTTTGACTTCGACATTATAACCGTCGTTCGCTTCAAAAAAGTTCTTTTTGTGCTCATATTCCGCAAGAAGCAAATGATATTCCTCGGAATCGTGCTCAAGAGTCGCCATTTGGTGCTCAAGTTCATGGATACGTTCTTCTGCTTTGAAAACCGGCTCAAAAACCGAACGCATTTCGGAAATGATCGTTCCTCCAAGGGCAAGTCCGCTGTCCTGACGAAGAAAACCTATTTTCTTCCCGGTTCCTTTTGCAAAAGTTCCTGTGTCATATTCAAGGTCGCCGATTATGATATTGAGAAGAGTCGATTTCCCGGCGCCGTTTTCACCAATAAGACCGATCCTGTCGTGGTCCTCAATTTTAAGATCCACGTTCGTAAGGACGGTTTTCGCCCCGAAGCTTTTTGAGATTCCGTTAAGATCGATTATCATAAGGCAAAAACCTCCTTTCTTAAAATAACCAATTAATTATACATTAAATCGCCGTCTTTTTCAATAGCACCGACTTTTTTCCATTTTATTCGACCAACCGTGATTTATTTATCAAAAAAGGTTGATTTTTTTTCTTTTCAATGTTATAAATATATAGACTGTTTAAAGAAAAGAAAATCCGGTTTGATGCCGGATTCAGGGGGATTATTTATTATGAAAAAAGACCAGCTCAAACTCAAGGGCACTATTCCGATAATCGTCGGTATGTGCTTTATGTTGGCTCCGCTAGACCTTGAGTTCCTTTGGCCTGAAATCGGAACTCTTCTCGATTTCTTCGGCTTTGTCCTCATCACCGCAGGACTTTATCTTCTTCATCGTGAAACCGGCGGTTTCACCCTTTCCATCATGACCGCAATGGTTTGCTCCACCGCAAGCTTTATCATGCTTTGGGAAGAAATCGGACATCTTGTTGCACTTCTTCCGAAAGCCGCCTTCTGTTTGCTCCTTTATCTCATGTGCACCAACTATGCAAAATATGCAAACAAAGCAAGCGACCACCATATGTCCCACCACTTCATCACCCATATGTGGATCGATATTATCGCAACCTCCGTCGAACTCACTTCCCACGCAATGGGAATCCACGGACTTCCCTCTTACATTTTCCTTCTTATCGACCTTTACTGCGAAGCAATGCTCATGCTTCATATGTGGAGATTCTATAAGAAATATAACGGTTTCCACCTTGAAGA
Organism: Oscillospiraceae bacterium; assembly: GCA_017468365.1. Taxonomy (GTDB): domain Bacteria; phylum Bacillota; class Clostridia; order Oscillospirales; family Ruminococcaceae; genus UMGS1668. The sequence continues at coordinate 36,974 of JAFUIS010000004.1, read as the reverse complement.
TTCCGTTTACGCCGAATAATCATCACACCAAAAAAGCCGCTCTTTCGAGCGGCTTTTTTATTTTATAATTTTCAAAGCACCGGTAGGACAGATGTTTGCGCATTCAAGACAGTTTGCGCAGCCTTCAATTTCAAAGCCATGCTCAAACTCCGGTTTTATGGCGGTTTTGAATCCGCGTCCTCTGAATCCCAGAAGTCCTTTGCCGATTTTTTCTTCGCAAACCCTTACACAAAGTCCGCAAAGCATGCATTTTCCCTGGTCTCTTTCTATGGAAATCAATTTTCTTTCTGTAAAGATATTATGCTTTACACCTTTGAATTTTCCCGTATTTATGCGGTTTTCGTCCGCATATCTTATTAGCTTACATTCACCGAAGTCGTGACAGCCGCATTCAAGGCATCTTTTAGCCTCGTTTCTCGCCTGTGCTTCTGAAAATCCATTTATAACTTCGTCAAAAGTCTTTTTTCTTTCGCCTGCAGGTTTAACGGACATTTTTTCTCGCGGTTTTTTAACGATTTCGAAATAATCTTTTTCCGAAACTTCGCGCTTTGAATATGCGTGCTCAAAAGCCTCAAAAGGCATTCCGCAAAGATAAGCTTCGATTGCTTTTGCCGCAAGGTTGCCTTCGGCAACAGCATCAATCGCAATTGAAGCTCCTTTGTTTACTGCGTCGCCCGCGGCAAAAACCCCTTCAAGATTCGTCGCGCCGTTTTGCTCGTTCATGAGCACTGTTCCTTTTTGGGTAAGCTCAACGGAACCGAAACCCTTTGCGTCGCATTTTTGTCCGATAGCAGTGATGACGGAATCCACCTCGACGGTCTCGAATTTTCCTTTAACCGGCATCGGTTTTTTTCTTCCCGAAGAATCCGCTTCCCCAAGTTCCATGACCTGAAGTTTTACGGCTTTTACTTTTCCGTCTTCTCCGATTATTTCGTCCGGATTCGTAAGGAATTTAAAAGTAACGCCTTCTTCTGCCGCCTCTTCTATTTCGGAATCTTCCGCCGGTGCTTCCGCCCTTGTTCTTCGGTAGATTACGTAAACTTCCTCTGCTCCGCATCTCAATGCGGTGCGGCAGGCATCCATAGCGGTGTTTCCGCCGCCGACAACGGCGACTTTTTTTCCGATTTCGGGAATTTTTCCGGTGTTAACTTCCCGAAGAAAATCGATTCCGCTGAAAACGCCATCAAGTTCTTCGCCCGCACACCCAATTTTTGCATCTTTCCAGGCACCTATGGCAATAAGAACCGCATCGAATTCTTTTCTAATGTTTTCAAAATCTTCGTTTTCGCCGATTTTTACGTTGTTTTTAAAAACAATGCCGAGTTTTTCAATGGCATCGGTCTCTTTTTTCAGCACCGCTTTGGGAAGTCTGTATTCCGGAATTCCGTAACGGAGCATTCCGCCCATTTCTGGCATCGCATCAAAAACGGTAACCGAATGTCCTTTTATCCTGAGTCTGTATGCTGCCGCAAGTCCCGCAGGGCCTCCGCCGATTATCGCGACTTTTTTGCCGCTTTCTTTTTCGATTTCCGGCACGAAAGGAGATTTTGATTCAAGGTCTTTATCCGCCGCAAAAGCTTTGAGATATGCTATCGAAAGCGGCTCTTCCACAAGCCTTCTTCTGCAGTTTGCCTCGCAAGGATGAGGACATATCCTTCCTATGGAAGCCGGGATCGGGATTTTTTTCTTGATTATTTCCACCGCTTCGGAATCTTTTCCTTCGGCAATTTTTTTAAGATAACCCTGAACGTCGGTATGCGCCGGACAATTTAATGAGCAAGGTCCCACGCAGTCTCCTTCGTGGTCACTCATTATGAGTTCAAGTGCGGCGCTGCGCGCTCTTTTTACTCTTTCGGTTTCGGTATTTATGATCATTCCGTCATAAGCTTCCGCAGAACAGGTTCGGATAAGCTTTTTGTTTCCCTCTTCTTCTGCAAGACAGATTCCGCAGGCACCGAAACTTTTAAGTTCTTTGCTGTGGCAGAGGTTCGGAATCTCAATTCCGTTTTCAGCGGCGATATTAAGAACAGTATCTCCGCTTTTTCCGAAAATTTCTTTTCCGTTAACCGTGATTTTTATCTTTTCCAAAAACGCCGCCTCCTTTCTTATTCAACAACCACTGCTCCGAAGCGGCAGACTTTTGAGCACGCTCCGCAGCGGATGCATTTTTCTTTATCTATTATGTGCGGCTTTTTAACTTCGCCTTCAATGGCTTTGGCCGGGCATTTTTTTGCACAAAGGGTACATCCACGGCATTTTTCAGCGTCTATTGAATACGTGAGCAATTCCGTGCATTCCTTTGCGCGGCAGCGGTGCTCAAAAATATGCTCGTCGTATTCCTCACGGAAATATTTAAGAGTGGTGAGCACCGGATTCGGTGCAGTCTGTCCAAGACCGCAAAGCGCGCCGTCTTTTATCGCTTTGCAAAGTTCTTCAAGAAGCAAAACGTCGTCTTCTCTTCCCTCTCCGTTCACCATTCGCGTCAGTATTTCCTGCATACGTTTCGTACCGATACGGCAATGAACGCATTTTCCGCAGGATTCCTCAGCAGTGAAGTCAAGAAAAAATTTCGACATACCCACCATACAGGTATCTTCATCCATTATGACCATTCCGCCGGAACCCATTATCGCGCCGGTTTCGGAAAGCGCTTTATAATCTATCACCGTATCAAGAAGTTCTTCCGGAATACATCCGCCGGAAGGTCCGCCAAGCTGAACTGCCTTGAACTTCTTTCCGTTTTTTATTCCTCCGCCGATTTTATAGATAACGTCCCGAAGGGTCATTCCCATTGGAACTTCTACAAGCCCGCTTTTTCTTACCTTTCCGGTAAGAGCGAAAACCTTCGTGCCTTTGCTGTTTTCGGTACCGAGTTTTGAAAATTCTTTTCCGCCGTTTGCGATTATCCACGCAACGTTTGCAAAAGTTTCGACATTATTAATATTCGAAGGTTCGTCTTTAAATCCACTCTGTGCGGGAAACGGCGGTTTAAGTCTCGGCATTCCGCGTTTTCCTTCAAGAGATTCAATAAGCGCGGTTTCTTCACCGCAAACGAAAGCACCCGCTCCCGATTTTATTCTCATTTTGCAGGAAAAACCGCTTTCGAGAATGTTCTCGCCGATAAATCCTGCTTCTTTTGCGTCTTTTATGGCTTTTTCAAGGCGCTTTATCGCCAGCGGATATTCCGCCCTTACGTAAACTATCATCTCCGCGGCACCAATGGCGTATGCTCCGATGAGCATTCCTTCAATAAGCGCGTGAGGATCGGATTCTATAACCGCCCTGTCCATAAAAGCACCCGGGTCGCCTTCGTCCGCGTTGCATATAAGATATTTAGTTTTGCTTTCGCTTTTTCTTGCGGCACTCCATTTATACCAGGTGGGAAAACCCGCTCCGCCTCTTCCTGCAAGACCCGAAGCTTTGATTTCTTCTATTACTTCTTCCGGCGACATCGAAAGAGCTTTTTCCAGCGCTTTATATCCGCCTCTTTTTTGATAATCATCAATGGCGGTCGGATCGGTGATGCCGCAGTTTCGAAGGGCTATCCTCGTCTGAAGAGAAAGGAATTCTTCGTCCTCTTTTGAAATAACAAGGTCATCTATATCCGAATAATCGTTTTTTTCTGCGGCACAAACTATTCTTTGAGCGTCGTTTTCCGAAACTTTAACAAGTCTTTTTACAAGTTTTTCTTCGTCATAAATGTCGACTATCGGCTCGAGAAAACACATTCCCACACATCCGGTGATGCCGATCCTTATGTTTTTTCCTTCGGCGGCTTTTTCAAGAGCTTTATGTACTTTTAAGGCACCCGCAGCGATTCCGCAGGAACCTTCACCTATGATTATTCTCATTCTGCCGCCTCCTTTTTGCGGATATCCGCAAGGATCGAAACGGCTTTTTCGGGCGTAAGGTTACCGAAAGCCTCTCCGTTTATCATCATTACCGGCGCAAGAGAACAACAACCGAGACATGCTACTTTTTCAATCGTAAAAAGTCCGTCCTTCGTGGTTCTTCCGCTTTCGGTTTCAAGATAATCAAAAACCGCTTTTGCGACCTTTTCGCTTCCGCTTACGTGGCAAGCCGTTCCGCCGCAAAGCATAACAAGATATTTTCCCATAGGCTCAAGACGGAACTGGGAATAAAAAGTTGCAACGCCCATAACTTTTGCCGGCTTTACACCAAGTTTTTCGCCGATATGATACATTACGTCCTTCGGAAGAAAGCCGTATATCTCCTGAGCTTTCTGAAGAACGGTTATAAGATTTTCGGGAACGTTTTCGATTTTTTCAAAAACTTCGTCAAGGTTTGAAAGATCGCTTTTATATTTGCTCAAAAGATATTCCTCCTTCCGCAAATTTATTATATTTTACCACACCAATGGCGATACTTAAATACGTAAAACAAAATTTATAAAAAAAATCAGCCGACAGATTTTGCCGGCTGTTTTTTATTCAAGGCTTCCCTCTCCGCCCATCATTTTGGTAAGTTCTTCTATTCTTTCAATAGGGAAAGGCGGATTTGCAAGGGGTTTCATTGCTATGGACATAAGTTTCATGGGGTTATCGTCGCCTGCAATGCGGTTGGAACTCATCGCTCCGCAAATACGGCAGCGGTGGATGATTGCCCATTCTCCGTTTTTGCGTACCCAAACGGCAATAGGCTCCATAAGTCCGCCGCAATCAGCTTCGCGGTCACCGGGTTCGTTATCAAGGTGAACACTGCAAAGGCAGTTGGGGCAATGGTTGCGGTGATCGCTTCCGGCACCTTCGGGAATTACTTCTCTTCCGCAGTTTTTACAGGTAAACACTTCGTTGCAGGCATGGGTCTTATAATAACCCTTTTCAAAAGTTTTTCTTTTATTTTCTCTGTTCATTGGATTCCTCCGGTGAATTCGTTATAAATATAAAATATATCATTATTTAAGTTATGTCAATCAATAATTTCCCCTTTGTTCCAAAGTTTCTTCGTATGTTCCCCCTATTCTCGCTTTCGCATACTATGTTATTACCCAACTTTTAAGGAGGTGTTTTATTGAACAGATATAATTGCTCTGAAAATACTTTTTCGGATTTTCAGAGCGGATGCAATCTTTATAAACCTTATATCCAACCTGTTCAGGCTTATCCTTACGGATGCTGCGCTTCTTGCTGCAATCCCACTGCCGGCACTCAAGGTCCCATCGGTCCCAGAGGACCGCAGGGAATTCCCGGTGCGGTGGGTCCCGAAGGACCTCAGGGTTTTGCCGGACCCCAGGGTCCCATCGGTCCTCAGGGTCCCCAGGGTCCTATCGGTTTGACCGGTCCTGCCGGTGCAACAGGTGCACCCGGTCCTCAGGGCCCCATTGGACTTACCGGTCCTGCGGGTCCTGCCGGTGCAACGGGTCCTCAGGGTCCCATTGGGCTTACCGGTCCTGCAGGTCCTGCCGGTGCAACTGGTCCTCAGGGCCCCATTGGGCTTACCGGTCCTGCTGGTCCGCAGGGACCCGCGGGAACTGTACTGGGATTTGCCGATTATTATGCTCTTATGCCCGGTGACAACGCTGCTCCTGTCGCCGCAGGCGCTGATATCGAATTCCCGCAAAGCGGACCGAACAGCGGTGACGGAATAGTAAATTCCACTGCTTCTTCCTTTATTCTTCCTGATATCGGTGTTTATCAGGTCACCTTCCAGGCAAGCATCACAGAAGCCGGTCAGCTTGCGCTCACTCTCAACGGTGTAGAACTTCCTTATACCGTTGTAGGAAGAGCCACCGGATCTTCCCAAATTTTTGGGACCGCACTTGTTGAAACGACCACAGCAGGTTCTGTCCTTACCGTTCGCAATCCGGAAGGCTCCGCCACCGCTCTTACTCTTACTCCCACCGCCGGCGGCATAGATCCGGTTTCCGCACATCTTACCATTACCCGTCTTCGCTGATCAAACAATTTACTTTTACCGTTTTTTTGTTTTTTTATTGACAACGCCGCTCAAAAGTGATAAAGTGATTTTTATATTGTTAAAGGCGTTGACGAAGACGGTCGGAACGGCGGACTTTCAGAGAACCGGTGGTTGGTGAAAACCGGCAGCTGCTGAACCATGGACTTATCACTTCCGAGCCGGGAACCCGAAAAGTTTTTCTCAGTAGACGTTCTCCGTTTGACCGCGTTAAGGTATAGGGCTTGTCAGAGCCTGAAGGCGGCAGTATTACTGCAATTTGAGTGGTACCGCGGATAAAAGATTTTTTACCCGTCTCAAGATTTTTTCTTGGGACGGGTTTTATTTTTAAAAATTTGGCTTTTTTTCGAAGCCGGAAAGGATATGCATCTTATGAAAAAACAGACAGAAACCTCTCTTAAGGAGATTGCCCAGCGAATTCGTGAAATGCGTGAGATAGTGGGTTTTTCACCCGCCCAGCTTGCTGAACGCACTGAAGTTTCGGAGGAGCAGTATCGAATTTACGAGAGCGGAAAAGTCGATCTTCCTTTCTCTTTTCTTCACAAATGTTCTCTTGCGTTCGGTCTCGAGCTTACCGAACTTCTCGAAGGTCATGCTTCAAACCTTTCTCATTATACTGTAACAAGAAAAGGCGAAGGTCTTGTTACTGCTGAAGAGGATGGCATCTGCATCCAGAACCTTGCCCCTCTTTTCCAGAGAAAACTCGGCGCACCCTATTGGGTTACATATAAATATTCCGAAGAACTTCAGAACAAGCCCATCCATACCGCAACCCATGCCGGTCAGGAATTCGACCTTGTGATCAAAGGTTCCCTTATGGTAAAGGTCGGCGACCATACCGAAATTCTCAATGAAGGCGACAGCATCTTCTATAAATCCTCTACCCCCCACGGAATGATCGCCGTAGGCGGTGAGGACTGCACCTTCCTTGCAATGGTAATGGCTGACAAAAAACCTGAAAAAGCGGACTATATCATTCCCAAAAAGCCCACTCACGAAAACGACCTTATCAGCAACTCTTTTGTAAAGGCTGACACTGACGAAAACGGATATCCCGTAAAGCTCCACTTTACCAATACCGATCAGTTCAACTTTGCTTTCGATATCGTTGATGAACTTGGCCGTCAGCAGCCGGATAAAGTGGCAATGGTCCATGTTTCCAACGACCTTACCGAAAACGTCTATACTTTCCGCGATATGAAAGAACGTTCTGCCCAGGCGGCAAACTATTTCACTTCCCTTGGAATCAAAAAAGGCGATACCGTAATGCTCGTTCTCAAACGCCATTCCGAATTCTGGTTCTCCATTCTCGGACTCCATAAAATCGGCGCTATCGTAATTCCCGCCACCGACCAGCTTCTTCAGCACGACTTTGAATACCGTTACAAAGCTGCAAACGTAAAAGCTATCGTTTGCACCGGTGTCGGCGACGTCGCTCACCAGGCTGAACTTGCCGCGGAAAATTACGAAAACGATATCGTCAAGATTATCGTCGGAGAACCCCGCGAAGGCTGGCACGATTTCCGCAACGAATATCAGCTCTTCAGCCGCCGCCTCCACAGAAACGAAGAAACTCCCTGCGGCGACGACCCGATGCTCATGTTCTTCACTTCCGGCACAACCGGATATCCCAAAATCGCCACCCACAGCTACAAATATCCTCTCGGACATTACGTCACCGCAAAATACTGGCACTGGGTACGCCGCGACGGACTTCATTTCACCATTTCCGATACCGGCTGGGGAAAAGCACTTTGGGGCAAACTTTACGGCCAGTGGCTTTGTGAAAGCGCAGTCTTTACCTATGACTTCGACAGATTCGACGCAGCAAAGATTCTTCCCATGTTCGCAAAATATCATATCACCACTTTCTGCGCACCGCCCACCATGTACCGCATGCTGATAAAACAGGATCTTTCAAAATACGATCTTTCTTCCATCGAGCATGCCACCACCGCAGGCGAAGCGCTTAACCCCGAAGTATTCTATCAGTTTGAAAAAGCCACCGGACTTCGCATCGCAGAAGGTTTCGGCCAGACAGAAACCACCCTCACTCTCGCAAACCTTACCGGCGGACTTCTTAAACCCGGTTCTATGGGCCGTCCCACTCCCGGATATGATATCGACCTTGTTGATGCCGACGGAAACTCCGTTCCTACCGGTGAAAACGGCGAGATCGTCGTTCGCACCGACGACTCCGTCCCCTGCGGACTTTTCCTCGGTTATTACAAGGACGACGAAAAGACCAAAAATGCATGGCATGACGGAATGTACCATACCGGCGACCTTGCCTGGAAAGACGAGGACGGTTATTTCTGGTATGTCGGCAGAGCGGACGACGTCATCAAGTCTTCCGGTTACCGCATCGGACCGTTCGAAATCGAAAACGTCATCATGGAACTCCCCTACGTTCTTGAATGCGGCGTATGCGCAGCACCCGATGAGGTCCGCGGCCAGGTAGTAAAAGCCTGCATCGTCCTTGTAAAAGGCACCGAGCCCACCGAAGAACTCAAAAAAGAGATCCAGAATTACGTAAAGACCCATACCGCACCCTATAAATATCCGAGAATCGTTGAATTCCGCGAAGAACTTCCCAAAACCATCAGCGGAAAGATCCAGAGAAACAAACTCTGATATTTATAATTATGCAAAAATTCTGAATTTTGCTTGACAATAAAATAATCAAGTGATATGATTCTTTTATTATTAAAGGCTGTGACGAAGAGTGTATAAAACGTTTCCTGCCTAAAGAGAGTCGGCGGTCGATGTGAGCCGATGACGGGTGTTTTATATTGTAGCTTCCGAGCCGAAGAGAAGAAAACGGTTTTCCGCAAGTAGAACTCTTCCGCGCAAGCTGCGTAAGTGCTTAGGGTTTGTCTGAACCCAACGAGCGGTGCATTTGCAAAAGCAAAGCACAATTTGAGTGGTACCGCGGGTTTGTTGTTTTCAACGGCTCGTCTCAAAGAATCATTTCTTTGGGACGGGCTTTTTTGTTTATCCCAAAGAAAAAATTCGGAGGAAAAAATGCAGCAGGAAAAACAGTTAACAGGACTTGAATACAAAATTCGCGAAATGGCGGAACGTATCCGCGCCCTTCGTGAAATAACCGGTCTTTCCACCGCGGAAATGGCCCAGCGCACCGGTGTTTCCGAAGAGGAATACATCCGCTGCGAATCCGGTCAGAGCGACCTCAACTTTGCGTTTCTTTACCGCTGTTCTTTAAGCCTCGGCGTCGATATCACCGACATCATCGAAGGCCAAAGCCCTAAGCTTCGCGGCTATACCGTTACCCGTGCCGGTCAGGGACAGAAAATCGAACAGGCCCACGGAATGATTTATTACAATATGGCTTCAGACTTCAGAAACCGTATTTCCGAACCGCTTTTCGTTGTCAACAAATACAGCGAAGAAGCCGAACACAGCCCTATCGCCCTCACCTCTCACGAAGGTCAGGAATTCGACCTTATCATTGAGGGAAGCCTTAAAATCCAGATAGGCGAACATACTGAAACCCTCAATAAGGGCGACTGCATTTATTTCGACAGCTCTACTCCCCACGGAATGGTTGCCGTAGGTGGAAACGATTGCATTTTCTATGCAATCGTTCTCACTCCTCAGAAGGAAACTTCCACCCACAAAGCACCTATCATGCCAAATGCTCCGCACCGTTCCGACGATACCGAGCGCGTTTATAACAAATTCATCATTACCGAAAAGGATAAAAACGGACTTTGCACCAAGATCTCGTTCAAAAACGAAGAAAACTTCAACTTCGCTTATGACGTTGTCGATGCTCTCGGAAGAGAACAGCCCGATAAACTTGCAATGCTCCACGTTTCCAACGACGGAACCGAACGCCGTTTTACCTTCCGCGATATCAAGAAGGAATCTGGCCGCGCCGCAAACTATTTTAAATCTCTCGGAATCAAACGCGGCGATAAGGTCATGCTCGTTCTCAAACGCCATTACCAGTTCTGGTTCGCTATCCTTGCCCTTCACAAAATCGGCGCAATAGCCATTCCTGCCACAAACCAGCTTCTTGAGCACGACTTTGAATACCGTTTCAATTCCGCAGGAATCAGCGCAATAATTTGTACTGCAGACGGCGAAACCGCAGAAGCGGTTGACAAAGCCGCCGCCAACAGCCCTTCCCTTACCACTAAAATAATCGTCAACGGAAGCCGCGAAGGTTGGTTCAATTTTGACGAGGATTACACCATGTTCTCCTCTTCTTTCCGCAGAAACGAAGAGACCCCCTGCGGAAATGACCCCATGCTCATGTTCTTTACCAGCGGTACTTCCGGTTATCCCAAAATCGCCGCTCACAACTATAAATATCCTCTGGGACATTTCATCACTTCCAAGTATTGGCACTGTGTTGACCCGGAAGGACTTCACCTTACAATTTCCGATACCGGCTGGGCAAAATCCCTTTGGGGAAAACTTTACGGCCAGTGGCTTTGCGAAGCGCCTATCTTCGTCTATGACTTCGACAGATTCGATGCAGAAAAGATACTTCCGATGTTCGCAAAATACCACATCACCACCTTCTGCGCACCGCCCACCATGTACCGCATGCTGATAAAACAGGATCTGAGCCGTTTCGACCTTTCCTCCATCAAACATGCTTCCATTGCCGGCGAAGCGCTTAACCCCGAAGTTTTCCGTCAGTTTGAAAACGCCACCGGTCTTCAGATAATGGAAGGCTTTGGCCAGAGCGAATCCACCCTTATCATCGGCAACCTTTCCGGCGGCAGCCATAAAATCGGTTCCATGGGAAAACCCGTTCCGCTTTATGACGTTCATCTTCTTGATTCCGACGGAAACGAAGTCGCAGCCGGTGACACCGGTGAGATCTGCATCAACATCAGCAAAGGTCTTCCCTGCGGACTCAGCTATCAATATTACAACAGCCCCGAAAAAACCGCAGAGACCTGGCGCGACGGGTTCTATCATACCGGCGACCTTGCATGGAAAGATGAAGACGGCTTCTTCTGGTACGTCGGCCGCGCCGATGACCTTATCAAGTCTTCCGGCTACCGCATCGGACCGTTCGAAATTGAAAATGTCATCATGGAACTTCCTTACGTTCTTGAATGCGGCGTATGTGCTGCACCGGACGAGGTTCGCGGTCAGGTCGTAAAAGCCTGCATCGTTCTCACCAAAGGCACAGAACCCACCGAAGAACTCAAAAAAGATATCCAGAATTACGTAAAAACCCATACCGCTCCTTATAAATATCCCCGCATAGTCGAGTTCCGCACCGAACTTCCCAAGACCACCAGCGGAAAAATCATAAGAAGCAAACTTTGATTTTATAAAACGGAGGTGATTTCCTCTGGAATTCAAAAGACTTACCCTTTTCGCCGGACATTACGGCAGCGGAAAAACCAACATAGCCGTCAACTATGCCCTTTGGCTGCGTGAAAAAGACCTTCCTGTAACGGTTGCCGACCTTGATATCGTAAACCCCTATTTCCGCACCCTTGACAGCGAATCGGTTTTCCGTGAGCACGGAATAAAACTTATATGCTCACAGTTTGCGAACAGCAACGTCGATGCTCCCGCAATGCCGAAAGAAGTTTATACACTTATCGACAGCCGCTCCGAATACGGCGTTCTTGATATCGGCGGCGATGACCGCGGTGCTCTTGCACTGGGAAGATACGTTCCGTCGATAATCGATGAAAACGATTACGAAATGCTTCTCGTCATCAACAAAGCAAGACCTCTTACCCGCAACGCCGCGGACACCGTTGAGGTGGTAAACGAAATGGTTTCCGCCTGCGGTCTTCCTTTTACCGGGATAGTCAACAACACCAACCTCGGTCCGGAAACCACCGCAGAAGACGTTCTTTCAAGCGGTGCTTACGCACAGGAAGTTTCAAAAGCTCTCGGAATCCCGATAAAAATGACCTGCTGCGACGAAAAACTTTATGAAGAACTGAAAGACAGAGTAGAAAACCTTTTCCCTCTTTCTCTTCAGAAGCTATATTATCATTTGAACACGGAGGTGTAATGATTTTGGCAAAACTCACTTTTAAAGAAGAACTCTGTAAAGGCTGCGGCCTTTGCGTCAATGCCTGTCCCAAAAAGCTTCTCCAGCTTTCCCGTGACAGACTTAACCAGAAAGGTCACTCTCCCGTAGAGATCACCGAACCCGAAAAATGCATCGGATGCGCTTTCTGTGCCACCATGTGCCCTGACTGCGTAATCACCGTTGAAAAATAAAGGAGGCGGAAAAATGCAGGAAAAAGTACTTATGAAGGGCAACGAAGCCCTTGCCGAAGCAGCTATCCTTGCCGGATGCCGTCATTACTTCGGATACCCCATCACTCCTCAGACCGAGGTTGCCGCTTATATGTCCAAAAAAATGCCTAAAATCGGCGGCGTTTTTCTTCAGGCAGAAAGTGAGATTGCGGCAATAAACATGGTCTATGGCGTTGCCGCCACCGGCAAACGTGCAATGACCTCTTCTTCCAGCCCCGGTATCGCTCTTAAATGCGAAGGCATCTCCTACCTTGCAGGTTCCGACCTTCCCGCACTTATCGTAAACGTACAGCGCGGCGGTCCCGGACTTGGCGGAATCCAGCCTTCCCAGTCCGACTATTTCCTTGCAACCCGCGGACCCGGTCACGGCGACTTCCACGTAATCGTTCTTGCTCCTGCTTCCGTTCAGGAAATGGCAGATATGACTCTTAAAGGCTTTGAGCTTGCCGACAAATACCGCATGCCCTGCATGCTTCTTGCAGACGGCACCATGGGTCAGATGATGGAACCGGTCGTTCTTCCCGACCCCGTCGAACTTGACAAAACTCCCAAGGACTGGGCAGTTACCGGCACCGAATGCAAACGCGAACACCACATCGTAAACTCCCTTTATCTTTCTCCCAAAAAACTCGAGGACATCAACCTTGAGCGTTACGAAAGATATAAGAAAATCGAAGAGGAAGAATGCCTTTGGGAAGAATTCATGATGGAGGATGCTGAAATCTGCATTGTTTCCTGCGGAATCACCGCCCGCGTTTCCAGAAACGCCATTCTTGAAGCAAGAAAACAGGGAATCAAAGTCGGTATGATAAGACCTATCACCCTTTGGCCCTTCCCCAAAAAGCCTCTTCTTGCCGCTGCAGAAAAAGTTAAAGCTTTCATCTCCGTAGAACTCAACATGGGCCAGATGAAAGAGGATATCGAACTTGCTGTTCGCTGCAAAAAGCCCGTTTACGGCTGCACCAGAGTCGGCGGCATGATTACCACCGTTGACGACATTCTCGCTTCCATTAAAGAAGCCGTGAAAGGAGATGAATGATAATGGCAGTTGTATTTGAAAAACCGAAAGCTCTTACCGATGCCGTTCTTCATTACTGCCCCGGCTGCACCCATGGTATCGTTCATCGTCTTGTTGCCGAAGTAATCGATGAACTTGGAATCGAAGGCAGAACCATCGGTATTGCACCCGTTGGCTGTTCCGTTATGGCATACGACTATTTCACCGTTGATATGGTCGAAGCCGCACACGGCCGTGCACCGGCTGTTGCAACCGGCGTAAAACGTTCCGACCCCAGCAAAATCGTCTTTACCTATCAGGGCGACGGCGACCTTGCTTCTATCGGTATGTGTGAAACCGTTCATTCCGCTGCCCGCGGTGAAAACATCACTATTATCTTCATCAACAACGCTATCTACGGAATGACCGGCGGTCAGATGGCACCCACTTCTCTTCCCGGTCAGGTCACCCAGACTTCTCCTTACGGAAGAAACACCGAGACCCAGGGCTTTCCTATCCGCGTTTGCGAACTTCTCAGCGAGCTTGACGGCCCCGCATATCTTGAACGTGTTACCGTAAACAACGTCAAAAACGTTCGCAACGCTAAAAAAGCTATCAAAAAAGCTTTCCAGAACCAGATAGACGGAAAAGGCTTCTCCCTTGTTGAAGTTCTTTCTTCCTGTCCCACCAACTGGGGTATGACTCCTCAAAAGGCTCTTGAATGGATCGATGAAAAAATGATCCCTTATTATCCTCTTGGCGTATATCGTGATAAGGACGGTGAAAACAATGGCTGATCATCAGATAATCATCGCCGGTTTCGGCGGCCAGGGTCTTCTTTTCGCCGGAAAAGTTCTTGCTCACGCAGGTCTTGCCGAAGACCGTCAGCTCAGCTGGCTTCCTTCCTACGGACCCGAAATGCGCGGCGGCACCGCAAACTGCACCGTCATCCTTTCCGATGAACCCATCGGTTCCCCCATCGTCGACCACCCGAACGTAGTAATGGTAATGAACAACCCTTCTCTTGATAAATATGAGAACATGGTCGCTGCCGGCGGAAAACTCTTTATCGACTCCGCTCTTATCGGAAGAAAAGTCGAACGCGACGACATCGACGTTTATTACATTCCCGCCACTCAGCTTGCAAAGGATATGGGCGCACCCACCCTTGCAAACATGATCCTTCTCGGCACTATCGTAAAAGAGACCGGCTGCGTTTCCGAAGAACACCTTGAACAGGGACTTCGCAGTGCAGTTCCCGCAAGACACGCGGACCTTATCGACCTCAACCTCAAAGCGCTCGAACTGGGCAAAAACTATACTCAGGAATAATCTTGAAAGAAGGCAGAACAACATGGAATTCACTTTTCCCGTAACATATACCCAGAATCCCAAAACCAAACCCGCCGATGAAGGAAAACTCGGTTTCGGTCGCACCTTCAGCGACCACATGTTCCTTATGAACTATACCGCCGGCGAAGGTTGGCACGATGGAAGGATCGTTCCCTATGCTCCTCTCGAACTCGACCCCAGCTGCATGGTTCTTCACTATGCCCAGGAAGTTTTTGAAGGTATGAAAGCATATCGCTGGGAAGACGGTTCCATCCATCTTTTCCGTCCTTATGAAAACGCAAAACGTATGCAGAATTCCAACGAGCGTCTTTGCATGCCCGCCGTTCCGGAAGATATTTTCGTTGAAGCTATCAAGGAACTCGTCGCCGTTGATGCCGAATGGGTACCCCACAATCCCGGCACTTCCCTTTATATTCGCCCGTTCATTTTTGCAACCGATGCACATCTCGGCGTACATGCTTCCAACACCTATCTCTTCTGCATCATCTGCAGCCCCTCCGGTTCCTATTATCCCAACGGAATGAGCCCCGTTGATATCTACGTTGAAAGCCGCGACGTACGTGCGGTACGCGGCGGTACCGGATATACCAAATGCGGCGGAAACTATGCCGCATCTCTTCGTGCAGGTCAGGCTGCAGAAGAAAAGGGCTATGTTCAGGTACTTTGGCTTGACGGCGTAGAGCGCAAATATGTCGAAGAAGTCGGCGCAATGAACGTAATGTTCAAAGTCGGCGGAAAAGTTCTTACTCCCGAACTCAGCGGTTCCATTCTTCCCGGCGTCACCAGAAAGAGCTGCATCGACCTTATAAGAAGCTGGGGAATCGAAGTTGCAGAACGCCTTATCACCGCTGAAGAACTCTTTGAAGCTGCCGAAAACGGCACCCTTGAAGAAGCCTGGGGCTGCGGCACCGCTGCAGTTATTTCCCCCATTGGTTCAATGGGTTGGGAAGACAAAAAAATCACCATCAACGAAGGAAAAATCGGTACTGTTGCCCAGAAGCTTTATGATACCCTTTACGGTATCCAGAGCGGCAAAGTCGAAGACACCCTTGGCTGGACTTATAAAGTTTGCGATTGATGCATAATATACAAACAGTTCTTGTATAAATATTCACATTTAACAAGAATTAATATTGACAAAAGTCTTAAAAAGTGGTTGAATGGGTATATTAATTATATTTTTTCAATCACTTTTTTAAGGTCAGCGTTTTCTTTATCCGGGGACCTTTCAATAAGGTTTTCCCGGATTTTTTTATATTCCGATAAAAAGGAGATGTTTAGATGAGGAACATCAGAATCAGCGACGTTACCATGAAACAGACCGGAAAAGGAATCGACTTTTCTCTCAGCTTCAGAGAAAAGATCGAGCTTGCAAAGCTACTTGACCGTCTTGAGGTATCTGTCATTGAGCTACACCCCATCGAAAATCTCAAAATCGACAGCCTTCTTATAAAATCCATCGCTGCAGCGGTCAAAAGCGCCATTGTTGCCGTTCCCGTTGCGCTTGAAGAAGGTTCTGCCGAAACCGTTTGGAACGCCCTTAAAGAAGCCAAGAACCCCCGTCTTCAGGTTTGCGCACCCGTAAGCCCTATGCAGATGGAATATCTTTCCCATAAAAAACCCGAAGCCATGCTTGAAGCAATAAAAAACACCGTTACTGAATGTAAAAAATTCTGTAACGATGTTGAATTTGTTGCGGGCGATGCCACAAGAAGCGACGCACCTTTCCTTGAATCCGCGGTAAAAACCGCTATCGAAGCCGGTGTTTCCGTCGTGACCTTCTGTGATACCGCAGGTGTTATGCTTCCTGACGAATTTTCCGCCTTCATTGACAAAATTTTTGAAACCGTTCCCGAACTTAAAAAAGTTAGCGTTGGCGTAAGCTGCTCCGATGCTCTTTCCATGGCAGATTCCTGCGCGGTTTCCGCAGTTCGTTCCGGTGCAGACGAAGTAAAAGCAACTTCCGTTGCCACCGACAACGTTCGCCTTATAAAAATCGCAAAGATCCTTGATGCAAAAGGCAGCACCTTTGATGCCTGCGGTTCCGTTCGCATGGCTGAAATCAATCGTGTTATCGCCCAGATTGACCGTCTTTGTCATACCGAAAAAAGCAAAAATTCCCCCTTTGATGATTCCGTCCGCGACGAAGGTGAATGGGTGCTCACTGAGCACGACAATATCGAAGCCGTGCTCAAAGCCGTTGAACGCCTTGGTTACGACCTTTCCGAAGAGGACAGTGCAAAGGTTTTTGATGCTTTCAGACAGATCGCCGTGCTCAAAAAGAAAGTCGGTTCCAAAGAGCTTGATGCGATCGTTGCTTCTTCCGCTCTTCAGGTCCCGCCCACCTATAAACTCGAAAGCTACGTTATCAACGCAAGCAATATCCTCACCTCTTCCGCGCACCTTCGCATCATGAAAGGCGACCACGCCCTTGAAGGAATCTGCATCGGTGACGGACCTATCGACGCCGCTTTCCTTGCAATCGAACAAATAATCGGTCTTCATTACGAACTTGACGATTTCCAGATACAGTCCGTCACCGAAGGCCGTGAGGCAATGGGTCAGACTGTTGTAAAACTCGTTTCCGACGGAAAAATCTATTCCGGACGCGGTACTTCCACCGATATCGTCGGCGCAAGTATCCTCGCCTACCTCAACGCACTCAACAAAATCGTTTATGAGGAGGAAAATATATGAATCTTTCTTTCTCTACCCGCGGCTGGCAGTCTCTCGGCTGGGACGAGCTTATCGAAACCGCCGAAGAAATGCGTTTTTCCGGAATCGAGCTTTATAATATCCAGAAGCGTCCGGAATTCACCGAAAAAGGCTGTCCGCTTCACAAATATAATACCGCCGCAACCGTAAGGTTGCTTCGCGAAAAAGGTATCTCTGTTCCCTGTCTTGATACTTCCTGCGATATTTCCGAAAACGGAAATATCGCAACCGTAAAGGAACTTATGGATATTGCCCATAATCTTAAAGTTCCTTACGTCTGCGCCGTTGCGCTCAATGAGAACGAAAAACTCGTAAAAGAAAACGTTGCCGAGCTTATCGCCTATGCCGAAAACATAAACGTCACTCTTCTTATCAAAACCAGCGGAATCTATTCCGATACCGCAAGGCTCCGCGCACTTATGGATGAATTTGCTTCCGACAATCTTGCGGCTCTTTGGGATATGCATCACCCCTACCGCACCAACGGAGAATCTGCTGATAAGACCATCCGCAACCTCGGCGCATATGTAAAACACGTTCATCTCCGCGATTCGGACGACGAAAACACCTATAACCTCATCGGCGAAGGTAATATGCCCATTGCCGAAATGATGCGCGCTCTTTCTTCCATTGACTATAACGGTTTCATCTCCCTTGAATGGAAGCCGGAATGGATGGAGGACCTTCAGGAATACGAAGTCATCTTCCCCCATTTCGTAAACTATATGAACCGTTTTGAAAGCCCCCGAGGAAAAAAGAGAAGTCTTTATTATAATTTTGACCACACCGGTCAATATATCTGGAAAAAAGATTCCCTTATAGACCTCACTTTCCCCCAGGTTCTTGATAAACTTTGCGAAGAATTCCCGGACCAGTATGCCTTCCGCTATACTACCCTTGATTACACAAGGACCTATTCCGAATTCCGCGAAGACGTAGACCGCTTTGCAAGATCGCTTGTTGCCATGGGCGTAAAAGCCGGAAGCAAGGTCGCTATCTGGGCAACCAACGTTCCTGCATGGTATATCACTTTCTGGGCGGCAACCAAAATCGGTGCCGTTCTTGTAACGGTCAACACCGCTTATAAGATCCATGAAGCGGAATATCTTCTTTCCCAGTCCGATACCCACACTCTTGTAATGATAGATTCCTGCCTGGATTCCAACTATGCGCAGATAATCAATGAGCTTTGCCCTGAAATCAAAAGCACAAAACCCGGCGCCCCTCTTCACTGCAAAAAACTTCCGTTCCTTCGCAACGTAATAACCGTCGGTTTCAAAATGCCCGGCTGTCTTGAATTCGATGAAGCTATGGAGCGCGCTGAAACCGTTTCGGAAGAAGAAATCGCAAGAATGTCCGCCGCGGTTCGTCCCGACGACGTTTGCAACATGCAGTACACTTCCGGCACCACCGGTTTTCCCAAAGGCGTAATGCTCACCCACTATAACGTTGCCAACAACGGAAAATGCATCGGCGACCGAATGGGACTTTCCACCGCCGACAGAATGATGATTCAGGTACCTATGTTCCACTGCTTCGGAATGGTGCTTGCAATGACCGCCGCCATGACCCACGGCGCAACTCTTTGTCCCCTTCCCTATTTTTCCGCAAAGAGCTCTCTCGCCTGCATAACCCGCGAAAGGATAACCTGTTTCCACGGCGTTCCCACAATGTTTATTGCTATGTTCAACCACCCGGACTATCGCTCCACCGATTTTTCCTATATGCGTACCGGAATCATGGCAGGTGCCGGCTGTCCTCCCGAACTTATGAAGCGTGCCGCCCAGCCGGACGAAATGAATATGCGCGGAATCATCAGCGTTTACGGACAAACGGAATCTTCTCCAGGCAGCACCACTTCCGCCTGGGAAGACCCCATCGATCTTCGCTGCTACACCGTCGGTTATAACCTTCCCCACGTTGAAACAAAAGTTGTGGATCCCGAAACCGGCGACGAAGTTCCCAACGGGGTCAACGGTGAATTCTGTTCACGCGGCTATAACCTTATGAAAGGCTATTATAAAATGCCCGAAGCCACCGCAGGAACCATCGACGACGAAGGCTGGCTCCATTCCGGTGACCTTGCCTGCAAAAGCGATGACGGAACCTATAAAATCACCGGCCGTCTTAAAGATATGATAATCCGCGGCGGAGAGAACATTTATCCCAAAGAGATAGAGGAATTCATCTATACTCACGAAAATGTAAAAGACGTTCAGGTAATCGGCGTTCCGGATAAAAAATACGGCGAAGAAATTATGGCGCAGATCGTTCTTAAAGAACCTGGCAGCATGACCGTTGAAGAAATGACCGAATACATCAAAGGCCGTCTTGCAAGGCACAAAGTGCCGAAGTATATCGAATTTGTCGAAGGCTTCCCCATGAATGCCGCCGGAAAAATTCTTAAATACAAAATGCGCGAAGAAGCCGCAAAACGCCTTGGACTGGAAAATGCTGTTTCCATTGATACCGCAAAAGGCAATAACTGAACACAAAAAAATCCCCGAACAATGTTCGGGGATTTTTTATTTGTTATTTAATATCTTCAAGATTGATATCCGTTTTTTCAAGTCCGTGATCCATAGGACCGCTGCCTTTTGCAATAAGGTTATATAATCCGTTATTATCTGCCCTTACTCTGATCTGCAAAAATTCCGTATCGTTCGTTTCGGAAGAATACACGTACCGGACAAAAAATTCGTTTGCGCCGCCAAAGACTTCTATTCCCGAAAGCCCGCTTTTATCTTTTCCCGTCATTATTTCAAAAATCTCTCCGATATTCTGCGGAAAACTGTATTTTGTATCCAGAACTTCCATAGGTTCAAGGTTTTCTATAAGTTCCGAAAGAGCGGCATCGTACCCGGCTTCTCTTCCTTCCAGAATATCCGGAACGGAAATATCGCTTTTTTCAAGATTCATTTCCCCCTGATATCCGCCGCCGCGGTATTCAAGAAGATATTTTCCGTCATCGGTTTTGGTGCCGTATATCCTCAGCCGGCAATCGTCGTTGAAGTCTTTGTTTTTGCCTTCTCTTGCCATATATTCATAAGTCACAAAAAACTCGTTTTCGTCGCCCAGAACCGTTATGTTTTCAATCGTTTCATCCGTCCGGTCATAAATTTTTGTTCCTTCTTCAAAAACATCTTTCAGAAAAAGCGGAAATCCACTTTCAGGCTCAAAAAACCATTCCGAAACGTCTTCAGGCTCTTCAAAAATCTCCGGTTCCTGAACGGTTTCTTCTTTCTGCGGTTCTTCGAAAACTTCCGGTTCCGGTTTTTCTGCGGCACAACCGGAAACAAAAACCAAAACGCAGACCGTTAAAACCACAAACAGCTTTTTCATAAAATATCTCCTTTCGTTTTTTATCTTTCAATAATAAAGACACCCAAAAGAAGAAAAACGTTGCAAAAAAAGCGACCTTTCGGTCGCTTTTTTTACGATATCATTTCAGATCCAACAGTATAATCGCTCCAAGTTCCGTTTTGCGGCCAGACTGCTTTGCAATCATAAAAAACGTATGCCCCAAGTGGACTGCGCCATTTGGTCGCATTGAAATGCACCACCGGCAGTGAATAGCTTTCCGCCTGATCTTCGCCGTAATCAAAATCTGCGATACTCAGCGAAACGCCTTTTTCAAACCAATAAGCGTTTTCAACATCTCCGTACGGAGCGAGATATCCGTTTTCCAAAAGTTCTTCCTCGGTCATTGAAATGGGCCATATGGTTTCGCCGCCCAATTTTCTCATCTCCTGACTGAACATATAAAGGATAGCCTCTTTCTGGCCGTCAGAAAGCCTTCCGGGGGCTTTTGAAAGATCGATGTTGACTATCTCGGTTCCATCGTTAAGGCCTTCGTCAGCCTGCCAGAGGTCGCAGAGAACCTTGGTATAAAGTCCGCAGATATCGAAACAGGTTCCCATGGGGTCGTTTTTACTTCCGCGGCCGAAAACATGGATTTCATAAACACCGCCGAAAATTGAAGGGTAGCTTTCCATCATATATCCGCTGTGTTTTATCTGCATCTGCATTCCATCCTGAAGAACGGACGCATCGGCGGGTTCTCCGTCAAGAAAAACCGGTGTATCGTCTATATTTAAAGTTGAAAGTCCGCCGCTTTCTTTTGCAACAAGAAGTTTTCCGTCTTCAAGAGTATCTGCAAGGATATATCTTTCAACCGTCGGAAGCGGAGAATAAAGTTCGAATCCGTACTGACATTTTCCGTTTTTATATTCCGCATCAAGAACGTAAACATAGGTTTTTCCGTCGTTGCTTATTTTGAAAATATCGTCTTCGGTTTCAACCGGTTCGGAAACCTCGTTTCCGGTAAATTCAAGTCCGTTTATTCTTCTGTCGCTTTCGACCTCGTAACGGATAAGTTCATAGGAAACAGGGTCTTCCTCAAAAACAAGCTTCATCTCCGTCTCGCCGAAAACGTGTATATTATAAATATCTTCGCACTGCAAAGGGTGTATCCCGCAGGCAATGGTATTGCTTCGGGTCCCGTTACCGTTGTCCACGTCCCACTCGTATCCGAATTTTGTGATACCGGCGTTATCGCCGCCAAGATAAACTTCCGGAACCGGGTTTGTGTTTTCCGGAATCTCGATTCCCGGCTGTTCTTCCAGTGCGCAGGAACAAAGCATGATAAGTGCAAGAAGCATTATAAAAAACTTTTTCAAAAAATCCGCCTCCTTTTTTGTCTTCACCTATATAGTGCCGGATTTTTCCTTTTTTGTTGCACCGGTTTTATTCTTTTTCGGCTTTTTAGGCGCAGTAAGCAAAAAGCTGTCTTCGATAAGCGGGTTTATTTCATCGTCGGTCATGCTTCCGTCAAGGATAACGCTTATCCAGTGCTCTTTATTCATATGATAAGCCGGCACCACTGCCGGAAAAACGCTTTTCCAAAAATCTCCGGTCATGGGCTCTGCTTTAAGGTTTATCCAGATATGCCCCAGCCTTTCGCAAATGGCGGCAAACATCTTGTTGTTGCTTTTGTGGCGCATCACCGTCCAGTTAGGGTCGTGAAAAGGATAATCCTCATAAGCATCTTCAAAACGAAGGCAGGATTCTATGACCTCTTTTCTTGTAAGCATAAAATCACCTCTAAACCTAATATAACCTCTTTTCCTTTTCTTTTCAACAAAAAAGCCCTCGCAATGCGAAGGCTTTTTTTAAATCATTTTTTTCTTTCTTCAACTTTTTTTGCAAACCATTCAACGGTGGTGGGATCAGTATGGGAAAAGAAAAGACTTCTTTCTTTATCAAGAGCTTCTATTCTTTCCATATCCTCCTCAAAAATCTCGAAATCGAAAACATCAAGGTTTTCTTTCATTCTTTCAAAATTCGAAGATTTAGGAATAGCGGCAATTCCGCGCTGGATATCCCAACGAAGAATAAGTTGGGCAACACTTTTGTCGTATCTTTCGGCAATAATTTCAAGTTCGGGACGCTCAAGAAGCCTTGCCCTTCCCTGACCGAAAGGTGCCCATGCCATCATCTGTACTCCATATTTGTCGTGCCATTTTTTGCTTTCGATCTGCTGGTTGAAAGGATGCACCTCGACCTGGTTTACCATAGGTTTTATTCTTGCAAAGGAAGCAAGGTCCACCATTCTGTCAGCATAAAAATTCGAAATTCCTATAACCTTGATTTTTCCTTCGTCATAAAGATTCTCAAGCGCTCTGTATGCACCGTAATAATCGCCGAATGGCTGGTGGATAAGACAAAGATCAAGATAATCGGTGCCGAATTTTTCAAGATCTTCAAGAACCGATTTTCTGCAGTTATCGTATCCGTAATTTTCAATACCTATTTTGGTAGTGATAAAAACCTCTTCGCGGGAAAGGCCGCTTTTTTTAATAGCTGAACCAATCTCTTCTGCATTGAAATATGCCTGTGCGGTATCGATAAGGCGGTAACCCGCTTTAAGCGCATCAAGAACGCAGCGTTCACATTCACCTTTTTCAAGTTTATTTACGCCGTAACCTATGATTGGTATTTTTACTCCGTTTTCAAAAACAATGAACTGCATTAAAAAATTTCGCCCCTTTTCCATAAGATTTTTTTCTTATAATAACATGCATCTTTCGCCAAATCAACGATATATTTTTTAACAGAATTTTTGCCCTGAAAAACAAAAAAACCTTGGAACAAAGTTCCAAGGTTTTGTGGCGGAGATGAAGAGATTCGAACTCTTGAGAGGCTTCTGACCCCTACACGATTTCCAGTCGTGCGCCCTCGACCATCTAGGCGACATCTCCAAATGCTCAAGAAAACTTGCCGTTTATCACGGCGCTTGATTATTATACTAAATATAAAAAGAAAAATCAATACCTTTTTTAAATTTTTTTATATTTTTTCAAAGATATTTGCTTTATTATATATATTTGTGTTATCATTAAATATCAGTTACTTCACAAAAAAAGGAGGCGCCGAAAATATGACCGAAATTCTCGCTCCTGTTGGAGGAAAAGAACAACTCATCGCCGCAGTGCGTTCCGGTGCAAACGCAGTCTATCTCGGCGCAAAAAATTTCAACGCAAGGCGAAACGCCTCAAACTTCGAAGATACAGAACTTTCCGAAATCGTTTCCTATTGCCACGCAAGAAATGTAAAAGTCCACGTGACCCTCAATACCCTTGTGATGGATTCGGAACTTTCCGCTCTTGCCGAGGAAATAAAAAACATCGCATCCGCCGGAGCCGATGCCGTCATTGTTCAGGATCTTGCGGTCGCAAAACTTGTGCGCGAAATCTGTCCCAAAATGGAAATGCACGCTTCCACCCAGATGACTATTCACAATCTTGCAGGCGCACTTGAAGCAAAAAAACTCGGCTTCAAAAGAGCCGTTCTTTCACGCGAACTTTCGCTCGAAGAAATCAGATATATCGCAAAAAACACCGATATCGAACTCGAAGCTTTCGTCCACGGCGCTCTTTGCATGTGCATGTCCGGGTGCTGCTATCTTTCCTCCGTTCTTGGCGGAAGAAGCGGCAACCGCGGACTTTGTGCCCAGCCCTGCCGTCTTGATTTCCGCTACGGCAAAAAAGACCACGCCCTTTCTTTAAAAGATATGTCCCATGTCGAATACATCAGAGAACTTTCAAAAGCCGGTGTATGCTCTTTTAAAATCGAAGGAAGAATGAAACGCCCGGAGTACGTTGCGGCCGCTGTAACGGCTTGCAAAGCCGCTCTTGAGGGTGAAACTCCCGACATTGAATCTCTTCGTGCGGTTTTCTCCCGCCAGGGTTTCACCGACGGATATATCACCGGAAAACGCACCTTCGATATGTTCGGTTTCCGAAGCCACGATGACGTCACCGCTGCAGACAAAGTTCTTAAAAACCTTGCAAATCTTTATAAAGACGAACCGAAAAAAGTTCCCGTTAGGATGAGCCTTTTCATCTCGGAAAATGCTGAATCCGTTCTTATGGCCACCGACGGTGAAAACTATGTTTCCGCAACCGGTTCCGTATGTGAAAAGGCTCTTCGTGCCCCTACCGATAAGGCTCTTGCAGAACGCTATCTTTCCAAAACCGGCGGAACCCCGTTCTTCCTTTCCGAACTGGATTTCACCGCCGACGGTGAACCCGTAATCGCCGCAGGCGAACTTAACGAAATGCGCCGCAGCGTCCTTTCGGAACTTCTTGCACTTCGCGAAAAAGTTTCGTCCCATAAAACGAACAATATCGACCTTCCGGAATTCGAAAAACATATTTCTTCAAATTGCTCTTTACGCATAAGAGCCGAAAAATTCGACCAGGTCTCTTTTGAAAACGATGCCGAAGCCGTCATCCTTCCCCTTTCTGAAATCGAAAAGCACCCGGAAGCGATCGAAATTTTCGGTAAAAGACTTTTTGCTGAACTTCCCGCGCTTATTTTCCCCGGCGACGAAGAAAAAATCAAAAACCGCCTTCTTTTACTTAAAGAAAAAGGCGCAAAAAACGCCCTTTGCGAAAACATCGGTGCTGTTCATCTCGCAAAAGAATGCGGTTTTGCCGTTCACGGCGGCCACGGACTCAATATTCTCAACAGCATTTCAGTAAATGAATATGAAAGGATCGGTCTTTGCGACGCCACCCTTTCCTTTGAACTTGCCGCGCCGAAAATAAGACATCTTGGAGGAAACATCCGCCGCGGAATCCTCGGCTACGGATATCTTCCCCTTATGAGAATGCGCGCCTGTCCTTTAAAAGGTCCCGCCGGCTGCAAAAACTGCCCCGGAAACGGAAAGATTAAGGACCGCCTTGGCAAGGAATTCACCTATCTTTGCTTTGAAAAGAAATTCGGCACCCTTTTAAACGGCGTTCCGCTTTATATTGCAGATAAAGATGTTTCCGGAATCGATTTTATGACCCTTTGGTTCACCACCGAATCTCCGGAAAACTGCGAAAAAATCTATAATATGTTTAAAAATAAAGTTCCCGCAGATTTTGAAAAAACAAACGGACTTTATTTCAGGGAACTTTTGTAAAGGAAAAATCTTATGGAAGTTATTTTTATGATGAGCCTTTTCTATATTGTTTACGGTATTTTCGGGCTTTTCGGAAAAATGAGAATTGCCGAAAAGTTCAAAGATCATGAATGGACGAAGAATTATATGAGAGAGCTGGGCATCGCCGATATTCTTCTCGGTGTTCCGTGGTTTATCCTTTATCTCGCTTTCGAGCAATACGACCCGGGCTTTGTATTAACCTTTTTACTTATAATAATCCTTGCTCTTCCGGCATTTTTTCTTACAATCCATGTCGAAAGAAAATATGATAAATTGTTGAAATAAAAAAATCCCTTTGCCATTCGGCAAAGGGATTTTTCTTTATTTCATAAGTTTTTCGAGCACCTTTTCCGCACAGCGGATTCCATCCGCGGCGGCAGACATTATTCCGCCGGCATAACCGGCTCCTTCGGCGCAGGGATAAAGTCCTTCAACGCCAATTGCTTCCAGAGTTTCCGAATTTCTGACTATTCGAACCGGAGAACTTGTTCTGGTTTCAGGTCCGGTGAGCACCGCTTCCGGGTCTGCAAAACCGTGAAGTTTTCTGTCCATGGCAAGAAGTCCGGTTTTGAGCACGGAGGTTATCTCTTCCGGAAAAAGTTCCGAAAGATTTTTGTCGGCAACGCCCCTTGCATAAGTCGGCTCAACTTTTCCGAACTTCGAACTTCCTCCATTTAGGAACGCACCCACCGTCTGGGCAGGAGCCTTCATTCCACCCATCTCAAAAGCCTTTTTCTCAATATCGTGCTGGAATGCCATGGCTTTAAAGGGGTCGCCACCAAAATCTTCTGCCGAAACCGAGCATACCAGCGCGGAGTTTGCGTTCTTTCCATCGCGGGCAAAGCAACTCATTCCGTTGGTAACAATAGCTTCTTCCCTGTCTGCGGAAGGAACGACGTATCCTCCCGGACACATACAGAAAGTGTATGCGCATCTTTCACCCACGTGCTGCGAAAGCTGATATTCCGCCGCCCAAAGCGCAGGATTTTCGGCAAAATCCCCGTACTGCGCACGGTTGATATCGCTTTGAAGATGCTCGATTCGAACGCCGACAGAAAAAGGTTTTGCCTCCATGAGCACGCCTTTTTCTTTGAGCATTGCAAAGGTATCCCTTGCGCTGTGTCCCGCTGCAATAATAACGTTTTCTGCGGTTATTTCGGTTCCTTCGGTCACCACCGAAACGATTTTTCCGTTTTTTACAACAATATCCTCTGCTTTTGAAAGAAAACGCACCTCACCGCCGAGAGAGATTATCTCTTCGCGGATATTTTTCACAACCGTTCTGAGCATATCAGTTCCGATGTGCGGTTTTGCCTTGCTCAAAATTTCCTTCGGCGCGCCGTGTTTTTCAAATTCTCTGATGATAAAATCGCATCTGGGATCGTTTATCCTTGTGGTAAGCTTGCCGTCGCTGAAAGTTCCGGCGCCGCCTTCACCGAACTGAACGTTCGCTCTTTCGTTGAGCACGCCGCCTTTCCAGTAATTTTCGACTGTGGCGGTACGTTCTTCAACTTTCGCTCCTCTTTCAAGGATTATCGGACAGGCGCCGGCTCTGGCAAGATAA
The DNA here is from genome assembly GCA_017468365.1 of Oscillospiraceae bacterium. GTDB lineage: Bacteria > Bacillota > Clostridia > Oscillospirales > Ruminococcaceae > UMGS1668. The sequence continues at coordinate 9,647 of JAFUIS010000004.1, read as the reverse complement.
AGTCCTGCAAATATCCCCGCCGGTCCGAATCCGATTATAAGCGGTCTCGCTTCCGGAGCTTTTTTGAGCACCGGAATATCCGAAGGCGCGATTTTTCTGAGCACGACGTTTTTGGATTTTGCTTTTTTATAAATTTTTTCTTCTCCGTCAACAGTCACAGCAACACTGCACACAAGGTTCACCCTGTCTTTTTTTCTTGCATCGACGGAAATTTTCGAAAGCGAAATCTCCTTCGTTTCCGAAGATTTCACTCCGAGCACGGAAAGCGCTTTTTCAAAGGCTTTCTCTTTCGGTTCTCCCGGCAATATTCTTATTTCGGAAACAATTATAGGCATTTTCTTTCTCCTGCTTCAAAAATTAAAAAGGCTCAAAAAACTGAGCCTTTTTATCTTGTTTACTGTTCTTTTACCGTAACGGTAACGGAATAATCTCCTGTTGCCCAGGCGTTTTCGCCGCCGGGAAGGAATACATCCGCCTGAATACGGTACTGTCCGGTCTGGGTTATTTCTCTGCTGCTGAGGTCGACTTGAACAACAATATCTTTTGCGGAAATATTGTTCACAATCTCACGCGGTCCGATAACCGTAACCGCAACTTTGTTTGCGTTGGCGGTAACTTTATATTCTTTCGGAATGTTGATGATGCTTATCTGGTTAACGTTGAACTCAGCCTCCACGTAATCTTCAAGGTCAAATTCCACGATTATCTCGTCAACGGGATCCTGTGCGTTCATTCCGTCCGGAAGAGTTACGCCAAAGCTTGCAGAATGATTTTCAAGGCTTATTGCGCTCATATCAACGTATCCGACGAAAATATTACTGTATTTATCAAGAACGCTGTCCTCTCCTTCAACAACAATACTGTCGGGCGAAAGGGTATATTTTATATTCGCCGGGTCAAATCCTTCGGGAATATTGGTGTATTCGAATACGATCGGGAATTCGCGGGTCCTGTGAACGGGAATTACAATTCTCGCGCTCTCTGTGCTGAGAGAAACCTCGTTTCCGGTAAAATAAACCTCGTTTCCGTTCGCGTCGATAAGAACTATCTCGCCCTCAGCATAGATGGTTTCGTTATAATCTCCTGAAAGTTCGGCTTTTACAACGGCTTTTTCGATAACGGAAATATCTCTTTCCGGTCCGGTAATGGTTATGAATTTGGGATCGGTATAAATTTCTTCCTGGATAAGGTCGTCGGAAATATTATATTCTCCCTCGATGGCATATTCGACTTTTACCACCTTGTCGACATACTTATCGAACTTTACGGTTATGGTTGAAGGCGAAACATTCACAATTTCAAACTCTTTGGAACTGTTATTGGTGGCTTTTAAATCAAGTTCATAAGTTCCCGCGCCGGTAACACCGGAAAGCGAAGGAGAAATTGAAATATCCTCTGCGGAAATACCGCCGATTACGGAACGCTGACCGCTTATGGTAACGTTTACGGTCCTTTCAGCACCTTCGATTGCCGAAAGACCCAGTTCGCCCAAAATTCCGGACTGTACATTAACGTTTACGCCAACTCCGGAAACAACGATCTCGCCGGTGGGACGAAGGAAGATAGAAACGATCAGCCAGAAAACAAAGGAAATCAAAAGCGAAAGTGCAAATACCAATCTTTTATCTTTAAAAAGCTTTCCTGTCATTTCTCTTCAGTACCCCCTTTTCCAAAGAATCTGGAAACAACGGGTTCGGTTTTTTCCGGAATAAGAAGCTCCTCAAGTCTCTTTTTAAGAAGCGAAGGAGTAAGGTCGCGGTAAAGGTTTCCGTTGATTGCCATGGAAATAACGCCGGTCTCTTCGGAAACAACAACAGTAACGGCGTCGCTGTTTTCACTCATGCCAAGAGCGGCTCTGTGCCTTGTGCCAAGCATGTTGCTGATATCATAGTTCTGTGAAAGCGGAAGGAAGCAGCCTGCCGCATAAACTCTTCCGTCACGGATAACAGTTGCACCGTCGTGAAGCGGCGCATTATGGAAAAAGATGTTTCCGATTATCTCTTTGCTGGTGTCGGCGTTAACAATGGTGCCCGTGGAAATGATTTCTCCAAGCTTGGTCTCGCGTTCAAAAACGATAAGCGCGCCCACGTCATGTTTAGAAAGCTCTGTAACGCCTTCCACAACCTCAGAAATGCAGTCGCGGATAACGGTGTCGTCGTCCTCTTTTTCTGTGGTAAAATTAAAGAAAGTAAAGTTCGAAAGTTTCGATTTACCCATGCTTTCAAGTGCATGACGAAGTTCCGGCTGGAAAACGACTACCACTGCGATGATACCGAAACTGAACACCTGTTCAAGAAGGTACGAAGTGGTTTTAAGTTCAAAAGCCGCCGCCAGAATATACATGAGAAGAAGAAGCGAAATACCTTTGATAAGCTGTCCTGCGCGGCTGTTTGCAGCAAACATAAGCACCCTGTATAAGAGCGCTGCAATGATAATGATATCTATAAGATCCCATATGCCGAACGTTTTGAGGACATTGAGTATGTTGTTCCAGGAAAATGCAAACTCACCCATATTTTTACCTCTTCTATATTAAACATAAAGTTAGAATTTCTCTTATTAATATAATAACACAAGAGTGTGTATTTTCAAGAGTTATTTTGTGAACATACATTAATTTTTCGCCGCCTCGGCAACAATTTTTACAAGTTTATCCGCCTCTCCAAAACTGTTTGGCCAACCGATGCTCACCCTGCAAAGTCCTCTTTTTTCCGTTCCTGCTTTAAGATGCGCAAGAGCACTGCAATGGAATCCTCCTCTTGCCGCCACACCTTTTTCCGAAAGGATCCGCGCCGTTTCTTCCCCCGAAAGATCACCGATAACAAACGAAACGATCGGTGCCGAATTTTCATATTCCGGCTTTTTGGAAAAAAGTTTCACCCCTTCTATTTTTGAAAGCTCGTCGAAAATAAAGTTTGCAAGTTTGCTTTCTTTTCTTCCGATTTTTTCCTCCTTTCCTTCCACAGCTTCCATTCCTGCCAAAAGTCCGCATATTCCCGGAACGTTCAGCGTTCCGCTTTCCGTCCTTTCCGGAAGTTCCGGCGGCTGTATCGGAAAAAGCGAAAAATTTCCCGTTCCACCGAAAATGATAGGTTCTATAAGTTCCGGTCTTTTCGTTATCATCATTCCCGTTCCCATGGGTCCCAAAAGGCCTTTGTGACCCGGAACACAAAGAAAATCTATGTTTTCCTTTGCCATATCTATCTTTTCGTTCCCGGCGATCTGTGCTCCGTCAACAGCAAAAAGCACTTCGTGCTCACAGGCGCTTTTTCCAAGCATGGCGACCGGAAGTTTCGTTCCGAATACGTTCGAAGCCCCGGTCACCATTATAAGTTTCGTATCTTTTCTTATCAATTTTTCAAAAGAGCGCAATGTTTTTTCGGGTTCTCCCGCAAAGGTTTCGGCAACTGAAAAGTCGATGATACCGCGGTTTTTAAGTTCAAACAACGGTCTGAGCACCGAATTATGCTCAAGGTCCGAAATGATAAAATGCCCTTTTTGCTTTGCGATGCTCATGAGCACCAGGTTTATGGCTTCGGTACAGTTTGAAGTAAAAACAGCGTTTCCCGGTTCGCTTACGCCGAAAAGTTCTGCCGCCTTTTCCCTTGTTTCAAAAACCTTTTTTGCAGTTTCTATCGAAAGTTCGTGGCCGCTTCTTCCCGGGTTTGCTCCGTAATATAAAAGGCTTTCGTTCACCGCGTTTCTTACTGCAATCGGCTTTGGAAAACTTGTAGCTGCATGGTCAAAATAAAGCATTACTTTGCCTCCCTTATTTCGTTTATCCTTATTCCGCCTTTTTTAAGAAGTTCTGTCATTTTTTCCTTTTCGCCGGAAGCTCTTATCATATATCCGCAGCCATATGGGTTCACCGAACCGTCTTTTAAAACATGCGCCCTGAAACCGTTTTTCAAAAGTATCTTTTCGCCTTTAACAGCGCTTGTTACCGAGCTTAAAAGAAAATAATACTCTTTCATCATAATTACCGCCTGTTCCTCGATATTATTTCTCTACATTATATGAACGCGGCTTTTTGCAGGCAACAAAAAAAGCACCCTTTCGGTGAAAGGGTGCTTTTTTCTTTTAAAACTATCAGCCTCTGCCGGCGGCAACGATATTTGCCTCGTGTTCGGCAAGAGTGGATGCGTAATAGAATTTTCCTTCCTTGTCGGTGACAAAGTAGTAGTAATCCGTATTCGCAGGATAAAGCGCGGCTTCGATTGCGTTGATACCGGGGTTGCAGATGGGTCCCACCGGAAGTCCTCTCTTGTAATAGGTATCGTAAGAGGTGTGGTAAGTGTCGGAAAGTTCCTGATCCTCAACGAAAGGCATGATCTCCTGTTCATAATAGAACCAGGTGACGTCGGACTGAAGATAAGGAAGTCCGGAACCTTCGGCAAGACGGTTGTGGAATGCGGAAGAAACTTTTTCCATATCTTCGCGATAAGCCGCCTCGGACTGGATAACGGAAGCAAGGGTGATAACTTCGTCAAGGCTCATTCCCATTTCCTTCATGCGGTCGTAATAACCGGAAATTTTGCTGTTGAAGTTGTCGATGAACTTCGCCATAACGCTTCTGGGGCTGGAATCGGTGAAGAATTCATAGGTATCCGGGAACAGATAGCCTTCCCATTTATAATAAATGTATTCGCTTGTTCCCATCATGCTTTCAAACTCATATTCAAAAACTTCGGTCTTTACAGCTTCCATGAATTCGTCATAGCCGCAAACTCCGTTTTCCTCAAGGCGTTTTGCAATGTCAGAAAGTCGCATACCTTCATAGAAAGTTACGCTTACAACGTTCTTTGCCGCTTCTTTTCTCTTAAGGATCTGGAAGATCTGGTCATATCCAAGGTTCGAGTTGAGGGTAAAAGTACCGGAATCGAGCTTCTGGTCCATATCCTTTACCCTTGCGTAAACTTCGAAGGTAAAAGGTTCGTCAATAACTCCGTTATCTTTAAGAAGTTCGGCAATTTCGGAAAGGTCGTATCCTTCCGGAATGGTGATCTGAACTTCTTTGCTCTCTTTGCTGAAACCTACAAGGTCGTTTATGCTTGAAAGTGCAAAGGAAGCGATGAAAACAGAAACCGCAAGTACCGCCGAAACCCAAACAACGGTTATAAGCCAGTTGTAAATGGTGTTGTATTTTTTCTTCTTATTTTTTACGGAAGTTTTTTTGTTTTTTGCGGAAGGTGTTTTTTTCTTCACCGGTTCCGGATCCGGGTCGGGAAAAACATCCTCTTCTTCCGGCTCTGCGGTTTCTTCTTCAAAAACAAGTTCCTTTTTCGCCGGTGCGACAGTTTCAGGCTCCTGCTCAATTTTTTCTTCTTTTTTTACGGAAGATGTTTCGTCCTCGAAAAACGAAGAAAAGGCAAAATCTTCTCCGTCGTCCTCGTCGTCAACAACGGGAATGTCGTTTGGATCAAGGTCTTTGAAGAAATCTTCAAATTCTTTGTTGTTCATAAAGTCCTCCATTCATCGCGCCGGAAAAAGCAAAACTCTTTGTAACCAACGCTTCGGGGTTTTCATAATATATAACATACCGGCAAGGCGGAAAAATTTCCGCCGCCCGTATAAATTATTTTCGCGAGGTGAAATTTCATGTTCGGAAACAACAATAACTGCTGCTGGTGGATCATCATCCTTATCCTTCTCTTCAGTTGCTGCGGCAACAACGGCTATAACAACAACTGCGGTTGCGGCTGCGGAAACGATTGCGGCTGCGGTTGCGGCTGAAAAAATCCATAAGCCTTTGCCCTGCGCAATAACGCAGGGCTTTCGGCATTTTATCAATAAAACGCCGAAAGTTCTTCAGTATCGCCTTTAATTGCTTTTACAAGCGCAAGTCCGAACTTCACCGCGGATTGCGGTCCGTTTGCGGTAATAAGTTTTCCGTCAATTTCAATATCGTTTGCGGTATAATTTCCCTCTTCTGCCTCAAATCCCGGAAAACAGGTGTAGTTTTTGCCTAAAAGCGCACCGGTTCCGGAAAGAACGTATCCCGGCGAAGCACAGATAGCTCCGATAATGATATCATTATCAAGCGCAAATTTTACGGCATTATTAACTGTTTCTGAATTTTTAAGATTTTTTGCACCGGGCCATCCACCGGGAAAAATAAAAGCCTCCGCCACGGAAAAATCGACTTCGCTTTCGTCAATTTCCGCAGTTACCGAAAGTCCGTGGGCGCTTTCAATGTTTTTTCCGCCGGTTCCGACGGTCACCGCTTCTATCCCCGCCCTTTTCATAAGGTCAAAAGGAACAACGGCCTCCATATCCTCAAATCCGTCGGCAAGAAAAACAAAAACCATATTTTCCTCCTTATTTGAAAATAAGTTCGGTTCTGGGTTTTCCGCAGGTCATTTTTCCTTCGGAGCATTTTCCTTCGGAAACACATGCAGGACCCGCATGTGCAAAGAGAGAAGGAGCTTCCGCTCTGCAAAGGCGAAGCATTTCGTCAGCCACTGCTCTTATTTCCCACTGTGCACGGTTGCAGCAGCGAAGGCGGAAAAAGTTATGAAGACTTCTTACGTTCATGGTAACGATCATCTTGGTGTCGCATGCATTGGGAAGAACAAATCTTGCGTCTTCAATAGCTTTCTTTTCGGCAAGCTTCCATGCGGCTTCTTCGGATTTTCCTTCGGCCATAAATTCTTCTGCTGCCTTTTTCTGAAGAATTTCGGTAAGCTTTTTATAGCTTTCGCTGCAGGTTGCCATAATTTTATTATATTCCTCAAGCGCCTCTTCATTCTCGGAAACGGAAGGCGGAACGATGAATTCAAAATGTCCTTCTTTGTTTACGTAACGCTGGCTCTGAACACTGAAGGAAGCAATTCTGTGTCTTGTGATCTGCGCAAGAAAAGCACGGGAAACGCCCTCGATGGTAAATGTGAAAGTAGCGTGCTCAAGAGGGCTTTCATGTCCGAGTCTTTCAAGCATCGCGACATAATCGGAAGCTTTTTCATCTGTCATTCCGTCAAAAAGTTCGTCTGCGCCTGAATTGCTGTAACAAAGTCTTGCGGCAGCGGCAATGGTTTTTTCGGGATTGGGCGTATGACAAAGAAGATTTACTTTCATGATTTTTGCCTCCTTATTATTGTTGCGTGCAATATACACCATTATATATTATTATATAACAATTACAAATGAAACGCAATAAAAAGAGCCGCATTTCTGCGGCTCTTTTATTCGCTTTTTGGTTATTTAACAGTTACGGTGAAACCAAGGGTTTCGATATGCATTCCGTTTTCATCGAGGAACATGATGGAAATAGCGGTGGTGCCTTCGCTGATAGCTTCAAGTTTGAAAGTTCCGTTTTCGAAAAGTGCACGCTGATCAGCTTTAACAACACTTACGTTATCATAATTGATAACCGCAAGTTTTGCGTTATCTGCAACAGAAACAGGGATTTCAATAACGTCACCTACAAGATAGGTGGAAGGCAGTTCTTTGATATTGCCGTCATAACCGTAATTGCCGATGGTGAATTCCCATTCGCCTTTTTCAATTCCTCCGATAAAATCTTTGATGTCATCAACATAGAAGAATTTTTCATCAACGGTTACGTAATAGCTTTCGCCTGCTTCAAAAACCTGATCTTCGGGAAGGAAGATGATAAGCTGTGCATAAGCAGGGTTGGTGCCGCTGTTGATATAGATATAGTCGGTATCCATACGTGCATCGTAAACAGCGATTCTTTCATCGTTGGAAGCTTTGTAAATAGCAAGCTCACCGGTTCCCATTTCTACGTTGGGAGTGTTGATAACGATCTGGATAGCGGTAAGACCTGCAGCAAAAACTTTTCCGTCTTCGCTCATGGGATAAAACTCGATATCAAAATCTTCGGGGGTTACATAGGTGGGGTCGGGTCTTGCACAACCGGTTGCGGAAAGCAAAATAAGCATAAGGCCGAGAATAACGGCAAGCATTTTTTTCATAAAAATAAACATTCCTTTCTGGATATCTAAACGAGATTATAATATAAAAGGCAAAAAAATGCAAATGGTTTTTTATATTATAAAGAAAAATTGACCGTTTATTAATAAAAAATACACAAACTGCGGATAAATGACAAATTTTTATATAATTATATATTTTATAGTATAATAATTAAAATTATTTTCTTGACATATTTTCATCTTTGTTTTAGGATTATAAAAGAATTTCAAAACATCGGAGGATAAAAATGTTCAGTCCTTTCAGTGCCCTCGGCATCGTCCATAAAATTCTTAAAATGCATATAAAACCTGGCGATTTCTGCATTGACGCCACCTGCGGCAACGGTCACGATTCCGTATATCTTTGTGAGCTTTGCGGAAAAGAAGGCCGCGTCCTCGCAATGGATATCCAGCAGGACGCCGTTGATTCCACAAAGAAAAACCTTGAGGAAAACGGCTTTTCCGAAATGACCGAGGTCGTTTGCACCAGCCACAGCGAAATCGACAAATTTGCAAAGCCCAACACCGCCGACTGCATCGTTTTCAATTTTGGTTGGCTTCCGGGCGGAAGCCACGACGTTTTCACCCGCGCCGAAACAAGTATTCCTGCCATTCAAAAATCCCTCGACATCTTAAAACCCGGCGGCATGCTTTCACTTTGTGTCTATTACGGAAGAAACAACGGCTATTCCGAGCGCGACGCTATCCTTGAATTCGTTTCTTCCCTTCCCGGCGCACAATATAACGTAATGAAATGCGATTTTCTCAATCGTCCCAACGATCCTCCCTTCCCCATTTTCATAGTAAAAGATCCTGAATATTTCAAATAAAAAAAGCCTCCGTTTCCGGAGGCTTTTTTCGTTATGGAATTATTTAAGGATCTCGATTCCGCCGATAAGAGGAAGGGGCTGCATTTTGCCGTTGATAACGTTGATGATTCCGATGATAGCGAATACAAAGCAGACAATGCCTACAAGACCTGCAACGATTCCTACTATCGGAATTGCGGTAAGAACACCTGCAACAAGTGCTACGATGAAGTTAACAAGTCCCTGGTTTGCATGATAGCGAACGAAAGGATCGTCTTTTGCCGCAAAAATCGGGATAAGAACAAGAATTCCGATATAGCTGAGAATTCCCATAAGTTTATTGTTTTCCATAATGTTACCTCCTGAAAAAAACTCATTTATTTAAATAATTAAAAATTATTTAATATCTTCGTCACCGAAAGGGTCGCCGCATTCGGGGCAGAATTTGGGCGGATTTTTGGGATCTTCGGGTTCCCAACCGCATTTGTCGCATTTATACTGGGGAACGCCGGCAGGTTTCTTGGCTCCGCATTCGCTGCAGAATTTACCTTTGTTAACGGTTCCGCAGGAACAAACCCAACCGTCTTCCGGTTTCTTTGCTCCGCAGGAAGTGCAGAACTTACCGGTATTTACTGCACCGCAGGAACAAGTCCAGCCTGCAGGAGCTGCCGGTGCAGGTGCAGGTGCAGGCTGCTGTGCTGCCTGCTGCTGTCCCATCTGATAAAGATTTGCTGCGTTTACGCCGCCTGCTCCCTGTGCCATGTTCATGCCCATGAACGCCATTGCTGCGCCTGCTCCTTCATTGGATGCCGCCGCCTGCATTGCAGATGCCTGTGCGCCCACAAGATGTGCCGCTGCTCTGGTGGGATCCATAAATGCCGCATTGCGCTGCATTTCTTTGATC
>JAFUIS010000003.1 GCA_017468365.1 Oscillospiraceae bacterium | reverse complement strand
GCGATCCAAATGAAGATGCACAGTCCAAGCGGTACGGGGCAGAATCCGCAGAGAGAGCATTTATCCTTTTCGTCCACAGGGGGCTTTTCGTCGGGTGCCTTGCCTGTGTCATCGGGATTCTCCTGTGTGCCGCCGCCGTTTAGTTCAAGCACGTTCGACCACTCGGAGGGGCCGTGGGTGCCGGTAAAGCGGATGCGGAGCTTGATGTTGGTGTTTTCCTCAATGGGTACATCATCATTGTAGGCACCTCGGCTGCCGTTCCAAAGGCACCAGTCGCCACCTGCGTCTGCGGTGTCGAACTCGATCCATTCACCGCCGTCGATGCTGACCTGGGTTTCAAGTCCTTCGAACTCACCTTCGCCCGTCATTTCGTAGTACACGCCGTTCATCCAAACCGATTCGGGCGTGGTCTGCACGTATTCGATATGGCTGTTCTCGTCGCCCTCGGAAAGCACGATCTTCATATCAGAGATGATGGGAGCTGCATATGTAGTAGGCTCGTCGGGTGTGATCTGCGTACCGTTCTTGCCGAACACGGCGCTTTCCGACCAATCGGAGAATTTGGACTGCTTTTCGCCGGGCTCTTCGCCATACTCGCCCATCACCACAGGCTCCCACTCCATATAGTATCGGCAACGAATGTAAAGGCTGTGGTTTTCTGTATCGAATGAATAGATATTTTCATCCCAATCCTCGTGGTGATATACGTAGGTAGTGATTGCAGGCTGATAGGGCACGAATGTATCGGAGCCGGGACCTTCGTAATAGGTCAGCCAGAAGAACTCGAAATCCTCCATCATTTCGGAACCAAGCGAGACGTAAGGATATCCGTCCGCATATCCGCTGGTGTACCAGCTGTTATCCCATTCTTCCGTATGCTGCCAGTGCTCCTCGTCATCAAGGGATACGTCATACTGCATTGATATTGCAAAAGACCAAAGACCGTATTTTTCATAAAAAGCGTCGCTGTCGCTGTAATATTCCGCCGCAAGAGCCGCAACCTTCGGATCCGCAACCATAATCATACGAAGGTCGTCGTGCTGTCCTTCGGAAGCATCGCCATCGGTATAGATGAAATAGTTGGGTGCTTCCGGCTTCGGAAATTCAAATGCGGATATATCGTTTTCTTCCGCTGCAAACGCCGTTATTATGAAAGAAGACAATAAAATCAATATTGAAAGAATGATACAAAATATTTTTTTCACATTTGCTCCTCCACGTTACCTTTTAAAAAGTCCTTTAAGGTCTTTTAATTCAAGCTGTTTTTTCGGTTCCGGTTTTACATAATCAAAACCGCCGGTGGGTTCGCTTCTGTCAAAATAAATCTGGGGACATTCGGGATCCCCCTCGAAGCAATGCTCCGTATCCGCATGATAGACAATTCCGTCGGTTCTTTTATAGAGATGCTCCATATTTGGATATTGACCCGCCTGGCGGAAACCGTTTTGCAAAAGAAGTTCTCTGTATTGGCGGACAGCGGACTGCGCGCCTGCATAGGTTGCAAACGTTGCCGTAAAGCTGAACGCGCCGCCGTCATAATCCTCGATGTAATAATCCTTTCCGCCGAAAATCCATTTCGGAAAAGCGGCAAGTTTTTCGTTCCATTCCGCCATAACCGCGTCGTCCTTCATAAGCTGCGCCTGTTCTTCCGCAACGGCCGCCGGAAGCTTTGTTCCGCAATCCTGGCAGAATTTTGTTCCTATGGAATTCTGTTTTCCGCAGTTCGGGCAAACAGCGCCTTCCGCAACGGTCTGCTCCGGAAGCTTTGCGCCGCAATGTGGACAGAATTTTTTATCTGCGGTAACGGTTTCTCCGCAGCCGGGGCAGATTTTCATATTTTTGCCGAGCTGGGTTGCATAATCGTTCGCGGCTCTTTCAAGATTTGCGAACGCGCCGTTAAAAGCGGAATTTTGTCTTCTTTGATTTTCGTATTCTTCATTTTTTGCGGCTGCTTCGTCAATGCGCTGTGCCGCTTTGTTTGCAAGCTCGTTTGCATGGGGTTCGATTGCCTTGCTCAGCGCTTCTCCCACGGCTCTGCCGACTCCCTGGCTTACTCCTTTTCTTATTGCTCTTTCAAGGAATCCCATTTTTTCGCCTCCTCATATATTTTTATATTTGATCAACAGTTGTTTTCTGCTATTGATTTTCAGTTTTTTATAAATGTTTTTGCAATGAAAATGAACGGAAGAATGGGTAATAAACAACCCTTCTGCAATCTGTGCCTGAGTTTTGTCAGTAAGTAGCTGAGAAAAAACTTCAAATTCACGTTTTGATAAGGTCTTAAGTTCGGGATAAACCTCGAGCAGCCGTTTATATTCGCTTTCTGCCAGAGCCATATAATCGAAATAGTTCGGTGAACCCATATGCCGCCTCCTCAAAAAAATTTATACTTCATCAAAATAAAATTGTAACCTGCCTTATAGGTGAGGAATATCACGCAAATACTACCCATTTGGATAGTAATTTTTACTTACTCTTACTTATATTGAAAATGTATAAAAAACAATCTATAATATAATAAAAGCTGTGTTATCATGAGTCGAGTATAATACTTTTTATGTAACATTTGTACCACCCGTTTGGGGGGTTTTTATTAATTTATCCATTTTGCGATTGTTTTCGCAATAAAAGAGGTTTGTTTTATGAATAACCAAATCCTTATAGAAAACCAGAAAAAAAGGAAGGATATTCCTCTCCGATTACTTGTCTGCTTCTCTATGTTCACCTTCTGGCAAATGGGGTTCATCTATTTCATGGGGCCTTCCCTTACCATTGACGGAAGAACGCCTCTTCCGGTTTCGATGGATAATATTACGGCAATCATCGCCCTGGCATATGTTCTTTGCATTGCATTTATGATTTTCCTGCCGCGGTTTGTAATATGGGCGGAAAGGATCGTGCTTTGCCTTGCTTTGCTGACAGTAATCGGGCTGTTTTTCCCTGTTGGGGAAGAAGCACTTCTTTTGTTTATCTATGCCCATGTTTTCTTCTGCTGTTTTATTATTGGCTTTGAGTCTTTTACCATAATAAACTTTTTTACCGAAAATACGGCGATAATACATCTTACCCTTGCATACGGCGTTGCGGTTTTTCTGATTGCCGCCGTTCAGAACGATTTTTTACCCATAACATTCCCCGTTTTCAGGATAGTTACGGTTATCGCGGTTTCCGCCGTTTTGTTCTTTTTTATAAAAATGCCGGCAGATTCCGAAGCCTGCCAGCGCTACGTTAAAAAAAGCGATGGACTTACAGCACCGAAAAAGCTTCTTACCGGAACCTATATCATGTTTTTTATAAGTGCGCTTATGGCGGTTTCCGGCCCGGCAATTTCCGGCGAAGTTCAGCACGGCGTTTTTATAACCTATCTTGTTGATGCGGCGGCCAGCATCATAATATATAGTCTTTATAAAAAAGCGAATATCCATCCTTTCCGTTCAATTTCGGTTTGCATGGCAATCGGCTGCATCGGATTTCTCCTTGCCTACATCTCTTCCTATGTTTCACCGGTTGCATACGTTGCCTGCGTTTTTATCGGAATCGGAATGATGCCCTGCCAGATGCTTCCTCTTTACGGACTTGTTCTTGCAAAAGGATATCCTTCCCGTTTTATTACTCCGATTATAATCGGTCTTGCCCTTGGAGCTGTTCTTGTTCAGGGAACTATGGTGGAAATGTTCCGCTCCGCGGCAAATATGCTCAATCTTGCCTATTCGGTAATAATGATAATTCTTGCTTTCGTTTATCTTCAGCTTGAGCCGTTCTTCCTCTATAACCTCAACAGACGGATTCCCGAAAAAGAGTCCTCCGAAGAACCCATTGCAGAAGAAAAAACTTCCGAAAGCATTCTTGATACCCTTACAAAACGCGAACTTGAGGTTGTTGACCTTATCGGTTACGGTTACAGCAATGGCGATATTGCAAAAATTCTTTTCATTTCCGAAAATACTGTTAAAGACCACACGAAAAACATTTACAGAAAGCTTGAGGTCCACAGCAGATTTGAACTTGCGGCATTGGTGAACAGAATAAACAAAGATAAATGATAAAAAGCATCGGCAAAAAATTTGCCGATGCTTTTTTGCTGCTACACTATTTCATTCCATATAATTTCTTTTACCCTGCTTCTGATGCTGTTCATCCTTTTCACCCATTCTATCCGATCCTCCTCTTTTAGGGTTTCGTTTATGCCTTCCTGTTCCGCTATTTGCTTTACGAGCATTGATTCCATGGTTTGAGCACGGGTGTCAACCTCTGCAACATGCTCGTTGAGTTTTCCGGTGGTTAGGAGATTTATGAAAAGAATTTTATCATGTTCTTTTATGTATCTGAAATATCTTTGACCGTATATGCCGATATCATATTCTTCCTCTTGGGTCGGTAAAAGATTCGGCAAACGATAATCTCCGCAAAGTGTATAATCCATATCTTCACCTCCAAAAGAATAGTTTTCTTTTTGGTTTTGCATTGATGACTTTTATCATAATGTCATCAACTGCGTCGGTGTATCTTCCTTGCCGAATAAGAGAGTTTCTTAAATCATTAAGTGCATTGATTACTATTTTCCATTCAGAATCATCAAGAGCAATATATCGTTTCTTTTCCATGATTCAACCTTCTTTCAGTATATCCGATTCAACAGATACAAACGTATCATACGCAAATCTTGCTCCAATCCTGAATCCGGTAATAAAGCTATCAACAACAGATTCTCCGTCAACAATACCCCATGCGTCCACATATTCAAGAAATAGTTTTTTATCTTCTTCGGGAAGCTTTTCCAAAAGAATGTCTTCATTTTCTGAAAGTATCTTCATTTCTCTGCTATACGCTTTGCTTTCTTTTGATTTTACGTTTTGTGGTTCGATATTTCCATAATACAATTCTTCAATAAAATCTGCCATTGCAGCAACCTCCATATTTGATTTTTACTGCAATTCACATTTTCACATCCATATAAACAAAACGAAGGGGCACCTGCTTTATCGCAGGTGCCCCTTCGGGAGTCTTTTTTGTTTTATGGTGTGGATGAGAACCCACCGGGTGAGTACCTGACGCCCCAAAAATATGAGCTTTGCGAAATATTTTTGGCTTGGCGGAAGTAATCCGCGCAGCGGAAATCCCACCATCTCCGCCAAACAAAAAAAGACTCCGTTTTTGCGGGTTTTTTTGCGCCGTAATAATATCCACGCTTTTTTCGGGAATAATATTCCAAAAAGAAAGGAGCTGTTTTTTATGGAAAACGATACCGTAAAACTTTTAAGAGAATGCGACGCAGGGGTAGAAATGGGTGTTTCGTCCATTGACGACGTAAAAGATTACGTAAAAGCGGAAAATTTCCGCAGACTTCTCATCACCTGTAAGGAAGAGCACGAAAAACTCGAGCGCGAGATCCGCACCCTTCTTAGAAAATATAATGACGAAGGAAAAGACCCGAATCCCATGGCTCAGGGAATGTCCTGGATGAAAACCAACGTAAAGCTGGTGCTCAACGAATCGGACAAGACCGTTGCCGATCTTATGACCGACGGGTGCAACATGGGGGTAAAATCCCTGAGCAGATACCTCAACGAATACAAGGCCGCCGACGAAGTTTCGAAAGATATCGCAAAGCGGCTCATCAGCCTTGAAGAGCGCCTTGCGGTGGATATTCGAGGTTTTCTTTAAGAAAAAGCGCCGTCTTATGACGGCGCTTTTTTGGCTTTATTATCGCGAAAAACGGTTTTTGGAAACATTTGGCCCATTCCCCGCTTTTGTGATGCATGATATAATTTTGCCATATCACAAAAGTGAGGTGAACAAATGAAAAAAATCTTTTCAGTTACTCTTTCGGCGGTGCTGGCGGCTTCTTTTGCTTTTTCGGCACCGCAGGTATATGCCGCAAACGCGGATTCAAAAGCCGGAATCATCGAGACCGCCGGCGGCAATCTTAACGTAAGGTCCGCCGCTTCCTCAGGTTCCGAAATCCGCACTTCCCTTAAAAAAGGAAGCTACGTGACCCTTATTTCAAAAAGCGGCGACTGGTGGAAGGTGGAATATTCCGACGGAAAATTCGGCTTTTGCCACAGCGATTATATAACCGTTGTTTCGGACGACACCGCAATGGTTTCCACAAAAAGCGGAAATCTCAACGTTCGAAGCGGTGCCGGAAAAAGCTATCCCATAATCGGAACTGTGGAAAAGGGTGAGCAGCTTATTATCCTTTCATCGAACGGTTACTGGGCAAGGGTGCTTTTTGACGGAACGAGAACCGGCGTTGTGAGCACGGATTATCTTTCTGCCAACAAAAAGGAATATCCTGCGGTTTTTCTTTCGGTTCCGGATATGAAGCAGACAGACAGCCGTTGGGCTTCTGTAAAAATAGGTTCTTCCGGAAAGACCATTGGAAGAATCGGCTGCGTCACCACCGGCATTGCCATGATGGAATCTTTCAGAAGCGGAAGTTTTATCCGTCCGGACGAAATGATGAAGCAGCTTTCATACGACAAAAACGGAAACGTTTACTGGCCGGCGGATTACAAGGTCAACTTTTGGAAAGAGGGATATCTTGAAGACGTTTACCACATCCTTTCCGAAGGAAAACCGGTGCTCATGGGTGCAAAGACCGCCGCAGGTTCCCAGCACTGGGTGGTTGTGACGGGATATAAAGGCGGAGACGGTTTTTCGCCCTCGGATTTTTATATCAACGACCCGGGTTCGAAAACCAACGAAAACCTGGGACAGTTTTTCGCCTCGTTCCCCTATCTTTATAAATTTTTCAGTTACTGAAAAAACCTTTGCATAATTTCTTCCGGGGTATATAATATTTAATGTAAAAAACTTTTCCGGAGGGATATATGTTCATCACAAAGCGCATAGGCGCAAGGTCAAAGGACCTTGGAAAAATAAAAAAGCTTTATGAAGAGGCTTTTCCCGAAAACGAAAGATTTTCGTTTTCGATGATGATAAAAAACGAAAGCGGACATTACGAAACCTTAGGTTTTTATAAGGACGAGGACTTTGTTGGGTTCGCAGTGCTTTTGAACAGCGGCGATATTTCGCATATCCTTTATATCGCGACTCTTCCTTCCCTTCGTGGAAACGGACTTGGAACAAAGGCTCTTGAAGCCCTTGCGCGCATCAAAAAAGGAATGAAGATAATCGTCGATATTGAGCGCGAACTTCCAAACTGCACCGAAAACGAGCTTCGCAGAAGGCGCAAGAATTTTTATATCCGCAACGGATATGAGGAAACCGAGATACGTTACCGCTGGCAGGAAGAATCTTATGAGATTCTTTCCCTCGGCGGCAAGGTGACAAAAGAGGATTTCGGCAACTTCTGGAAAAGGCTTGGCATAAAAAAGAACGCAAAAGACGAATGAGCACGGACAAAAAAATAAAATGAGCACGGCATTTCTGCCGTGCTCATTTTTGTTGTTTTATTGTTTAAAAGGTTTGGTACTTTCGCGTTGGTGCACTCTGAATGGCACCGTTTCGTGCACCGAAGGTCCGTTTTTTTCGATGCAGCGCAGAAGGATATCGACGCTTCTTTCCGCCATGGCCTCCACCGACTGTTCAACGGTGCTCAGCTTTGGAACAAGGAAAGAACCGAGGCGAAGTCCGTCAAAGCCGATGACCGAAACGTCTTCCGGAACCCGAAGTCCGCTGTCACGAAGAGCTCTTATGGCACCTATGGCCATAACGTCCGCCACCGCAAAAAGCGCGGTAAAATCGCGGTTTTCAGCAAGAAGTTTTTTCGTTGCGTCATATCCGTCCTGATAAGAAAACCTTACGCCGCAATAATCTTTTTCCGGATCAAAATCAATTTTGTGTTCCGAACAGGAATCCACACAGCCTTCAAAGCGAAGGCGGCCGGTATCGGAATTTTCTCTGTCGCCGCCGACCACCGCAATTTTTCTGTGGCCGAGTTCGATAAGAGAATCCACCGCGCATTTTGCCGCAAAACGGTCATCGGTGGCAACGCTTGAAAGGTTTTTGAACGGAAGTCCCGAAGCAGAGTTTGAAACAAGAACGCAGGGGGGTTCGATTTTTTCAAAATCCGCAAGGAAGTTCTGGCTGTTGCCGCCAAGAAAAAGAATTCCCAAGGGCTTTTTTTCGCGGCAAAGGGTAACTGCCCGAAGAACTTCGTTTGCGTCCTCGTCGATATAATCCACAAAAAGCGGATAATCGGTTTCGGAAACGCGGCTTTGGATAGCTTCGACAAGGGAACCGAACATTTCATTCGAGGTACCTTTTACCACCACAAGGATCGAGGTGGCTTTTTGCTGTTTCAGCTGCTTCGCGTTTTCGTTTATCTGAAAGCCGCTTTTTTCAACTGCCTCCAAAATACAGCGGCGTGCCTTTTCGCTTACGTTAGGGTGGTTGTTGAGCACACGCGAAACGGTTGCGACGCCATATCCGGTTTCTTTTGCAAGATCCTTTATGGTCATTGGGCACGCCTCCTTTTAATATTTGTTTTTTAAAACAGTATCAGCCTTTTACAGCGCCTGCAGCAACACCCTTGATGATGTGTTTCTGGCAGGTAAGATAGAAAATGATAACGGGGATGATGCTGAGAAGAATGAGCGCCATGGTTGCGCCGAGGTCAACGGTACCGTAGCTTCCCTTGAGGTACTGGATATGGATCGGAATGGTTTTGAAAAGGGTACGGTCCAGTACGAGGTAAGGAAGAAGGTAGTCATTCCAGATCCACATGATTTCGAGGATAGCGACGGAAACGAGGGTGGGTTTCATCATCGGAAGAACGACGTTGAAATAGGTTCTGATGGGGCTGCAGCCGTCGATTGCGGCGGCTTCTTCAATATCGAGCGGAATTCCTTTTACAAAGCCTACAAACATGAATACCGCAAGACCTGCGCCGAATCCGAGATAGATTATCGGAATGGTCCAGGGGGTGTTGAGTTTAAGGGTATCGGCGGTTTTGGAAAGGGTGAACATTACCATCTGGAAAGGAACTACCATGGAGAAAACGCAGCCGTAATAAACGATGCGGCAGAAAAGGGAGTCAACACGGGAGATATACCATGCTGCCATGGAAGTGAAGAGAAGAATAAGGAAAGTTCCGAGAATGGTGATTATTACGCTGAAAACTACGGATTTCCAGAAAGGATATCCACCGAAGGTCATACCGGTGACAAAGTTTTCAAATTCGGCAAAGCTTTCGCCGCTGGGCATGGAGAACGTATCGGTTTTTACGAAGGTGTTCTTTTTAAAGGAGTTGATAACGACCATTGCTACCGGGAAAATATAGGCAACGGAAATAATGGCGAAGAACACGGTTGTGAGCATTTTTCCGAGTTTTTCTTTTTTGAAGGAGTTTTTCATTACTGCTGTACCTCCTTTTTACGGGTTGCGGAAAGCTGTGCGATAGCAAGAGTTGCAACAAGGATGAAGAACAAAACTGCTTTTGCCTGGGCAACGCCGCGGGCGTTGGAATTCTGTCCGTAGAAGGTCTGGTAGATGTTGAGGGCAAGCATTTCGGTGGTATGTACGGAAGTGCCGTCCGGGTTGATGATATAAGGATAGCCGCTGGTAAGGGCAAGGTTCTGGTCAAAGAGTTTGAATCCGTTGGTAAGAGAAAGGAAGGTGCAGATGGTAATGGAAGGCATTACGTTCGGAATGGTTACTTTGAAAAGAGTCTGCCAGGAACTTGCACCGTCGATTTTTGCAGCTTCGAGCATATCTTCCGGAACGGCCTGAAGTCCGGCGATATAGATTATCATCATATAACCTATCTGCTGCCAGCAGGTGAGGATTATAAGTCCCCAGAAGCCCCAGGTGCTGTCCATAAGAATGGAGGTCTGGTAATAACCGAGGAAGCCGTCGAAGATCATACTCCAGATATAACCGAGAACGATACCGCCGATAAGGTTCGGCATGAAGAAAACGGTTCTGAAAAGGTTTGTGCCTTTAATTTTCTGGGTAAGAGCATAAGCTACCGCAAAAGCGAATATGTTGATGAGAACAAGGGAAACTATTGCGAAAACGGCGGTGAAACCGAAGGAATACATAAATCCTTCGTCAACAAGGGCTTTCTGATAGTTGCTTATTCCGACCCATTCCCAGTTGCTGGTGGTCTTGAATTTACAGAAAGAAAGGAAAAGGCCATGGAAGAAAGGCCATACGAATCCGATGAGGAACGCCGCCACCATCGGGAAAATGAAGAAAGGTGCCCAGCGCTGGATCGGCTTGCGGATCATATTGCTGTTGACCGCAGTGCTGTCATGTTTGATTTTCATACGCTTCAACCCCCGGGTTAATAGTAAAAAGGCACAAAATAGGCTTCATGCGGCCTTTTTCGTGATATAGCAAAAACGGAGCGAGCAAAAGCTCGCTCCGTTTTGTCAAAGCGAAACTACTTTGAAGTTTTCAAAAATCAATATCAGCCGTTAGCTGCTGCGTACTGGGTTGCCCAACCGTCAATGAATGCGGTTACAACAGTTTCCCAGTTTGCATCGGTAGGATCTGCGTTGTAGTCGTTCATTGCAGAAACTGCTGCTGCACGGTAAGCGTCAACGTTGGGCTGGAAGTTGGTGATCCAAGCCATGTTGTAGCAACCGTCGCCGAGATATGCGTTAGCCTGTGCAAGGAAGGGGTTGGTGGAAACAGCTGCAGATTTGTAAGGCATTACGCCGAAGGTGCCGACTGCTGCTTCAGAAGCTTCGGGATCGGTTACGAGCCATACCATGAAGTCGATGGTTGCCTGGATGTCTTCTTCGGAAGCGTTGCCGTTGATTGCCCAGTAGTTTTCAGTACCGCAGTTGAGGCCAGCTTTTTCTTCGCCTTCAACACCGCAGTAATAGGGGATCATGGTGAGGTTGGAGAGATCCACGCCTCTGCCTTCAAGGCCGCCTGCTTCCCAGGAACCCTGAACATAGAATACTGCTTTGCCTTCTGCAAATTCAGCCTGTGCATCGAAGCCGCCGTTTGCAAGTTCTTTACGGTCAACGATGGAGTTGGTTACAGCGAGGTCGTAGAGAGCTTTGAAGTTATCCATGTAAGCACCGGTAAGTTCGGGAGCGCATGCAGTGCCGTTTGCCCATGCTTCGGGATCGTCAGCATATTCATAATAATATTCGAGGTTGATCATGTGGCCGGTGTATCTCCAGGAAGAGGAAGCGTCCATTGCGTTGGAAGTGAATGCGCCGAAGCCGAGTTCTTCGGAACGAGCGGTGATGTCTTCAGCGATTGCTTTGAGGCTTTCGAAGTTGGTGATTTCGGAAGCATCGTAACCTGCTTCGTTAAGAAGAGCGTTGTTTACGATGATGCCGTAGCATTCATAGCAGTAACCGATGGAGCAGAGTTTGCCGTCTGCATCGTAGAGCATGTATGCGTCGGTGTTGAGTTCGTCAGCGATTGCGGTGCCGGTGAGGTCGAGGCAATAGTCGCCCCAGGTATCAACAGCAGCCTGGTTACCAACTACAAAGATGGTAGGAGCTTCGCTCTTGTCCATTTCAGCGGTAAGGGTTTCATTGTAAGTACCGGATGCAGCGGTTTCGATTTTTACTTCAACACCGGTTGCTTCGGTGTATTTTGCTGCGAGATCTTTAAGTACTTCGTCGGATTCGGGTTTGAAGTTAAGCCAGTAAACGGAACCGGCTGCTTCGCCTTCAGGTTCATTGCCGCAAGCAGCAAAGGAAAGAACCATAACAAGAGCGATAAGCATAGCAAGAAGCTTTTTCATGTTTTTTCCTCCTAAGAATATCTTTCGGGTTTCTCCCAAAATAATATGTTGGAAACGATTCCAAGGTTTCCACTAAAATATAATACACTCCCCATTTGCTTTTTTCAACAGCTTAAAAAAACTTCTATGTTTTCCCTAACCTGGCGGTCAGGTATTTGTTCACTTTTACCAGAAGTAATTATCATTTTTTACCATTTTTGCAAAAAATGCCCCATTTTTTGGCAAAAAACGATTTTTGATGCCCTAAAACGGCGTTTTTTCGGCAAAAACCGAAATTCAGATGCAAAATCACCAAAAATACGCCCGAATTACTATGAATTGACCACAATTGAATTTTGGGCGGCTTGATGATATGATAATGTTAATTATGTTATTTGCATTTCTACTCCACCAAATAGAATGCAAAAAACAAAAAAGGAGGATATTTTTTACCGCCGGCTTGCGGTGCGGCAGTGTGGAGACCTGCCGTAATGCCGAGCACCGTTTTACCGGTGCCGGCGAGGACATTCGTCCGGGAGCGGGAATGTCTAAAGCCGATGCTTATGGCAACTGTAACTCTTAAAGACGTTAAAAAGGTATATCCTTTTAACGGCGACGACCTTAAAAAGGTCAAAAAAGGTGAACAGCTCAAAACCAACCTCGAAGTAACCGATGACGGTATCGTTGCTGTTCACGCATTCAACCTTGACGTCAAAGACAAAGAATTCATCGTTCTTGTCGGACCTTCCGGATGCGGAAAATCCACCACCCTTCGTATGATCGCAGGTCTTGAAGAGATTTCTGACGGCGATCTTCTTATCGACGGCGAGCGCATGAACGACGTAGCACCCAAAGACCGCGACATCGCAATGGTCTTCCAGAACTACGCTCTTTATCCTCACATGACCGTTTATGAGAACCTTGCTTTCGCTCTTAAACTTCGCCATACTCCCAAAGAGGAGATCGACGCAAAAGTTAAAGAAGCAGCAGAGATCCTTGACATCACCCAGTACCTTGGCAGAAAACCGAAGGCTCTTTCCGGCGGTCAGCGTCAGCGTGTTGCCATCGGCCGTGCAATCGTCCGTGACCCCAAAGTTATGCTTATGGACGAACCTCTTTCCAACCTTGACGCAAAACTCCGTAACCAGATGCGCGCAGAGATCATCAAACTTCGCAAACGCATCGACACTACTTTCATTTACGTAACCCATGACCAGACCGAAGCAATGACCCTCGGCGACAGAATCGTTATCATGAGCAACGGTCACATCCAGCAGATCGGCACTCCTCACGAAGTATTCAGCCGCCCCGCAAACCTTTATGTTGCAGGCTTCATCGGTTCTCCTCAAATGAACTTCTTTGACGCAAAACTCGTAAAGAAAGACGGCGTTTACTCTGTTCTTCTTGAAGATTACGAAGTTGTTCTTCCTGAAGACAAACAGGCTCTTCTTAACGAAAAAGGCGTTGAGGAACAGGATATCACCCTCGGTGTCCGTCCTGAACATATCGTTCTTTCCGACAAAGGCGTTGCCGCAAACATTGAAGTTTCCGAAATGATGGGTTCTTCCGTACATCTTCACGTAAAAGCCTGCGGTCAGGACGTTATCATCATCGTCAACACCATTGACATGAACGACGAAGACGTAAACGCTCTTTCTTCCGGTTCCGAGGTTCGTTTCAGCTTCGGCGGAAACAACTGCCACCTCTTTGACAAAGAGACCACCAAAAACCTTATCTATTGATACGATTTTAAAAACAGCAATATTTTTCCCGGCTGCAATCTTTTTGCGGCCGGGTTTGCTTATTAAATTTGGCCGGAACTTCCGGCAGTAAGAGGTTTTTTATGAACGAAAGAAAAACCGGCGTTCTTCTGCATATCTCTTCCCTTCCCTCTCCTTACGGAATAGGAACTTTCGGCAGAAGCGCCTATGAATTTGTTGATTTTCTCGTCAGCGCCGGTCAGACCTATTGGCAGCTTTTGCCCCTTGGTCCCACCAGCTACGGCGATTCGCCCTATCAGGCTTTTTCGACCTTTGCGGGAAACCCCTATTTTATCGACCTTGACTTCCTCAACATAGACGGATTTCTTGAAAAAGAGGATTTCGAAGGTCTTGACTGGGGCACCAACCCGATGTACGTTGATTACGCCCACATTTATGAAAACCGTTTTTCCGTTCTTCGCAAGGCATATAAAAACTTCCTTGAAAAAGGAAACGTTGCCGCCCTTAAAGATTATTGCGAAGCAAACAAAGACTGGCTTGAGGGATACGCTCTTTTCATGTCGCTTAAAGATGCTCACGGCGGAAAAAGCTGGCGCGAATGGGAAAAACCTTATTATGAGCGCGACGAAAAGGCTCTTGCGGAATATTCCGAAAAACATTCCGACGAGCTTGGCTTCTGGAGATTCCTTCAGTATGAATTCCACCGCCAGTGGTTCAACCTTAAAAATTATGCCAACGAACGCGGCATAAAAATCATCGGCGACCTTCCCATTTACGTTTCCGACGACAGCAGCGACGTTTGGGCAAACCCGGAACTTTTCGATTTTGATGAAGAAAGACGTCCCCGCTGTGTTGCGGGTTGTCCTCCGGATGCTTTTTCCGTTGACGGTCAGCTTTGGGGCAACCCCGTTTATAACTGGGAATACAACAAGGAAACCGGTTATGAATGGTGGGTAAAACGCCTTCGCGCCTGCAGCGAGATTTATGATATCCTCAGAATCGACCATTTCCGCGGTTTTGCGGGTTATTACTGCATTCCTTACGGCGAACCCACCGCAAGAAACGGCGAATGGAAAAAAGGCCCCGGAATGGATCTTTTCAGCGTTGTCAAAAAAGAACTTCCGGATTGTCCCATTATTGCGGAAGACCTTGGATTCCTTACCGACGACGTGCGTCAGCTTCTTAAAGACTGCGGATTCCCGGGAATGAAGATCCTTCAGTTTGCCTTCGGCGCAGACGATGACGCAAACGACAGCCTTCCGCATAATCTTCTTAAACATTCCGTTTGCTATCCGGGCACCCACGACAACCCCACCGTTGCGGAATGGAAAGAGACCCTTTCCGAAAAAGACCTTGCTTATTGCCTCGATTACATGAACGTTGACGAAAATGCTGACTTTATTGATGCTTTCCTTCGCACTGCGCTCGGCACCGTTGCAAACACCTGCGTTATCGCAATGCAGGATTGGCTTGGCCTTGACAAATATGCCCGCATGAACACCCCTTCCACCTCTTCCGGCAACTGGCAGTGGCGCCTTAAAAAAGGCGAAGCCACCGCTGAACTTGCCGAAAGAATGCATAAGCTTGCAAAGCTTTACGGAAGAATTTAAGCCACGTGCTCAAAATAAAACCCCGTGCTCAAAATTTGAGCACGGGGTTTTTGTTATATCCGGAACATCATTCCGGAAGGTAACTTACGTAATTATATCCGCCGTCCGGAAGGAGTTTTACGGTAAGAGCCATGTCATAATCCCCGCCGGTGTAGGTATAGTCGAGGGTGAGATGGAAGATAACGGTGTCGCCGTTTTCTTCGATTTCGTTCACAACAAGAAAAGGAGTTTCGCCGATTCCGCCGCCGTATTCGAGGAAATAATATTTCTCATCGGGATAATAAATTTCGCTTTCGCGAAGTTTTTCGGCGGGGATACCGAAATATTTGTAAACTTCGGCTTCAAAATATTCCGCAGAAAGTGCATGCAATTTTTCGGTGTATCCGGGAACGGAAATTTCTATCCTTTCCTCTCTCGGAGTGTTGGACATGACCCAGCAGTAAATTCCTTCGGCATATTTTTCCGTAAAGACGCTTCCGTTCGTGTTGTAATAAAGGCTTATGCCTTTTTCCACCATAAGTTTTCCGTAATCATTGACCTGGGCGCCGAACTTTAAGAGGATATCTTCATAAAGCTCGGGAAGTCCGGTATCTTTTTCCGGAATTTCAATTTTAGTGACTTCGGCGGAATCGAAAGTTTCAGTATAACCGCGGTTAATGGTATAACTTTTTATGGTAAGGTAACAGGGGAAATATTCTCCTTCTTCAAGTTTTGGAATATTTTCGGTCAAGGGACCCTCTATCAAAAATTCCTGCCGGAAATTGATGAGGTTGTTCGAAACGAGGAAGGGCATTTTTTGACAGTCGTCATGGTCGTTTATGGTGAACTGATATCCCGCTCCGTTATAAGGATTAAGGGCTATGTATCCGGTAAGCTTTATTTTTCCGGAAAAAGTTGCGCTGACGGAAGTATAAAATCCATCGCCTTTTTCTTCGTCTTTGTATGCATTCAGTTTTTCAAGAGTCCAGATATCAAGGGTATCGCCTTTGGACATCATTGTTTCTTTTCCGTTATGTCCTATTTTAAAGGCGACTTTTTCGGCTTTTGGCGGAACTTCGGATTTTTCGTCGAGGTATTCGATGCTTACCACGTCGAAGCCGTCCATTCCCATACGCGGCGCGCGGTTAAGAGAAAAACCGCTTACGGTAACGCGTACGTTTGCGCTTTCTTCCCAGTCAAGATGCGGAGGATTTTCGAATTCCAGCGGGAAATCGAGGAAGAAGCTTGATCTTATTTCGGAAAAATCTCCGGCAACAAGATAGGGCATTTTTTCAAGTGATGCTTCATTGGGAATAAAATCATAACCTTCTTCAACTATTTCATTGCGGTCGATATATCCTTCAAGGGTAAGGCTGCCTTCAAAATCCGCACTGATTTCAAAATAATCGCCGTTATCTTCGTAATCGATATAAAGTTCCGCGATTTCCCATTCGCCGATTTTATCGCCGGCGGAATATTCTTTCTCTTCGCCGTTTGCGCCAAGTTTAAGGGTAACTTTTTCTTTTTCTTCCGTCGGTTCGGTGGTTTCCGAAACAAGATCATCAACGATTTCTTCCGGAACTTCCTCTGCGCCGCAGCCGGAAAAAGCTATTGCAAGAATAAAAATGATGAAATAAACAAGGAATTTTTTCATGGTTTTTCTCCTTTTTCAAAAGGTCTTCAACCGTATAGACACCGAAAGGAAGAAAAATGTTGCAGATTTTGAAAAAAAGAAGCCGCACCTTTTTGAGGTGCGGCTTCTTCGTTTTTTTAATCGCAGTTTTTGTTTACTTTTGTAAGAAGATCCTGCTGGATATTCCAGAGCTTGGGAGAAAGGTCAACGTAATATCTGTGAGGATATTCAAAACGTTTCATTTCTTCCCAAAGGGTATCGACCTGCTCTGCGCAGTATTTTTTGATTTCCGCAAGGGTGGGGCATTCATAAACAAGCTTGCCTTTTTCAAAAATCGGAACAAGCATTTTCTTTGCCACAACATTGGTAAGGGTCTTTTTCTTCCAGGTTGCGTTGGGGTCAAAAATTTCGATAGGTTCTTCGGTGTTGGGAGCTTCCTCATCATAAAGGGTGATATAGTCCGCAACGGCTTTTCCGTTTTCTTTGGAATAGAAACGATAGAAAGTCTTGAAGTCCGGAATGGTTATCTTTCCGACAGATTCGCTTATTTTTATTACGGGTTTAAGTTCGCCTTCACGCTCAACGGCGGCAAGTTTATAAACACAGCCGAAAACGGGGTCGCTTTTTGCGGTGATAAGGTTTTCGCCTACGCCGAAGCTGTTAATGGAAGCGCCCTGAAGGATAAGGTCGCGGATGATATATTCATCAAGGGAGTTGGAAGCAACGATTCCGCAATCGGGATAGCCGGCTTCGTCAAGCATTTTTCTTGCCTTTACGGAAAGGTAAGCAATGTCGCCGGAGTCGATTCGGATGCCCTTGGGACGGATGCCTTTGGGTTTAAGGACTTCATCGAAAACTTTTATTGCGTTGGGAACGCCGGATTTGAGGACGTTATAGGTATCGACGAGAAGGGTGCAGTTGTTGGGATAGGTTTCGGCATAGGCTTTGAAGGCTTCGTATTCGGAACCCATGAGCTGGACCCAGCTGTGAGCCATGGTACCGACGGCGGGAACACCGTAATCGCGGTCGGCAATTGCGCAGGCGGTTGCGCCAACGCCGCCGATATATGCCGCTCTTGCACCGAGAATTGCCGCATCGGCATTCTGGGCGCGGCGGGAACCGAATTCCATAACAGGTCTGCCCTGGGCTGCTCTTACGATTCTGTTTGCCTTGGTTGCAATAAGGCTCTGGTGGTTTGCCATAAGAAGGGTTACGGTTTCAACAAACTGTGCCTGGATGGCGGGACCTTTTATTACAATGATAGGTTCTCTGGGGAAAATGGGGGTTCCTTCCGGAACGCTCCAGACGTCGCATTTGAATTCGAAGTTGCGGAGATAGTCAAGGAAGGTTTCGGAGAAGCAATTTTTGGTACGGAGATACTCGATATCATCTTCGGTGAAACTGAGGTTCTGCATATAGTCGATAAGTTGTTCAAGACCGGCAAAAATTGCAAAACCGCCGTTATCCGGAATGGTACGGAAGAAAACGTCGAAAACCGCAACGGTATCGCCCATTCCCTTTTCAAGATATCCGTTCATCATCGTCAGCTCATAAAAATCTGTGAGCATGCTGAGATTTCGTTCATCACGTTTCATATTTTTCACTCCTTTTTGCCCGAATAAAAAGGGCGGATTTTTTATCCACCCTTAATATTACCACTATATTATTAAATTTTCAATCAAATAGCGCCGATTCCGCCGATAAATTCGCGGACTCTTTCGTGCCTGGGATTTTCGAAGATATCTTCCGGAGAACCTTCCTCGAGGATTTTTCCTTCGTCCATGAAGATTATCTTGTTGGCAACGTCCCTTGCAAAAGTCATCTCGTGGGTAACGACTATCATAGTGGTGTTGCTGTCCGCAAGGGATTTTATTACCTTCAGAACTTCGCCGGTGAGTTCAGGGTCAAGGGCGGAAGTGGGTTCATCAAAACAGAGGATGTCCGGTTTGAGCGCAAGAGCTCTTGCGATGGCGACGCGCTGCTGCTGACCGCCGGAAAGCTGGTGGGGATAAAAATCGAGTTTATCCGAAAGGCCCACGTCGTCGAGGATCTTTCTTGCTTCGGCTTCAATTTCGGCTTTGATCTGCTTTTTGTTTTGTTTATAATCCGGGCGTTCTTTTTCAAGAAGCTCTTTTGCAAGCATTACGTTGCCGAGAACGGTATATTGCGGGAAGAGGTTAAAGTTCTGAAAAACAAGACCGAAATGAAGGCGCTTTTTGCGGATATCCCTTTCGCTTGCGTTTTCTTTCTGGGAAGCATCGAAAAGCGTTTCTCCGTTTACGATAATTTCGCCTTCGTTTGGGGTTTCAAGAAAGTTTATGCAGCGCAAAAGAGTGGTTTTTCCGTTGCCGGAAGAACCGATTACCGCCATAACGTCGCCTTTTTCGATGGAAAAATCTATTCCTTTAAGAACTTCGAGTTCGCCGAAATTCTTTTTTAAGTTTTTTACTTCAAGAATTGCCATTTTTTACACCTTAAAATAATCCATTTTCTTTTCAAGCCAGCCGAGGAACACAGTAAGGATTCCGCTGAAAACCAGATAGTAAACGCCGGTAAAGAACATCGGCCAGATGATGCCTTCGGATTTGATGAAGTTTTGACCGTTCCACATAAGCTCATAGACCGCAATAACGCGGACAAGAGAAGTATCTTTTACAAGGGTTATGACTTCATTGCCCATGGGGGGAATGATGCGTTTTACAACCTGGAGAAGAACGACCTTAAAGAATATCTGGCTTCTGGTCATTCCCAGAACTTCGCCGGCTTCATACTGACCTTTCGGAATACCTTCGATTCCGCCGCGGTAGATTTCGGAAAAATAGCAGGCATAGTTGAGGATGAAAGCGATCATTGCCGCAATAAAACGGCCTGCGGCACCGCTTCCCCACCAGTTGTTATCCAAAATTATTCCCGGGCCGTAATAGATGATGATGAGCTGGAGCATAAGGGGCGTTCCGCGGATTATCCATACCATTATTTTGTTGAACCAACGGATAAGCCCGATGCTGCTCATTGAACCGAGAGCAATAACAAGTCCCAGCGGAACGGCGCCCAGAAGAGTCAGAAAAAATATTTCAAGAGATTTTAAAAAGCCTTCATTAAGCGAAAGCATTACCTCTTTTATTTCCGGAAGGTTTTGCTGAAACCATAAAAGAAAATTTTCGAACATTTATAACCTCGTCCTTGCGCCAACGCAGGGAACACCGAAAACGGTGTTCCCTGCGTCAGTGTTATTTGTACTGTTTTTTGTGAAGGGTCTTATTTGATGATTACGGATTCCTGTACGCCGTAAATTTTTGCGGTTTCGAGAACGGTGCCTTCTGCGCAGGCATCTGCCCAGAACTGATTGAATTTTTCAACAAGGTCGCTGCCTTTTCTGAAGCCGACTACGTATTCCTCGCTGGTAAGAGAAACGGTGTAGCTGAGGTCGGGATAACCGGTGCCTTCACCAATCATTGCGCCGGCCATAAGAAGGTCGATGACGCATGCATCGGAAGTACCTGCAGCAACTTCCATAAGAGCATCGCTCTGATAAGCAACTTCGGTGAAGTCAAGACCGAGGGATTCGACGATTTCTTTGCCTGCGGAACCTGCTTCAACTGCGAATGCAAGGTCTGCAAGAGAAGCTTCGTCCTGGTACTGATCGGCAACGTCGGCTTTTACTACGACGACCTGTGCGTTCTGGCAATAAGGATCGGAAGTTCCCATTGCTTCTTTTACTTTATCGGTAAGAGTCATGCCGTTCCATACAACGTCGATGCTCTTGTTTTCGAGTTCAAAAATTTTGTTATCCCAGTCGATGACAATGAATTCAACGTCAACGCCAAGATATTCGGCAAATTCTTTTGCCATATCGGCATCAAAGCCGATCCATTCGCCGTTTTCGTCTTCATAATCCATGGGAGCGAAATCGGTGATACCTACGACGATTTTTCCGTTTTCGGTAACATATTCGAGGTCGGAAGCGGAGTCTTCACCGCCGCAGGCGGTAAGGCAAATGGTAAGTACGAGTGCAAGGATAACAGCGATAAGTTTTTTCATTTTATTTTCCTCCAAAAGTCATTTTTTAAAAATTGATGTTTTTTGATTTTTCTTTTTAAGCATCAATGTCGGTGTCGCCTGACAGATGAAGGATTTTGCTTTATTGCGGTCATTTCTTCGACCTCCGTTTGTTTTACTGTGGTATCATAGTAACACTTTACCACAATAAAGTCAATAGGTTTTTGAAATTTATTTTTGTTTTTTCAAATAAACAAAAAAAGCACCGCGTTGCGGTGCTTCTTTTATGTATCAATAATATGAATTATTCCTCAACAGGAGCTTCTTCAGCAGCTTCTTCTTTTACGGGCGGTTCAAGAAGAGCTTTGATGGAGAAGGATACGCGGTGTTTATCGAAATCGATATCGGTTACTTTTACGTCAACTTCCTGACCGACGGAAAGAACGTCTTCAGGTTTTGCAACGTGTTCGTAAGAGATCTGGGAAATGTGGATAAGACCGTCGATGCCGGGGATGAGGTTAGCAAATGCGCCGAAAGCAGTCATGCTGACAATTTTTGCTTTTGCAACGGTGCCGACAGGATAATCTCTTCTGAGGATCTCCCAGGGGTTGTCCTCTTCTTTTTTGTAGCCGAGGCTGATTTTCTTAGCTTCTTTATCAACATCTTTTACGAATACTTCGAGAGTATCGCCGACTTTAACGATGTCGGAAGGATGTGCAACGCGGAGCCAGGAAAGTTCGGAAACGTGGACCATGCCGTCTACGCCGCCGAGGTCAACGAATGCGCCGTAGGAAGTGAGGGATTTAACTTTTCCTTCAAATACCTGACCGACTTCGATGTTCTCCCAGAAAGCAGCCTGTTTTGCTTTTCTTTCTTCGGCAAGAACAGATTTGATGGAGCCGATTGCGCGTTTACGCTGTGCGTTTACTTCGAGAACGCGGAATTTTACGTTCTGTTTGAGAAGACCTTCGAGAGGTTCGTTTCTGGATACGGTTGCCTGGGATGCAGGGATGAATACGCGAACACCATCAGTTACAACGATTACGCCGCCTTTGACAACTTCGACAACAGTTCCTTCCAAAATTTCGTCAGTTCCGGCTGCTTCTTCAACAACCTGGAAGTTTTTCTCTGCATCGACTTTCTTTTTGGAAAGGGTCATGGTGCCGTCGGCATCATTTACGTGCAGAACTTTGAGGGTGATTTCGTCGCCTACTTTAACGATATCGGCAGGTTTGACGCTGGGATCTTCGGTAAGTTCTTCAGAAGAAACGAATCCGGTGTGTTTGCTGCCAACGCTGACAACGATTTCGGTGTCTTTGACTACCATAACGGTTGCCTGGACTTTTTCACCGTTTCTTACATATTTGGATTCTTCGTCTCTGAAAGACTGTTCCAGCATTTCCTCAAAGCTGAATTCTTTGTTTTCACTCATGGTTTGTAGTACCTCCTTAATTATGCCGTATGGGGTAGATGCACCGGCAGTGACGCCTATTACTTCGCAATTTTTCCAATCATTCGGCTTTAGTTCTGATGGATACTCAATCAAAACAGTCGGACAGTTGGCCGCACAGGTTTCCCATAGCCTTGCGGTGTTGGAACTTTTCCGCCCACCGACGACAATCATTCCGTCGCAACGGCGCGAAAGAGCGTCCGCCTCGCTTTGTTTAGTACAGGCATCATTACATATTGTATCAAAAATTAATAAATTTGTATATACCTTTTTTGCAAATTTTTCGCATTTTTCCCATTCCGTTCGCAAAAAAGTCGTTTGGGACACAATTGTATGGCATTTTGCACAAAGATTTTTTTCGGAATTTACAAGTTCTTCCAATTCGCCCAAATTACGCACCACGCGGACATCTCCAACAGCGTGTCCGACTATGCCTTTTACCTCGGCGTGGTCGGGATTTCCCGTGATAATTACAGTATCTCCGGCCTCTGTGCGCTCCTTTACTATGCGGTGTATCCTTGCCACAAAGGGACAGGTGGCGTCCGCGTAGGGAATACACTTTTCTTCAAGCTCGCGGATTACCGAAAGAGGCACTCCGTGGGAGCGGAGTATAAGGGTGGCACCCTTCGGGCACTGTGAAATGTCCTCGATAGGGTATATTCCCCTTGCTTTCAGGTCATCGACCACCGCCGGATTATGTATGATTTCACCAAGAGTTACTGCGGAGATGCCTTTTTCGGCAAAATCCTCCGCGATGCCCACGGCACGTTTTACTCCGAAGCAAAAGCCTGCGGAATCTGCTACTATAACTTCTCTTTTCACGCTCTGCGCTCCTTGGCAAGTGTGATTATTTTGTTTACGGTCTCTTCAAGCGGAAGCTCGGTGTTATCCATAAGGATTCCGTCTTCGGCAAGTTTGAGGGGACGGAATTCCCTGTGGGAATCGTTATAGTCCCTTTGGATAACGTCCGCAAGAACGTCGTCGAAGGATTCGACAACGCCTTTTTCGGCAAGCTGTTTAACTCTTCTTTCTGCTCTTGTTTCCGGTTTTGCGGTAAGGAAGATTTTGAGTTCCGCATCCGGAAGAACGACGGTTCCGATATCTCTTCCGTCCATTACGACATCGTTTTTTTCGGCGATGTCGCGCTGCATATCAAAGAGAAAATCACGTACCGCGGGAATTGCGGAAACGTCGGAAGCGGCGGAAGATACGGCTTCGGTGCGGATGAATCCGCTGACGTCCTCGCCGTTGAGGAAGATATGCTGTTCGCCGTCGATATGGCGCATTTCGATATTTATTTCGGCAAGAAGGGGAACGACTTCTTCGATAGCGCTGGGTTTTGCGCCTTTTCTGAGGACGTAAAGTCCTATTCCTCTGTAAAGTGCGCCGGTATCAACATAAATAAAATCGAGCGCTTTTGCAAGGGCTTTTGCGGTGGCGCTTTTTCCTGCTCCGGCAGGACCGTCTATTGCAATTTTCATTGTTTTTCCTCCTCAGATCGCCGTTCCGGCAGCGTAGCCGGTGGCAAATGCTATTTGAAGATTATATCCGCCGGTTTCCGCATCGAGGTCGATGACTTCGCCCGCAAAATAAAGTCCGGGGATGAGTTTTGATTCCATGGTTTTGGGGTCGATTTCCTTTACGGAAACGCCGCCGGCGGTTATTACCGCGCCTTCGATGTCGCCGAGAGCGACGGGCTTTATTCCGAAGGATTTTATGGAAGCCACAAGGTCAAGGCGCTGCTGTTTGGTTATCTGGTGGACCTTGGTTTCGGGGTCGATGCCGCTTTTTTTAACCACATAGGGAATGAAGCTTCTGGGAAGGAGTTCATCGAGGGCATTGGCAAAATCGCGGTTTTTCTTTTCGGAAAAGTCACGGAGAATTCGCGCATCAAGTTCTTCGGCGGTAAGACCGGGCTTGAGGTCGAGCTCAAGGCGGTAGTTTTCCAAATCCGTGCTCATGAAGGAACTTGCGCTGAGCACCAGCGGTCCGGAAACGCCTTCATGGGTGATAAGCATCTCGCCCAATTCTTCATATATGGGTTTCTTCTTTTTGGCATCATAAAGCCGCAAAGTGACGTTTTTGAGCGAAAGTCCCGAGGCTTCGGAAAGGTCTTCGGCGGTGGAAATTCCTACGAGAGAAGCCCTTGTGGGGATTATGGTATGTCCCGCCTGTTTGGCGAGTTTATAACCGTCACCGCTGGAACCGGTTGCGGAATAACTGAGCCCGCCGGTGGAGATTATCACTTTTTGAGCACGGAAAAATTCTTCATTTTCTGTGAGCACGCCTTTGAGCACGCCGTCTTCAAAAACAAGGTTTTTGGCTCTTCCGTTAACGATTTCGACGTTTTTGTTTTTTATAAAAAGCTGAAGAGCATCGGCAATATCGAGCGCTCTGTCCGAAACGGGAAAAACCCTTCTTCCCCTTTCGGTTTTGAGCGGAACGCCGAGGCTTTCAAAAAGCTCCATGGTATGTTTCGGGGAAAAGCGGCTGAGGGCGCTGTAAAGAAAGCGCGGATTGCTTCGCACGTGGCGGAAGAATTCTTCCGGCTCGCAGTTGTTGGTGACGTTGCAGCGGCCTTTTCCGGTGACGAGTATTTTTCTTGCGGGCCGGCGGTTTCTTTCAAGGATAAGCACCTTTTTTCCGTTCTGGGCGGCATATCCTGCGGCAACGCAGCCTGCGGCGCCTCCGCCGACGATTATTGCATCATAAATTTTCATGTCCGTCGCCCTTCTCATAAACTTCGTATTCTGCCCAGATTCTTTCGAGCTGGTTGAAAGTTGCGGAAATTTCGTTTCTTCTTCTGATGCCGATGGCAACGATGAGCGCGTTGATAAGAGAAAGGGGCGCAACAAGGGAATCCGCAAAGGAAGCCATGTCGCTTCGTGCAAGAAGAACGCGGTCGCTGTATTCGATTATCGGAGCGCTGTGGCTGTCGGTGAGGGCAATTACGGTGGCACCTTTATCGTGGGCATATTTTGCGGCTTTTATGGTACGCTTGCTGTAACGGGGGAAGGTTATGGCGATGAAAACGTCCCCTTCTCCTATGTTCATTATCTGTTCAAAGACCTCGCTTGTACTGGAAGTTGCAACGTTGCGTACGCTGTCAAAAATCTTGTAAAAATAGAAGCTGAGGAAGCTTGCGAGAGAAGCGGAGCTTCTTACGCCGAGGATATAGATATGTTTTGCGGAAACGATAGTATCGGCAACCTTGTTGAATTCCTCGCTGGAAGTATCTTCGAGGGTGCGGCGGATCTTTTCGATATCCATATTGAGAATTTTGGTAAGAACGTCGGCGTTGCTCATGCGGTCGCTGGTTATTTCGATTCGCTGAACGGTGGTAAGGCGGTTGCGGATCATTTCCTGAAGGGCATGCTGGAGTTCGGGATATCCGTCGTAACCGAGTTCGGAAGCGAAACGGACGACGGTGGATTCGGAAACTCCCACCGCTTCACCGAGTTTTGCGGCAGTCATGAACGCGGCTTTGTCATAGTGGGAAAGTATGAAGTTTCCTATCTTTTTCTGACCTTTTGAAAAGCCGTGCATGCTTTCGGATATTTTATGCAAAAAGTCTTTGTTCATTTGAACATCTCCTAAAATAAATTCAAATCATATAATTCATTTTATCAGCGCTTCCTGCAAAAATCAATATAATTTATATTAAAACAAGTTGTTTTTGCAAGTTTTATGCCGAAACTGAACGTTTTTATGCAAACTTGCAATTTTAAAAAACCTATCCGTTTTCAAGTCCATGCTGTCTTCCGGTATGGTCAACAGTATAATTTTCGTGATAAATAAGCTTTGAAACTTCGACGGATTCGTATCCGCCGTTTTTCAGTATCTCGAAAATCTGCGGAAGGGCTTCGAGAGTGTTTTCTTTTCCGGAATGGAAAAGGATTATGCTTCCGCTTCGGACATTTTTTGTGACGCTTTCGACCATTTCTGCCGCGGTCTTATCTTTCCAGTCGCGGCTGTCAACGTCCCATTGGATAGTCATAAAGCCGGCATTTCCCGCGGTTTTTATAAGGGTTTCGGAATAGGAGCCGGAAGGCGCGCGGAAAAGCTTCGGCTTTTCGGCGCCGGCTTTTTCGATATGCTCACAGGAGCGATAAAGTTCCGCAAGGATCTCGCTTTCGGAAAGCTTTGCCATATCCGGGTGGGTGTTGCTGTGGGTACCGATTTCGTGACCGGCTTCTGCAATCATTTTTACCGCGGCAGGATTATCTTTTGCCCATTGGCCGAGGACAAAAAAAGTTGCCTTTGCTTCGTATTCTTCGAGGATTTCGAGAATTTGCGGGATATCTTCTGCGGACCAGGCGCAGTTGAATGTCACCGCAACTTTTTTCTCGGCGGTTTCAACCGAATAGATAGGCAAAAGGCGGCTTCCTTCGCCGAAGGCAACGCAGTTTATCACAAAAAGCGCAAGGGCGGCAAAAATCAGCAGCGAAGCAAAAATTGCCCAAAGGGGTCTTTTTCCCAGTTCATAATCTTTTATATCGAATGTCATTTTTAAAACCTCCGAAGTCGTTTTCTTAAAATTTATTGCTTTTTTGGCAAAAAAATTCTTGACTGCGGCGGCGGATATAAAATATAATAGATATCCTGAAAATCCTTATATCAAAGAGGTAAAACAATGCACGAATTTTTTCATATTTTCTTTCACACCCTCGAACATACCGCCTCTTCCCTTCCCTTTCTTTTTGGCGCGTATCTTCTTATAGAGTTCATTGAACACCGCCACGCGGAAAAATTTGCCGCATGGCTTTCAAAATTCGGAAAAGCCGGTGCCGCAGTGGGAGCACTTTTGGGAATCGTTCCCCAGTGCGGTTTTTCCGTTGTTGCTGCAAACCTTTATTCCAACAGAATAATCACCGCCGGCACCATGCTTGCGGTTTTCATTTCCACCAGCGACGAAGCCATTCCTGTTCTTCTTTCGAACCCCGGAAACGCCGGAAAGATCCTTCCGCTCATAGGCGCAAAGCTTGTTCTTGCGATAGTTGCCGGATTCATGGTTGACCGCTTCGGTCTTTTCAACATTACCAAAGAGGAAATCGAAGCCGTTGAGGAAGAACATTCCCACTGCCACACCGAGGGTCACAACGGACTTCTAAAAAGTACCGTTCTTCACACCCTTTCCACTTTTGCGTTCATCTTTGTGGTGATGTTCGTCATGGAGCTTTGCATCCACACCATCGGTGAAGATGCCTTTGCTTCGTTCATCGCAAGCGAAAGCTTTTTCCAGCCTTTTGTTGCAGGAATTGTGGGCCTTATTCCCAACTGCGCTTCCTCCATCATCATTGCGCAGCTTTATGCCGAGGGTGCCATCACTTTCGGCGCCGCTTTTGCGGGACTTTCTGTCGGTGCAGGAACCGGTCTTTTGGTTCTTTTCCGCAACGACGTTGACAAGATCGAATGCCTTCGCCTTACCGGATTTCTTTTTATCGTTTCCGTTGCGGTGGGCACCGTTCTTCAGTTCATTCTTTGATAAACAGGCTTGCAAAAGCCATTTATATATGTTAGAATAATCTGTAAACTAATTTTCCCGTTAAGGAGAGATATATAATGTCCGGACATTCCAAATGGAGTACCATCAAACGTAAAAAAGAGGGAATCGACGCAGCCCGCGGCAAAGTCTTTACCAAAATTGGCAAAGAAATCACCGTTGCTGTTCGTGAAGGCGGTCCCGATCCTTCCAACAACAGCAAACTTCAGGCTCTTATCCTTAAAGCAAAAGCCAACAACGTTCCTAACGACAACATCGAAAGATCCATCAAAAAAGCTGCCGGCCTTGGCGACAAAACCACTTTCGAAGAAATCACTTACGAAGGTTACGGCCCCTGCGGCATAGCGGTTATTGTAGAAACTCTTACCGACAACCGCAACAGAACTGCCGGTGACGTTCGCAGCTATTTTTCCAAATACGGCGGCAACCTTGGCCAGACCGGTTCCGTTTCTTTTATGTTCGACCGCAAAGGCCTTATCGTAATTGCTGACGAAGACCTTGACGAGGACAAACTTATGGAAGACGTTATGGAAGCAGGCGGCGAAGACTTCAAATATGAAGACGGCATCGCTGAAATTTACACCGCTCCCAACGATTTCCCCGGCGTTCGCGACGCACTTTATGAAATGGGTTACCGTTTTGAAAGCGCCGACGTTGCTTACATTCCCCAGACCACCACTGCCATCACCGATCCCGACACCA
The DNA here is from genome assembly GCA_017468365.1 of Oscillospiraceae bacterium. Taxonomy (GTDB): domain Bacteria; phylum Bacillota; class Clostridia; order Oscillospirales; family Ruminococcaceae; genus UMGS1668. The sequence continues at coordinate 648 of JAFUIS010000003.1, read as the reverse complement.
TCGTTAAAATGCAGAAGCTTCTTGCTGCACTTGAAGACAACGACGACGTCAACAACGTCTGGCATTCCTGGGAAATGCCCGAAGAAGACGAAGAAGATTAATTTTAATATCGGAAGATATAAAAGCACCCGCTCATTTGAGCGGGTGCTTTTTGTTTGCAGTTAAGTGTACGAATTACAGTAAATATATAAAAAATCAGATACTTATTTTGAAAAATTTTATTTCAAATACTATGCAGCCAGCTAATCGTATTTTGACTTTTTTTGATATATTATGAATATAACATGGCACTTATGCCTCTGTTAGACATGCAATGAGACGAAGCGGGGCAGCTGTTACGAAGTTTATAAAAATGGAAAACGTCCCGCGGTCAATCAAAATTGCGGTTGAGAATTTGATAAAAGAGTAAAAGAAGGTGAAAAGATGAAAGCCTTGCAATGTGAAATGTGCGGAAGCCAAGATATGGTTAAACAAGACGGAATGTATGTATGCCAGAATTGTGGTACAAAATATTCTGTTGAAGAAGCACGAAAAATGATGATTCAAGGAACGGATAATATTTATTCTGTAAATGAAGTTTCTTATGAAGATATCATTGAACGCGCAAAAACATCGTTTAACGAAAAGCGTTTTGATCTAGCATATAAT
>JAFUIS010000026.1 GCA_017468365.1 Oscillospiraceae bacterium | reverse complement strand
ATCATAATGCGGAAAGGTTTTTCAATAGAAATAACTTTCCGCGGCAAATAAAAGCGATTTTTGCCCCGGTTTACGAAGCGTTGATTTACAAAAACAAAAAACGGTGATAATCTTTGATCATCAAGGAGGTGGATTTTATTGGACAACGCCAAAACCGGAAATTTTATAAAAGAACTTCGAATCAAAAATAATCTTACCCAAAAAGAACTTGCGGAAAAAATAAACGTTTCCACCGCCGCAGTTTCAAAATGGGAAAACGGAAAAGGTTTTCCCGATATTTCCCTGCTCGAACCTCTTTCTGCTTCACTTGGGGTTACCGTAGGAGAAATTATCAAGGGAGAAAAAGACACCGTCACAGAAACCGAAAACTCTGTAGTAAAAGAGATGATAATCCTTTCTGAAAAAGAACGGAAATCAAATCGCTTTGTAAGCTCCTTTGTCATAAGTATTTTTTCGCTGACCGCGATTCTTGTGATAGCTTACGTTGTTTTCGATATGTGGTCAAATTACAATACGTCTTCCGAATTTTCTCTTACCGGTTCCGGCTTTGTCGGACTTTTTGCGTTCCTTTTCGGCGGAAATGCCGTTATCTTTGGGATTTTCAATCTTATTTTCGGCAAAAAATATCCCACAGAAAAAGCCATGCAGATAGGACTTTTCAGCGAAGCCTGCTGCTGCGGAGCCATATGGCTGACTTCCGTTTTCACAAGTTATAAAATCTCCATTGGTGATTTTTCCGCCGTACTCGATACTGCAAAAGGACTTGAGATGTATTCACAAATACTTTTTCTTTCGGTGACGCTGATAAATTACTTTGCATATTGGAAAACAGCAAATAAATAAGCCGCTTAACGCGGTTTATTTTTTTGCGGAAAGAACGATATAAAAAGCGGCAATAAGCAAATAATAATTTTTCGAATAAACCGCCGCCAAAACCATTATTGCCGAAACAAAAATACTCAGCGAAAGCGAAACGGAAAAAAATAATTTGTCCGCTTTTTCCGGGAAAATTTTTTCAAATATTATTTTGAGCACGCTTCCTCCGTCCGTTGCCGCAACCGGAAGCGCCGTAAGGCAGCCTGTCACAAGATTGATGTATCCGAAAAGCGTTTTTCCGGCCTTAAAAAAGAAAAACGCAAGAACGAAGTTAACGGTAAATCCCGCCATGAGCACGGCAATCTTTTTCACGGTGCTCATATTTTCATAAAGCTGCATTTCAATTCCAAAGGCAGAAATTTTAACTGCTTTTGCGTGCGATTTTACGCACAGCAAAGCCAAAAAATGTCCCAGTTCATGCAAGGCGGAAAACAAAACCGCCGCCGAAGCTATTCCGTTTTTGTCAACAAGCAAAAACGAAGTCAGCACCGCAAAAAACAGCGGCGAAACCTCAACGTTTGTTTTGAGCACCGAAAACTTCATCAAAGCTCAAAACACTCCATCGGGTCGATATTTCTTCCTTCGATGATCACCTCGAAATGAAGGTGGCTTCCCGTGGTGCGGCCGCTGTTTCCCGCTTCCCCGATTATTTCTTCGGCGTTCATAAACTCGCCTTTTTCACAGGTGATTTTTGATAAATGGCAGTATTTTGTAAAAAAATCTTTTGAATGTTCCAAAATTACATAATTTCCGTAAATTTTATCGCTTCCGGTTTCAAAAACTTTTCCCGGCCAGGCCGAAAAAACGTTGTCGCCTTTTGCCGCTGCAATATCAATTCCCGTATGTCCGTCGGAAAGGTTCGTTATGGGGTCTTTTCTTCTTCCAAAAGCCGAAGTAATGTTCATTTCTTCAAGCGGAAAATCCGCCGCACATGAAACCAGATAAAGTGAAACCGGCTTATATTCCGGTAAAATATCTTTCAGGTTATATTCGATTATTTCCGCATAATAAAGCGCTTTGTTTACTGTTTCTTTTGAAAAATCCGAAAGCTTTTCAAAAAAATCAAAATTTATTTCAAGACCCGTCTTTGAAGCAGCTTCGTTCAGACTTTTATCAAGAAGTTCCATTGTTTTAGGGAAAAAATATGCATAGGCACATATTACAAAAAGAATTATTAAAATGAATAATAATTTAAAAATAAAGCTTGCTTTTGATTTTTGTTTCTTTTTCAATACATATCCCGACCTTTCAGACATAGATATGTTTTTAAAAACAAAAAAATACCTTCGGCAAAACCGAAGGCATTTTTTGTTCAGCTCAAATCTATTACAAAGTCGGGACCGGAACTTTCTTCACTTTCGGAAGAACCGTTTCCAAAATCCTCAAAAGTGATATCGGAACCGGAAGAAGAGGTATCTCCTGAAGGATCAGAAGTTTCCGGAGGTTCGGAAGGTGCCGGAGGCTCCGAAGGAGTAAAGCTGCTTTCGCCGCTTGTGGACTGGGTTCCGTAGCTGTAACTTCCGTTTCTTCCCGCACCGCCGAGATAACTCGAAATCGCGTCTGCAATTCCGGAAGCGATATCTCTCTGGTAACTGTTCTGGATAAGTTTATAATAATCGGATTCGTTACTTACAAAGCCCATTTCACCAAGAACCGCAGGATATTCCTGGGTCCTTGTTACGTAATAACGTCCTATCGCCTCGCCTCTGTCTTTTGTTCCAAGGGCATAGGCAACGTTTGCAGAGAAGTAATCCGCAAAGTTTTTGGAGAATCTGGTGAAATAGAAGCACTCTGTACCGTAACCGGTGCTGGAAGTTGCGGAGTTGCAGTGAACGCTTACGAAAACAAGCGGATCTTTTCCGGAAGCATAAACTACCCTGTCTTCAAGGCTGGGACGGCTGTTCACCGTATCCATCATATAAACGGTCGCGCCGCGGTTCTGAAGCTCCTCTTTAAGATACTTGCCAACGCCGAGGTTAATTTCGTATTCGCCGTAAGCAGAAAGGAATCCGAGCGCGCCTACCCCGAGTTTGCTGTGGCCGACGTCAACGACGATAGGCACTCCCGCAAGGCTGTAAGAGCCGGTGGGGTTGTTGAAACGGAACACAAGGTTCGTTCCGTCGTAATATGCTTTATAGCCCAGGAAGCCGCCGTTGGTGCTGAGTCTGAGCGAAAGTTTTGCGCTGCTCCATTTTGCGGAATCAAAAAGCGGAGTACAGCTTAGGCTGAGGTCCGAAGGAACAGAATCCGTATACATAAAGTTAACGGTAAAGTCGCTTCCCGTATATTTTGCGATGTAAGCTACTTTCTGGTCCATTTCAAGAGTTACGTAGGTATAGCGCTTATCGGCAGAAACGGTAAGATTTTTGATCTTGTTTCCGCCAAGTTCACCGGAAACGGGACTTACGTCCTTGGTATAAACTCGCTGTCCGGACTGGAGGTTGTAATAGGTAAAAGTTTTGGAACCTTCAACGTAAACAATTTCATCACCCACAACATAGTCCCTTGTTCCCTTTGCAAGAGGATAGTTGTCATATGCGGAAAGATCGTTAAGGGTATCGACCGGGAAAGTTTCCGCCGCGGAAGCGACTACTTCAACAAGTCCGCCGGCTTTTGCTTTTGCGGAAACGGTGACATAAGCGCCCTCTTTTTTCTCGGTGGTGCCTTCCCATGTACCTTTGATAATGATATTTCCGATTCCCTGTTCGGTGCTTCCGGCAGCGGGTGCGGAAATCATTCCGGTATAGGTGACGTAGGACGAATCTTTTTCCTCTTCCGTGGAGTCGTCCTCCTCGGTACTTCTCGTAAGATTTACAGTCGTGGAACCAAGGGTCGCGGTAACAGTGGAACCTTCATAAGCAAGGGCCGTTACGGTAATGCTCATTCCGCCGCCAACAGTTACGTTGCCCAACGGAGTTACCTCTTTGAGAACCATGACGTTTCTTGTGATGTTATATGTAATGATTTTTTCCTTGTGTTCAAATTTAAAAGTGTTGAGACCCACTTTGAGTTCAAGGGTAAGCATGAACGCGCCGTTGGAGTCGCGTTTTACTTTTTCACCGTTTACGAAAAGGTCAAAGTTGACGTCCGAAGCACCGGCAAACGCCACAACGTTGTCGTAAGTCGAGAATGTGGTCTTTGCAGGTCTTGTAAGCTCCAGCTGAGTGAGAAGGAAGCTGGGGTCAACGTTCTCCGTAAGGTACTTGATAAGGGCGTCGGTGGACTGCTGGGGGTTTTTCTGAAGGGCGGAAAGAGAATCAAAAATACTTCCGCAGAAACTGCCGAGTTTTTCCGCCGCTATAACCTGATCCGAAAGTTCGGAAGGATCGTTCCAGCCTTTTCCTTCGGTGCAGGCTTTGGTGGCATACTGGAAAATATAAAGCGGAACTTTTTCGGCAACACAGTCGTTCCACCAGGTCATATAGTCAACAAATTTTGCTTCTTTGCTGAGGGTGGAATAGACGCATTTTACTGCGACAAAATCCGCAAGACCTTCGTCAACGAATTTTTTGGTATTAGCAAAACCGTCGGTAAAACTTTCGTATCCCGCAAGGGTCTCGCTTCCCTCTTCAATGGTACCGGTGTTTGCCCATACCGCATCAACGGCAAGTCCAACCGCAAGAGCGGGGTTTTCTTTTTTTATTGCGCTGAAAGCGGAAGTTACCGCCGCTTCGGTATTGGAACGAAGATAGTTTTCATATCCCATTCCGCTTCCGAATTCTGTATATTCGGAATAGGCTTTTCCGCTGGATTCAACGGTATAGGTATTGAGCATGATACCGTCGATATCATATGCGCAAAGTGCCGCCGCATTTTTTGCGCTTTCGGTAAGCTGAGCACCGTCAACGTCATAAGAAACGACCGCTGCGCCGTTTTCGTTGGCTTTGAGCACGTCAAAAACAGCATAGACATAAAGATCCATGCTCTTTGCTTTATCCGCGGCATATTTGAGCATATCGATGCTCACCTCTGCCTGAGGCATGTTTTCGGAAGCATAGATAACTTTGTCGCCATAGGATGTTTCGAGGAAAACAGTGTTTGCGGAAAGTGCCTTTGCATCTTCAAGAGCCTTGTCGATGGATTTTTCAATATCTGCAACGCTCATTCCCGGTTCGGTGTAATAATCTTCGCCGGCTTTAAGGGTTATTGCCATCATTCTTTCCGGAAAATCGAAAACAATGGGGCCTTCCACAACGTTTTCGGCCTTCGGCTCTTCCGTTTCTGTTTCCGAATCCGGATCTGCCGGTTTCATTACAATATCGGAATCAAGGTCAAAATCATGCTCCTCTTCGGGAATCTGCGATTCTTCTTCCGAAGAACTGTTTTCTGAACTTTGGGGCGAAAAGGCGTCCTTCAACATTTCAACACCGGGAAGTCCGCTTTGAAAAGCCGCAAAAACCGCTATTCCGCCGATGACCGCACAAAGACAAAGGCTAAGTACTGCCGTCATCAGCTTTTTGTTCAAAAAGAATTTTTTCATAAGTTATTTTTCCGTCCTTTTTCGGTTCTCGGTATTTTTACATAATGTCCTTAAGATTTTCAAGTTCGCTTTTTACCACAGTCTTTACGGAAGACGAAGGGTTATAAACCGAATCGTATCTGTAAAGAGCAAAACCTCCGTAATTCGGCTCGTTTCTTGCTGCGGAAACCTGGCGCGAAAGAATGTCGTTTCTGTTTATCCATTCGTTCTTTCCGTCGGTGCCCGCATAGTTATCGGCTGCTCCGCATTTATAAGCGGAAAGACCGACTATAAGTTCGATGTTTTTATTGGTAATGGCACTGCTGAATTCATCGAGCACCGTAAGATAGGGTCTGCTTTTGTTGTTAAAGCCGAAATAGATCTGCGGGCAGATATAATCGACATAACCGCTGCTAGAGACCCATGTATAAACGTCGCAATAAAGAGAATTGTAATTGTTTTCGATGTTTCCCGCAGGGCTCACGCCGAATCTGCAGGAACTGTCTATCGCTTTTATTGCGGAATAAACTTCTTTGATAAGAGTGTTTACGTTTTGTCTTCGCCAACCGGCAAGTTTTTTCGTTCCGCCGGAAGCAACGTAATCCTCATAATAATCACTGTCAAAGGATTTTGCGGTGGTGGGATAAAAATAGTCGTCAAAATGGATTCCGTCAACGTCGTAATTTCTGACAATCTCTTCAACTCCGGAAACAACAAGGTCGATAACGTCCTCATCCGCGGGATTATAAAAAATTCCCGTTCCGTCAACGGTGACAACTTTTCCCGTTCCAAGCCAATCATATGCCGGACTTGAAGAAGCGATTTTCGAAACATCGGTGGTATTCTTGACCCTGTAAGGATTTATCCACGCTTCAATATAAAGACCTGCGCCGTGGGCTTCTTCCACCATTATTTCAAGCGGATCGAATCCCGGATCAACGCCCTCTTTTCCGGCGCAGTAAACCGACCATGGGAATATATCCGAATCGTACATCGCATCGCTGTGGGAACGAACGTGAGCATAAACGGTGTTGAATCCGTCGGAAGAAAGGTTCTGAAACATCGTTCTTATGCTGCCTCTGAACTGTTTCTGGGTCTTTCCGGTAAGAATAGACTGATATTCAAGATAGGATATCCAGAAGGCTCTTGTTTCTCCTCTCGGTGCCGAAACGTTAGTTTCAGGCTCTTTTTCGGGTTCGCTTTTCGAACTTTCGGAAGAAGTTTCTTCTTTCGAAGAAGAGCTTTCGGAAGATGTTTCGCTTTTTGAGGACGAAGACGAGCTGCTTTGTGAACTGCTCTGTGAAGAACTGCTTTCCGAAACAGCCGAAGAGGACTGGGACGAATTTTCTTCCGGCTGTGAAGAGCTTTCTTCCTCCGAAGATGAAGATTCAGGAATCGCAGGGATTATTTCGATTTTGTCCGCCGCGGAACTTTCATATCCCTGATCGAGCACCGCTTCGTTTTCTATTATCTCGGGTTCTTCCGAAACGGCACACCCAGCCGGAAAAATCAAAAGAAACGCAAGCAAAATTCCTATCGCTCTTCTCATTTCGTCCCTCCTTTTCATTTTGATAATATAGTTAAGTATAAAAAATCCGCCGCACTATAGCAAGATTTTTGATTGATTTAAGCTGAATCGGCATTAAAACAGCGTAATTTATGGAAAATCATTTCATTACGACGTTTTCTTTGCCGATAAGTTCAGCAAGTTTTTTAACAACGTAACCATTTTCAAGATTCGTATCGACCCAAAGTTTGGTCGGCGCTTTTACGGTCTTTTTCGTGTCCGCAAAATGAATATAAAGCGGAGTAAGTCCTTCGAAAACCGAAAGGAATTCCATAGCTTTTTTATATTCCGCACTGTCTTCCGACGGAACGCGGATGAAAAGTCCCGTGGCGGAAGGTTTTTGCTGAGCCGGTGCAGGCTGCGGTGCTGTTTTTGGCGTCTGCGCAGCGGGTCTTCTCTGGAAAGTCTGCGCCTGGGTGAATGGTATGCGCTGTGCATCCTCGACGGTAAGGAATCTTTCTGCAACAAGCTTAGTTTCTTCGTCCTCGCGGGAAGAAACTCTCGCTTCGACAACAACCGCTTCGTTCACGTTGATAATTCCGCCGCACTCCTGAAGTATCCTCGGGAAAACGAGAGCTTCAAGGCTTCCGGTGGTATCTTCAAGAGTGACGAAAGCCATGACGTCGTTGCTCTTTGTGGTTTTCATCTTCTTGCTTAGGACGATTCCGCAAAGGCGTACCCTTTTGTCGCCGTCTTCGGTATTCATTCTTTTGATTTCAAGCACCTTGCTGGCGCCTATTTTTTCAAGGATCCCGCTGTATTCGTTCATCGGGTGACCGGAAAGATAAAGACCTGTGGTCTCTTTTTCCATATTAAGAAGTTCCCGAAGAGAATATTCCGCAAGGCGCGGAAGGTTATCCTCTTCTTCCTCCTCCTCTTCAAAGCCGCCGAAAAGGCTCATCTGGCCTGAAACGTTCGCTTTCTTTTCAGCATCAATGGAAGAAAGAATGGATTCGTATCCGGAAAGCATCTGGCGGCGGTTTGCGCTGAAAGAATCCAGTGCGCCGCATTTTATAAGGCTTTCAAGGGTCCTTTTGTTGAGTTCACGGCCGTATGCACGCTTGCAGAAGTCTGTAAAGCTTTTATACTTGCCATTCATATTTCTTTCGGTAATTATATCGTGGATAATGCCTCTTCCAAGGTTTTTTACCGCAAGAAGTCCAAAACGGACGCCTTCTCCGTCCCAGATGAATCCGCTTTCGGATTTGTTTACGTCAGGACCGAGAACTTTGAGGCCCATCTTCTGACATTCACCGATATATTCAATGACTTTATCGGTGTTGTCAAGAACGGAGCTGAGCTGCGCCGCCATATATTCACCCGGGAAGTGGCATTTGAGATAAGCGGTGCGGTAAGCGACCGTTGCATATGCCGCCGCGTGGGATTTGTTGAAAGCATAGGACGCAAAAGAACTCATCTCGTCAAAGATCTCGTTCGCTATCTTTTCCGGAACGCCGTTTCGTACCGCACCGGGAAGTTCGAGATTTCCGTTTTCGTCAAGTTTTCCGTGAACGAAATATTCCCTTTCCTGCGCCATTACGTCAAGTTTCTTTTTACTCATGGCGCGGCGAACAAGGTCCGCCCTTCCATAAGAATATCCCGCAAGCTTACGAACGATTTCCATTACCTGCTCCTGATAAACGATACAGCCGTAGGTGACGTCGAGAATAGGTTTGAGAAGAGGCGTTTTATATGTAACTTTTTCAGGATGGTGGCTGTTTTCAAGATATTTAGGAATGGAATCCATAGGACCCGGACGATAAAGAGAAATAACTGCCGTAAGGTCCTCGATGGATTTCGGTCCAAGTCCCATAAGAACGCTTCGCATACCCGCAGACTCGAACTGGAAAACGCCCTGGGCAGCACCCTTGGTGAGCATTTCATAAACTTCCGGATCGCCGTCCGGAACTTTTGAAATATCAAAATCCGGAATGCGTTTTCTTACCGCTTTCTCACAGTCGCTTATTGCGGTAAGGTTTCGAAGTCCGAGGAAGTCCATCTTGAGAAGACCCAGTTCTTCAAGGGTGGTCATGGTGAACTGGGTAACAACGGATTCATCGGGTTTTGCAACCGGAACAAACTCGGTTACGGGTTCCGGTGCGATAACAACGCCCGCCGCATGAACGGAAGAATGTCTCGGCATTCCCTCCACCCTTCTGGCGGTGTCAATAAGTTCATAAATTTTCGGATCGGTGTCATAAAGCGCTTTGAGATCTGAAGAAATGGTCAGCGCCTTTTCAATGGTCATATGAAGATCCGTAGGGATAAGTTTTGCGACTTTGTCAACGTCCTGATAAGGCATTCCGAGAGCTCTTCCCACGTCGCGGATAGCCGCTCTTGCAGCAAGAGTTCCGAAAGTGATTATCTGGGCAACGTGGTCTTCTCCGTATTTTCTGTTAACATATTCGATAACTTCCTGACGGCGCTCGTAACAAAAGTCGATATCGAAGTCCGGCATCGAAACACGTTCCGGGTTAAGGAATCGCTCGAAAAGAAGATGATATTTTATTGGGTCGATGTCAGTTATTCCGATACAATAGGCGCAAAGGCTTCCTGCGCCGGAACCTCTTCCGGGACCGACTGGAATACCTGCGCTTTTTGCATAGTTTATAAAATCGTGAACTATAAGGTAATAGTTCACATAACCCATGCGCTCTATAACGCCGAGCTCATAATTAAGCCTTTCCCAAAGTTCCTTGTCGGGATTTTCGCCGTATCTGCGGTAAAGTCCCTCTTTGCACATACTTTCGAAATATTCGACGTTGTCTCTTCCGTCCGGAACTTCAAAAGCCGGAAGTTTTGTGTGTCCGAATTCAAAAGTCATATTGCAGCGGTCGGCGATTTTTTGTGTATTATCAATGGCTTCCGGAACGTAGGAGAAAATTTCACGCATCTCCTCTTCGGATTTTACATAAAATTCGTCGGTCTCGAATCCCATTTCGTTGTCTTCATCAACGGTGTGGTTGGTGCCGATGCAGACAAGAACGTTCTGCATTTTTGCATCGTCCTTGTTGATATAGTGGCAGTCGTTGGTGGCAACAAGCGGGATTCCCGTTTCTTTCGAAAGTTTTATAAGGTTCGGAAGAATACGTTTTTGTTCCGCATATCCGTGATCCTGGATCTCGATAAAAAAGTTGTTTTCACCGAAAATATCGCGGTATTCAAGGGCAACTTTTTTTGCGGTATCATAATCGTTCTGGGCAAGGTTGCGCGGAATTTCGCCCGCAAGACATGCGGAAAGCGCGATGATTCCTTCATGGTGCTTTCTAAGAAGTTCTTTATCAACACGCGGCTTTTTATAAAAGCCGTCGATAAAACCTGCAGAAACAAGTTTTATAAGGTTTTTGTAACCCGTATTGTTTTCACAAAGAAGAACAAGGTGATAGCTCCAGTCCATAAGGTGTTCCTTGCTGAAACGGGAACGGTTAGCAACATAAACTTCGCAGCCTATGACCGGTTTTATTCCGTATTTGTTGGCTTCGCGGTAAAAATCGATAACACCGTACATAGCGCCGTGGTCTGTTATGGCAACGGCAGTCTGGCCCAGTTCTTTTACGCGCGGAATAAGCTTTTTTATTCTGCATGCGCCATCGAGCAGGCTGTATTCTGTATGGAGATGAAGATGTGCGAAGCTCATATTTTCCTCCTGTGGGTCATTCGGTTTCCGGTTCTTCGGAATGAACGGTCATTCCGTGATAGAGCCAGTCGCCTTTCAGATATTTCAAAAGATAGATTACCGCTTTAAGAAGCTCGTCGCTGCAGACGATAGCCATTACAAGAAGCGGGTCGAGTTTTAAAAGAAGTCCGCAAACCGCTCCGAGAACGCCTTTCATAAAAATTGCGGAACCGATATCGATTTTTGCAACAAAGCCGGTATCGCCGCCTGCACGAAGAACTCCCGCGCCGAGATTCCAGCTCATTCCGTAGCAAACGTCGATATATGCACAGACAAGAAGCATTTTTAAAATATAATCCGCGGTGGTTTCGGAACAAACAATGAATCCAGGGGCAAAAGGTCTTATAACCATAATGACCGCCGCCATAAAAACTCCTACTCCAAGTCCGCCGATAACAAAAAATTTACTCCATTTTCTTGCTTCCTGATCTCTTCCCGCACCTATCATATTACCCATAAGGATAAGCGAAGAGTTTGAGAATCCGCACATTGCAACGGTGGAAAGGTCAAGAATTACAAGAACAAGGCTGTATGCCGCAAGGAATTCCTTGCTGTACTGACCGAGAATCGCGGACTGAATAGTCATTCCGAAACCCCAAATGAATTCGCTGAAGAAAACCGGAATTCCAAATTTGATGAAAGACGGAATATACTCTTTTGTCTTTGCAAAAATATAGCGCATACGGAAATTTATGCGGTGCTCAAACTTGTGCATATAGATGAGCACGAGTATTATTTCAATGGTTTTGCTTATCGCGGTGGCAACAGCCGCACCGGTTACTTCAAGTCGCGGAGCACCGAGGTTTCCGTAAATGAGCACCCAGTTGAGCGCAAGGTTTGTAAAGCAGGAACAGGTATAGACCGCAACGGAAATCTTTACGTCGTGCACTGCTCTGAGGTTTGAAAGGAAAGTAGTTGAAACCGCCGGGAAAACGTAGAACCAACCCATGATTCTAAGATATTCTATTCCGTAGGCGATTACCTCCGGATCGCTTGCAAATATCCTCATCACAAGCTGAGGAACGGTAAGAGTAACCGCAGAAAGCAAAAGTCCCGCGATGATGTTTATCTTCATCGCAAGTCCGATCATATCGCGTATGGGGTCGATTTTTTGCTGTCCCCAATATCTTGCGGTGATTACTACCGTACCCATACTTATTCCCCAGACGAACATATTATAGAATAAATAGAGCGAGTTCACCTGGTTGATAGCGCCAAGCTGGGCTTCGCCCACAGCACCTATCATTATAGTATCCAGCATGTTCACCAGAACACTTACAAAGTTTTGTGCCGCAACCGGAATTCCGATTTTGAACATCTGGAAAATCAATTCTTTCTTTGTATACATCTGCTCCATTTTACTTTTCGTTTCCATTTCTCAAACTGTTGGCAATTTCACCGATTTTTTTAAGGCGGTGGTTTATTCCAGAACGGGAAAGCGGCGGTTCCACCGATTCGCAAAGTTCACGAAGCGACATTTCCGGGTTTTCGATGCGAAGCTTTGCAACCTGCAAAAGTTCATCGGGAAGATAACTTTCGCCCGCGTTTTCAAAGATATAGTTGATATCTTCCACCTGCTGAAGCGAGGCATTAAGGATCTTATCCATATTTGCGTTGTCGCAGTTCATACGGCGGTTGACCCTGTTTTTAATATCCTTTTCGATTTTTATATTCATCATTTCAAGAGAGGACATCATTGCGCCGATATATGTAAGCATATCTTCGATGTTTTCGCTTTCTTTGTAATAAACGATATAGGAACCGCGGCGAATGGTGCTTTTCGGCTGTTCAAGAACTTCACCCACAAGCGCAAGAAGGTCCTTGCAAAGGTTCATATAACTTACGCCGAATTCAAGGTGATATTCCTTATGCGGGTCGGTAAGACTTCCGCAAACAAGATATGCTCCGCGAAGAAAATACGAAACGTCCTCTTCGTTTTCGATGTTGGCGCGGTTGATTCGAAGAGTCGGCTCTTTCGGCATATGGTAAAAAGCGTCAAGAACTTTTCTTCGTTCCGAAGCTTTTTCAATGCTGACTTTATAAAGCGTTCCCCTTGCCCTTTCGTGGAAAATAATCTTTGCCGAAATTCCGCAATGGGTCGCAAGCGCTTCGGCAAAAAGTCTTGCGGTGGGTTCGTGAACGACCGAAAAGCTGATTTCGTCCGCGCTGAATTTATGAGAAAAAAGCAAAAATCCGTAAAGAAGCGCGTGTATCGCGCTTTCCTGTTCCGGAACATCTTTGCAAAGTTCGTCTTTTAATTTTGTTGCAAAGGACATTTTTCCGTTCCTCCGTTACTTTTTATCCGAGAATCTCCACCTCGGGCTCAAGCCAATAACCGGTATCGTTTTTTACCTTTTCCTGAACGTCTTTGATAAGCTGAAGAACGTCGGCACAGGTTCCGCCGCCGATATTCACAACAAATCCGGCGTGTTTGGTGCTTACTTCGACTCCGCCGACTCTGTAACCTTTAAGTCCGCACTGGTCGATAAGCGCGGAAGCAAAAGCGCCTTCGGGACGTTTGAAAGTGCTTCCGGCGGAAGGTTTATCCATGGGCTGTTTATCAAAACGGCGACCCAGAAGGTCATCCATTTTTGCTTTTATCTCGGTCTTGTCACCTTTTACAAGTTTAAATGCTGCGCCGGTAATGAAATATTGTTTTCCGCTGTAAACGCTGTGGCGATAGCTCATCTCAAGTTCTTCGCCGGTGAATCTTCCGGTATTTCCTTCTTTGTCAACATGGTCGGCATAAAGAATAACATCTTTAACTTCGCCGCCGTATGCTCCGGCGTTCATAAATACCGCACCGCCGACGGAACCTGGAATTCCGTAAGCAAATTCAAGTCCGGTAAGGGAATTTTCAAGAGCAAAATTGCAAAGTGCGGCAAGGCTCGTTCCCGCATCGCAATAAACGGTCTCTTCGTCAAGAAGGACTATTTTTGAAAATTCGCTTCCGAAATTCATAATAACGCCTTCAAGTCCTTCATCCGGAACAAGAAGGTTGGAACCTTTTCCCATCGGGAAAAGAGGGATTTCGTTTTCCTTACAGAAAACCGCAATTTTGGAAACCTGTTCTTTGGTTGCGGGTTTTGCAAAAATCTGAGCCGGACCTCCGATTTTGAAAGATGTATGTTTTGAAAGGCTTTCGTGCTCAAGGTATTTTATTCCGTGCTCATCGGCAAAATCCAAAAATGCTTTAATCTCCAAAAGTCTTCCTCCTTATCATTCAAGCCCGTAATAGGAATCCCATTCGCCGAGGTCATCGTCCTCATCAAGAAGCGGAATGCTCAGGCGCTCCATAAGTTCAAGCGCGGCGTTGTTTCCCATACGTTTCTGACGGTTGTTCATTGCCGCAACTTCAACGATTACGGCGATATTACGTCCCGGCTGAACAGGAATTGTGTAAAGCGGAACGTCAACGTCGAGGATTTTGGTATAAACGTCGTTTGCGCCCATTCGGTCGTAAACCTTGTCGTTATCCCAGGGTTCGAGGTTGATTATCATGTCAAGCTTTGCACTCTTTTTGACTGCACCCATACCGAAAAGATTTCTTGCGTTGATAATGCCTACTCCGCGAAGTTCCATGAAATGGCGGATATTTTCCGGCGAAGTTCCTACGAGGCTTCGGTTGGAAACACGGCGGATTTCAACGGCGTCGTCTGCAATAAGGCGGTGTCCGCGTTTGATAAGTTCCATTGCGACCTCGGATTTACCAACGCCGCTGTCGCCATAAAGAAGAACGCCTTCGCCGTAAACTTCAACAAGAACGCCGTGTCTTGTGATGCGTTTTGCAAGGGCAACGCTGAGGGTCTGGGTCATTCCGGACATAAATTCGGAAGTCATTTCGGAGGTTCTGTAAATCGGAACGTTGTATTTTTGGGCAAGCTCAAGGAACTTTCTGTCAACGGTAAGGTTCCAAGTGAAAATGATGACCATAGGTTTTCTTGAAAGAAAATCGTCGATAGCCTCATACATTTTTGCACCAAGGCTCTTCATGTAGCTGTATTCGGTTTTTCCGATTATCTGTACCCTTGAGGGGTCAAAAAGGTCGTAAAAACCCGCAAGCTGAAGACCCGGACGGTTTACCTCGTTGGTAAGAATGGAAATTTCGTCAACGTTGTCCGGTGCCCAGACCTTTTCAAGGTCGAACTCTTTTATGATTTTTGTGAACTTTACGCTGTAATTAGAAGCCATGGTCCGCCTCCTATTATTTATATAATAAACCAAGTATATTATAATACTATAATGTATTTTTTTCAACATTTTTGAACAAAACTCTCTTCGTCAAAATTGATAACAACCGCCTTTTCAAAAACCTTTGTTTTTTGGTCAGCGGATTAAATTTTCTGTTTATTTGTATTCTTTTTTGTAAATTTATATAAGTTTTTCAAAAACATTTGAAAGAAAGACAAATACATGATAATATTATCATGTTCAATTATGTTTATTTTGAAAAGGAGTTGAAAAAACATTGGCACGTTCTAAAAAAACCATGGACGGCAACACCGCTGCCGCTCATGTTTCTTATGCTTATACCGATGTTGCAGCAATCTACCCCATTACCCCTTCTTCCGTAATGGCAGAACTTGCTGACAAATGGGCAGCAAACGGAAAAACTAATATCTTCGGAAACAAAGTACAGGTAACCGAAATGCAGTCCGAAGCAGGCGCAGCAGGTTCCGTTCACGGTTCTCTTGCAGCCGGTGCTCTTACCACCACCTTCACCGCATCCCAGGGCCTTCTTCTTATGATCCCCAACATGTACAAAATCGCAGGTGAACTTCTTCCCGGCGTTATCAACGTTTCCGCAAGAGCTCTTGCATCCCACGCACTCAGCATCTTCGGTGACCATTCCGACGTTTATGCATGCCGTCAGACCGGTTTTGCAATGCTCTGTTCCGGTAACCCCCAGGAAGTTATGGACCTCGGTCCCGTTGCACATCTTTCCGCAATCAAAGGCCGCGTTCCTTTCCTTCACTTCTTCGACGGTTTCAGAACTTCTCACGAAATTCAGAAAATCGAAGTATGGGATTATGACCAGCTTGCAAAACTTGCTGATTTCGATGCTATCGAAGCTTTCCGCGAGCATGCTCTTAACCCCAACCACCCTGTAACCCGCGGTACCGCACAGAACCCCGATATCTTCTTCCAGGCACGCGAAGCAGCAAACAAATTCTATGATGCTCTTCCCGCAGTTGTTGAAGATTACATGAACAAAGTAAACGCAGAGATCGGCACCGATTATAAACTCTTCAACTATTACGGCGCACCGGACGCAGAACACGTTATCATCGCAATGGGTTCCGTTTGTGACACCATCGAAGAGACTATCGACTATCTCAACGCAAACGGCGGCAAATACGGCCTTGTAAAAGTTCGTCTTTACAGACCTTTCAGCAAATGCCACTTCATCGATGCCATCCCCGCAACCGCAAAGACCATCACCGTTCTTGACAGAACCAAAGAACCCGGCTCCATCGGCGAACCTCTTTATCTCGACGTTGCAGCAGCAGTTCGCGGAACCCAGTTTGAAAACGCTGAACTTCTCGGCGGTCGTTACGGTCTTGGCAGCAAAGACACCACTCCTGCACAGATCATCGCTGTTTACCGCAACGCTGAAGCAAAAGCAAAACACACCTTCACCCTCGGTATCGAAGACGACGTCACCGGTCTTTCTCTTGAAGTTAAAGAAAACCCCGATACCACTCCCGAAGGCAACATGAGCTGCATGTTCTGGGGTCTCGGTTCCGACGGTACTGTCGGCGCAAACAAAAACTCCATCAAAATCATCGGCGACCACACCGATCTTTATGCACAGGGTTATTTTGCATACGACTCCAAAAAATCCGGCGGCGTAACCATTTCCCACCTCCGTTTCGGAAAATCCCCCATTAAATCCACCTATTATATCAACAAAGCAGACTTTGTTGCCTGCCACAACCCTTCTTACGTTGATAAATATGACATGACCGCTGTTCTTAAAAAAGGCGGCAAATTCCTTCTCAACTGCGCATGGGACGTTGAAGAGCTCGGAAGACGTCTTCCCGGCAACGTAAAACACTTCATCGCTGAAAACGATATTGAACTTTATACCATCGACGGTATTTCCATAGCAGATGAACTCGGTCTTAACGGCAAGATCAACACCATTCTCCAGTCCGCTTTCTTTAAGATCACCGAAATCATTCCCGCTGACGAAGCAGAAAAACTCATGAAAGAAGCAGCATACGCAAGCTACGGCAAAAAAGGCGATGCTGTTGTCGAAATGAACTATAAAGCAATCGAACGCGGTATGACCAGCTTCACCAAAGTTGACTATCCCGTTGACGAATGGAAAAACGCAGAAGGAGCTATCCCCACCCCTGTTGCAACCGGCGAAGACAAAGAGATCGTTGACTTCATCAACAGCATTCTCGTTCCCGTTTCCGCACAGAAAGGTGACAAACTTCCCGTTTCCGTATTCTCCGGACGTGAAGACGGTACTTTCCCTGCAGGTTCCGCTGCTTATGAAAAACGCGGCATCGCAGTAAAAGTTCCCGAATGGCTTCCCGAAAACTGCATCCAGTGCAATATGTGCTCTTATGTATGTCCTCATGCAGCAATCAGACCCGTTGTTCTTGACGAAGCCGATCTTGAAAATGCTCCCGAAGGCATCAAAAACCTTCCTCTTACCGGTATGGCTGACAAGAAATTCGCACTCACCGTTTCCGCTCTTGACTGCACCGGCTGCGGTTCCTGCGCAAACGTATGCCCCGGCAAAAAAGGTGCAAAAGCTCTTACCATGAAAGCTCTTGACAGCCAGCTCGGCGAACAGAAAGCATTCGATTTCGGTGTAAGCCTTCCCGAAAAAATCGAAGTCAAAAACAAATTCGCTGCCAACACCGTTAAAGGTTCCCAGTTCCGCCGTCCTCTTCTCGAGTTCTCCGGCGCTTGCGCAGGCTGCGGCGAAACTCCTTACGCAAAACTCGTAACCCAGCTCTACGGCGACAGAATGTATATTGCAAACGCAACCGGATGTTCTTCTATCTGGGGCGGTTCCGCACCTTCCACTCCCTATACCAAGAACGCAGAAGGCAAAGGTCCCGCATGGGCAAACTCCCTCTTTGAAGATAACGCAGAATACGGTTACGGTATGTTCCTCGGCCAGGAAGCTATCCGCAACAGCTATATCGCAAAAGTAAAAGACGTAGCAGAAAACGGCAGCAACCCCGTTGCAGTTGAAGCTGCAAACAAATATCTCGAAACCGTCAACGACGGCGAAGCAAACGCAGCTGCAACCAGAGAACTTGTTGAAGCTCTTACCGCTTGCGATTGCGACAAAGCAAAAGCAATCCTTAAAGGCAAAAACTACCTTGCCAAAAAATCCGTATGGGCATTCGGCGGCGACGGTTGGGCATATGACATCGGTTTCGGCGGTCTTGACCACGTTCTTGCTTCCGGAAGAAACATCAACGTTCTCGTATTCGACACCGAGGTTTATTCCAACACCGGCGGTCAGTCTTCCAAAGCAACTCCTACCGGTGCGGTAGCACAGTTCGCTGCAGCAGGTAAAGACGTCAAGAAGAAAGACCTTGCAGCAATTGCAATGAGCTATGGCTACATCTACGTTGCACAGATCGCACAGGGCGCAAATATGGCACAGGCCGTTAAAGCAATCTCCGAAGCAGAAGCTTATGACGGTCCTTCCCTTATCATTGCTTACGCACCTTGCATCAACCACGGTATCAAAGGCGGCATGGGCAACGCAATGGCTGAGGAAAAACGCGCAGTTGACGCCGGTTACTGGCACCTCTTCCGCTTTGACCCCAGACTTGCTGAAAAAGGTGAAAACCCCTTCCAGCTCGACTCCAAAGCACCTACCGAAGATTACAAAGAATTCATCAAGAGCGAAGTCCGTTATTCCAGCCTTATCCGTTCCTTCCCTGACAGAGCCGAAGAACTCTTCGACAAAGCAGAGAAAAACGCCGCTGAAAAATACGAACATCTTGAAAAACTTGCAGGCAAATAATTGTTGCATAAATAACAAAAAGCCCTTTCCGGATTTTCCGGAAAGGGCTTTTTTATGCGGTTTTTTCATCTCGCAACAAAACATTGCGTGACATTCAGACAGGTATATTGTATAATCAAATCAACAAAAAAGGAGGCGATTTTTATGACCGCCGTCGGCGAAAATATAAAAAACATCAGAAAGAAACTTGGCATCACCCAGGAAGAGCTTGCCGAAAAAATAAACGTTACGCGTCAGGCCGTTTCCAACTGGGAAAACGGAAAGACCGAACCGGATATTGAAACCCTTACAAAAATCGCACAGATTTTTGATATCAGCATTGATGAACTGGTGGACGGTATCCCAAAAGGAATAACTGAATTACGCGGCAAAAAAATACACCTTCATATTGGAATCGCGTTTGGTCTTTTCTATGTCATCTCTTCCCTGCTGATGATAATACTCGCAAATCCTATTAACGAATATTATGGAAAAACTTATAATGCGATTATATCCGGTTTTTGCATTTTCATCTGGAAGCCTTTTACGGTTATTTCCGCAGGAATCGGAATTTGCGCATTGATTTCTTATATTACCGGATACTACCTTAACAACAAAAAATTGAGGATTGTTTTTCTTATAATCGGAATACTTTTTTCAATTTGCACCACCGGTTTATTCGTAACAGAATTTCTTGGAATACACGTCTTTCGCTTTCTTTCTGTTATTCATTATTTTTTCGTAAGACTTTATGTTTTTCTTTGTGAACACCCGATTTTCCATGTATTAGGACCGATTTTTATTTTTTTCGGACTTGCAAAAAAATAAGTTTGAGCACTGCCGTGCTCAAACTCACAAACCCTGATGCTCATGCGGTTTTCCGCATTTTATAACAAAAAAATCCCGCTGAGAAATCAGCGGGATTTTTCTTAATATGTGGAATATTAATTACACAAATCTTGCGGGGTTGATCTTTACGCCGGGGCCCATGGTTGCGGAAACAACGCAGGATTTAACGTACTGACCTTTTGCTGCTGCCGGTTTTGCTTTAACAATTGCACCCATAAGAGTGTCAAAGTTTTCCTGGAGTTTTTCTGCGCCAAAGGAAGCTTTACCGATCGGGCAGTGGATGATGTTGGTTTTGTCGAGACGGTACTCGATTTTACCTGCTTTAGCTTCTTTAACAGCTTTAGCAACATCGGGGGTTACAGTACCTGCTTTGGGGTTAGGCATAAGGCCTCTCGGGCCAAGGATTTTACCGAGTCTACCAACAACGCCCATCATATCGGGAGAAGCGATAACTACGTCGAAATCCATCCAACCTTCGGACATGATTTTCTGCATGTATTCTTCTGCACCAGCGTATTCAGCGCCTGCATCAAGAGCAGCCTGAACTTTGTCGCCTTTTGCGAAAACGAGAACTTTAACTTCTTTACCGGTTCCGTTAGGAAGAACTACTGCACCACGAACCTGCTGGTCAGCGTGACGGGAGTCAACACCGAGACGTACGTGGCATTCTACGGTTTCGTCGAATTTTGCAGTTGCAGTTTTGCAAGCGAGCTCAAGAGCTTCGTTTGCTTCGTAGAGTTTAGCATGTTCAACAAGCTTAGTGCTATCAACATATTTTTTTCCGTGTTTCATTAATGCTAACCTCCTTCACTTAGTCTTCAACGGTAACGCCCATGGAACGAGCGGTACCAGCAACCATGCTCATTGCTGCTTCAACAGATGCTGCGTTGAGGTCAGGCATCTTGATTTCAGCAATTTTGCGGCACTGTTCAGAAGTGATGGATGCTACTTTGGTTTTATTAGGTGTACCGGAAGCTTTAGTGATGTTAGCTTCTTTTTTGATAAGAACCGCTGCGGGCGGGGTCTTGGTGATGAAAGAGAAGCTGTGGTCAGCGTAAACGGTGATAACGACAGGAATAACCATGCCGATATCGTTTTTGGTGCGTTCATTGAATTCTTTGGTGAACGCCATGATGTTTACACCGTGCTGGCCAAGTGCGGGGCCAACAGGCGGTGCGGGAGTGGCTTTGCCACCGGGGATCTGCAGCTTAATTAAGCCGATAACTTTCTGTGCCATGTTTTTACAAACCTCCAACCATTACGTGGTCAAACGGAACCGATTGAACAAATTTTCGATTCCTCCCACACGCAGAATACCTATATTCTGCGTTCGCCGGCCGTTTTTGGCCGACTACCTCAAAAAGTAATCAATCTTTGCGGGCTACTTGTTCGAGTTCCAGCTCTGCAGCTGTGTCGCGTCCGAACATGGACACGATAACGCGAACTTTGTTTGCAGTAAGATCAATGGACTCTACCTTGCCTTCGAAACCTTCGAGAGGACCTGCTACGATAGATACGATATCACCAACAGCATATTTAACTTCGACGGATCTGGTTCCGATTCCGAGTTTTGCAACCTCCTCATCGCTGAGGGGAACAGGTTTGGAAGCAGGGCCAACAAATCCGGTTACACCGCGGGTATTTCTTACAACGTACCAGGACTCATCAGTAAGGATCATTTTTACAAGGACATAGCCCGGGAAAATTTTGCGTTCCACTTCACGCTTTTTGTTGTCGTTTACTTCGACGATAGTCTCGGTAGGTACACTAACATCAAAAATAAGGTCTTTAAAACGTTTATTTTCGATCACCTTTTCAATATTCTCGGAAACTTTGTTTTCGTATCCGGAATATGTGTGGACAACATACCATTTAGGAGTTTCAGACATAAACTCAGTTCCTTTCGCGCATTAAGAGCCGAAGAACAGCCTGAGAATAAGACCAAAGAAGTAGTCAATCAAGCTGATTCCGATCGAAGAGATAATAACGACTACAATGACAACGACGGTGTTGTTGACGACAGTTTTTTTGCTGGGCCAAACAACTTTTTTAAGCTCACCGAAAATGTCTTTGAAGAAACGTTTTACTCTAGAGAAAAGGGACGGCTTTTTCGCAGTATTTTCATTAGCCACGGTAAATACCTCTTCCTTTCCTTACTTCGTCTCTTTGTGGAGCGTGTGTTTGCGACAGAACCTGCAATATTTTTTCATTTCAAGTCTGTCAGGATCGTTCTTTTTGTTTTTCATGGTAGTGTAGTTGCGTTGTTTGCACTCAGTGCATGCCAACACTATTTTGACTCGCATTGCGGCACCTCCTGATTCTTGGAATTTTTGCCTCCCTCATTTAAAAGGACACGGGTTTTTTTGCGCAAAAAAATAAACCCTTTTAGAGGTGTATATACTATACCACAAAGTATATATTCCCGTCAAGAGTTTTTTTTAATTTTCTTTATAAATATTAATTTATTTTTATATACGATATTATATGTCTTTTTCAAAGAATTTTCAAGCAAAATTTTGGCGGACATATAAACGCTTTTTCTGCAAAATAATAAATCGAAAAGGAGGCGGCGTTTTGTTATATAAATTTTTAAAATCATTTGCAGCTGTTATGACAGCATTCACGGTCGTTTCGATGTCCGCCGTCGTCGTTTTTGACCGCAGAATACCGGACGGATTTTATTGTGAAAATCACAGCACCCTTTCACTTCCGGGACTTTACGGAAAACTGATGAAATTCGATAAACCTTTTAAAAACACCGCACCCGCAATCAGCCAAACTTCCGATTCATATTCGGTGACTGCGGAACTTTTCGGCATCGTTCCGGTAAAAGAAGTGAACGTTACCGTCACCGATGAAAAAATGCTTACGGTCTGCGGTTCGCCTTTTGGGGTCAAAATGTTCGTTGACGGTGTTCTTGTTGTCGGTTTTTCAAAAATCGATTCCGAAAACGGAAAAGTCTGTCCCGCAACCGATTGCGGACTTTTAAAAGGCGACCTTATAAAATCCGTAAACGGTGAAGAAGTTTTTTCAAACGAGGACGTTGCAAAACATATTGAAAACAGCGGCGGAAATCCGGTCGAAATTGAAATTGAACGTGACAAAAACCGCATGAGCATCAGCCTTTTTCCCGCCATGCTCAAAGATAAAAGCGGATACAAAGCCGGATTCTGGGTACGCGACAGTTCCGCCGGAATAGGCACTCTCACCTTCTATGACCCGGATACGATGACTTTCGGCGGACTTGGACACGCGGTCTGCGATATAGATACCGGCGGAATAATCCCCTTTTCCAGCGGCGAAATAACCCCCGCCGCTATTACAAAAATCAAAAAAGGATATGCCGGCGCACCGGGTGAACTCAGCGGAGCTTTTACCGGCGACGACATGGGAAAAATCGAAACAAACAGCGAAGCCGGCCTTTACGGAAAACTCGACTGCGAAGTGGAAGGCTTTTCCGCGCCCGTTGCCCACAAACAGGACGTTTATGAAGGTCCCGCCGTTATCTATTCCACCCTTGAGGGCACCGACGTCGAAGAATACGACGTGGAAATAGAGCATATTGACCTTTCGGACGGAAGCATGACAAAAAATTTGATAATCCGCGTCACCGACGAGGACCTTATCGAACTTTCCGGCGGCATCGTTCAGGGAATGAGCGGTTCCCCCATCGTTCAGGACGGAAAACTTATCGGTGCGGTCACCCACGTTTTCGTGAGCGACCCCACAAAAGGATTCGGAATATTCATTGAAAATATGCTGGAAGCTGCGGGATAAACGCTTTGACAGGGGTAACATACCCCTGTCTTTTTCTACGATTTTATGATATAATCAGTTAAACAAACTTGAATTTGACGAGGAAAATATTCAATGAAAATCTATGATATTTCTCAAGAGGTTTTCGGTTGCGAAGTATATCCTGGTGACCCTGCACCAGAGAAAAAAGTGCTGAAATCAATGCAAAACGGTGAAGTGTATAATTTGACCGCATTTAGTATGTGCGCACATAATGGTACACACATAGATGCACCATTCCATTTTATTAAAGATGGGAAAACCGTTGATGAGTTATGCTTAGAGGCATTTGTGGGAACAGCTTATGTGGCAGAACATCATGGAGTTGTCACTTACAATGATGCCACAGAAATAATTGAAAAAGCAAAGGAGCAGAATCCAGAAGCAGCTAAAAGGATTCTGCTTAAAGGCGATGTTGAAGTGTCGTTAGAGGCAGCAAAAGCATTTGCAGCTTCAGAGGTTTTACTTTTGGGAAATGAGCCCCAGATGATTGGTCCGCAAACTGCGCCAATGGCAGTACATCTTGCACTTTTAGGTGCTGATGTCGTCTTGCTTGAAGGCATTCGCTTAGATGAGGTTTCTGAAGGTGTTTATTTCTTGAATGCTGCACCGTTGAATTTATCAGGTGCAGACGGTTCTCCATGCAGAGCCGTTCTAATAGACCTCTATAGCTAAGATGTAAAGCTGTTAGACAAATTTGAATTTGACGAAGGAGATGTGCAATGAGCAACAAAGACATTATAAAATATTTTTACGAAGTGGTTGTCTCCGAAAACCTGCTTGATGAGCTTCATAAATACATCTCAGAGGACTGTGTGAAAAGAGTTGGAGAAAAAGT
>JAFUIS010000002.1 GCA_017468365.1 Oscillospiraceae bacterium | reverse complement strand
GATCAAAGAAATGCAGCGCAATGCGGCATTTATGGATCCCACCAGAGCAGCGGCACATCTTGTGGGCGCACAGGCATCTGCAATGCAGGCGGCGGCATCCAATGAAGGAGCAGGCGCAGCAATGGCGTTCATGGGCATGAATATGGCACAGGGAGCAGGCGGCGTAAACGCAGCAAATCTTTATCAGATGGGGCAGCAGCAGGCAGCACAGCAGCCTGCACCGGCAGCTCCTGCAGGCTGGACTTGTTCCTGCGGACAGACCGGCAATCAGGGTAAATTCTGCATGGGATGCGGCGCAGCAAAACCCGAACCCAAACCCGCAAACAGCTGGAAATGCACTTGCGGAGCAACCGCAACCGGAAAATTCTGCACCGAATGCGGCGCACCGAAACCCGCAGAAGACGGTTGGACCTGCTCTTGCGGACAGGTGAACAAAGGCAAATTCTGCCCCAACTGCGGAGCCAAGAAACCTGCCGGTGTTCCCCAGTATAAATGCGACAAATGCGGATGGGAACCGGAAAAAGGCGTTAAACCTCCGAAATTCTGCCCCGAATGCGGCGACCCTTTTGACGATGGCGACATTCAGTGATGAAGAAGTTTTTTAGTGTTTTTGTTTTCTTTGCCCTTATAACTTTGGCTTTTGGAGGCTGCGGAGGTGAGGAAGATATGAAAACAGCACCGGGAACTCTTGTTGGAATCCACTACAACATAACAAACGGTTCCGTTGCAAACGCTGATTTTTATATTTATGTGACACCTTATAATTTTGTCGCAGAATATATGCCGGAGAATGAAGATGAGTGGATATATGATGAAATAACTCTTGGCTATGTTATGACCGAAAAAACCGGAGAGGTTACCAAAGAACAGTGGAAAGCAATTGAAGAAACCGTTCTTACGGTCTATCCGGAAATCGCTCCGAAAGAGATAAAGGAAAGCTTCTTCAAAAAACTGATGAAGAAATTTATCGTAGAGCCGACGATTCTGGATGGCGGTGATTCCACAGAATTTTCCGCTGAATGGCAAACAGAAGAAGGAATCGTCACCGAAAATCTTTATAATCCCCAAGGAACAAATGGATACAGACTTCATCTGCTCCTTCAGGAACTTGCGGACCCGGTTGGAAGAGAAATTCCGGAACTTGAATAACTGAACATTTTAAGGAGGACTTGAATTATGGGACTTTTTGGAAAACTTTTTGAAAAAGAAAACTGCGCTTTTTGCGGAAAAGAACTTGGTGTTTTTGGAAAGAAAAAACTCGAGGACGGTGTAATGTGCGGAAAATGCCAGGAAAAACTTTCGCCCTGGTTTACCGAAAGAAAACAGTCCACCATTGCGGAAATTCAGGAGCAGCTTGATTACCGCGAAGCAAACAAAGAGAAGGTTGCCGCGTTCAGAACCACCCGCGCTTTCGGAAGCTATACAAAAATCCTTCTTGATGAGGATAACCGCAAATTTATGGTAACCTCCGCAAGAAACCTTGAGGAAGCAAACCCCGACGTTCTTGATTTTTCTGACGTTACCGGATGCACCATCGACATTGACGAGGATAAAACCGAAATCATGCGCGAGACCGAAAGCGGCGAAGAAGTAAGCTACGTTCCGGCAAGATTTGAATATTCCTATGATTTTACTGTTATAATCAACGTACGCAATCCTTATTTTGATGAAATCAGTTTCAAACTTAACGGAAGCAGCATTGAGATCGAAACCAGAGGTTCGATTCCCGCAAGACCTGAAAACAATCAGGATTACCGTGAATATGTAGCGATGGGCGAAGAAATCAAAGATGCTCTTCTTAACGCACGTCAGCAGGTCCGTGAGGAAGCAGCTGCCGCCGCGGCACCCAAAGCTGCGGTAACCTGTCCTTATTGCGGAGCGACCACCACTCCCGATGCAAGCGGTTGCTGTGAATATTGCGGAGGCGCCGTAAACGCATAATCTTTATTTTGATAAAAAGGGAGCCGTTAAAAAACGGCTCTTTTTTTAATTTATAAACCGCAAGAAAAGGGTTGCGCCGAAGAGGGAGTTTTTGATATTATAATGTATATAAAGGAAAACGTTTTGAGGGGGGATAAGATGTCTTTTTTTAATGAAGAGGAAGTAAGGGAAAGTTACAGAAAGATAACCCTTGAACTTATTGAAAAAGGCAGGACGGTAAGCACTATGGAAAGCTGTACTTCCGGACTTATTGCCTCGCTTATCACCGATACGGAAGGAGCTTCGGTGGTGCTCAAAGGTGCTTTTGTCACTTACAGCAACGTTGCTAAAATCATGCAGGGCGTTCCGAAGGAGACAATTGAAAAATATTCGGTATATTCCAAAGAAACGGCAGCTTCCATGGCAGAAGCCTGCCGCAAAACTTACGGCGCGGATTACGGCATTGGAGTGACCGGCACCATGGGTAATATTGACCCGGCAAATGCAGAGGCTTCTGTTTTGGGAAGAGTTTATTTTGCCATAGCCACCGAAGAGAAAACTAAAAACTTTTACCGCGAACTTTCTCCGATGCCCACGCGATATGAATATAAACTTGAGGTTGCAAAGGAAATTGCGAAAGAGATAATCGCGATGATATAAACTGAAAGAGAAGGTGCTTTTTATGGTTGTGAGAGCCGTTTGTGAATATAACGACGAAGGCTGCATAGTTTATGCGGAAAATTTTCCCGGGGCATTCGTCAGGGGAAGAAACTATGAAAACGCCGTTGCTAAATTTAAAAACGAGATCGAAAGCTGGCTTGACTGGGTAAACGGCGAAGCGAGAATTGAAGAACCTTTTGAAGTTGAGCTTGTTCAGGAAAAAAAGAATCCGGACCTTAAAATCTGCGACGCGGATTCGGACGTTATTTTTGATTCGGAAAGAGAGCCGCTTTCGAAAGAGGAATACAACAAGCTTAAAATTCTTGCGCTTCGGTCGGCGATGGACCTTGAAAGAATGTATGATTCGATTCCGGATAAAAACATGAACATCGTTCCTCCAAGGAAGACTTTTTACGGAAAGATACCTTCTACCGCGAAAGAGATGTATGACCACTGCATGAACATCACCGAATATTATTTTGGAGAAATAGACGTGGAGGCGGAAAACGGACCGGATATTCTTTCGTGCAGGGCGGCGGGTTTTGAAAAACTTGAAAAGCAGGAAGGCTTTCTTGAAAACAAGGTCTTTGACGGAAGTTACGGCGAGGAATGGTCGCTCAGAAAGGTTTTGAGAAGGTTTATTTGGCACGACCGAATCCATGCAAGGGCGATGTACAGAAGGGCCTTTGAGGCTTTCTGGGACGCGGATATCGACAACGTTTTTCATTTTAAGAGAAAATAAAAAGAAAAAAGCAAGGTGGAATTTCACCTTGCTTTTTTTATTGCAAAAGGATATAGAGAAGGGCGAGAAGAAGTTTTCGGTCCGCTTTTTCGTTCCATAAAAGCCAGAGAAGGGCGAGGATAATCATCGTGTCGTTGTCGCCCCGGATAGGAAGAGAAGGCTTTTTTTGTGGGTTCATCAAAGGCGGGCGAGAAAAATTTTCTTCACCGGTGAGCCTTTGACGAGACTGCATTTTTCGAACGCGCTCTTCTGCTTCTTTCTGCATTTCGGCAATTGCCTCCTCGGAATAGGAATTATGGTACCATTTCAACGGAAAATACCTCCGAAAAAACCGGTTTCGCCGAGAGCGGGAAGAACGCTCATGAGGCGAAGAATATTTATTGCTTCATCGACTTTTTCCGGCTTTTGAAGATGGGGGCGCAAAGCCCGAAGAAGGTTTACATTTTCATCGTCGCAGGACATTTTTGAAAAAATCTCGCGGAACTTCATAAGCATTCCGATATCAAGTTCCGGAAAAGGATTTTGAGGTTCCGGCACGGGAGGTTCCGGCGGAGAACTTTGGAGAGATGAAAGAAGGTTTTGGATGTTGCGCTGAGCTTCGGGATTTTGTAAAATTGCGGAAAGCTGTTCCGAAAGGTCGGGCATATCAGCCGCCTCCTATGAGTTTTTTAAGGATAGCCTGGTTTTTGGGGTCGGAAAGAAATTTTTCAAGGGCGGCGGGGTCATCGGCATATTGTTTTATTTTCGGCGCGGTGACGTTTTTGAAAACGCCGAGGTCGTTTCTCTTTGCGGCAGATTCAAGTTTTTCGCGGCTGATGCCGAGTTTTTGGCTTGCGGCAGAAAGAAGCGCGTTTTGCTGTTGAGGGGTAAGGTTGAAATCCATAAAAAATTCCGCCTTTCGTTTATAAAATGAATAATCCGTCTTGTGGTAATTTTGAAAACGGAATATAATAACTGATATGAAAAAGTTTTTTTCGATATTCCGAAGCGGAGGTTTTTTAAGATGCGCGCGATTGTTTTTTCCGACAGCCACGGAAATTATGACGTTCTTGAAAGAATTATGGAACGGCACAAGGACGACGGGGATATTTTTATCCACCTTGGTGACGGCGAAAACGAATTTGAACTTATAACTTACGTTTACGGCGGGGAAAAGATGCATTTTGTTGCGGGGAACTGCGACTTTGGAAGCGAAAGACCGGATTATGATATTATAAAATTCGGCGGGAAAACGATTTTCTTTACTCACGGGGCAAGGTTTGGGGTGAAAGGCGACCTTTCAATGCTGAAATTTGTTGCAAGAAAGCAGGAGGCGGACATTGTTCTTTACGGACACACCCACGTTGCATACGTCGGTTATGACGACGGACTTTATATAATGAATCCGGGAAGCTGCGGAAGACCGCGGGAGGGACTTCCGAGTTACGGGATAATCGACATTACGGACGCGGGCATTGCGATGCACACGGCGGAAATATAAATGTATTGAGAGAGCAAAACCGCTCTCTTTTTTTGTTCTAAAAATAAGGGCTGAGGCATAGAGTTTGAAAAGAAAACGAAAAGGAGAGGAATATTTATGGAGTTTGATGCCGCCGTTCGCAGGGCTTTTTGCTGCGGAAAGACAGAAGAGAAAAAAACGCTTTTGCCGCTGGACTGTTCGATAGTTCTGCCGGATTATTTTCCGGATGTGATGAAGATTTTGAGATATACCGCAAGGGCGGTGAAAGCGCCCGTGGCATATGGGGAAAACGAAGAAACGGTTTCGGGAACGGTGAACGTTGAAGTAAGTTACGTTTCGGAAGAAGGAGAACTTTGTTCGTGCAGCCAGCTTCAGGGGTTCAGCCACGTTTTTGAAACGGCCGGAAAAGTTGCCGCGGCGGAAACGGATATACGCATGGGCGAACTGGGATGTAAAGCGGTGAGCAAAAGGCGCATAGACCTTCACGGAAGCATCGAGGTAACTTTGAGGGTCCTTTGTTACGAAGAAAAAGAATATGTTTCTTCGATCAGCGGAGGAGGCGCGGTTTTGAAAACAGGGGAGGCGGAAACAAAGATAATAACCGGAGAATATGCGAAGGAATTTACCATTGAGGAAACGGGAGAGCTGGGTTACGGAAAGCCGCCTTTCGGAAAGGTGCTTCGGTCTTCGGCTTTTGCGGAAGTGACAGAGTGTCATGTTATTCAGGATAAGATAGTGACGAAAGGCGAAGTGAGAGTCAGCGTTTTGTGGCAGCCGGAAATCGGCGAAGAAAACGATGAGGAAGGACCTTTTGTTTCAAACTTCTGTTTTCCGGTGAGCAGGATGACGGATGCGGAAGGAATCGAGATGACGGATATCTGCGACGCGAAATTTGAGGCGGGTTTTCCGGAAATAAGGGCGGAAGACGGAGGAAAGACGATAGGAATAAAAATCAGGGTTGGGGTTTTTGCAAGGTCTTATAAAAGCGCAAACCTTGTTTTTGTTAAAGATGCTTTTTCTTCGGATTATGAGATGAAGACGGCGACGGAAAAGCTTTGCTTTATTGATGAAGCAATGCCGGTGAATATCAGCGAAAATATTTTTGAGGAAACGGATATTCCTGAAGAGGCTGAAAAGGTGACGGATATATGGATTGAAACGAGCGAGCCGAGATATAACGGAGAAGGAAAAATTTCGGCGGGAATGAAAATTTGCATGTTCGCGCTTGATGGGGATAACAATCCGCTTTATTTTGAAAAAGAGGCGGAAAGAAATTTTGCTTTGCCTATACATGGGGAAAACGCGGCGTTTTATAACCTTTGCTGTGGGGTGAGAAGCTGCGAATTTTCGGTTGGAAGAGGTAAAAAGGCGGAAATTTCGGCGGCGGTGCTCATAGACGGAACGATTTATACTGCTTTGAGCACAGAGTGTATAACCGCGTGCTCAATTGACGAAAACAAAAAAGTTGAGCACCGGGAGGAAGCGCTTACACTTTGCTTTGCAGAAAAAGGCGAAGAAATTTGGGACATTGCGAAAAAATACCGGGTGCCGATGAACGATATCCTTTTGGAAAACGGCATTTCGGAAGAAGTGCTTTTGGAAAAAACGATGCTTGTTATACCTGGGTGACAAAAAAGGCGGCAGATTTGCCGCCTTTTTTTGTTTTTTTGAAGCAAAAATGATGAGTGTGTGAAGGTGCAAAATGGGTGTTTTGGGTGGTTTTTCCTGTGTTTCCAGATGCTCCGGAAACGGAAACAAAATTCGCACAAAAAGAAAAAGCTTTTTGTTTTTTGGACAGTGAAAACTGACGGTTTTTTGAAAAAACGTGGGATTTTTGGGCGAAAAACGATAAAATCGGTCCTGCGGAGTTCTTCAGGAGAGAGAACTTTTGCGAAAAAAGCTTAATAATTACGGAGGAAGTTAAACATGAAAAAAGCTCTTGCTCTTATGCTCGCACTCATGATGACTGCGGCTATGGGTGTGACTTCGTTTGCTGACATCCCTGTTATCGACCTCACCGAGGAGATTGGCAGTGCTTCCGGCACCTACATCAAAATCTCCGATTCCGACATCTGGACCGCACCGCCTTCCAGCACCGGCAACTCTGCAACTTATTACACCAACGGCGTTGGCGGCGTTGTTTATTTTTCCATGATCTTTAAACCGAACACTTATAAAAACATTAAAGTTGAGACCACCGGCATTGTTTCCGCAGAGGTTCTTGATTACGATCCTGCGGTTTATTCCGCAGACGACGAAGTTTGGAAATCCATCAGTGATGACATCAACTTCAGCATCAACGACACCAAAAGCGGTTCCGTTGTCGGTTACGACAAGGTGACCACCGTTGTTAACAAAGGTACTTATGACGAAGGCACCGGCGTTTTCACCGTTACCGAAGAGGGCAAACCTTCCGTTTCCTATGCAATGGGCGGCAGCGTTACCGCTGATACCACTCTTAGCGACGACAAAACCCAGCAGACCGTTGTTACCGTTGAGACTATCAATTTCAGCACCGATTACATTGAAGTAAGAACCGCCGCAAAAGCACTCAACGATGCAGGCATGACTACCAGATACGAAGCAGTCTGCAACCAGGACGTTCACATCGTAAAAGTTAAAATTGCGGACAATTTCGGCGTAAACTATGCAAAAGGCACCTTCCAGGCAAAAGCAACCGGTGCTTCTGACGGCAAAGCATACGTAGGTATCAGAAACGACGTTATTGCTGACGTTGCAATTGCTTCCAAAGACACCGTTGAATATTACGCAGAGCATTTTAAAAATAATGCAAAAGGCGAAATTTTCCCCATCAACGAAGCAACCGACAAAGCTGATTTCGGTTACTGGGATTTTTATGAGGACAGAATGTCTTCCAAAAAAGCTTTTGTAATTTCCACCACCGCTTTCAGATCCATTGCGGGCAAAGGTCTTACTCTTGCAAACAGAAGCGATGACCCCAGCGTTATTGTTGAGATCGACGAAGTTTCCGCAACTCAGAACGGCGTGAACTTCCTTAACGACAGCGGCGCAAAATACAAAAAAGTAAACGGCGACCAGGTTTTTGATAACTACTATCTTGATTTTTACGGCACCCAGCCTATCGCAAGTGAATTCACTATCAACTGGAAACCCGGCTGCACTTACGGCGAACTTCTTACCAAGTTTGGCATGAACACCGACGAGACCGAAAAACTTACCTTCCACCTCAACATCGACGGCAAAGACACCACCTTTGTTATCGATTACGGCAAGGTAAACCTTTATGACGAAGTTGAGATCGAGATCGAACGTAAAGCAGGTTCCACCCTCGGCAGATACATCCTTTCCGGCAAAAAAGTTACCGTAGGCGGCAACGGAGGTTCCAACTCCGGTTCCAACAGCGGCAACGAAAGCAACCCCAACACCGGTGCAGAGGATATGGTAGGCGTTGTTTCAGCAATGGCTATCGTTTCTGCGGCAACCGGCGCAGCTCTTGTTCTCAAAAAGAGAAAATAAGATTTTATTTAAAAGACATTAAGTAACTCCTGAAATGAAATTCCCCGGAAACTCTCCATCCGGGGGATTTTTTTCATTAAACAGTAAAATTTCGCATAATTTCGCGGTTTTTCTTGACAAAGAGTTTTTGATTTGCTAAAATGTAGACCCCAGAATTATAATACCTTAAAATATATAAAATCAGGAGGACGGAGAAATGGTAGTCGGAAGAGAAGCAAAACTTGATTCCATGGAAAAAAACTGGGCTTCCGCCGGGGCGAAATTTGTTGTTGTTTACGGCAGCCACAAGAGCGGAAAGACCGAGCTTCTTTCTGAATTTGCAAAAGGGAAAAAAGGATTTTTCTTTTCTGCGGAAAGACTGAACTCTTTTATGAACCTTCGTCTTTTTGAAAAAGCGGCTTCGGAATTTTCCGGTGAGGAAGAGGATTTTCCCACCTGGAAGGTCGCTTTCAGACGTCTTGCTGATTTTGCGAAGGACGAAAGATTCCTTCTTGTTATAGATAACTTTGCGGACCTTGTTTTTGAGGACAGAAGTATTCTTAAGGATTTTCGCAACGCTTTTGAAAACGACTGGAGAATGAGCAACATTTTTGTTGCTGCGGGCTGCGGAAGAACTTATTTTACCGAAAATGAGATTCTTGCGGAAGGTTCGGGAATTCAGGTGAGAAGGCCCGTTGTCTATAAACTTGATGAGCTGGATTATTTTGAGGCGGCAAAACTTTTGCCGAAGGGAACCACCGCCGCTGATAAGATCAGATATTACTGCTGTCTTGGCGGAATTCCGGAATATCTGGGACTTGTTGACGGAAACCTCGGTTTTGAAGACAATATAAGGAATATATTCCTTAAAAAGGAAGCGCCGCTTTTTGAAGAGCCGCCGATGATATTTCTTGACGAACTTCGCGAGCCGGAGTTTTACAACTCCATTCTTTTTGCCCTTGCAAAGGGAAGCCAGAGGATAAACGAGATCGTTGCCGAGACCGGCGAAAGCTCCACCAAGGTAAACAAATATCTGCTCACTCTTCTTCAGATGCAGATAGTCAACCGCGACATTCCTTTCGGCGAAGAGAACAAATCCAGCCGAAAAGGTATTTATACCATAAGTTCAAGGGCGCTTGCTTTCTGGTTCAGATTCGTTCTTCCGAACAAGACCGCGATAGCCACCGGAAAAGCCGTTGAGGAAAACCTTCTTGCGGAAATTGACGAATATATCTGCGGAAAGCTTTATGAGCAGGTCTGTATGCAGTACATGCTTCGCAAGAACAAGCAGGGTATGCTTCCGTTCCTTTGTTCTGCCATTGCGGGATACTGGAGTTCGCTCAAAGATTATTCCGACGCGAAGCTTGTTGCGGCAAACCAGCGCAACCGCCAGATCCTTTTTGCGGAATACCGCAGAAATTATTCCGAACCGGGCGAGCAGATCCTTGCGAAACTTCGCGCAAACGACAAACTGTTTACGGAATATTGGGAAAGATTCGATATGCTTTTCAGCATCGAGCCGTTCCCGCGCGAGATCCGCAATCTTGCCAACATGAAACTCAAGCTTGTTGACGTGGAAGAACTTTATAAGTAATGTATTATATGTAATACAAATAAAAAGAGCCTCCGAGAAGGAGACTCTTTTTTTATTGGTACGCCCGACGGGAATCGAACCCACGCACCCGGCTCCGGAGGCCGGTGCTCTATCCACTGAGCTACGGGCGCATACCATATTTTAATTATAATGAAAAAAATTTTAAATTCAATAAAAAAATATCGAAAAAAGGGGTTGACATTTGAAAAACAGTTTGATATAATAACAAAGCTGTCACTTCGAGTGACACAGATTTAGAAGGACCTTGAAAATTGAACAACAAGAAGTAGAACAAGAATTAAACCCTTGTATTCATTTGAGTAAATTCCAAAAGTAATAGCAAGTCAGTGAGACTTGAAGCTTGGGAAAAAAGACTTTGATTTGTTAGCCACCTTAAAGGTGGTTGATATATAACATTATCAAAGAGTTTGATCCTGGCTCAGGACGAACGCTGGCGGCGCGCCTAACACATGCAAGTCGAACGAGCGGAGAACCTTCGGGTTTGAAGCTAGTGGCGGACGGGTGAGTAACACGTGAGGAACCTGCCTTTCAGAGTGGGATACCGTTTGGAAACGAACGTTAATACCGCATAACGTACATTTGTC
>JAFUIS010000022.1 GCA_017468365.1 Oscillospiraceae bacterium | reverse complement strand
GAAACTCTTCCGCCCTTGATAAAAAATTTAAGGTCGGAAGAAAAGAACCAGTGATGAAGACGAAGCTTGTTTTCTTCCGCCCAATCGCGAAGCCCGTCGATATCCATTCCGCTGTCACGAAGATCCGCAAGCTTATCCATCAAAAGTCCGTAACCGGAAGAAGCTGCAAGGGAATCCACAACATAGATTTTTCTTTCGGGGTGGCGTTCAGCGGCAATTTTTGCGGCGTTTACCGCGGAGTTGTAAGAACCGGAAATTCCGCTGGAAAGGGCAAGATGAAGA
This sequence comes from Oscillospiraceae bacterium, assembly GCA_017468365.1. GTDB lineage: Bacteria > Bacillota > Clostridia > Oscillospirales > Ruminococcaceae > UMGS1668. The sequence continues at coordinate 104,109 of JAFUIS010000022.1, read as the reverse complement.
ATGTCTTTTCCCTCACAAAGAAATTTTTCAAAATATTCAAGATATTCGGTAACGTTTATCTGGGATGTCTGGGTGTCCTCACCCGAATCCATTCGCTGATAAAATTCTTCGAAAGGAATGCTCTGGCCAAGGTCGTCGGAATAATCCACTCCATTAAGTTTGTAATGAAAACAGATGTAGTTTATGTTCCTTTTTTCAAAATGTTCCTTTGAAAGGTCGGCTGTGGAACAACAGCTAAGAATATAATCGGACATGTTTTTCTCCTGTTCAAAATTTGGTACGGCGTTATCATACCCAAAGAACAAAAAGAAAGCAAGGTTTTTGACTATACTCTTAAAAAACAAAAAGTAGAATCCGAAAAAACGGATTCTACTCAGAGTGGAATGGCTTATTTATGCGGTTTTTTGACCCTGAAAGCAAGAAAAACCAAAACTTCCGCAGGGATTATAAGAAGAAGTATCTGCCAGGGATTTATCGAAAGAAGCGAAAAATAAACCGCTGAAAAAAGGCTTGCAACAAGTGCGTAAATAATGTGCCGGTTGTTTTTTCCGCTTTCCCAAACGGAGTTGAGAACAAGAAGAACTATAAGCGAAACCGGAAGCATATAAACAAAAACCAGCCAAAGATTTTTTTCAAAAAGCCAGCCAATAATAAAAATAAAAAGCGCAATAGTCCAGATTCCTGCAATGGAAAGAGCGGTGATGACCTTGCTGCTGAATTTTCGGTGGGGATGAAGGTCCTTCGGCGGGACCCACTGATCATGGGAAGAAAGAAGATAATCCACCGAAACTCCGAAAATCTCACTCATGTGTTTAAGAACGTAAGCATCGGGAACGGCCTCGGCTCGTTCCCATTTTGAAACGCTTTTGTCCGAATAACTAAGCATTTCGCCAAGTTCCGCCTGAGTAAGACCTTTCGCGGTGCGAAGGTTTATGATATTGCTTGCGGTAATAACTTTAAGGTCGTCCATCTGCCGTTCACCTCACTTTCAATAAAAATATTATACTATTTAATTATTAATTTTTCTACTGAAAAAATACTTTTTCAAAAAATAAAGTCTGCAGCAAAAGCCGCCAGCGCCGAACAAAGAGCAACCACGGTAAGCGGTTTTCCAAAATACGAAAGTACCACCGCAACCGCGGTTCCGACGGTTGCGGTATAAAGATTTCCGGTGGAATAAAAAATCGCCGGAATAGTCATCGCCGAAAGCACCGCATAGGGAATGTAATAAAGAAAACTGCGAAAAAACGGCGATTTGATTTTCTTTCTGAAAAGGGTAAAAGGTATCATCCTTATAAGATAGGTGATGCCCGCCATAACTGCCATATACCATATAATGCTCATTCTTCCGCCTCCTTTTCCTCATCGTGAACGGGGAAGAAAAACGCGCAGAATCCCGCGGCAATGACCGCGCAGATGATTATCGCAAAACCCTCCGAAACAAAAGCGAGCACGTATTTAAAAACAATGCTCAAAGCCGCGGCGATGAGCACCGCTATGAGCACGGGTCTGTTTGTTTTCGCCGGAGGAAGGATTATCGCAAGAAACATTCCGTAAAGAACTATTCCCAAAGCGCCCGAAACCGAAGAGGGAAGAACGTTTCCCGCAAAAGCACCGAGAAAAGTTCCCGTTACCCAGCCCAGTGCCGAAACAGAAATAAGACCGTACATGTAAAAAGGCGAAACGCTTTTTTGTGCCACCGCCACCGCAAAAATTTCGTCCGTAATTCCAAACGAAGCCAAAAGGCGGTGAAAAGTCGAAAATTTTTCGTCAAGCTTCTGCGAAAGCGAAATTCCCATAAGGGAATAACGAATGTTGATGATAAGCTGGGTCAGCGCCATTTCAAAAAGGCTGCCGCCGGCAGCAATAATGCCGACTCCCGCAACCTGACCTGCGGAAGTAAGGTTTGTAAGAGAAATTCCCACCGCGGAAAGGACCGAAAGTCCAAGCGAAACCGCAAGGATTCCAAACCCGAAAGAAACGGAAAGATATCCGAAACAAATGGGAAGTCCATCCTTAGCGCCTTTCAAAAAATCGCTTTTCATCTTTCCGCCCCCTTAAAAAATATAAAGCAATTATACCACTTTTCGCCCGGCGGATAAAGAGAAACCCCAAAAAAATAATTGACACCGGTGTTATAATTAAATAAAAACTCCAAAGAGGAAAAATGTTCACCCTGATTCTGATAATGCTTCTTATATCGTATCTCGCCTATCGAAAAGCCTTCTATTCCTCGCCTAAAAGAAAGGAAAACATAAGGGATATCCCAACTTCGCCCCAATACGCAAAGGGAAGACCCCTGATGCTTGCCCTCATCGACGAAATGGAAAAAAGGCCTTTCGAAGAGGTTAAAATAAAATCCTTCGACGGCCTCACCCTTTACGGAAGATATTATCATCTTTCCGACGGCGCACCGCTTCAGATCCAGTTTCACGGCTACCGCGGCACCGCCATAAGGGATTTTTGCGGCGGAAACAATCTTGCCCGTGAACTTGGCCAGAACACCCTTGTCATCGACGAAAGAGCAAGCGGAAAAAGCGACGGGACCACTATCTGCTTCGGAATAAAAGAAAAATACGATTGCCTTTCCTGGGCAAACTATGCCGCAGAGCGCTTCGGAAAAGAAACAAAAATAATCCTTTCCGGCGTTTCAATGGGTGCCGCAACGGTGCTCATGGCCGGTGAACTGGACCTTCCCGAAAACGTAAAATGCATAGTTGCAGATTGCCCCTTTTCTTCACCGGAAGAAATAATCGCAAAGGAATGCAAAAAAATGGGCATCCCCAAAAAACTCGGAATGTCCTTCGTAAAAATCGGCGCCCGCCTTTTCGGAAATCTCAAACTTTCCGGCGGAGCAAAAGAAGCCGTAAAAAACACCAAAGTCCCAATCCTCATTTTCCACGGCGAAGAGGACAGATACGTCCCCTGCGAAATGAGTACGGCAATAAAATCCGCAAACCCCGAAATGATAACCCTTCATACATTCCCCGATGCAGCCCACGGAATAAGCTATATAACCGACCCCGGGCGCTATAAAAAACTCACGAAAGAATTTTTTGAAAAATGCGGAATATAAAAAAGTTCCCCTGCCGTTTCCGGCAGGGGATTTTTTTATCTCTTTTTATAAACGATAAGCTCCGGGTTTTCGCCGTTTTCATCATAGGTGCAAACAAGAAGAAAATCCATGTTTGCCGCAAGTCCAAAGCATACTCCTTCACAAAGTTTGCTTTCAAGCTGTGTTCCAAGGTATGTCGCTCTGTCGTCAAGAAATTTTACGGTTCTTCCGTTCGGAAGGCGGTATTCAAGGTTTATAAAATTTCCGACCAGCGCATTAAGACTTTCAACCTTCGGCATGCCTTCAATATGCAGCTCGTTAAATTCGTCGATCAGCTGCTTTTTAAATTCGTCGAACTTTTCTTTTCCGCCCAGGTTAAGATAGTTTTTCCAATAGTTAAGGCTCGGAAGCATGCCTTTCATATATTCTCTCACCTGATCCGGAGTAAAGCTTCCGTTTGCCATGCTTTTTGCACAAACTTCAATAAGTTCGTCCATGTCATGATACATATATTCTCCGTCCGCATAGCACCACTTGCAGTATTCCTCGTTAAAAAATCCGTCCTTTTCCTTGCTGATGTTGGAATCCTCAAGCGGCATTCCGCAGCATTGACAGATAAGCTGGCGCGGTGACCCCAAAAGGGTGTTTATGGAAACGTCAAAAACTTTTGAAAGGAGTTTAAGAGTTTCAATGTTCGGCGTTGTTTCGCCGTTTTCCCAACGCGAAACCGCCTGGCGCGTAACAAAAACCTTTTCCGCAAGTTCGTCCTGCGAAAAGCCGTTTTTGGTCCTCAATTCAAAAATAACGTCTTTTGTATCCATAATCATCACCTCGGTTAAATTATACTTCCAAAAATTTCTTAGCACAAGCAACCCGCTGTTGCTTTTTCAAAAAAATAACCCCGCCGAAAAAGGCGGGGATTTTTTTATTTTATCATGACCGCTGCAGAAAAAGGAGGAAGAACGTATTCTCCTTCGGCATATCCGAAAATCTCATCGCCGGCTTTTTCGCCGTCAATGCAGATTCCCCATTTTCCAACGGGAAGCTCAACGGTCTTTTCCTCGTTTGAAGCGTTGAAAACAACAAAAACCGCTTCGGAGGTTTCGCCGTTCACGTTGCCCCAAAGATGATATGCGGCGAGGTTTTCGTCATCAATATCCATAATGGTAACGTGGGAATAAACGTCCTCTGCGCTTTGCATGCGAAGCACGCCGTGCGCTTTTCTGAAACGGATAAGACCCTTGTAATACTCAAAAGTCTTTCTGTATTCCGGAATATGAAGGTCGTCCCATTTGATGCCGTTCACAAAGTCGGAGCAGTTATAGCTGTTGTGCTCAAAACTTCCGTCAGGGTGCTTTTTCGAACGAAGCATCTCTTCGCCCGCCTGCATAAAAGGAACGCCCTGCGAAAGGATATAAGTCGCCGCCGCAAGGTTGTTTATGCGTACCCTTGTTTCAAAATCATATTCCGGACAGGAAAGGGCTATTTTGTCAAAAAGGGTGTAACCGTCGTGGCACGAAGCATAGTTGATGCTTTGAACAGGGGTCTTGCACCAGAAAGGCATTCCCATAAAACATCTGTCAAACGCATGCTTTTTGCCTTTTGCTCCGGCACAAAAACCTTTTTCTTCGGTCTCTTTTCCCCGAAGGATATCGCGGAAAGTGTCGCTGAAAAAAGCCGCCCCGGGCATTTTTTCTGAATTGAACATGTGCGCAAGTTCAATTCCCGGTTTTGTCACCGCGGTGGGCATATCCCATCCCTCAAGATAAACTATCGCGTTGGGATGGCTTTCATGGACTTCAACGATAACTTCGTTTATGGTCGCGATATCAAGAAGTCCCGAAAGGTCAAAACGGAATCCGTCGATGTGATATTCGTCTGCCCAGTATTTCACCGAATCCACGATATATTTTCTTACCATGTTTCTTTCCGAAGCGGTGTCGTTTCCGCAGCCGGAACCCGCGGAATAATTTCCGTTTTCGTCAGTACGGCTGAAATAGCCCGGAACGAGCACGTTGAAACAAAATTCGTCAACATGATAAACATGGTTATAAACAACGTCAAGAACCGCGCCGATTCCGTTTTCGTGAAGAGATTTTATCATCTCTTTCATTTCGCGGATCCTTACTGCGCCGTTTTTCGCGTCGGTGGAATAACTTCCTTCCGGAACGCTGAAGTTCACCGGGTCATATCCCCAGTTATATTCGCTTCCGTCCGGTTTTGTTTCGTCAACGGAACCGTAATCATAGCTGGGAAGAAAATGTATGTGCGTTACACCCAGTTCCTTTATATGGTCAAGACCGGTGGCGTTTCCGCTTTTGGTTTCAGTTCCGGTTTCGGAAACACCAAGGAACTTTCCCTTGTGCTCAATTCCGGAAGAACCGTCGGAAGAAATGTCGCGCACATGCATTTCATAAAGCACCGCGTCCGTAACTCTCTTTCCGAAGAAAACCCCCTTGTCCTTTTCCCAGCCTTCCGGGTCGGTGGAAGAAAGGTCGATGACCATGGAACGTTTTCCGTTTGCGCCGACTGCTTTTGCATAAGGGTCTGCGGCTTCTCTTTCTTTTCCGTCAATAGTCACGCAAAAGGTGTAATAAACGCCGCCAAGGTCACAGGGCTTTTCCGCAACCCAGGTTCCGCAAACGTCTTTCGCCATATTTATTTCTTCAATAAGGTCGTCTTTTCCGAAATCTCCGCTTTCATAAAGGCGAACCGCGGCTTTTTCCGCAGTGGGCGCCCAAAGACGGAAAAAAGTTCTTTCCGGCGACCTCAATGCTCCGAGATCGGAGCCGTAATAGGTATATTCCGCTTCAAATTCAGGGGTGGAGTATGCCTTTTGGTCCACTTTCAAAATACCTCTTTTTGCTTATTTTTTGCCGAAAAGGCCGCCGAGCATATCGCCGACTTTGTCCATATCGATTTTATCAAGAGCGACTTTTGCCTTGATTCCGTCAACGATTTTTTCGATCTGATCGTTGGGAAGGTCAATGCCGATAAGTCCCTCAACGGTGGTGATGGGGTCGGCTTTGAATTTTGCGGCTATATCTTTGTCGTTTTTGATTTTTTCAACTATCTCATTGATTTTCTCTTTGATGATATCCATGTTTTTCTCCTTTTGCAAAAAAATTATCCTTTGAAGAAGGTATCGAAAATTCCTCGCACAACTTTTTTGCCGATTTCGCGGCCGATGGTGTTTGCGGCAGAGTTTACGGTTTTGTTAAATGCGCTGGTGGTTTTCTTTGCGGCGGTGGATTTTTTCTTTTTGGCCTTTTCTTTTTCTTTTTTCTCTTTTTCCTTGGCCTTTGCTTCTTCCTTTGCGGCTTTTTCTGCCTCTTTGGCCTCTTCTTCGCGCTGTTCGCTTATTTTTTCAAAAGCGGATTCATTTTCTTCGGTCTCTTCATATTTTCCGAAGAGCGGGCTTTGTTTTATTGCAAACTGAACGTCTGCTTCGGAAGCTGCGTCCATGGAACTTCTGGGTGGAAGAATGTTTGCTTTCTCAACGATGGTGGGAATACCTTTTGCATCAAGAACGGAAACAAGCGCCTCGCCGGTACCCAAAAGGGTAAGAGTTTCTTCAGTGTCAAAATTGGGGTTGGTGCGGAAAGAATTTGCCGCTGCGCGAAGAGCTTTCTGGTCTGCGGGGGTGTATGCGCGAAGACCGTGCTGAACGCGGTTGCCTATCTGTCCGAGAACGGAATCCGGAATGTCGGAAGGATGCTGGGTAATGAACCATACCGAAACGCCCTTGGAACGGATAAGACGCACCATTCTTTCTATCTGTTCAAGAAGTGCCTTGGGCGCATCGTCAAAAAGAAGATGAGCTTCGTCAAAGAAGAAGGCAAACTTCGGTTTTTCAAGGTCGCCGGCTTCCGGGAACATCTCATAAATTTCAGAAAGCATCCAGAGAAGGAACGTTCCGTAAAGGAGCGGGTGCTGGAAAAGTTCCTGACATTCAAGAATGTTCATAACGCCTTTTCCGTTTTCGTCCCATTCCACCCAGTCATGAAGGTCAAGTTCCGGCTCGCCGAAAAAGGTGTTTCCGCCTTCGTCTTCAAGGGCAAGAAGCGCGCGCTGAATGGCACCGACGCTCTGTGCCGAAACGTTTCCGTAAGTAAGCTTATATTCCTTCGCGTTGTCGCCCACGTACTGTACCATTGCGCGAAGGTCTTTAAGGTCGGTCAGAAGAAGCTGTTCGTCGTCCGCAATGCGGAAAACGATCCTGAGAACACCGCTCTGGGTATCGTTAAGACCGAGAAGTCTTGCAAGAAGCTCGGGACCCATGTCGGTAATGGTGGTGCGCACCGGGTGACCGTTTTTTCCGTAAACGTCAAAAAATCTTACCGGGAAAGAAGCGTAATCATATCCCACGGAATCGAGTCCCATGTTGTCGATGCTGCGGCGGATATGTTTGGTTTCTTTTCCGGGAACGCACATTCCGGTAAGGTCGCCTTTGATATCGCAAAGAAAAACCGGAACGCCCATCTCGCTGAAAGATTCCGCAAGAACTTTAAGGGTGACGGTCTTGCCGGTACCGGTGGCGCCTGCAATAAGTCCGTGGCGGTTTGCCATGGAAGGTTCAAGATAAACAGCTTTTTCGCCGGTTGCAAGCCAGACTTTATGTTGGTCTTTAAGATACATATCGGTCCCTCCAAAAAAGTATTATAACCTTTTATATTTTAACACAGTAATGCTTTTCCGTCCACCGTTTTAACAAAAAAAGCCGCCATCGAAGGCGGCTTTGGATTTGTGAAAACCCCAAATTCTTTTTAAACTTTTTTGATGAACCTGTTCGAACATTTGGGGCAGCGTATCTCAACTTTGCCGCGGCCTCTGGGAATCCTTATCTTTTGTCCGCAGGAGGGGCATTTGAAATGCTTATAAGTTTTTCTTTCCTCAAAATCCGCTTTGATGCCCACCCATTTGTTCTTTGCCTTCCAAAGGAACTGCTCAAACTTCATGTTTTCCCTGCGTCTTGCGTCAATGTTTTTTGAAAGGGTGCGGAAAAGCGCGATTCCGTAAAAAATAAGCGAGATAAGATAAAGCAGACGGAAACGGCTGAAAACATAAAGGGTGTAACAAACAAAGCCCGCAATAATAAGCGCAAGCGAAAGTTTGTCCGTTCCGTATCTTCCGTACATAAATTCCCGGATCTTCTGCATAATCATATAGTGAATCTTCCTTTTCTTAAATTATATATCTATTTTATCATGGATATTTTTTACAATGGTTAACGAATTATAAATTTTTTATAGCGCCGTTATGGACACAAAATCACAAAAGTGGTATAATATTAACCTGACCGGAAAAACGGAGGCATAGCTCAGCCGGTTAGAGCGCTTGCTTCACACGCAAGAGGTCCACGGTTCGAGTCCGTGTGTCTCCACCAAAAACAAAAGAAGCACCCTTCAGAAGGGTGCTTCTTTTTTATTCATTTTCACTCTGGCTTTCTTCCGAAGCCGTGCTTTCGGCGGGTTTTTCTTCCGCCGGCTCTTCGCCAAGGTTGTCAAAATACTGTTTTGCGCCGGAATGGAAGCTTCCCACAGAAGTTTCCGAAGCGGTGACCGGGTTTATGTCCGCGCCTTTTGCGTGACCGGAAATGATTTCGTCGGTGTTGTCAAAAAGCGCCTTGGTAATGCTGTAAATATTCGCCTGAGCAAGGTTCGAACGGCATATAAGAAGAACGTCGATGCAAACTGTCGAAGCAGAATTCTGCGTTCCGTAAACGTCGTTGAGAATAACTCCCTCGCTGAAAAAAGGACAGCTTCTTTTAAAAGCGGCGGATTGGGTCAGCGAAATGGGAAGAAGCCTTATCTCCCTTGTCTGGGAATATTCAAGAATGTTCGCACTGGGAAGGGAAGAAACCGCAAAAGCCGCGTCGATGCTTCCGGAAGAAAGTCCGTCCATGGCTTCCGAGAAGGTCTGGTATTTGACGGTTATCATGTCGTAAGTAACGCCGTAAGCTTCAAGAATTTTTCTTGCGGCAGCTTCGGTCGCTGTGCCGTATTCACCCACGGCAACGGTCTTTCCGTTAAGGTCCGAAATGCTCTGAATGTCGGTGGAAGCGTTGACAACAAACTGAGCGGCTTCGGTATAAAGGTTCGCCACAACGGAAATTCCACGCTGCCTGTTTTCCTCATACATCTCCTGGCCTTCAAGAGCGTAATAAAGAATGTCGCTCTGCACAAAACCAAGGTCGGCGTTTTCCTTGAGCAGCATCTCAATGTTGTCTATGGAACCGGTGGTGGTGGCAACGTTCGTGGTACTGTTTGAATATTTATCCCAGATCGAAGCAACGCAGGTACCAAGGGAATAATAGGTGCCGCCGGCTTTTCCGGTGGCAAGCATGTAGTTTCCGCCGACGGTCTCGATCTCCTTTGAGCATGAGCACAAAAGTATGAGCACGGCAAGGATAAGCGCTGTCATTTTACAAAATTTCATATCAGATCTCCTTTGTTTTAAGGAAGCTTATATAAAGCGCGGCAAAAAACTCTTCCGGCATAAAGCGGCAAAGAGAACGAAGGTCGCGGTTTTGAGAATCGGAATTGCGAAGTTCTTCAAAAAGACGAACAAGATATGCGATAACGTCTTTTCTGTCAAGAGGCTGAAGCTGACCGAGTTTATAGTTAAGCGGTTTCGGCGAAGAAAAGATGACCGCCATGGGGTTTTTGCCCTTTTCTTCAAAAGGCCTGCAGGCGCGCAGAATTTCTTTTCCAAGGGAATCCCCGGTATAGACAGGCGTAGGATCCAGAAGGAAAAACTCCGCCGCGCTCTCAATACAAAGCATCGCAAGGTCGTGTCCCATAAGACCGAGCCTGTGACGGCGCTTTTCGCAAAAACCTTTTACTGCCAGTGAGCGGGAATAGGAGGATTTTTCGCTTATGCCCACCGCGCCGCATTTTATGAGCATGTCAACGCAGTATTTTTCAAATTCGCTCTGCATCTTTTCACATTCGCCTTTTTCAAAGGTATATGCGGTACCGTCATAAACCCCAAAAGAGCGCATGGTGTCGTTATAACCGAGAGCAAGGTTTCGCTTCGCGATTTCAGGGATGAATTCCATGGTGGGGCCAAGGTCAAAATGACATCTTATGACCCTTACGGGATAGTCCGTTTCGTATTTTGCTTCAAGACCGGTAGCCCTGAGGTTAACGCCGATAATATCATCCGCCCCCATATCAAGGGCAAGATTTACGGGAAAGTTATCGCTGTAACCGCCGTCAACATATTTAATTCCGGCAATGTCTCTCGGCTCCATTGAAGGATAGACCGTCGAAGAAGCAAGAAGATAGTCGCTGAGCATTCCGTAAGGAATTTCCGAAAGGCGCACCGCCCTTGCTTTCATGTTCGGATATTCCGAAACCATAAGACCGAATTCGACGTCGCTTTCGCGAAGAAGTTTTTCGTCAAGATATTTCGCAATAAGCTTTTCAAGAGGGAAGGGGTCCATCTTGATGTTCACGGCGCTTTCCGAAAGGTCGCCGAAAATATTTTTAAGCGAAGCGACTATTCCTTCGGTGTCCATGACCTGCGATATCTGGCTGGGCGCAGTGGTTACAATGTCGCCGGTGGTAATGTTGTTCCACATCTCAAGTCCGGAATCATAAAGCCCGCTGGCAAAAAGCGCACCATTAAGGGCGCCTACGGAAGAACCGGTCACTATCTGAAAATCAATGCCGAGTTCACGAATGGCTCTCCAGAATCCAAATTGATAAGAACCTTTTGCGCCGCCTCCTGCAAGGACTATCGCTCTTTTCATCGTACCGCCTCCCAAAAAATTTATCTGATTTTATTCTATTATAAAATTATGAATAATTCAATTACATTGTGAAAATAAAAAGCAATAAAACCACCGTTTTGATAAAATGATAATATTAAGTATTATAATTTAAAATATATAAAATTGCTGTAAAAACGCCTCTCAATTTGCCGAAAACCGTATAATAAAGCCAAAAATCGCAAAAACCGTGTTGTAAAATTTTGCCGAAAACAAAAACTTTAAAAAAACAATCCCATGCCCGGAATATATTTTCAAAACCGCCGCATTTCATTGACTTGAACGCAAAAAAGTGCTATTCTATAAATGTATAAATCTGTCTTGTTGGGGGTGTACCCTTTGGCTGTACATGAAGTTCATGTCGTAAAGGCGGACAAATCAAAAATCGAAGAATACAAACGTATTTTTGACGGTTCCAAACTTTATAAACACTATGGCGAAAACGTCTATGACTGGATGGGCAGTGCCCTTGCAAACGACGAAGTCTGGATCGCCGAAGACCGCAACGGCGAAGCCGTCGGTTTCATGTGGATGCAGATCGAAAGCGTCTATGCGAACATGCCCTATCTGGCTCTTCTCGGCGTTCGCACCGACTACCGTTCCCACGGCGTCGGTCAGATGCTTATCAAATACTTCATCGAAGAATACGAATCCAAAGGTTACGACCGCGGCTTTATCGCCGTAAACGATTTTAACCCCCTTGCAAGAAGACTTTATGAGGACATGGGCTTCCACAAATTCATGCAGATGCCCGAAAGCCTTGACCCCAGCCACAGCCTTTATCTCCTGATGAGAAAATCCAGAAAACATAACAGCAACGTATAATATAAGATTTAAAGAGTCACGAACGGAGGATATAAAATGAGCTATCATCGCGAAGCACAGTATATGGCAAACATGATCGAGATCGTAAAAGCCGATCCCGCAAAAAAAGAAGATTACAAACGCATTTTCGAAAACAGCCCGCTTTATAATCATTATTTTAAAAAGACCGACCTTCTCGATAAAGTCCTTACCGACGACCTCAAATCCGGAAATGCATACGTTGCGGTTGACCGCAACGGTGAAGCTGTCGGTTATATGAGCATGAAAGCAAGCGATCCCACCGTTGACGGACTTCCTTGCCTCACTCTTCTCGGTGTAAAAGATACCATGCGCGGAAGAGGCATCGGCCAGATGCTCATCGCTTTCTATGTCGGCGTAATGACCGGTCTCGGATTCAAAGAGTGCGCTCTCATCGTAAACGACTGGAACCCCAGAGCAAGAAAACTCTATGATTCCCTCGGTTTCAAACTTCGCAGAAGCTTTGAAGACAAGATCATCGGCGGCTGGATGAACCACATCCTTGTAAAAAGACTCTGATAGCTTAAAAACAAAAGGCACCCAAAAGGGTGCCTTTTTTTATTTTCCGCAAAAAGCGGTTATAGCCTTTGCCGCAAAATCCGTGGTGCCTTCACCGCCTGCTTTGTCGATATTCTTCAAAAACCTCTCGTCGGCAACGTACATCTGCCCAAGTGAAAAAAGTATCTCGTCAGTGCAGGTGTAATAATTGTCACAGATAAAATTTTTAAGCTTTTCCACAAGCTTCTGTGCCTCTTCGCTCTTCGGAGAAGAATCTTTTATTTCACCCATACGGCGGAAAATATCCATCATTCCTTCACCGAGAACGGAAATTTCTTCTTCGCTGCGTCCTGCGCTTTTTTCTTCAAATTCTTTATAAGCGGCGCTGCCGCCCCATTTTTCTTTTGCCTCGTCTTTATATTTTTCAAATTCGCTGTTATCAAATGCTTTCATAACGTTTTCTCCTTTCATGGCACTCTCAACCGCAAGAATGATTTTTTCAAGCCGCTCTTTTTTAAGAACGAGAAGTCTTTTCTGTTCACAAAGCACCTTTTCAATATCATAATCGGTTGAGGATAATATTTCTTTGATTTCTTTCAAAGGAAAATCAAGTTCGCGAAAAAAAAGCACCTCCTGCATGCGAAGAAGCGATTTTTCATCGTAAAAACGGTAACCGGAAGACTTGTCAACAAAAGCGGGTTTTAAAAGTCCCAGTTCATCATAATAGTGAAGCGTGCGCACACTCACTCCCGTGAACTTCGCAAATTCTTTTATCTGCATCTTCATTTCGATCACCTCGCAAAAAAATTATATACTATGACGTAACGTAATAGTCAAGAAGTTTTTTTGAATTATTTTGCACCTTGTAATTATAATGAAAAAATGTTAAACTTAATATGTATTTTTATGACCGTTCGGAAATTGGAGGCAAAGCTTTTATGAGCGATAATTTAAGACCCCTTTCTTTTGAAAAGCTGATGGGACTTCTTATCGAAGAGCATAACGCATTCGGAAGTGTCTTCGGCGTAAAGGATTTTTATAAAGCAGGAAGAGCAAGACTTCCGATTTTCGGTATGCGAATCGAAAATCCGGTAGGTCCTGCCGCGGGTCCCCTTACCCAAACTGCCCAGGGAATAATCGCCGCCTATCTTTCCGGCGCAAGATTCTTTGAACTCAGAACGGTTTTCCCCGAAAACGAAAAAACCGAAAAACCGGATACTTCCGTCGGCGACCGCACCTATTCTTCCGAACATCCTTCCGAACTTTCCATCGGCGAAGCTTTCGGCGAATATGTAAAAGCCTGGTACGCAATAAAACTTATCAGCACCGCTTTCGAAATCGGCGTTCCGGAAGGTTTCGTCTTCAACATGTCCGTAGGCGGAAGCCTTGAAGACCTCAAATCCGAAAAGATGAACAGCTTCATCGAAGGTCTCAAATCCGCCGAATATACCTCCGTTTGGCGCGAATGTGAAAACTGGGCAAGAGCCCATATGGATGAACTCGACGGCGTCGATAATACCTATATTTCCGACATCAGCCCCAAGGTGTGTTCCTCCGTCGTATTCGTACCGAACGAAAACCTTTCCGCTTCCGAAATCGAAGAAGCTGCCGCCTACCTTATCGAAGAAAAGAAACTCCATACCTTCATAAGAATAAGCCCCGACCTTCTCGGTTATTATACCATCCGCGGAATCCTCGATATCAACGGTTATGACGATATCGAAATAAGCAAGGAGCGCATGGAAAAAGGCGCTCTCTATGACGAGCTCAAACCCGCGTTCCTCCGTCTTCAGAACAAAGCGGATATGAACCGCCTTGAATTCGGCGTAAAAGTCTGCGACGGACTCATCGTCGAAAAGGCAAAGAAAACTCCCGTAAAAAACGGTCGCCTCACCGGAAGAGCGCTCTTCCCCATAGCTTTCTCCCTTGCGGAAAAAATTGCAAACGATTTCGGTGGCGGACTTCGTGTTTGCTTTGCCGGCGGCGCGGATTATTTCACCGCTTCCAAACTTTTTAATGCGGGAATCTGGCCCGTCACTTTCGTTTCCGATATCATAAGACCCGGCGGCCTTAAAAGATTCCGCCAGATTGCCGATGACGTTTCCCGCTGCGACTATGCCCAGTTCTCCGGAATCCTCACTTCCGACCTTCCGGATATTGAAAAAGAGGTATATTCCGGCGGAAGATATAAAAATATCGAAAGACCCGAACCCCAAAAAGCGCAGGGTCCCATTCCTCATATCGGCTGCACCAAGGCGCAGTGCAGAGCCGTCTGCCCCCTTGGCGCAGACATTCCTCTCATAACCCGTCTTATCAAAAACGGCAGAAGCCTCGATGCTCTTCGCGTAATAATCGAGCGCAACCCCATGCCCTTCACCGTCGAGACCCTTTGTTCTCACCCCTGTGTGAACGGCTGCTCCAGAAGATTCTATGAAGGTCCCATCGACATAAAGGGCGAAAACTTCAAAGCCGCAAAAAACGCATGCTTTGACCTTCTTGACGAAACCGAACTCAAATCCGGAGCGGGCGCAAAGATCGCAGTCATAGGCTGCGGCCCCGCAGGACTTTCCACTGCCTGCTTCCTTGCAAGACAGGGCGCAAAAGTCACTGTGTTCGATAAAGAATATCGTCCCGGCGGCGCAGTTACCAAATATATTCCCAAATCCCGAATCAGCGATGCAGATATTGAATGGGATGCAACCCTCATCCAGGCTTTGGGAATCGAAATGGAGCTTGGCGTAGAGGTAACATCTCTTCGTGAACTTCGCGAACAGGGCTTTGAAAAAATCGTTCTTGCCATCGGCGCAGGAAAACAAAAACACCTCAAATTCGCATTTGGAAAAAGCGTTCCTGCTCTCGAGTTCCTTGAAAACTGCAAAAAGAACCCCGAAGAGACCGAAGAAACAGTCATGGGCAACGTAGTCGTAATAGGCGGCGGTCATTCCGCCGTTGCCGCGGCAAGATGCGCCAAAAAACTTTCTTCCGTCGATAGGGTAACCCTTGTTTTCGACCGTCCCGAAAGCGAAATGACCGCTTCTCCCGACGAAATAATCGCTATGAAAAAAGAAGGCGTTTTCATGGCGACCAACCTTATCCCCAGCGGCGTAAGAAGCGGCCAGCTTCTCTGCCACGTTTCCGAACTCGGTGAGCCCGATGAAAAAACCGGCATAAGACCCGTAATCGACACCGGCGCAAAGGATAAAATACCCGCCGATATCGCGATAAATGCGGTGGGCGAAGAAGTGGACGATACACTCTTCGATGAAATGGACAGCGCAACCTATCTCGTAGGCGACGCAAACTTCAACAAAACCGAAGATATCGCAAAAGTTGTTGCGGATGCCCAGAAGCTTTGCAAAAAAATCGCCCACAGCCACTATGACAAATACGTTCCCGACAACGAAAGCGAAGATCTTTCCTTCCTCGAAAAACGAGGAAAACTCTGCGCTGACTGCAAAAAATGCTCCGAGGGAGACCGCTGCCTCGAATGTGACACCGTCTGCGAATTCTGCGCCGAAGTTTGCCCCAACAGAGCAAACTGGGTAATAAAACTCTCCGACGGCAGCCGCCAGATTCTCCACGTAAACGATTTCTGCGACGAATGCGGCGCCTGTGCAGACAGCTGTCCCTATGACGGAAAACCCTACAAAGAAAAATTCACTCTTTTCCTTGATGAGGAAGATTTCAAAAAGAGCGAGAACGACGGTTTTTATGTCACCGGCGAAGCAAACAACTGCCGCTTCAGATACGACGGAAAAATGTTCAAATATGACCCCATAAACGGCCCCATGGGCACGATTCCGGATGAAATAAGGGAACTTTGCGGTATCGTAATGAAGAAATTCCCGCGTCTTTTAAAAGTCTGGTAAACCGCATAAATAAGCCAAAAATCGGACTTTTCAAAACCGAGAAAACCTTTAAAAACCAATAAAATGCGTTAAAAAAACGGGCAGGGTAGGAAGAACTCCTATTCTGCCCGTTTTTGCGTATAATCGTGTCGCACACAGTATTTTATTTTTAAAATAAACGTAATACAAAATAAAGTTAAATAAAAACAATTTAAAATAACGATAAACTGAAATAAAATTAATTTTAGAAAATTTATAATTTATACTTGACAACAGAGTATGATATACAGTATAATTCGAATCAGATGGAAAACCAAAAAAAGAAACGAAAAATTCCGGCGGAAAACGGCGGAAATTCTTTCGTATCCGAAAGAAAAAAACAGCGAAAATCGCTGTTTTTCCGCACGTTTTCTGTTACCAAAAATGGCTTAAATAAGCCAAAAATCCAAATTTTTTACAGGAGGTGGGGAAAATTGAGCGACGACGAGATCATTACCGGTTTTGTGTCGGAACTTCGCCGCGGAACCGTCGTTTTGGGCGTACTTAACCGGCTTTCCTCGCCCAAATACGGCTATTCCCTTGGCCAGGAACTGACCGAAAAAGGTGTTCCGGTGGACGGAAACACCCTCTATCCGCTTTTGCGCAGGCTCGAAAGCCAGGGACTTCTCAAAAGCGAGTGGGATATGTCCGAAGGAAAACCCCGAAAATACTATGTCCGCACCGCAAAAGGTACAAAAATCAACGCTCAGCTTCGTGATTACTGGATCGAAACTGTCGTGAATATCTCCACACTTATGAAGGAAGAATAATATGGAAAAATTCAGAGATAAGGATAAAGAAGTACTCCGCGAAAACGAAGCGGACAAAGATAAAATCTGCGGAAGAAACGCCGTAATCGAAGCGATCAAATCCGGCCGCGAGATCGATAAGATAATGGTCGCAAAAGGCGCCACCAACCTCGGCAAACTTTATGCCATGGCAAAAGACGCCGGAATTCCGGTTAAAGAAGTCGCGCCCATAAAAATCGATGAAATGGCCGCAGGCGCAAACGCCCAGGGTGTTGTCGCAATGGCAGCAGCTCATAAATATGCCACCGTCGATGAAATTTTCGCCCTTGCGGAAGAAAGGGGAGAACCTCCCTTCATCATTATCGCTGACGGACTTGAAGACGGTCATAACCTCGGCGCAGTCATCCGTACCGCCGAATGCTGCGGCGCCCACGGCGTAATAATTCCCAAGCGCAGAAGCGTCGGCCTCAACTACGTTGTGGCAAAAACCAGTGTCGGCGCCGTCGAATATGTGCCCGTCGCAAGGGTCACCAATATTTCCCGCACCATCGATGAACTCAAAGAACGCGGAGTCTGGATCTTCGGTGCCGATATGGACGGCGAAGCCCTCTGGTCCGCAGATCTTTCCGGTGCGATAGGCCTTGTGGTCGGTGCGGAAGGCGAAGGCGTAAGCCGCCTTGTTAAAGAAAAATGCGACTTTGTCGTTTCTCTTCCGATGCGCGGAAAGATCGAATCCCTCAACGCATCCGTTGCGGCATCCGTGATGATGTATGAGGTAACAAGACAAAGGCTCAAAATCAAAGCAAGATAAGTTTTTTAAGATAAAACAAAAAAAGGGAAGGGGAACAAAATGGCAGGAAACGGCTATTCGGTCGATGATATCCTCGAAGAGATCAGGCGAAAAAAAGAAGCCGGCTCAACAAAACCGACCGATTCTGAAACAAAAAAAGAAGCTGCCGAGCCTAAAGGCGATTTCTTCGAAATGCGGCAGAAAAATATCCAGCAGGAAAAACCTGCTGAGCCGGAGGCACCGACCTATACCAAAAAATTCAGGGATGAGCCCATAACCACACGCACTATCCAGGTGGACGATACGCTTTCCCAGTATTTCGGTGCGGCAACCTGGAAAAACGAGAAAAAAACCAAAAAACAAAAGGAAGAAAGCATTTCCGCAAAAGTGAACACCGTTCCTATGCATGAAAGCAAGAAAGAAAAGCTCGATTCCTATGTTCCTAAAGATTTCACGATTCACGACGATAAACTTTCCGAGGATATCGCAAAAGCTTCCGCCCCGGAAGAAAAACCCGTAAAAGGTTTTGCCGCGGTAAAAGCCGAAGAAAAACCCCCGGAAGTAAAACCCGCCGAAGAACCGAAGATCACCGAAGAACCGAAAGAGGAAAAAGCCCCGGAAACCAAGTTTGCCGCGGGCGCCGGCGTTATCGGTTTCGGTGCGGCAAAAGCCGAAAAAGAAACCAGGGACGGAAATCTCACAAGCTCCGGCAATCACGACCTTTATAAAGAGTTCGTTGAAAAGCGCCGCGATAAAGTCGAAGAATTTATGAAAAACGTTGCGGAACCCACCAACCAGGAGATACATATCCCCGAAGTTCCGGAAAGCACACCGGTAAAGAACAAATTCTCCGACCAGAGCAACGCCGATATCGCCAAAAAACTCATGCAGGATATGCATGAGCCGGACGACGAGGACCCGGACGATTACGAAAACGAATCCCAGCGCGAAGCGGTTGAAAAGAACCTTTCTTCCCAGCTCACCGGACTTATTATAAGAAGTGCCATTATTCTCGTTCTCTTCATCGCAAGCCTTGTTTTCTGCCTTTCTCCTATGCTCGGTTATTCTCTTCCGGATGCGATCTCCTTTGAAAACTCCGGAATGGTCTATCCCATAATCAACCTTGCAATAGTCTGTGTCGCCGCGCTTACCTGCCACGTTGCAGTCGGCGGAGGCCTCATATCTCTTCTCAGATTCAGAGCAGGAAACGACACCTTCGCAACCTGTTCCGTAATCGGTGCAGCAGCCCTCGGCGTAATGTTCATTGCGGATCCGTCCACAATGTCCCCCGGCGGCGAAAACCTTTTCTTCCCGATAGTAATTGCGGGCCTTCTCTTCAACACCGTCGGAAAACTCCTTTCCGCTGCAAGAATAAAAGGCAACTTTGAAGTTCTTACCTCCGGCGGAGTAAAATCCTCGCTTCTTCCGGTAAGAAACAAAGAGCTTGCAAGAGAACTCACCGGCCAAAGAGATGAAACTCCTCGTTTCTGCACCAGCGCAAAAGCAAAATTCTTCACCAGATTCCTCGAACTTTCCTATCGCGATGATGCAACCGAAAGCATCGCAAGAATCGTTTCTCCAATTGTTTTCCTTTGCGCGCTCATCGTCGGAGTCATCGGCTTCCTTGTAACCGCAAGAATTTCCGATGCAGTCACCGGTTTTGCGGCTATCCTTTGTGTTGCCGCTCCGTTCTCCGCAACCATCGCAGGTGCTCTTCCGGTGTTCCGTTCCTGCAAAGCTCTCAATGAAGAGGGAAGCATGATGGCAGGCGGCTATACCGCAGAAACCTTTGCCGAAACCGATTCCGTTCTTCTCGATATCGAACAGCTCTTCCCCGAAGGCAGCATCATTCTTCACGGAATCAAAACTTTCTCCCAGGGAAGAATAGACGAAGCTATCCTCGATGCAGCTTCCGTAATCTGCAGCACCAGAAGCACCCTCGGAAGCATTTTCATAAACGTTGTCCAGGGCGACAGAAAGCTTCTCAAACCCGTCGATACCATTATTTATGAAGACGGAATGGGACTTTCAGCATGGGTAGGCGGAAAACGCGTTCTCATCGGTAACCGTGAACTCATGATAAACCACGGAATCGACATTCCTTCCCACGACTATGAAAACAAATACGTCGGCGCAGGAAAAGATATCCTCTATCTTGCAAACAGCGGTGAACTTACCGCAATGTTCGTTCTCAGCTATCACGCAGACAAAGAAGTTTACCGTTCTCTCGGAATCATGGCAGAGCGCGGCGTCCGCCTTGTTATTAACTGCAGTGACCCCAATATCACCACAAAGAAGCTCAGCGACATCTTCGGTTATCCCGAAAGCCAGCTCAATCTTCTTTCTTCCAAATATCAGCAAAAATGCGCGGAACTCACCGAAGAGCGCGAAACAGCTCCGGCTGCGGCAGTTTATGATGGAAGCCTTTTTGCTCTTTCCGACCTTCTCAACTGCTGCGGAATAATCCGCCAATCCTCTTTTGCGGCCGCACTCATCGAAATGATAGGAATCGTTCTCGGATTCATCCTTGTAACCCTCTTCCTCTTCACCGGAAATATCAGAAGCCTTGAAATGTATATTCTCATGGCATTCCAGCTTTTCTGGCTTGCGGCAGTAAGCGTCATCGTAACGCTTCGCAAACGAATCTGATTATATCTTACCCCTTTCATATCTTTTTCCTTTCCAAAACGATAAAGCTCCGTTGCTACCGCAGGCAACGGAGCTTTATCGCTTTTAAAGAAAAATTTTGCAACATTTTCGGCTCTTTAAGTTACTATATATTCAGAAAGGGAATATTTTGAAAAAACAAAAATAAAATTTTTCCGGTTTTGAAAAAAATTTATCTGCATATATATTTTACCTGTGGGAAAAAACTTGCAACAAAAGAAAAAATAGTATAAAATATATACTGTATAGGTATGAAAAGAAATACTGAAGCCAAGCGCTTTTTAAAAAAGCGATGATATATTTGATTTTGTTTATGAAAAAGGAGGCAGTCGGGAATGATTACAGAAGAACGTTCTCTTTGCATGGGCTGCATGTCGATACTTGATGAAAGCGGAAAATGCCGCTGCGGTTACGATGAAGATTCCCTTACGGATTCTTCCTGTCTTCAGGTAAGAACCGTCATCGGCGGAAGATACATCGTCGGAAAAATGATAAAAATGAACGGTGAAGGAATCGTCTATATCGGTTTTGATAAAGAAAACGAAGAACGTGTTTACGTTCATGAATATATGCCCCAGAAAATCGCCAAAAGAAACGACCTCACCGGTGAGGTCACTCCTCTTGCCGGCTGGGAAGCACAATATAAAACCCTTATGGCAGATTTCTTTGACCTTTTCGATGCGTTAAGAAATTTCCGCCACACCGAAAACGTGATGCCTGTCATCAATCTTGTTCACGACAACAACACCGTCTATGCAATTTATAAATTTATAAAAACCATCTCCTACGGAGATTACCTCACCCATAACGGCGGCGAATTCAGCTGGACCCAGGTCAAAAAGCTCTTTATGCCGCTTTTTACGACCCTTTCCTATCTTCACAGCAACGGCTTTGTCCACAGAGGAATCTCCCCCGAAAGCATTCGCGTTAACGCAAAAGGCCAGCTCATGCTCGGCGAATTTGGTACCGCCGCTCTTTATACCAAAGACAGCCTTATCGACCCCAGCCTTTCCGAAGGCTATTCCGCACCGGAACAGTATAACTGCGGAAGCTGGCAGGGCGAGTGGACCGACGTTTATTCAGTCGCCGCAGTGCTCTATAAATCCCTCACCGGAACTCTTCCCGCAGATGCCGAATCCAGAAAAGAGGTTGACCACCTCTGCTCTCCCGAAGAACTGGATATCAATATACCTTCTGAAGTTTCCGATGCGATCATGAACGCCATGACCCTCAATGCGGAATACCGCACCCGTTCCATAGATGATTTCACCGCCGAACTTCTCGAATCCGCAAAATCCAATACCAAGCTTTTCGGCGCTTCTCTCGGCGAAGAGATAAAAAAAGCCGAAACCGAAAACAAGACCAACGTAGAAAGATACGACGATTACGAAGAGGAAGAAGAACCCCGCGAAAGAAGAAAGGTCCGCCTTCCCTGGGGACTTGTGGCAACCGTTGTTGCAATGCTCGTCCTTCTCGGAATCGTTGCCTTCCTTTTCCGCTATACCGAGATCCTCGGCTTCGGCAACAAAGAAAAAGACGATTCTTCTTCTTCCGTTATCAGCGAAAGCCAGGACGTCAACACCGGCTACCTTCTTTCCACCCCCAACTTCATCGGAAGAATGAGAGCCGACGTCGAGGGCAACGAGATCTATGCCGATTTTGAACTTGTTTTCGAAGAAGAAAACAATAACCAGTATGTTGCAGGAATGATTTTCGACCAGTCCGTAAAATATAAGACCGAGGTCGAAGAGGGAACCGTCATAACCCTTAAAGTAAGTACCGGTCCCGAAAAAATCGAAATGCCCAACTGCGTCGGCAAAACCATGACCGAAGTTACCGAAATGCTTAGTGCAATGAACATAAATTATCAGCTCGTTCCCAATTTCAGCGCCGAGCATGAATATAACGTCGTTTATGACCAGTCCGTTCCTTACGGAACCGAAGTCACCGTCGGCGACCGAATGAACAAAGTTCTTATCTATTACGGCGCCCAGGAATTCTCAAGCGAGGAAAGCTATTGGCCCGGCGAAGATGAAGACGAAAACCCCGGCGTTATCATCATAGACAGAGGTTAAAATCAAAAAAAGCAAAAACCCCCGTGCTCAATCCGAGCACGGGGGTTTTTTTATATTTCAATCAAAAATCAAAAGCGTCATGAATTACCTGAACGGCGCGTTCAGCTTTGTCGCGGTCAATAAGAACGGAAATCTTGATTTCCGAAGTGGCTATCATTTTGATGTTGATGTCCGCGTCCGCAAGCGCCTCGAACATCTTTGCGGCAATGCCCGGGTGGGTCTCGATTCCCGCGCCCACAATGGAAACCTTCGCAACGGAATCGTCACAGGTTATATCTTTCGCCTTAAAGAGTTCCGCAACCTCGCGAAGCGCCTCAACGGCCTCGTCTTTCTGGTCGTGCGAAACGGTAAAGCTGATATCCTTCGTGTTGTTGCGTCCTATGGACTGAAGGATGATGTCGACGTTTATGTTTTTCTTTGCAAGAATACTGAAGATTTTAAAAGCGATACCGGGAACGTCCGGTACCTCAACAAGCGAGATTCTTGCGGTATTGTTGTCGCGGGTAACTCCGCGTATAAGCATTCTTTCCACTTTAACGACCTCTTTCAGAATTGTTCCGGGTTTGTTTTCAAAGCTGGACCGAACTTCCAGCTTCACGCTGTATTTTTTAGCCATTTCAACGCTGCGGCTGTGAAGAACGTTCGCGCCGAGGTTTGCGAGTTCAAGCATCTCGTCATAGGTTATTTCGTCAAGTTTCTTTGCGTCGGGAACTATTCGCGGGTCCGCGGTATAAATTCCGTCAACGTCGGTATATATCTGACAAATATCCGCATGAAGCGCCGCAGCAAGAGCCACCGCCGAAGTATCAGAACCGCCTCTTCCAAGGGTGGTTATGTCGTCATAACGGTTGATTCCCTGAAAACCCGCCACAATAACAATGTTTTTCTTTCCGAGCTCGCTTTCAAGTCTTTCTTTGTCGATCCTGCGTATCCTCGAAGAACAATGTGTGGCGTCCGTCTGCATTCCAACCTGCCAGCCCGTAAGTGAGATTACCGGGAATCCCATTTTTTCAATGGCCATGGCAAGAAGCGACATCGAAATCTGTTCACCCGTCGAAAGCAAAACGTCAAGTTCGCGCTTCGAAGGGTTTTCGCTTATTTCCGCGGCCTTTGCAATAAGGTCGTCGGTGGTGTCGCCCTGTGCCGAAACCACCGCCACAACGCTGTTTCCCGCAGAATAAGTGTCCGTAATGATCTTTGCGACCCGGCGTATCTTTTCTGCGTCGGCAACCGAACTGCCGCCGAATTTTTGTACTATAATACTCATCTTTCTACCTCAATATATCACAGCACCGAAGCGCCGGAATTATCTGCAGTAAGGATATGATATTTCCAGCCGTCAAAAATTTCGGCGGAAACTATCGTTTCGGCAATTTCTGAGGTTTTTTCTTTTCCGCAATCAAAAATCGCCATCATCGTCGAACCGGCACCGCTTATAAATGCCGAAAGCGCGCCGTTTTCATAAGCTTTTTCAATAAGTTCGCTGCCGCCGGGAATAAGAGGAAGACGATAAGGCTGATGAAGTCTGTCCTCACAGCCGCAGCGAAGGTTTTCGTATTTTCCCGAAAGAAGCGAAGCTGTCATAAGCGCGCTTCTCGAAAGATCAAAAACCGAATCCTTTACCGAAATTTCCTTCGGCATAACGGCTCTCGCATCCGCGGTTTTAAGTTCAAAAGGCGGAACGAACGCCGCAAAAACAAGTTCCTCCGAAACGGGCGTTTTTACGTACCGAACATTCTTTCCGTCCATAACGTTTGCGGTAAAACCGCCCAGAAGTGCGGGCGAAACGTTGTCCGGGTGACCTTCGATCTCCGCGGCAATATCAAGAAGTTCGCCCTTCAAAAAAGGCCTTCCCAAAATTTCGTTTGCGCCAAAAACACCGCCCACGATGCAGGCGGAACTTGAACCCAGCCCTCTTGCAAAAGGAATATTGTTTTCTTCGATTATTTTAAGTCCGTAAAACGGAAGCCCTGCTTTTTCATAAACCTTTTTTGCCGAAAGATAAATAAGGTTGTCTTCGCCGCAGGGAATTTCGCTGCCGTCGGCGGAAGAAATATCGCATCCCGGAGCCGCGCCGATCTCAACGTAATTATAAAGGTCAAGCGCAATTCCCAAGGAATCGAATCCGCTGCCGAGGTTTGCCGTCGAAGCGGGAATTCTTATCTTTATCATAGTTTCAACTTCCCTTGTGCCATATTATTCAAAAAGGGGTATCTTTGACAAAAGCTTTCCGTGCTCATTGATTTTATCCGTGAGCACCGAAACTTCGCTTTCCGAAAGGGGAGAGGTGATATATGCGTTTTCACCTATGATTTCAGCCCCTTCGATAATCTCCGAAGCATCAAAAGAGGTGCGGATAAAATATCTTTCAGCGTTGGAATCTCTTCCCGCAAAAACGCTTTGAGCACCGTCTTCCCAAAAAACGGATTTGATATTGTTTTCGCTCTTTGCACATTCAATGATATCAGAAATCATCGCCGAAGCGGTGGGCATTTTTCCCGCGCCTTTTCCATAGAAAAGAACGTCACCGGTGGTTTTTGCTCTGACGAGCACCGCGTTGAAAACGTCGTTCACCGAAGCAAGAGGCGAATCGTTTCTGATAAGCGCCGGCGAAACTTTCGCAAAGATTTTTCCGTCAGAAAGCTTCTTTGCCCTTGCAATAAGTTTTATCGAAAAACCGCATGTTTCAGCCAAAGAAACGTCCTCTGCGGTTATTTTGTCAATGCCCTCGGTGGGTATTTCTTCCGGACGCAAAGTCTTTTTCCATACCAGCGAAGAAAGTATCGCAATTTTGCGGCAGGCGTCAAATCCAAGCACGTCCGCGGAAGGATCTCTTTCCGCATATCCCAGCCTTTGAGCATCGGCAAGCGCTTCTTCATATCCGCTTCCGAAACGGAACATTTTAGTAAGGATATAGTTCGTCGTGCCGTTCAGAATTCCGGCCATTTCGGTTATTCCGGCGGCATTCATGGCGCTGTAAAGCGGACGTATAAGCGGGATTCCGCCGCCCACAGATGCTTCAAAAAGAAAATTCACGTTATGAGAACGGGCAATGCTCAAAAGTTCCGCACCCTTTTCCGCAACAAGTTCCTTGTTGGAAGTAACGGCATTTTTCCCTTTTTCAAGGGCGGCTTTAATATAGGAAAAAGCCGGTTCTGTTCCGCCCATAGCTTCCGCAACAATGCCGATTTCGGGGTCGTTTAAAATCTCATCGAAATCAGAAACGAATTTGTCGGAATATGAAATCCCCTCAAAATTTCTTATGTCAAGTATTGCGCCGAGTTCAATGTTTTTTTCGGCCGCCGCAGAAACCTCGTTCGCGTTTTCTATAAGAATTTCCGCAACGCCGGAACCGACCGTTCCGTGACCGAGTATCGCGATTTTCATGGCTTATTTATGCTCCTTAAGATTGCGGCAGGTGATAACTCCGTCAATGGCGCGAATGGCTTCGCGAAGAGTGTGTCCGTCGCATTTTAAATTTCCGGTGGAAAAAGAAATGGTGCAGGGTGCGGCGCCGTCTATCGGAATGTTCTGGTTAAGAGTAAGAACGTTGGCGCCGTATTTTGAAAGCACCGAAAGCACGTTCGAAAGGATTCCCGGCTTGTCCATAAGTGTCATATAATAGTTGACTATCTTTTCGCGGGTTTCGTCGTTATAAACCGAAACACCGTCCTTATATTTGTAAAAAGCGCTGCGGCTTATGCCCGCAAGCCTTGCGGCTTCGGAAGAATTCTTTGCCTTTCCCTGCGAAAGAAGTTTTTTTGCCTCAATAACTTTCAAAAGAACCTCCGGAAGAAGGTTTGCGTCAACGATTATTCTAACGGGATTTTCGTTCATGATGTCCGCTCCTTAAAAACGATTGTTTTTCGTACAGATACAAATATAACACCCCGAACACAAAATTGCAATAGCTTTTTTGCATTCGGGGTGTTTTATTATTATACTCCTTCAAGGTCGAAAGGGGGAATAAAGCTTTCGCCCACTGTTCCTCCCTCCTGGACAAACGCATTTTCAATCCCCAGCTCACAGGCAAAATCGACCGCCTCGTCATATTCCTCTTCCGAAACGGTGCGTAAAAGTTCCGGATATCTTTCGTCGGAACAAAGAGGGGTGTATTGGTTCATAATGCTTATCCAGATATCGTCGCCATAGGTTTCGTAAAGATAGCGAAGAACGTTTTTTGTGTCGTCAAGATGTCCCGGAAGCATAAGGTGGCGAACGATAACGCCTTTTTTCATCATACCGTCATCATCAAAAACAGCTTTTCCGGTCTGTCTCACCATCTGTTCAAGTGCCGCGGAGGCATTTTCAAAATAATTCTTTGCAAAAGAAAATTTTTCTGCCAAATTATTATCAAAATATTTGAAGTCCGTAAGCCATATGTCCGCGTAGTCCTTCACCACGGCGACCTTTTCCGAAAGTTCCCAGCCGCCGGTGTTCCATACTATCGGAAGCGAAAGACCGTTTTTTCTCGCAATGCCGATAGCCGAAACTATCTGCGGAGCATAGTGCATAGGGGTGACAAGGTTTATGTTGTTCGCGCCTTTTTCCTGAAGTTCAAGAAAAATCTCGCCAAGCCTTTCGACCGAAACAAATTTTCCCGCTTCTCCGCGGCTTATCTCCCTGTTCTGACAAAAAATGCACCGCATGGTGCAGCCGGAAAAAAACACAGTTCCGGAACCGCTTTCGCCGGAAATACACGGTTCTTCCCAAAAATGAAGGGCGGCCCTTGCGATTTTAAGTTCTTTTCCGCCGCCGCAAAATCCAAAAGCACCGTTTTTTCTGTCGGCACCGCATCTTCGCGGACAAAGTTCGCATTTTTCCGAAAGTTCCAACCTTTCACCGCCTTTCATTTTATTCCATGCTAAACTATACCACAGCCGCAAAAGCTATTCAAGAATATTAACAAAACTTGACTTTACAATATCCCGCCGATAAATTAGTATAATTTGTAGAAACTAAACTTATAAAATTTCGTTAATTTTATAACAAATTTTTGTTTACAACAATATTCATTTGTGATATTATATGCTTTGTACAATACAATATAAAACGCGCGGAAAGGAAGGCAGTTGTTCAATGGATAAAATCTGGATAGTTCTTCTTTTTCTGTGCGTTTTTTTGTTGCTCAGCAGCATCGTAAAAAGGTTTGCGATCCGTTTCATCAATTCTGCGGAAAGCCAAAGTTCCTATTCTCCGACCATTGCCGAAAAAGAAGATCCCCGGGTCTTCTGGAACGAAGAAGGAAAGAGAAGAGAACCGGAAAATGCGGAATACGAGCTGCCGGAAGAAGATTTTTTCGAAACCGAAAAAACCGAATTTCCCGAAACCTTCGAAGAAAGTTTTTTTGGACTTTCCGAAGATGAAAAAGAAAAGATCCTTTCCGAAGCCGGACTTTTTGAAGAAGAAGGTGATGACCGGTGAAATCAAAAGAGCAGGAAGCAAAAGAACGCCGCGACGTGATAAAAGCCGCCTCAATGGTGCTCCAGGTTTCGCTCAGCGCCGTGTGCCCCATACTCCTTCTTCTTTCTGTCGGAATGTGGCTTGACGGAAAATACGGAAGCGGCGGCTATTGGTTTACCGCTGCCGGAATAATCTGCGGAATCTATTCCGCATATAAAGGAAGCTACCAGCTCATAAAAGATGTGTGGCTCAAAAAAGAGGAAAAAGATGTCGAAGTTCATTCAGAGGATGATAAATGATTATGATGAAGAACGAGAGAGCATCATAACCGCAAAAAACGTCCGTTTTGCGGCGGTGGGTCTTTGCGTGCTCGTTGCTCTCGGTTCTCTTCTGTTTGGAGGTTTCTTTCCGACGCTCAAAGGTCTTTTGCTCGGCGGAGCTGTTGCCCAGCTTCTTTTCCGCCAGCACGAATTGACCATCGGAAAAAGTCTTAAAAGTTCCAACCCAAGCGGAATAACCGTTTCAAATTATATGGTGCGCCTTATCATCAGGGGTGTGACGCTTTTCGTGGCGATCCAAAACCCGGATGTTGGTATAATAGGATGTATTCTCGGCCTGCTGAGCATTCCTTACGGAATTTACGTTCTTGCTTTCGCCGATTGGATAATCCAAAGAAAAACCGGAAAGGAGGTATAGGATGAACGTATCAATCCCGGAAATAACGAGCGGATTTTCGATTTTTGGATTTGATATCACGAATACAATGGTGTGGACCTGGCTTATTCTCGCCGTCCTTTCCGTCGTATTCATCTGGCTTGGAAGCGGTCTCAAAGTAAGACCTACAAGTAAAAAACAAATCGTTGCCGAAACCATCTACGGTCTTGTCGGAAACCTTGTGGAGTCTAACATAGGACCCAATACAAAAGCTTTTATTCCTTATTTCACCGCGCTTTTCGCATTTATCCTTACTGCGAACCTCAGCGGCGTCTGGGGACTCGGTGTTATCCGTCCGCCTACGGCTGACATTGCGACTCCGTTTGCTCTTGCACTTATGACCTGCGTTATCTCCCAGTATTATCATATCAAGGTCAACGGAATCAAGGAATATCTCAAAGGCTTCCTCGGACCGGTCAAATTCATGATCCCGATCATGCTTCCGATGAATATCATCAGCGAGATTGCAAACCCAATTTCTCTTACCCTTCGTATGTTCGGTAACCTTTTGGGCGGTCTTATCATCGGTACGCTTATCTATTCGATGCTCATAGGCTCCAATGTAATGCCTGTTTGGATCGCGCTCGGTTCCGTAATTCTCTGTGCGGTGCTTCTCACCAAACAGTACAAAAAGATCAAAACTCTCGACAAAACGAAGAAAAAGCTGGCGATCGGCCTTGCAGTTATCTGCTGTCTGCCGCTTTTTGCAATGATATTCGTCCACGGATATTTCGATATCTTCAGCGGATGTCTCCAGACTTACATCTTCTGTCTGCTTTCTATGATCTTCATTTCACCGTAAAATGCATTTTCTTAAAAAGAAAAAAACGACCGCCGCGGAAATTCCCGCGTTTTGAAAAAACGGTCAAAAACAATTTTAAACTTGTGTTAAATAAAATTCTATACAAAAAAGGAGAAAACACATGGAAGGACTTAACATCACTGGACAGGATCTCATTTATGCAGCAAGCGCTATCGGCGCAGGCCTTGCAGTAGGCCTTGCAGCAATCGGCCCCGGCATCGGCGAAGGTTTTGCAGCAGGTAAAGGTACCGAAGCAGTAGGCCGCCAGCCCGAAGCACAGAGCAAAATCACCACCACCATGCTCATGGGTCAGGCTGTTTCCGAAACCACCGGTCTTTACGGACTTGTCGTAGCACTCCTCCTCATCTTCGTAAAACCCTTCTGATCAATTAAAAAATCTACAGAAAGATTGGTAACAATATGGATAGCTGGCTTATAAAAATCGATGCCAGTCTCATAAGGCAGGTTATCATTCAGGGCGCAACCTTTCTTGCGTTTTTCGTTGTAGTAAAAGTTTTCTTTGCCGATAAAATAAAGGCAATGCTTGAAAAACGCCAGGAGGTCATCGAAAAAGACCTTGCTGCAGCAACCGAAGCAAAAGAAAACGCCGAAAAACTCGAAAGCGAATACGCCGAGATGATGAAGGGTGCTAATGATGAAAAAGCCGCCATCATCCATTCCGCCACCGAAGACGGCGAAATGATGAAGGAAAAAATCGTTGCCGAAGCGCGCGAACAGGCCGAAACCATCATAACCAATGCCAGAAAAGAGATTGACAGAGAGCGCACGCAGGCTGAAAAAGAACTGCGTGATTCCATCGTCGATATGACCATCGACGCCGCAGAAAAAATTTCGGGAAAATCCTTTACCAAAGAGGATCATGCCCAGCTTATCAGTGAATCCATCTCCATGATCAAGGAGGTGTAAGCTTATGAGCCTTGCGGTCAGAAGATACGCAGAAGCACTTCTGGATATCGCATTTGAAGAAAAATGCGAAGAGGAAGTCTATGAGCAGTTCAAACTGTTTTATGCACAGATGAAAGAAGACAAACAGTTCGAAAGACTCATGACCGAAAAGATCCTCTCTTCCGAAGAACTCAGAGCGACCGTTTCCAAAATCCTCGAAGGCGGAAACACCTATCTGATAAGCTTCTTTATGACTCTTATCGACAGAAACCGCATGGACGAAGTCATGGATATGTTCCTTGATTTCGAACGCGGATATAAAGAAAAGAAAAACATCCTCGAGGCAGAAGCCGTCACAGCCATTGAAATGACCGAGGACCAGATCGAACAGGTCAAAAAGGAACTCGGCGAAAAATACGGCAAAACGATCGTGCTCAAAACCTCTGTGGATCCTTCGATAATCGGCGGAATGGTCCTTTACGTCGGCAACGAAATGCTCGACGCTTCCGTAAAAGCCAAATTCGAAGGTCTTAAAAAACAACTGAAAACTATTCAAATATCATAAAAGGGGCATGAAAAGTTAATGAATCTCAGACCCGATGAAATTAACAAACTGATCAAAGAACAGATCAGAAATTATGAAGGCCGCCTTGAAACTACCCAGTTCGGAACTGTAGTTCAGATAGGCGACGGTATCGCAAGGGTTCATGGACTTGACAACGCAATGGCAGGCGAGCTGATTGAATTCCCCGGCGAGGTTTACGGCATGGTCCAGAACCTTGAAGAGAACAACATCGGCTGCGTACTTCTTGGCGATGACAGCAATATCGTCGAAGGAGATAAAGTTCGCTGCACCGGAAAAATCGTTTCCGTTCCGGTCGGCGAAGCCATGATCGGTCGAGTAGTGAACGCCCTTGGCCAGCCCATCGACGGCAAAGGCCCGATACTTACCGAAGAATACCGCCAGGTTGAGAAAAAAGCTCACGGCGTTATCGAAAGAAAATCCGTTGACAGCCCGCTCCAGACCGGTTATAAAGCAGTCGACAGCCTTATTCCCATCGGCCGCGGCCAGCGCGAACTCATCATCGGCGACCGTCAGACCGGTAAAACCGCTCTCGCGATCGATACCATCATCAACCAGAAAGGCGAAGACGTTATCTGTATCTACGTAGCCATCGGCCAGAAAGCTTCCACCGTTGCCCAGATGGTACAGAAACTCACCGAAGCCGGCGCAATGGATTACAGCATCGTTGTTGCTTCCACCGCTTCCGAAAAAGCACCGCTTCAGTATCTTGCACCTTATTCCGGCGTTGCAATCGCAGAATATTTCATGGACCAGGGAAAAGACGTTCTCATCGTTTACGACGACCTTTCCAAACATGCAGTTGCATACCGTTCCATGGCGCTGCTTCTCAAACGTGCACCGGGCCGTGAAGCATATCCCGGCGACGTTTTCTATCTCCACTCCCGCCTTCTTGAAAGAGCGGCAAAACTTGAAAAAGGCGGCTCTATCACCGCTCTGCCTATCATCGAGACCCAGGCAGGCGACATTTCCGCCTATATCCCGACCAACGTAATTTCCATTACCGACGGCCAGATCTTCCTCGAAACCGACCTCTTCAACCAGGGCGTACGTCCTGCGGTTAACCCGGGTATCTCCGTTTCCCGAGTCGGCGGTTCCGCCCAGATCAAATCCATGAAGAAGATCGCAGGACCTCTTCGTATCGAATATGCCCAGTACCGTGAACTTGCTTCTTTCGCACAGTTCGGTGCCGACCTTGATAAAGAAACCAAGGCCCAGCTCGAAAAAGGCAAACGCATCGTCGAGATCCTCAAACAGGACCAGTACGCTCCCATGAGAGTCGAAGACCAGGTCCTCATCATCTTCGCGGTTTCCGATAACCACACCAACGATATCGCTGTCGAAGATATCAAGCGCTTCGAAAAAGAGCTTATCGAATTCGCAAGATACCGTTATCCCGAACTCCTTCAGGAGATCAAGACCACCAAAAACTTCGATAAAGAAATGCAGGCAAAAGTTGCCGCAGTCGTCGAAGAATTCAAGGCAACCTTCAAAGCTGAAGAAAACAAGTAATGCAGAGGTGTATTTATGGCTGACTCAATGCGTGATATCAAACGACGCATAAAAAGTGTCACTTCCACAAAACAGATCACTCACGCCATGCAGCTTGTTGCAAGCGCAAAGCTTCGTAACGCAAGAATGAAGGCTGACGCAAGAAGAGCCTATACCAACTATGTGATAGAGACCATGCATATGATCGCCGGCGCCCTTGAAAGGGAAGAACCCAACGCGTTCTTTAAAGAAAACGGCTGCAAAAAAGATCTTTATATCGTTGTTACCAGCGATAAAGGTCTTGCGGGCGGTTTCAACTCCGGCCTTCTCAAGTTCACCGCCGAAGCGATGAAACAAAGCGAAGAATGTGCTGTAATGGTTTCCGGAGCAAAAGGACTCGATTATTTCAAACGCAGAAATTACGAGATCCTCGGTTCCTATATCGGTGAAAGCGACGAGGCAAACCTTGCCGTAGCAAACCGAATCGGAAAAGCCGCAACCACCCTTTTCCTCGACGGAAAAGTCGGCAATGTCTATATCATGTATAACCGCTTCGTTTCCGTAATTTCCCAAAAGCCCACCATGATAAAACTCATGCCGCTTTCAAGGGAAGAAATGGAAACCAAAGCCGACGAGATAGATACCGAAACCGCCACCGGCGAATACAGACCCGAAAGCGGATTTTTCGGAAACGCGCAGGCAAAGAATATGATTTTCGAACCCAGCGCCGCTTATCTTGCAAACACTCTCATTCCTTCCTACGTTGACAATGCGGTCTACGGCGCACTTCTCGAAAGTGCCGCAGGCGAACTTGCCAGCCGAAGAATGGCCATGGAAAACGCAACAGACAACGCCGACGAAATCATCGCCGATCTCAGCCTTGCCTATAACCGCGCAAGACAGGGTGCCATCACCCAGGAGATCACCGAAATCGTAAGCGGCGCCAACGCTATCGGTTAAGGAGGTCTGTTACGATGAGTGAAAAAGTGATCAATTTAAAAGTTATAACTCCGGAAAAAGTTCTTTTTGAAGGCGAAGCAAAAAGCTTTATCGTAAAAACAAGAGGCGAGGTAGGCGAATTCGCCGTCCTTGCGGACCATATCCCCATGACTGCCACCGTCGGTCTCGGAACTCTTGTGATAAATCTTCCCGACGGAACTGAAAAAAGGACCACCGTCTTCGGCGGTTACTGTGTTGTCCAGAATAACAGCGCCGTAATCGTTGCCGAAGAAGGCGAAAGGCCGGAAGATATCGACTTCGAGCGCGCCGAAGAAGCAAAAAGACGCGCCGAAGAAAGGCTCAGAGGCGGCGAAGGAATCGACAGAAACAGAGCCGAACAAGCTCTTTACCGTTCCATCGCAAGACTCGAACTTTATAAAAGCAAGTAATCAAGGAGGGATACGAATTCGTGAACAATATCGGTAAAATCGTTCAGGTTATCGGCCCGGTCGTTGATATCAAATTCGAAGAAGGCGAGCTTCCGAAGCTCAACGACGCAATAGAAATAGATAACCACGGCGCACGCCTTGTTGTCGAAGTAGCGCAGCATATGGGCGACAATGTCGTAAAATGCATCGCTATGGACTCCACCGACGGTCTTAAACGCGGTCAGGAATGCGTCAATACCGGTGCTCCCATCACCGTACCGGTAGGTAACATAACCCTTGGAAGAATGGTAAACGTCCTCGGCGAAGCCATCGACGGAATCGAAATGGATACCGCCGATTGCCCCAAGGCCTCCATCCACCAGCCCGCTCCCACTTTTGCCGAACAGAAAACCGAACCGGAAATTTTTGAAACCGGTATCAAGGTCATCGACCTTATCTGCCCCTATACCCGCGGCGGTAAAATCGGTCTTTTCGGCGGTGCAGGCGTTGGCAAAACCGTTCTTATTCAGGAACTTATCAGCAACATTGCCACCGAACACGGCGGCATTTCCGTATTCGCCGGCGTAGGCGAACGTACCCGTGAGGGTAACGACCTCTATTATGAAATGAAAGAATCCGGCGTTCTTGCAAAAACCGCCCTCGTCTTCGGCCAGATGAACGAGCCTCCGGGCGCAAGAATGAGAGTTGCTCTCACCGGTCTTACCATGGCGGAACATTTCCGTGACGAAGAAGGCCAGGACGTTCTTCTCTTCATCGATAACATCTTCCGTTTCACCCAGGCAGGTTCCGAAGTTTCCGCACTTCTCGGACGTATGCCTTCCGCAGTAGGTTACCAGCCGACTCTTGCAACCGAGATGGGCGCTCTTCAGGAGCGTATCACCTCCACCCAGAAAGGCTCCATCACCTCTGTTCAGGCTGTTTACGTCCCTGCGGACGACCTTACCGACCCGGCACCGGCAACCACCTTTGCACACCTTGACGCAACCACCGTTCTTTCCCGTTCCATCGCCGAAAAAGGTATCTATCCCGCAGTTGACCCGCTGGATTCCACTTCCAGAATCCTCGACCCCAACGTCGTAGGCCAGGAACACTATAAGACCGCCCGTGCCGTCCAGGAAATCCTTCAGAAATATAAAGAACTCCAGGATATCATCGCTATCCTCGGTATGGACGAACTTTCTGAAGACCAGAAGCTTATCGTTTCCCGTGCAAGAAAAATCGAAAGATTCCTTTCCCAGCCGTTCCATGTTGCGGAACAGTTCACCGGTATCGAGGGCAAATACGTTCCTCTTTCCGAAACCATCCGCGGCTTCAACGAAATTCTTGAAGGAAAACACGATAACCTTCCCGAAGGTGCTTTCCTTCTCGTCGGAACCATCGACGACGCCGTCGCAAAAGCAAAAGCAATGGCCGAAGGCAGCAAATAATTGCAAAACAGTTAAAAGAGCACCGTTTTTCGGTGCTCTTTTTTTAAAAAAGTTTTATTATAATTTACAATTTATTAAAGACAGAACGGAAATTGAGGGGTAAAATAAAAATGTGAAAAAATGTCCGGAAGGAGGATGTTTAATGAAGAAATTTCTGTCTATGCTCATGATTTTCGTGCTCGTGCTCGCTTTTGCTTCCTGCGGAGTAAACGAACCTGCCGACAGAGAGAATCCCAAAATTCCCGAAATTGAAGATAATACCGAAAAGGTTTCCGATGATGCAACAAAAATAATCCTTTCCGAAAACAGCATCACCGTTGACGGAAAACCCGCCGAAGAAACCGAAGGAATAAAAATCGGCGGCGAGATCATCTATTATCACGATACCGATTTTTACGAAAGCAAAAACCCCTACGGCGAAGGCACCGAAGAGGATAAACATACCGAAGCCGAAGCAGAAAAACATACCCTCGTCACCATAACAAAGCCCGGCGAATATGTCATCAGCGGAACCCTTAAAGGTCAGCTCGCGGTGGACCTCGGCGAAGAAGCGAAAAATAATCCCGAAGCAAAAGTCACCGTTATTCTTAACGGCGCCGATATCACCTGCGAAATCGCCCCCGCAGTCATTTTTTATAACGTCTATGAATGTGCCGATGCCGAAAAAACCGACGAAGCCGGCGCAAAAATAATCATCGCCGACGAAAGCACCAACTATATAAACGGCGCCTATGTCGCAAAGATATATCAGGACGGCACCGATGAAAAACTCCATAAGTATGACGGCGCCCTTTATTCCAAAATGAGCCTTGTTATAGCCGGCGGCGAAAAAGGAAACGGAAACCTTTATGTGACCGCAGAAAACGAAGGTCTCGGCAGTGAAATGCATCTTACTTTTAACGGCGGAAATATCAATATCGCCGCCAATGACGATGGGATCAACGCCAACGAAGACGGCGTTTCCGTCATTACCGTAAACGGCGGCGGGATCACCGTAAGCGGAGGTTTCGGCGCCGAAGGCGACGGGATCGACTCCAACGGAAGCATCGTTATAAACGGCGGCGCTCTCATGGTCTCCGGCAACGGAATGACCGGCGACGGCGGAATCGATTCCGATATGGGAATCACTGTCACCGGCGGTTCTCTTGTGGCATTCGGAAGCCGCAACGATAACGTAAAAGCCGAAGGCAAAGCCACCTGCGTCCAGCTTTCATTTTCCTCCGTAAGAAAAGGCGGAAGCATTGTTGAATTCGTTGACGAAACCGGCTACGGAATGATGGCCGAAAGTTCCCGGGAATTCCAGAGCGTCGTTTTCGCCGGCGAAAACCTTGAAAAGAACAAAATCTACCGACTCTATGTAGATAATATCCTCCAGGAATATTCCGGCGAAGGCACCGAAATAATGCCCGGAATGAGACCCTTCGAAGGCAACTTCGGAAGAGGCGAAATGAACGAAAACTTCATGAGCATGCCCGACGGTTTTTCCGAGTGGCTCGATTCCGCAAAAGATATCCCTGAGGATATAAAAGAATGGCTCGAATATATGGAAAGCCTTGCCGAGGAATATGACGGAAGGATGCCCTCCAATTTCGAAAACGACCGTCCCTCCATGCAAACGTCCGGTACTTTTGAAGACCCGCCTCAAAAACCCAAAGGAGAAACCGAAAATTTCTCCGGAACCCTTGAGCTTGAGGTTTCCTATCCCACCGAATTCGTCATCACCGATGAACAATGGAGCTTCTACGGAATCACCGATAACCCCGAAAGCGCCGACAAAGAAAGACTCACCTTTACCATAAACGGAAAAGATGAGATCGAAAACTTCCAAAAAGGAACTTTCGAAGGAATAAAATATGTCGCCTCAAGCGAAAATATTGGCGCCGATAACGTCCGCCTCACCCTTGTTTATACCGGCGACACCGCCGACAGAGAAATTTCAAAAACGATACTTGCTTCCGAAGGTTTTGACGGTTTTAACAAAATGATAAACGAACTCGAAACCGGCGGCTACCGCATCACCGTTTCAGTGGTCCCCGAAAACCCGGATTACACCGGTTCCACCTCTTTCAACTTCTATATTGGACTTAATTAAAAGGTTTTTGACACAACCTCTTGAAATATTATCTATTAGGATATATAATATATATTTGTCATATTGTGCCGACCAAATCGGCAAAAAGCTAATCAAAAAAACAAGGATGGTTTATTATGAGCGAAAAAGAAACTCTCGGCATGACCGAACAGGTTTCCGAAACCCGTGAAGTCAATGCCGCAAAAAAGAAAAAAAGAAACTACACCATTGCAAAAATCGTTGTAGCTCTCTGCCTGGTGCTTCTCGTTGTTCTTTCTGTTTTCGAAATGGGCTTTACCTATCGTATCATGAAAGCAGTCGAGGTTGAAGGAACCGAATATTCCGTTGCCGAATATAACTGGCTCTATACCAACAGCGTATATGACATTTACAACGAGTACTATATGGCATACGGCCAGCTTGCAAGCTATTTCTTCAATCCCCAGATGCCTCTCGATGAACAGCAGTACACCGAGGACCAGACTCTTGCCGATTACGTAAAAGAATATACCGAAACTTCTTTCGTAACCCTCACTTCTCTCTATAACGAAGCAAAAGCAAACGGTTACGAACTTCCCCAGGAATATTACGACAGCATCGACGCAGAGTGGGAATCCCTTAAACTCAATGCAAAAGCAGGCGGCTTCACCGTAGGCAACTACCTTGAAATGAACTATGGCCGCGGCGTAAACGAAGATGTTTTCAGATCCATGTATGAGCGTTACTACTATGCATTCACCTATGCACAGCAGGTAAGAGACAGCGAAGAAGTTTCTTCCGAAGAAGTTGACGCACATTACAGCGAAAACAAAGATTCCTTCGATACCGTTTCCTACAAATCTTACTACATCAACGCAGCAGCAGCAGAAGGTGAAGATGCAGCAGAAGCTCTTGAAAACGCAAAAGCCGAAGCAAAAGAAGTTCTTGAAGGAACCAAAGAAGTTGAATTCACCGAAGCAAGATACAGCGTAAAAGGCAACATCAACGGCCTCTATGCAGACTGGCTCTATGACGACGCAAGAGTTGCCGGCGATAAAGAGATCTTCGAATCCGAAACCGCCGTTTACGTTGTTGAGTTCGTTGAGAAAAACGACCTCCACTATAACACCGTTGACGTAAGACATGTTCTCGTTGCTCCTTCCGATACCGCTGACGAAACCGCATGGCAGGAAGCTCTTGCAGCAGCAGAAGACTATAAAGCAGAGTGGGAAGAAGCCGGCGCAACCGAAGAAGCTTTCGCAAACCTTGCAGGTAAATATTCCGCTGACTCTTCCGCAACCAACGGCGGCCTTTATGAAAATGTTTTCAAAGGCCAGATGGTAAGCGAGTTTGAAGATTGGTGCTTCGATTCCGCAAGAAAATCCGGCGATGTCGAAATCATCAAAACCTCTTACGGTTACCATATCATGTACTTTGTAGGTGAAGCAGAGGAATATTACACCTATGCAGTAACCGAAAGCGTTAAAGACGCAAGATACAGCGAATATGTAGAAAACCTCACCGCAGAAAAAGAACTTTCCGAACTTTCCGGAGCAAAATTCGGCGGAAAACACTTCAACTGATAAGGTTTTTTATAAAAGCCATAGGGGACGGCTTCGTTGAGGCCGTCCCGTATTTTTAAGACCCGAAAGGAAAAATGACTATGAAAAAGTTTGTTGCGGTGCTCATGGCTTTTGTGCTCATGCTCACTCTTTTTGCAGGATGCTCGGATACCGAAAACACTGAAAAAACCGAAAACAGTGCCATCGCTCTCAAAGTCGGCGAAATGGAATTTACCGTCAATGACGTAAACTTCATGTATATCAGCCTTTTTAACCAGCTTTACAGCAATGTTGTCAACTATTACGGTGACTATGCTTCCACCGTTGTCGATATCTCCAAACCCCTCGAAGATCAGCTTATCGACGATACCACCACCTGGCACGATTATCTTCTCGATTACTGCCTCGACAGCCTTACCAGCAACGCCGCAATCTATACCGCTGCAAAAGCCGATGCAGATTTCACCCTTCCCGAAGATCTTCAGACCGACCTCGATACCCTTGAAGAACAGCTTACCGAAGTTGCAACCCAGGGCGGATATACCCTTGAAGAATACGTAAAACTCATGTACGGCGAAGCCATGGATATGGAAACCCTCAAAAAAATGAACGAGTTCCAGTACGTTTCCTATGCTTACCAGGATAAATATTATAACTCCGTCGAAGTTTCTCCCGAAGATGCAAAAGCATATTACGAGGAACATAAAAACGATTTTGATAAGGTAAACTTCCGTTATTATTCCGCGTTCTATTCCGATGAAGAGGGCGCTCTCACCTCCGAAGAAGCTCTTGCCCAGGCAGAAGCCCTTGCCGAAGTACATACCGCCGAAGAATTCAACGCCCTCGTTTACAGCTACGTTGACGATGACCTCAAATCCTATTTTGAGGAAGGCGACGCAACCCTTTTCCCCGGAGCGGGTTACGGCGATACCGGAATCGATGAAGTAAGCGAATGGCTCTTCGATTCCGAAAGAAAACAGGGCGACACCATGGTCTATACCGATGAAAACGCAAAAAGCCACCTTGTCGTTATGTTTGAAGAAAGAATCAGCGCCGACTATAATTATGTAAACGTCCGCCACATTCTTGCAATGCCTGAGAAAGCCGAAGACGGCACAGTTTCCGAGGAAGCATGGAAAGCCGCTGAAGAAAAAGCCGCCGACGTTTTTACCGAATATCTTGACGGCGAAATGACCGAAGATTCCTTTGCAGCCCTCGCTGTCGAACATTCCGAAGACGGAAACGCTGCCCAGGGCGGAATCTATAACAATATCTATAAAGGCCAGATGGTAACCGAGTTCAACGATTGGTGCTTCGATCCCGCAAGAGTCCCCGGCGATACCGGAATCGTAAAAACCCAGTTCGGCTACCACGTAATGTATTTCTCCGGAATCGGCGATAACGCCATTCTCGAAGCCGTTTCTCCCGTGATTGTCGAAGAACGTTTCGTCGAATGGGCAGATTCCATCTGCGAAGGCTATGAAGCCGAAAAAACCGAGCTTTATGAAACCGTCGGAGGAATCATCGACGATATCGTTGCCGCTGCACAGAAAGCCGCGGAAGAATCCGCCACCGAAGAAACCGGAAACGTCACCAACGAAGAAGTCGTCACCGACGAAGGCTGATGAAATCAAAAAAACACGCCGAAAGGCGTGTTTTTTTATTGCAAAGAAATAAAAAATGGTGTATTATGGCAAACAGTGTTTTTTTGTTTTTTCGGAGGTATTCGATGAAAGTCGTTAATTTCATAAAAAGAAATACGGTCTTTTGCGTAGCAATGACCGCGGCTCTTATAACAAGCTTTTTTGTCCCGCCGGATGCGGAATATTTCGGATATTTTGACTGGCGGACTCTTGCCTGCCTTTTCATCACCCTTGCGGTGGTCAGCGCCCTCGGCAACGTAAAATTCTTTACTATCCTTGCCCGAAAACTTGTAATGGCCGCCGGCAACCTTCGTGGGCTTTTCCTGATGCTCGTTGTCATAACTTTCATCGGCTCAATGATAATCGCAAACGATATGGCGCTCATAACCTTTTTGCCTCTCGGCTATTTTGCCCTTTCCGTAGGCAAAAAAGAAAAATATATGGCCTATCTTTTCATTCTCCAGAATATTTCCGCAAACCTTGGCGGAATGGTGACCCCCTTCGGCAACCCCCAAAACCTTTATATCCATTCCTTTTACGAAATTCCCACCGATGAATTCATCTCCATAATGTTCCCGCCTTTTGTCCTCGCAATTTCAATGCTTGCGGCGGCTTGCTTCCTCGTAAAACCCGAAAAACTCCATATAGACGAAGAATTCCCCGAAAAATTCCACACCGCAAGAACGGTGACTTACTTCATCCTTTTCTTCATCTCTGTGCTTATCGTTTTAAGGCTCGTGCCGTTCCTTCTCGGCCTTATAATGATCCCGGCAGTACTTTTCTTCATGGATAAAGATGCCCTTCTGGAGGTCGACTACGGCCTTTTGGGAACCTTCTTCTTTTTCTTTA
This sequence comes from Oscillospiraceae bacterium, assembly GCA_017468365.1. Lineage (GTDB taxonomy): Bacteria > Bacillota > Clostridia > Oscillospirales > Ruminococcaceae > UMGS1668. Next base: position 62,953 of record JAFUIS010000022.1, on the reverse strand, counting down.
TCTTTTCCGGAAACCTTGCAAGAATGGATGCTGTCAACGCATTCTTCTCCATGCTTCTCGAAAAAGATGCCCTCATCGTTTCAACTCTTTCCTGCCAGTTCATAAGCAACGTTCCCACCGCTATTCTGCTTTCCCAGTTTACCGAGGATTACAGAAGCCTTCTTCTGGGCGTAAATATCGGCGGTACCGGAACCCTCATCGCTTCGCTCGCAAGTCTCATAACTTTCAGCGAGTTTAAAATTCTTTATCCCGGCGAAGGCAAAAAATATCTTTCAATGTTCACCGTCATAAACCTTATTTTCCTTGTTGTAATGACCGCTGCCGCAAAATTCTTCTTCGTATAAAAAAAGCCTGTCCGAAAGGACAGGCTTTTTATTTTTTGCATCAAAGATTTTTCATAAGGAGCCATTCGCCGATGCCTTTTTTAAGAAGGTCGGGAACGAGAAGAAGAGGTTTGAAGCCTTTTCTCTGATAAAGAGCTTTTGCTCTGGGGTTAAAGTCGGAAACAGCGATGAATGCTTTGTCAAAGCCCATCTGTTTGGAAATTCCAAGATAGATGTCGATAAGCTGTTCGCCAATGCCTTTTCCGCGGTAACCGTCTTTTACGCCGAGAAGTGCAAGATAGGGAAGTTCGCCGTACATGCCCATCATGTCGTAAACCATAAGACCTACGGGTTCGCCTTTTTCGGTTTCCGCAATGATAACGTTGCCTTTTTCAAGGGGGCCGTAAACCCATTCGCGAAGGGTTTCGGTACCTTTGAAATAATGCTCATAAAGGGGGCTGTTATCGAAGATTTTGACGTATTCGTCCCATTTTTCGACAGTGCCTTTCACAAAGTTTACTCTGTATTTATAATCCATCTGAGACATTATTAAATCCCTCCAAAATCATGTTTTGATACACCATAATTATAATCTTTCAAAAAGAAAAAGTCAACAGTAATAAAAAAACGATTTTTCTTGACAATAAAATATGCGGGTGTTATAATCCTTATGTTATCTAAAAGGCAAAGATGGAGAGTGCGCTTTGCAGTGCCGTTTAAAAGAGAGCCGGCGGTTGGTGTAAGCCGGTAACGGAGGCTTTGCGTTGTAGCTCCGGAGCCGAAGGGAAGAAAACTTTTTGTGATTAGACCCCTTCCGCGAAAAGCTGCGTAAGTGCCGGGGCGTTATCCGTTGCCCCAAAAGAGCGGTATCTGCCTTAAACGGCGGATGCAATTTGAGTGGTACCGCGGACTGTTGATATTACAGCTCGTCTCAAAGAAAAAACTTCTTTGGGACGAGTTTTTTTATTTTTCCCAAAGCAAAACGGAAATATATAAAGAAAGAGGAAAAGCAAAAATGCGCAAAGAACTTGAAAAAACCTATGATCCTGCGCAGGTGGAAAAGCGTACCTACCAGTTCTGGCTTGACGGCGGCTATTTCCACGCAGAGGTAAACCCCGAAAAGAAACCTTTCACCATCGTTATCCCTCCGCCCAATATCACCGGTAAACTCCATATGGGTCATGCTCTCGATAACACTCTCCAGGATATCCTTATCCGTATGAAAAGAATGCAGGGCTATGAAGCACTCTGGATGCCCGGCACCGACCATGCTTCCATTGCAACCGAAGTAAAAATCGTCGAAAACATGAGAGCCGAAGGCCTTTCCAAAGACGATGTCGGCCGCGACGGCTTCCTCGAAAGAGCATGGGAATGGAAGAAAAACTACGGCGGCACCATCGTAAAACAGCTCAAAACTCTCGGCTGCTCCTGCGACTGGGACCGCGAAAGATTTACCCTTGACGAAGGCTGTTCCAAAGCCGTCCGCAAGGTTTTCGCCGAACTTTATAACAAAGGCCTCATCTACCGCGGCGAACGCATCATCAACTGGTGTCCCAAATGCGGAACCTCCATCTCCGATGCAGAGGTCGAATATGAGGATCAGGCAGGCCATTTCTGGCACCTTCGCTATCCTCTTACCGACGGTTCCGGCTGGCTTGAACTTGCAACCACCCGTCCCGAAACCCTTCTCGGCGATACCGCTGTTGCAGTAAACCCCAAAGACGAAAGATATACTTCCTATATCGGCAAAACCGTAACCCTTCCTCTCGTCGGAAGAGAGATCCCCGTTGTTGCCGATGAATATGTCGATATGGAATTTGGTACCGGTGTCGTAAAAATCACCCCCGCCCATGACCCCAACGACTTCGAAGTAGGTCTTCGCCATAACCTTCCTGTCATCAATGTAATGACCGATGACGCAAAGATCACCGAAGATTATCCCAAATATGCCGGCATGGACCGTTACGACGCAAGAAAAGCCATCGTAGCAGATCTTGAAGAAGGCGGCTTCCTCGTTCGCGTCGAAGACCACGAACATAACGTAGGTACCTGCTACCGCTGCCACACCACCGTTGAGCCCAGAGTTTCTCTCCAGTGGTTCGTTGCCATGAAGGAGCTTGCAAAACCCGCAATCGAAGCGGTAAAAAACGGCGACGTTCGTTTCGTTCCCGAAAGATTCGACAAAAACTATTTCCACTGGATGGAAAACATCCGCGACTGGTGCATCAGCCGTCAGCTCTGGTGGGGCCACAGAATCCCCGTCTGGTATTGCGACGACTGCGGAAAAGATACTCTCTGCATCGACGGCGAACCCAAGTGCTGCGAACATTGCCACAGTGAAAACATCCACCAGGATCCCGATACCCTCGATACCTGGTTCAGCTCCGCTCTCTGGCCTTTCAGCACCATGGGCTGGCCCGAAGAGACCCCTGAATACAACTATTTCTATCCCACCAACGTCCTCGTAACCGGCTACGATATCATCACCTTCTGGGTCTCCAGAATGATTTTCTCCGCCCTTGCCTATACCGGCAAAAAACCCTTCACCGACGTTGTGATCCACGGTCTTGTTCGTGACGCACTCGGCAGAAAGATGTCCAAATCCCTCGGCAACGGAATCGACCCCCTCGAAATCATCGATACTTACGGCGCAGACGCACTTCGCCTTGCTCTCGTAACCGGTATTTCCGCAGGTAACGATACCCGTTTCACCGACGAAAAAGTAACTTCCTGCCGTAACTTTGCAAACAAACTCTGGAACGCCGCAAGATTCGTTCTCATGAACCTTCCGGAAGATTTCAACGAAACCGAGCTTCCCGAAGAACTTGCCCTTGAAGATAAATGGCTCCTTTCCCAGTATAACGACCTTGTTAAAGCAGCAACCGAAAACATCGAAAACTATGATATCGGCGTTGCGGAACAGAAAATCGTCGATTTCATCTGGGATACTTACTGCAGCTGGTATATCGAACTTGCAAAAGCAAGACTTCAGGGAGAATCCGCAGATTCCGCAAGAAGAGTTCTTGTTTACGTTCTCACCGGCGTTCTCAAACTTCTCCATCCCTTCATGCCGTTCATCACCGAAGAGATTTGGCAGGCACTTCCTCACGAAGGCGAGTCCATCATGGTTGCAAAATGGCCTGAATATACCGAAGAACACAACTTCACCGCGGAAGCCGAAGACTTCACCAAAGTTATGGATGCTATCAAAGCTATCCGTAACCGCCGTGCAGAGATGAACGTTCCTCCCTCCAAAAAGGCAAAACTTTTCATCGAAACCGATTCCGCCGAAGTTTTTGAACAGGGAGCACCCTTCCTTATCAAGCTTGCTTCCGCTTCCGAAGTCGATATCAACGTCGAGTTCGACAAAGCAGGCGCAGTTCAGGTAATCACCGATGCCGCCAAGATCTATATCCCCATGGCTGAACTCATCGATATGGAAAAAGAGCTTGAACGCCTCAACAAAGAAAAAGATCAGTGCGAAAAACAGGCCGCAGGTCTTGAAGCAAGACTCCAGAACCCCGGCTTTGTCAACAAAGCACCCGAAAACGTTGTTGCAGCAGAACGCGACCGCCTTGCAAAACTTAAAGAAAGACTTGCAAAACTCGAAGAGTCCATCGCAGCAATGAAATAATAAAAAAGAGCCGCCGTTTAGGCGGCTCTGACATTTTATGATAGGAGAGAATGTCCTATGGAATATGAAGAAAGCCTTGAATATATCGCAAATTTTCCGCGATTCAAAAAAGAACCTTCTCTCAATGAGATGAAAATGCTTCTTGCCGAACTGGGCGACCCCCAGAATAAACTCCGAAGCATCAATGTTGCCGGAACCAACGGAAAAGGTTCAACCGTCGCAATGCTTTCGTCCGTTTTGAGCACCGCAGGCTATAAAACCGGACGCTACATCTCTCCTTACGTGCTCGAATTCCGTGAACGCATGATGATAAACGGAAAAATGATCGGCAAAAAGCGCCTTGCCAAGATAGTCGGAACCGTAAAAGAAAAAGCCGATGCCCTTCTTGAAAAAGGAGTGATGCTCAACGCGTTCGAAATCACCACCGCCTGCGCAATGCTCTGGTTTGCCGAAGAAGAATGTGATTTTGTGGTGCTCGAAGCCGGTCTCGGCGGAAGATTTGACGCCACCAATACCGTTCCGGAACCGATTTTGCAAATCATAACCGCTGTAGGACTTGACCACACCGAACAGCTCGGAGACACCATAGCTAAAATAACCGCCGAAAAATGCGGAATTCTCCGCCCGGGCTGCACTTTGCTCACTTCCCCGGGTCAAAAACAGGAAGCTCTGACAGTGATGCTCAACAAATGCGCCGAACTCGATGCAACTTTTGTTACAGGTGCCGCCGGAAGAGCAAAAATCGTCTTCTGCGATGCTTCCGGAATGGATGTTCTGGTCGGAAAAACAGAGCTTTCTCTTTCCCTCGGCGGAACACACCAGATAAACAACCTCCTTACCGTCTATTCCGCGGTAAGTATCCTCCGTGAAAAGCATTATGTCATAAAGGACGAGCACCTTGTGGAGGGCGTATCCGCCACAAGATTCCCCGCAAGGTTCGAACTGTGCTCAAAAGAACCAATGGTAATACTCGACGGTGCTCATAATCCCCAGGCGGCAAAAGCCCTTGCCGCAAACGTAAAGGAATTCCTTCCCGAAAAACGAACTCTTCTTTGCGGAATGATGGCGGATAAAGATTGCGAATCCGTAATGGCGGAAATTGCGCCTTGCTTTGAGCACGTAATAACCGTTCCGGTGGATAACCCCCGAATGATTCCTCCGGAAGAGCTTGCGAAAATAGCCGAAAAATATTGCGGCAACGTCGAAGCAAGACAAAATGCAAAAGAAACCCTTGCCGAAGTCCTGGAAGATCTCAAGGATGACGAAGCACTGGTGGTGGCCGGTTCCCTTTATCTTGCTGCCGAGCTTCGCCCTATGCTCATGAGATATAAGGGTAACCCCAAGGAGTGAAATCCGTGCTCATGGAAGAAACCGTAAGAATAAACGAAATCATATCATATCTTCCTGCGTCGGAAAATCCTCTTTCTGCCGATGTGGGAATAATCAAAGGCAAAAACTCGGTTTGGCTTTTTGACGTTGGGTGCAGCTCTGCTGCAGAGGAACTCATAAACCGCATGGATAAGCCTAAAATTGCCGTAATATCCCATTTTCATCCGGACCATATGGCTAACTTTGAAAAAGTGAAAAGCGACGAAATCTATCTCGGTGCAAACACGTTTAAGTATGTAAAGCGCGGAAATATCGTCGAAACAGACCTTTTTATCGACGACGGAGTGAAGATACATCTTTTCCCGCTTCCGTCGAGCCATGCAAAAGGTTCGCTTGGTCTTGAAACCGGCGAATACGCGTTTTTGGGCGACTCTACCTATGCCACAATGAAGCAGGGAAGAGTTTGCTATAATGCTTCCGTGCTCAAAGAGGAAATATCCGTGCTCAAAAATCTTTCTGCAAAATATTTTCTTATAAGCCACGACAAAAACTTTGTCCGCAAAAGGGAAGAAGTCATCGCTGAACTTGAAGAAATATATTCAAAGCGCGACCCAAAAGAAAGTTATATATGGTTATAAAAAAATCCCGCCGTTCCGGCGGGATTTTTTTCTTTTATTTTTTTGCAATGTCGAATTCTATCCAAAATTTACTTCCTTTTCCAAGTTCGCTTTCAACTCCGCATTTTCCGGAACACATTCTGACCGCGGTGCTTACTATCGCAAGTCCAAGTCCGGTTCCGCCGCCCATTCCTTTCTGATATCTTTCCCAGATATCCTCAAGAAGCTCCGGCGAAATTCCGCGCCCGTTGTCTACGACGGAAATCTTAACCTTTTCGCCGAAAACTTCCTGTCGAACGGTTATTTCGGAAGAATCTCCGCTGTGGTTCACCGCGTTGTTAACAAGGTTATAAATGGCTTCGGAAACAAGGGTCTCGTCCGCATTGATGTAAATGTCCTCGCTGTTGATAAAACTGATACGGTGCTTTCCGCCCGAAAGTTTTTCAAACTGAGTGACTATGTCATAAGCTTCATCTGTCACACAAAAAACTCGCGGACAGTAATTGAAAGTTCCGCTCTGAAGTTTGGAAAGATCAAGAGCATCGTTAACCAATTTAGTAAGGCGCTTGGTCTCGTCAATGATTATCTGGATATTCTCGGAATTGTTTTCGCCGGGAATATCACGCATCATTTCGCCGTAACCGCCTATCATCGTAAGGGGAGTGCGAAGGTCGTGGCTTACGTTTGCAAGAAGTTCGCGCCTCAATTTTTCCGTTTTTCCAAGTTTTTTGGCGGTGTTGTTAAGGGTGTCACTCAACTGGGTTATTTCGCGGCAGCCTCCGCCTTCAAAAACCGTGTCATAATCTCCGGTCGCAAGCTGCCTTGCCGAATCCGAAAGATTTTTTATGGGGCGTGCAAGTCCTTTCGATGCAATATAGGCAAAAACGATTCCCGCCGCAAAAGCAAAAATACTTGCCACCGCAAGGATTATCATAAGAACGTCGCCCATGGATGCAATGGGTTCGATTCTGGAAAGCAAGACTATAAGAAAACGCTCGCCCGAAGAAGAAAAAACCTCCGTAGCAATTATCATGCTGCTGTAATCGTTTCTCTTCGGAACGTTTCCGGTGAAATGGCTGGGGTCATATTCAAGAAAAATACCGCTGTCGGTAAAAACCCCGCCGGATTCGGTTTTCGTGATATAGGTTCCGCCGTTTTTCGAAGCAAGATCCCAATATCGGAACATATCTTCCGGAGCTTTTCCGGGACGAACGCTGGTGGAACGTTCTGTGGCGGAACGTATATTTCCGATTTCATCAAGAACATAAACCGAAATTTCGTTTTCCTGGCTTATGGAAATAAGAAGGCTGTCAAGTTCCGGGTTATCGATGTTTTCGGCAATGACCTTCGAATGTTCCGTCATGCTGGCTTTTGTATAAATGGCGTAAATACTGTCAAGAAGAACCGTTTGCATCAGCCACAAAATCAAAAGCAGCAAAACCGAAAAGCCGATGAAATAAGCACAAAGCTTCCACCTTATGGATACTTTTTCACTCGTCAAAGCGGTATCCAACTCCTCTCAGGGTTGAAATACAGCCGCTGTAAGGGCCAAGAATTTTTCTAAGCTGTTTTATATGGGTGTCAATGGTGCGGTCGTCGCCAAGAAAATCATATCCCCAAACTTCGTTGATAAGCTTTTCTCTCGAAAGGGCAATGCCGCGGTTTTTAACAAGGAAGAACAAAAGGTCATATTCCCTGGGGGACATATCCGCGTGTTTTCCGTCAACGGTAACAAGGCGGCCGGTAAAATCAACTTTAAGTCCTTCGTGCTGATAAACCTCTTTCGCTTCCGGAAGCGAAATTCCGCCGCGCTTAAGAATTGCGCCCACACGCATCATAAGTTCCTTCGGCGAAAAAGGCTTTACGACGTAATCGTCAACGCCGGATTCAAAACCGTGAACTTTGTCATATTCTTCGCCCCTTGCGGAAAGAATGATTATCGGAACGTTCGAAAATTTTCTTATTTCGCGGCAAGCGGAAAAGCCGTCAAGTTCCGGCATCATAACGTCCATGATGACAATGTCAAAATCATGCGAACGGCAAAGTTCAAGAGCCTGAAGTCCGTTCGAAGCTTCGCTTACGTCATAGCCTTCGAATTTTGCATATTTTTTGATAAGGTCGCGAACGCGCAATTCATCGTCAACGATAAGTATCCTGCTCATTTAATGAAACTTCCTTTCATAACAGCTGAATGAATTCTATCATTGTATAGTGTGGGATTTGTGATGAAAAACTTTACTTTTTAACAAGCGAATCCAAAAGCGCCGCCGTTTCACTGCGGCGTTTTTCCGTTTCTTCCTTTGAAAAAACGAATTCTTCGTCTTCAAGAACAAAACAGTCGCCGCTCTTTGCCTCTTCCGGAAGCTTTTTTGCTTTTACCGAAATCATTTTTCCGAAAGGACATTCAAGAACGGCAAAACCCTCTTCAATGCGGTCAAGTTTATATGTTTCCAAAAACTCACCTCATTTCGAAAGAAAAACGGAAATTTCTTTTCCGTCGGTGGAAAAAACGATGTTTCCGTCATAATCGGTGCGAAAATATTTTATGCCGCGTTCTTTAAAAGCGGCTTTTATCTCTTTGTGCGGGTGACCGTAATCGTTGTTGTAACCGCAGGAAACAGCCGCGTAATCCGGTTTTGCCGCGTCAAGAAAATCATCGCTGTTCGAAGTGCTGCTTCCGTGATGCGCCGCGTCATAAACGTCGCACGAAACGTCGGCGCCCGCATCAAGAAGAGCCTTTTCGCCTTCCGCTTCAATATCTCCGGTAAAAAGGAATTCAGCTTCGCCAAAAGTGTATTTCGATACTACGGAATAGTTGTTAAGATTATCGCCGAAATTCCCGCTTGGAACAAAAAGCTCAAGCTTTCCGCCCGAAAGCTCGATGATTTCACCGTTTTCCGCATAAGAAAGGGGAATATCCCTTCTTTTCATTTCACGAAGGAACCCTTCGTAAAACGAAAGGGTGGGAATATATTCCGCCGGAATTTCCGGCATTATAACTTTGCCCACCGGAAATTTTTCAATAATATCCTCTGCGCATCCCATGTGGTCGGAATGAGGATGTGTTATCAGCAAAAGGTCAATGGAATAAACTCCGTTTGCCCTTAAATATCCGGCAACGGTGTTTCCAAAACCGATTTCGCCCGTGTCAATTAGTACGTTCTTTCCGAAAGATTCAATAAGAACGGATTCACCCTGACCCACGTCGATAAAATGTATCTTCGCCGTTTCGTTTTCAAAATCGTCGGAGCTTTGGGCGACCGAAATTATTTTAAGATAAAGCTCTTCGCCTATAAATCCGCTCTCATAAAGAGCCGAGCCCAAAAGAAGGACTATCGCCGCCAGTATCCCGGCAAAAAAGCTTTTAGGTCTGATCATATTCATAAAGGTTCACCGTTTCAAGACCTTTTTCCAGCGCAAGGTTCCAGCAATGAGCCGTGCCGGAAGAAAGTCCGTTGTAATATCCGATAATTCTGCTCGAATTTTCCACCATATAAGCGTTGCGCCTGTGTTCGCACCCCAAAACATGTTCTTCCCCAAGGGAATATACAAAATCCGCACCGAGAAGAATGTTTTCCATCCTTCTGCAAATCCCGGCGCTGTGGTTTTGCGGTGCTTTCGAATAGGGAAGCACCGCAATAAGCGCGGCGTCCGGATGCTCTTTTTTAAGTTCAAGCACCGCCTCCGCCGAAAAAACGTCAAATCCTTCGGCCATCCCGTTCATAAAAAAACGAAAACCGTCGTCATAAGCTTCGTTCACCGCGCGCCTTAATTCAACCTTCAAAGCAGCTATCTCCGCGGAATATTCGTTTCCGTTCATGGGAAGGCGCTTGGGACGGGGCCCTGTAAAACAGCAGGTGGTCTCTTTGTTCATACCGCGCTTCCTTTCTCAATTACCCAGAAAAACGCATAGAGAAGTCCATAGGTGATCGGCTGATGAACAATATAAATGGCAAGAGTGTTCGAACCTATGGCGCAAAGAAAATCGCTGTGCTTTTTCATCATAAAATCAGGGATCTTTCTTTCCTTAAACCATTTTCCGGCAAAGCATCCGGTCAGATAAAGAAAGAACCAGGGAAGAAGCGGAAAATAATCCGCGGAACGGAACCCGCCTCCGGGAAGACCGAAAATCGAAAGGAATTTGGAAAAATAAAGGTTACCGGGGACGTCGATATTTCCGAAGAATACCGTTCCGGAAGGAAGTCCGTAAAGGCAAAGAAAAGCCGCAAAAGCAAAAATCATTCCCAAAAGAGCGGGCGCCTTGTTGACCGGTTTTCTGATAAGGTAATAAATTATCATCGAAACACCGAGAAAATGAAGAACGCCGAACCAGATGACCTGCGACGGCATGAAAAAATAGGTTCCCAGCGTCATCAGCATTCCGGCTCCGAGCACCAGAAAACCGTGTTTAAGCGAGTTTCTGGTAAGTCTTGAAGAAATTCCCGCAATGAAAATGAAGGTGCAGCAAACGGCCATCTGCAAGGTGTCCCAGCCGGGGGAATAAAAATCAAAATCCAGTCCGAAGATAGCATAAAGATCATAAGCCGCATGATAAATTATCATTCCGATAAGCGCCAGCGCGCGCAGTTCATCAAGAAAATAAATCCTTCCGCCTTTTCCGGCCATAAAAGCACCTCCTTTTTATGATAGTATTATATAACAACAGTTCTTTTTCTGCAATAATTTTAGCGCCTCAACAAAAGACCGAAAGCCGAAAAGATTTTTAAAATTAATGTAAACATTTATTTATCCACTTGTGCAAAACGGTGTTTTTTGGTATTATTATTTTGGAATAATTTGAAAACGATCCATAAAAGCGAAAAACGCTTTGTATATGAAAGGAAAAACTATGTCTGAGAAAAAAGGCGGCTGGAAACAGCCGGAAGAAAAATTCCCCGAAACCCAGCTCGAAGATAACTTTGCCGGATTCTTCAGCGAGGAAGAGGAAATCGCCATTTCCGACAAAGGAAAGAAAAGAAACAGAAAAAGATCCGCCGGTCCCGATATCCTTGCAGTTTCCGAAGAGACCGACCCCGGATTTGTAATAACCGAAGTTGTTGCTCTCGATACCGGAAAAGAAATCGTCACCATCGGCGAAGAACCCGAAAAAGAGGAACCTTCCGAAACTTCCGAAGCCGAAGAAACTTTTGAGCACGCCGAAGAAGAACCTGAGCACGCCGAGGAAGAAACCGAAGAAACCGGTGCTCAAACCGAAGAAGAACCCTCCGAAACCGAGGAATCCGAAGAAACCGAAGAACCTTCCGAAGAAGAAAAAGCCCCGGAAAAACAGAAAAAAGTTTTCTTCCCCCGCGCAAAAAAGATAATCGACCATAAAAGAAAACATAAATATGTCGCAACCGTCGGTGCGGTGCTCATCGCTCTTGCGGTTGTCGGCGCTATCTCTCTTTGTTCCGTTCTTTTCAACCTCGGCGCAAGGATCCTTGATAATACCAGCCGAAAAGAAGCCTTTGAATGGAAGATCTATCCTCTTCTCATGCTCGACCCTTCCACCTTCGACGATCCCAAACAGCTTGATGAGATCGTCCTGCTCAAAACTTCTCTCTGGTCTGCTCTTCTCGAAAACCGCACCAAATATTCCTACAGCGAATACGGAATGCTCCTTGTCCCTGCTTCCGACCTTGATGTTGCCGCAAAAGCTCTCTACGGCGATTCCGTAACCCTCAAACACCAGACTTTCAGCGAAGGTTACGATTATTATTATATCTATGATGAAGAAACCAGCACCTATTCCGTCCAGGTAATGGGCCAGACCGCCGCCTATGTCCCCAAAGTAGTCGACATCAACAAAAACGGCGATATATATACTCTTATCGTCGGCTATGTTGCACCGACCACCCTCTGGAACGTAAGTGAAGACGGTTCTTCCGAATCCGTGCCCAGCAAGTATCTTTATTATGATCTCCAAAAGCTCGGTTACAACGAATATATCATCAAATCTGTAAGAAACATCCCCGCCGATGAACTTCCCGATGACCTTGAAGTTGCCGACTTCCAGTCCCTTAACGAGACCCAGTATCTCGACTACGATGCTCTTCAGCAGGAACAGCTTCAGCAGCAGCTTGAACAGCAGGGCGATGAACCTACGGAAGAAGCTTCCGCTGAAGAACCCGAAACCTCCGAAGATACTTCTTCCGATGAAACTTCCTCCGAAGAAGATAACGGCTGATTTTCATAAAGAATCCCAAAAATCCCGCGAAAAATTCGCGGGATTTTTTTGTTTGCGCCAAAAGCGGTTTTTTGTAACTTTCCATTGAAAAAGAGCAAATACGGTGCTATAATTATTTAAATATATTATAATGGATGAGTGTTTTTGCGGAGGTTATGGGATGAAAAAATGGAGACTGTTGCCGGGAAATCCCGGAAAAGCAAAACATATTGAAGAGGAGCTCGGGGTACCCGCTCTCGTAAGCGAGGTGCTTGTTGCAAGAGGAATCGATACTCCCGCAAAAGCAAAGGAATTTATCGCAAGGGAGATACCTTTCACCGATCCTATGGCCTACCGCGATATGGATAAAGCCGTACAGCGCATCAACGAAGCCCTTGATGAAGGCGAGCGCATCTGCGTTTACGGCGACTATGACTGCGACGGAATGACCGCCACCGTTCTTCTTTACGACTATCTTTCCTCGATCGGATGTGACGTCTGGTATTATATCCCCGACAGAGAAACCGAAGGATACGGCCTCAACAAAGGCGCCATCGATTTCATCGCGTCTAAAGAAACAGACCTCATTGTGACCGTCGATAACGGCGTTTCCGCCATCAACGAAATAGATTATGCTTCCTTCCTCGGAATCGACGTCGTAGTCACCGACCACCATAAACCCCGCGAAGTCCTTCCGGATGCGGTCGCGGTAGTTGACCCCCACCGCGAAGATGAGGACGGCGAAAAAATATACAGAGAACTCGCGGGTGTAGGCGTCGCGTTCAAACTTGTCTGTGCCCTCGAAAACGATAACGGCTGGGGAATCATCGAACAGTATGCCGATCTTATCTGCATCGGTACTGTTGCGGATATCGTTCCCCTCACCGGTGAAAACAGAATACTTGTCCGCCAGGGACTTTCTCTTATAAGCGAAACCGCAAACTACGGTCTTCGCGCCCTTCTTGAAGAAACCGGCCTTGCCGGAAAAAAACTCACCGCGGATATGATAGCTTTCGGAATTGCTCCAAAGCTGAATTCAGCCGCAAGACTCGGTTCCGCATACCAGGTAACGGAACTTCTTACCACCGAAGATGAAGAACTTGCCGCCAAGCTTGCGGCAAACCTTTGCGAACAAAACCGCCAGCGCCAGCAGCTTGAACAGGAAATAGCTTCCGATATTGATGCAATGTTCATCGAAAAAGCCGATATCCTCAATGATCGCGTCGTTGTCCTTGACGGCGAAGGTTGGCATCACGGAGTTATCGGAATCGTCTGTTCCAAAGTAGTCGAGCGCACCGGAAAACCCTGCGTTCTCATTTCCCGCGACGGCGACGAAGCAAGGGGTTCTGCAAGAAGCGTCGAAGGATTCTCCATGATAGATGCCGTAAGCTATGCTTCCGAATATCTGACCCGCTATGGCGGACATCCTTTTGCCGCCGGTATGAGCCTTGATTCTTCAAAAATCGAAGATTTCCGCAAAGCGGTAAACGAATTTGCCGCAAAAAACTTCCTTCAGATGCCCGTCTATACCCAGAAGATAGATAAGGTAATGGACCCTGCGGAACTCACAGTAAACAACATCTCTTCTCTCAAACTTCTCGAACCCTTCGGCGCTTCCAATGAAGTACCGGTTTTCGCTTTCCGAAAAGTCCTCGTTGACGGAATTTATCCCATCGGAAACGGAAAACATCTCCGCCTTCGTTTCAAAAAAGCCGGAATGGTTTTCTATGCGGTCTATTTCGGAATGACCGAAGAAGATTTCCCCTATGTTCAGGGCGAGATAGTTGACGTAGCTGCCACCTGTGAAGTAAGCGAATACGGCGGCGAAGAAAGGGTTTCCGTAAAAATAAGAGATATCCGTCCTTCCTCTCTCAGCCAGGAAAAACTCTTCAGCGGAAACCTCATCTATGACGGTTTCAAACGCGGCGAAACCGTTCCGGAAGAAGACATTCCGGAAAGAAGCGATTTTGCCGTTGTATACAGATTCATCAGAAATTCCTCCGGTTTCAAAGGCGAACTCGACATTCTTTTCGGCCGCATAACCGGACAGAATAAAGATTGCCCCATGGATTCCTGCAAAATGAGACTTTGCCTTGATATAATGGAAGAAATGGGACTTATCACCAGAAAATTCGACGGAAAAGCCGAAGAAATATCCCTTAATCCCCAGGCCGCAAAGGTCAATATGGAAGATTCCAAACTTCTCGAAAAACTTAAAAAGGGAAATATCTGAAAAAACGTATCCCAAAAAAGAGGCGATAAATAATGCCGGAATATTTCGCGGAACTTAAAGAAGCAATAGACGTCAACAAAGGCTATGACGTTGAAAAAATTGAGCGGGCCTATAAAATGGCAAGGAACGCCCACGGCGAACAAAAACGCGCCACAGGCGAACCCTATATCATTCATCCTGTGGCTGCCGCTCTTACTGTCGTGCAGCTCGGTATGGATACCGATACCGTCTGCGCCGCGCTTCTTCATGACGTTGTCGAAGACACTTCCGTAACACTCGAAGAGGTGCAGAAAGAGTTCGGCCCCGACGTTGCAACAATGGTCGACGGCGTAACAAAACTGAGCAAGATCAAGTTTGTTTCGAAAGAAGAAGCCCAGGCGGAAAACGTAAGAAAAATGATGATCGCCATGGCAAAAGACGTCCGCGTAATCATCGTAAAACTTGCTGACCGACTTCATAATATGCGCACCATTGACGCCAAACCCATCGAAAAACAGCGCAGAACTGCCCATGAGACCATGGAGATATATGCTCCTCTTGCCCACAGGCTCGGTATCCGACCTATCATGGAAGAACTGGAGGACAGATGCATCCGCATCCTCGACCCCATAGGCTATAAAGATATTGAAGAGCGAATGGAGCTTCAGAAAGAGGAACAGCATGAGTTCCTCGACCATCTCCAGAAAAAGATAAAGGAACGCCTCGACGGCGAAAATTATAAGGCCACCCTCACCGGAAGAATAAAAAGCGTTTACGGAATCTACCGCAAAATTTACACCCTCGGAAAATCCTTCGAAGAAATTTACGACGTCTATGCCGTTCGTGTAATAGTGAATACCGTCAACGAATGTTACTACGTTCTCGGCCTTATGCACGACCTTTTCAAGCCGATACCCGACCGTTTCAAGGATTATATTTCCACCCCTAAACAGAACATGTATCAGTCCCTTCATACCACCTGCATCGACGAAAAAGGTATCCCTTTCGAAATCCAGATAAGGACCTGGGATATGCACCATACCGCCGAATACGGTATCGCCGCCCACTGGAAATATAAGGCAGGCATCCAGGGAAAATACAAACTTGAAGAACGCCTTGCCTGGGTGCGCCAGCTTCTTGAACAGCAGCAGGAACTTGACGACGTCCAGGATATCGTAAGTTCCATAAAAACCGATATCGCCATCGATGAAGTTTTCGTTTTCACTCCCCGCGGCGACGTAATAAACCTTCCCGTCGGTTCCACAATAATCGACTTTGCCTATGCTATCCATACCGCAGTCGGCAACCGAATGACCGGAGCAAAGATAAACGGAAGGATAGTCCCCCTCGAAACAGAGGTCAAAACCGGCATGATTGTCGAAATAATGACCACCAATGCCGCAGGTCACGGACCAAGCCGTGACTGGATAAATATGGCGCGCACCAGCAGCGCAAGGGCAAAAATCAGAAGCTGGTTCAAAAAGGAACGCCGCGACGAAAACATCGCCGAAGGCCGAATCCTTCTCGAAAAGGAATTCCGCAAAAACGGAATTATACTCAACGAGCATGACCAGAGCGAATTCCTTGCCGAAATTTCCCGCCGCCAACACCTCAACAGCATAGAGGATCTCTATGCCACTCTCGGTTACGGCGGTATCAACATGTCCAGGATAATGCCCTGGGTAAAAGAGGAATACAGCAAGAAATACAAAGCACCCGAAGAGATAGTTCCCGAAATCGTAAAACCCAAGCGTAAACCCAAAGCCAGCGGCGGCGTCATTGTCGAAGGCCTCGAAGGCTGCCTTGTAAAATTCGCTCATTGCTGCAACCCGCTTCCGGGCGATGATATCGTTGGTTATGTCACAAGAGGTACCGGCGTAACTATCCATACCTGCAACTGCAAAACCGCCGTAAACGGAATCATGGATAAAGAACAGCGCGCAAGATGGGTCTCCGCCACCTGGAGCGACAATATCAAGGATACTTATAAAACGAATATCCTCGTTCACGGAATGGACAGAAGCGGCTTCGTTGCCGATGTAAGTATCACCGTTGCAAACCTTCATGTACCAATGCACACCTTCCTTGCACGTGAACTTCCGGACCATCAGGCGGAAGTAAAACTCACTATCGAGACCCAGGGCGTCGAACAGCTCAAAGGTACTATCGAAGCGCTCAAACGCATCCGCGGAGTGGACAGCGTAGTGCGTATGTGACGAAAGGAAAAAATATATGAAAGCTGTTTTGCAAAGAGTGCTTTCCGCTTCGGTGGAATGTGAAGGAAAGACCGTTTCTTCTATCGAAAAGGGTTTTATGGTACTTCTCGGAGTTACCAAAGAAGATACCCAAAGCGAAGCGGATATCCTTGCCTCAAAAATAGCCGGACTTCGAATTTTCGAAGATGAAAACGGAAAAATGAATCTTTCGCTGGAAGAAGTCGGCGGAAAGGTGATAGTGGTGTCAAACTTCACCCTTTGCGCGGATTGCAAACACGGAAGAAGACCCTCGTTCATCAATGCCCAGCGCCCAATCCAGGCCAACGAGCTTTATGAATATTTTATAAAAAGACTTAAATTCCACGGCGTGCCGGAAGTGGGTACCGGGGTTTTCGGCGGAGATATGCAGGTGCATATCCAGAACGACGGCCCCGTAACCCTGATTCTTGACACCGAGGAATGGAAATAAAAAACGGGAGGATTATACAAATGCAGATTCATGAAATTGTAGTAGGACCCCTTAAAACCAACTGTTACATCGTAACTTCGGATATGAACCATGCCGTCATCATCGACCCCGGTTTCGATGCCGAAAAAATCATCGCAAAAATCCGTGAACTTGATGCAAAACCCAAGTTCATTCTTCTCACCCACGGCCATTTTGACCATATCGGCGCAGTAAATGCCCTCAAAAAGACCTTCCCCGAAATGAAATCCGTAATTCTTGCGGAAGATGAGGATATCTGCCTTGACCCGAGCCTTATCACAAAGGAGATCGGAGTCGTAACAAAACCCGATATGCTCTTTGCCGACGGCGATATCGTCAAGCTCGACGACCTCACCTTTAAATTCATGGCAACTCCCGGTCATACCAAAGGCTGTGCC
This sequence comes from Oscillospiraceae bacterium, assembly GCA_017468365.1. Classification (GTDB taxonomy): domain Bacteria; phylum Bacillota; class Clostridia; order Oscillospirales; family Ruminococcaceae; genus UMGS1668. The sequence continues at coordinate 45,571 of JAFUIS010000022.1, read as the reverse complement.
TGCATCATGGTCGAAGATAAACTTTTCACCGGTGACACCCTTTTTGCCCGCGGCTACGGAAGAACCGACCTTTACGGCGGCTCCACCAGAGACATGAAAAACTCTCTTAAAAAGATCGGTGCTCTCGAAGGCGAATATGACATCTATCCCGCCCACGGACCTCACACCAATCTCAAAACCGAAAAATACGCAAACCCCTATCTCAGAAAAGCAATGGGCCTCGGAATATGATTCTTATAATTGATTCCCACCCCTACCGTTACGAAGCCGAAGCTCTCTGCCGCATGTTCCTGCGCGGCAGGGAGCTTAAAATATTTGAAGGCGCGGATATTCCGGAAGAGGATTTCATCTATACCGGCGTTTTCGGCGATGAAATTTCCGTAAGGACTAAACTCGACGGAAAAGACCTTTCCGCAAAGGCGGAAGCTTCCGAAAACAAAGCGACGAAAATGGAATATCTTCTCTATGAACTGCTTTCAGAAATTACCGGAATGAAGCCCAAATGGGGCACCCTTACCGGAATAAGACCCGTAAAACTCGCCCTTTCCATGATGGACGGCGGTTTTTCCGAAGAGGAAGTACGCAAAAAGTTCAAAGAAGAGCGCCTTGTCAGTGATGAAAAGCTCGATCTTCTCATGAGCACCGCCGAGCACGAAAAAGCAATACGCGCTCTCTCAAAACCGGAATCCGTGAGCATGTATATATCCATTCCGTTCTGCCCCAGCAGATGTTCGTATTGTTCCTTCACTTCCCATGCTATCGAAAAAGCGGCAAAACTCATTCCGCAGTATGTCGATCTTCTTTGCGAAGAACTTCGCGATACCGCAAAGCTCATGGATGAACTCGGACTTCGCCTTGAAACCGTTTATATGGGCGGAGGAACGCCCACCGTGCTCACCCCGGAACAGATGGACAGGGTTTTGAGCACCGCCAGAAGCTCCTTTGATTTTGAAAAAGTAATGGAACTTACCGTCGAAGCCGGAAGACCCGACACCATAACCCCGGAAAAGCTTGAAGTGATGAAGAAAAACGGTGTCGGCCGCATCAGCATCAACCCTCAGACCATGGATGACGGTGTTCTTGAACTCATCGGCAGAAAACATACCGCAAAAGACGTCGTCGATGCTTTTTATATGGCAAGAAGCTTCGGTTTCGACAACATAAACATGGATCTTATCTCCGGACTTCCGGGCGACGATTTCGATAAATTCCGAAAAACCATAGATTCCGTGCTCGAACTCGATCCGGAAAACATAACGCTCCACACTCTTACGGTAAAGCGCAGCGCGAACCTCGTTTCCGATGCTCAAACCATGCTCAGCAAAAGCGTTGATGAAATGAATGAGCATGCATTCCGCTGCTTTGATGCCGCGGGCTATTATCCCTACTATCTTTACCGTCAGAAGGGAACTGTTGAGGCCCTCGAAAACACCGGTTTCTGCAAGCCCGGAAAAGAAGGTATCTATAACGTTTTCATAATGGACGAAACCCATTCGATTCTTGCAACCGGTGCCGGCGGCGTCACCAAGCTAAAAGACCCCCACGGCCCCAAAATCGAGCGCATATTTAACTTCAAATTCCCGTATGAATACATCGACAGATTTGATCTTATGAACGAAAGAAAAGAACAGGTGAAAGATTTCTATGAAAGATACCCCCTCTGAGCTTGTTTTCAAAATCGCCGAAAACTATCCTATTTCCGAAGAAGAACTTTTCGCCGCGATAGAAAAAAGCGAAAACAGCATTGAAGCGGAAGTCGAAAGAACCGCAAATGCGATACTTTCCGCCGGAGAAAAACTGAAAATAGTGCTCCTTTGCGGAAGGTCCGCTTCCGGAAAGACCACTTTCACAAAAAAACTCTGTAAAAAACTTTCCGAAAAGGGAAAAGAAGCAAAGCACATCGCCCTCGATGATTTCTTTCTCGGAATCGAGGCCCTTCCGCGTAATGAAGACGGAAGCTACGATATGGAAAGCATAAAAGGCCTTGACGTTGCCCTCGCAAACGAATGCTTCAAAAAGCTTCTCACAGAAGGAAAAGCCGATTTTCCAACCTTCGATTTCCCAAAACAGCGAAGGGGAGACCTCTGGAACAGGGTAGAGGTGGACGAAAAAAGCATCATTATAATCGAAGGCATTCACGTTCTCAACCCCCTTCTCACCGAAGGAATTTCCGAAGAAGGCATAATGCGCGTTTTTGTCGAACCCGTCTGTAAATATTGCAAAGAGGAAAAAAACGTTCTCACTTCCGAAGAAATGCGGTTCATAAGACGCACCGTCCGCGACGAACTTTTCCGTGCCTGGGAAGCTGAAAAAACTTTCATGCAATGGAAGAGTGTCATCGCCGGAGAAAAAATCTACATAGAGCCCTATATTTCTTCCGCAAAAATAAGGGTAAACACCGCTTCCGAAATGGAACCCTCGTTCTTTGTCAAAGTCCTCGGTGAAATGTTCGGAAGAATAAGCGAAAAATCGCCCTATTACGCCGATTCAAAGGCGCTTCTTGAAAAAATTGAAAAATTCCCCCCTCTGAACAAGGATTTTTTGCCGAAAGATTCGCTGCTTCGCGAATTTGTCGGTTGATTTTCATATATTAGAGGTATATAATTAAAAAGGAATATTTTGTACAGAAGGAGAAAGATCACCATGTCTGAATTCGACGATTTTATAAGAGGAATCGGCTCTGATATCAAAAGTGCCGCAGAACAGGTAGGCAAAAAAGCAGAGGAAACTTTCGAAATTTCCCGCCGCCGCGCCGAAAAAGTAAGAATCAAAGGCAATATCCAGAAAAACTATCAGAAGCTCGGTGAACTCGTTTACGGCGGAATCAAAACCAACGATGATATCCATGCCGAAATGGAAACCATTATCAGTGAACTCGATGCCGATTTCGAACGCATCACCGAAATTTATGATGAAATAAACGCAATCAAAAACGGCACCTATGTTCCCGAAGACGAAGAGGATTGGGAAGAAGAATACGCCGAAGGTTACGATGAAGAGGAATCCGAAGTCGAAGTCGCTATCGTAGTAGAAAATGACGGCGAGATCACCGAAGAACCCGCTGTTATCGAAACCACTGCAGAAGAAGTTGCCGAAGAACTTCCCGCTGAAGTCGAAGCAGCAGAAGAACCCGCAGAAAAATCCCAGGAATTCGATATAAACATTGACTGAAAGTCAAAAAACGGAGGCAATATAAATGACGTATAACCAGTTCAAAGGTTCGGCAGAATACATTCTTGCCCAGACCAGGATCCGTCCGAAAATCGCCATTATCCTCGGAAGCGGCCTTAACCCCATCGCTTCCGAAATCGAAAACGCCGTAAGGATCCCCTATAAGAACATTCCCCGCTGGAACTCCACCACCAATCCGGACCACGAGGGCGTTCTTATCGTCGGATATCTCGATAAAATTCCCGTAGCCGTAATGAACGGAAGACTTCACCAGTATGAAGGCAATTCCATGAAGGAATGTGCGTATCCCATCGGCGTTTTCAAAGCTATGGGAATCGAAAAAATAATCGTCACCAATGCCGCCGGCGGAATCAATACCGATTATAAAAACGGCGACTTTGTGCTCATCTCCGACCATATCAAGTTCTTTACCGAAGGTCCTCTTACCGGCGAAGATGCTTCCATCATCGGCGAAAGCAGATTCTTCGATATGACTGATACCTATTGCGAATATCTCCGCAACCGCGTAGTCGGCGCTTTTGAAAGCGAAAACGGAAGAAAACTCCACCAGGGCGTTTATGCATATATGCCCGGTCCTCAGTTCGAGACCCCCGCAGAGATAAGAATGCTTCGCGTTCTCGGCGCAGACGTTGTCGGCATGAGCACCGTTCCGGAAGTCATCATGGCCGCTGCATGCAATATGAAAATTCTCGGAATCTCCGTCGTTTCCAACATGGCCGCCGGGGTTGAAAACAAAAAACTTTCCGGTGCGGACGTTACCGAAACCTGCGGAAGCGTAAAAGAAGATTTCAAAGCTCTTCTTCATACCGCCGTAAGAATCATGGAGGAGGAAAAATAAAATGCTGTTCAAAGACATAACCTATATTGACGAAAATTTCAATACCGTTGAGCACGCATATATCGGTACCAAAAACGGAATCATTGATTATATCTCCACGGAAAAACCAGAATGGGGCTACGGCGAAGTTTTTGACGGAAGAGGAAAAGTTCTTATCCCCGGCTTCGTAAATAACCATTGCCACGCCGCAATGGGCCTTATGCGCGGCTACGGCGAAGGACTTCCGCTTCACAGATGGCTCGAAGAAAAAATCTTCCCCTTTGAATCCAAATGGGACGAAAACAGCATCTATTGGGCAGGTCTTCTTGGAATGGCAGAAATGATCGCCTGCGGCACCACCTCTTTCAGCGATATGTATTTCTATGACGCAGTCGCAGAAAAAGTTGTCCGCGAATCCGGAATCAAATGCAACTTCGATAACCCGCCCATCTGCTTTGACGGAACCCCCCTCAAAAAGCAGAAATATTTCCCGCCCGTGGACGAAATGGTAAAAAAATTCGGCCGCAGCAAAGGTCGCTTCGTTGAAGAATTCGGTCTCCATGCCGAATATACTTCCACCGAACCCCTCGTAAAAGAAGTTGCCGCTTATGCAAAAGAAAACGGCGTTCGCCTTCATATCCATATGGATGAAACCAAAGTCGAACACGAAAATTGCAAAAAGAACCGCGGAATGACCACCGCAAAATATTTTGAATCCTGCGGAATCTTTGAAAACAATGTAAACCTTGCTCACTGCGTATGGGTCGAAGACGAAGATATCGAGCTTCTTGCAAAATATCCCAACGTTTCCGTAACCCATTGTCCTTCCAGCAACATGAAACTCGCAAGCGGCTTTGCTCCTATCAGAAAAATGCTTGATGCGGGAATCAACGTATGCCTCGGTACCGACGGCGCTTCCAGCAACAACAACCTCAACATCATGGAAGAAATGCATCTTGCAGCAATGATCTGCCGCGGCAACACCGGCGACGCAGACAACGTTTCCGCGAAAGAACTTTTCAAAATGGCAACCGTAAACGGCGCAAGATCTCAGGGCAGATTCGATACCGGTGTAATCAAAAAAGGCAACAAGGCGGACCTTGTCGTTCTCGACTTTGACAAACCGCATCTCGTACCTTGCTACGACGTGCTCACCAACATCGTATTCTCCGCGCAGTCTTCCGACGTTGTTCTCACCATGGTCGACGGCGATGTCCTTTACCGTGACGGAAAATACAAAACCATCGATATCGCAAAAGTTTACGACAAAATCAGCTATTATCTTCCCAAAATGCTTGCACAGCTTTGATGAAAGAAAATAAAATGATATTTTTCGGTGACCGGAAGGAAAAGTTCTTTCCGGTCACAGTTTTGAATTTTTATAACGAAAGGAGGACGGCATTTGGGCGCTAAAAAACAAAACTTTCTTCAGGGTGCGCTGATCCTCAGCATTGCGGCGATAATCGTAAAAATAATCGGCGCAGTCTATAAGATCCCGCTTATGAACCTTATCGGCGGCGAAGGTTTCGGCTATTATAACACCGCCTATACGATCTTCACTCCTCTTTATACTATCGCCACCGCCGGAATCCCAGTTGCGGTAGCAAGAATGGTTTCCGAATGCATGACCCTTGGAAGATACCGTGACGTCAGAAGAATATTCCAGCTTTCCATGACCTGCTTTCTTGTAACAGGCACCGCCGGAAGCCTTATAATGCTTTTCGGAAGCAAGTTCCTTGCAGGCCCCGTCTGCGGAAACCCCGGAGCCTTCCTTGCAGTAATAGTTCTTTCCCCGGCAGTATTTTTCCTTTGCATGACCAGCGCATACAGAGGTTACTACCAGGGACTTCGCAATATGTATCCTACCGCCATTTCCCAGGTCATCGAAGCACTTGTTAAAGTTGCCGTCGGCCTTGCTCTTACCATGATCGTAACAAGTCTCGGAATTTCCGAATTTGCCGAAAGCGGAAAATTCCTCGGAATCGACCTCGGACTTTCTGTCGAAGGGCTTTCCGAAGAATCCGCAATTGCCCCCATTGCTGCGGCTGCGGCAATTGCCGGTGTTATGATTTCCACAATGGTGGGCATGCTTTATATGATGTTCCATTATCATATAAAAGGCGACGGACTTACCCAGCCGGAACTTTATGACGCACCGGAGGCAACTTCCAAAAAGAAACTTCTCAAAACCCTTATCATAATTGCCGTTCCTGTTTGTCTTGCGACTCTTTCCACCAATATCACGAACCTGATCGACCTCGTTTCGCTGATGAACAGAATGAAATATGCCATCGGCGTCGATTCTGCAACGGTGGTTGGAATGTACGAAGGACTTCTTCCGGCTGAAATCGACCTTGAAGGAATCCCGAACTTCCTCTACGGAGTTTATTCCGGAATGCCGGTTACCCTTTTCAATCTTGTTCCGGCAATCGCCATGACCTTCGGAACTGCGGCGCTTCCAAACGTTGCTTCCGCATGGACCACCCATAACCGCCACCGCGTCAAAAATTCCATCGATACGGTGCTCAGACTTACCACCCTTATAGCAATTCCCGCGGGAATCGGTCTTTCCACCCTTTCTGAAGAGGTGCTCACCCTTCTTTATCCTTTGCGCCTCAACGAGGTCGCAATCGCGGCACCGCTTCTTAAAGTAATGGGAATCACCGTTATTTTCGTCTGCACCTGCGCTTCCTGCCACAGCATTTTGCAGGGCATAGGAAAAGAGCGCCTTCCGCTTATTTTCATGCTTATCGGCGCGGCGGTAAAACTTGTGATAAACTATATTTTTGTCGCTGTCCCGAGCCTTAACATCCAGGCGGCACCTTATGGCTCGCTCGTTTGTTACGTTGTCATAATGGTCATGGATATCATCGCCATAAACCATTACGGACAGATAAGGATAAACCTTTACTCCACCTTTATCCTTCCGCTTTTCTCCGGAATCCTTTGCGGAATCGGAGCAAAAGTTACCTATCTTCTTTTCGAAAACTTCACCTCCGATAAGCTTGCGACCGTTGTCGCCATCGGAGTTGCTGTTATAATTTACGGAATTTCCGTCCTTTTGACCAAAGGTATCACAAAAAAGGATTTTTTAATGATTCCTAAGGGTGAAAAAATCGCTAAAGTACTTGAAAAAATCCATCTGTTGCGATAAAATAGGGGGTAGCCTGCGCCGTGGGTAATGATTTTATAAAAAAAGAAAAGTATTCTATCGAAGATCTTCTTGAAATCATGTCGCTTCTTCGAAGCGAAAACGGCTGCCCCTGGGACAGAGAACAGACCCATGAGTCCATCCGCAAAAACTTCATAGAAGAAACCTATGAAGCGGTGGAAGCCATCGACTGCAAAGATTCCGAAATGCTTCGGGAAGAACTGGGCGATGTGCTTTTGCAAGTGGTGTTCCATACCCAGATGGAAAAGGAAAACGGCAATTTTGATTTCGATGATATCTGCGACGGAATTTGCAGAAAACTTATCGTCCGTCATCCCCACATTTTCGGCGATGAAGAGATAGGTTCCGCTTCCGAGGTCGCAATAAGATGGGAAGAAATCAAAAAACAGACGAAAGGGCAGAAAACCGGACGCGATGCGCTTCTTGCTGTTCCGAAACAGCTTCCGGCTTTGATGCGGTGCGATAAAATCCAGCACCGTGCAGAAAAAGTTCTTGGAAGCAAACCCGATTCGGACTTTGCTTTTAAAAAGCTTGATGAAGAGGCTTCGGAATTGCGCGAAGCTTTCGCAAAAGGTGACCCGGCTTCCTTAAAGGAAAAGATGGGCGACCTTCTTTTCGCCGCTGTTTATACGGCAAGAGCCCTCGGTCTTGAGCCGGAGGAATGCCTTGACGCATCCTCGGAAAAATTTATAAAGCGTTTTGCCGCTGCGGAAGAAATTTCCGCAAAAGAGGAAAGAAAACTTTCAGATTACAAAAAAGACGAACTTTCGGTTCTTTGGCAAAAAGCTGAGCAGAAAACAAATCAATGAAAGCGGAAAAATTCCGCGGTATTCAAAAAACGGAGGTATTTTAAAATGACCAAATCTGATCTTATCGCAGCAGTAGCAACCAAAATCGGTTCTTCCAAAAAAGACAGCGAAAAAGCTGTTGCAGCAGTTCTTGAATCCATCACCGAAGCTCTTGCAAACGGCGAAGCAGTACAGCTCGTTGGCTTCGGCACCTTCGAAGTAAAAGAACGCGCTTCCAGAAAAGGTATCAACCCCAGAACCAAAGAAGAAATCACCATCGCATCTTCCAAACTTCCTTCCTTCAAAGCAGGCAAAGCTCTTAAAGAAGCAGTTAAATAATTTTTGATGCAACGATTTCCCCTGCCGGCTTTGGCAGGGGATTATTTTATATAATATATCCTTTATATATATTAAGGAGGAAAAAACATGCGCCTCGATAAATATCTTAAAGTTACAAGACTTATCAAACGCCGCACTATCGCAAACGAAGCCTGCGACGCCGGAAGAGTTCTTGTCAACGGAAAAGTCGCCCGCGCTTCTTATGAGGTTAAAGAGGACGACATAATCGAGATCCAGCTCGGCCAAAGACCCCTTAAAGTAAAAGTAGTTTCCATTGTAGAATCCGTAAGAAAAGAAGACGCCGCCCAGAACTATATTGTGGTTGAGTAAAAATGAGCAAAATGCCGGATGAATCCGAAAAGCTGAACGTAGGGAACGGTCTTGACCGTTCCGAAAAAGAGCTTCCGAAAAGAAAGTTACAAAGGCTTTCCGGGTATGATTATTCAAAATCAAATTATTATTTTGTAACAATTTGTACCGATGAAAGAAAAAACCTTTTCGGAAAAATAAATTTTCCGAATGAGTTCGGAAGAATTGCAAAAGAACAGCTTTTGCAGATTGAAAACCATTACAATAATGTATTTATTGATAAATACGTAATAATGCCGAACCACTTGCATGCGATTATTGCGATAAAGAAAACGGAACGGTCAAGACCGTTCCCTACACTTTCTTCGGTGGTGGGGCTTTACAAATCCGGCGTAACAAAAGCAATTCACGAAATCGAGCCTGGGATTAAGGTCTGGCAAAAATCGTTCAACGACGTTATTATCCGCAACGAAAAGGCATATAACGAAATATGCGAATATATTTATTACAATCCGCTTAAAGCTGAAACGGATTATTGATAACAAAACCGCCCGCCGAAAAGGTTTTTCGGCGGGCATTTTTATGCCAATTCGGAATAAATTACGGATTTGGTTACAAAAATGTAACTTTTGTCATTAAATTTCAATATTTTTGTAAAAAAACTGTTGACAATAGGTTTTTGGTGTGGTATATTATGGACGTGATAAATGTTACAAATTGGTTAAAAAGTTTGTAACCGAAAAGCATAACTCTCCAATGGGTTGAAAAACCGAGCATTTATCACCGTATACGATTAGATTTGTCCGAATGGAGAGACGGACTTTTCTGATAATTGCTCAAAAAAATAATTTAGGAGGAAATCTAACATGAAAAAAGCTCTTGCTCTTGTTCTTGCTCTTGTTCTTGCTCTCAGCATGGCTGTTTCTGCATTCGCAGCAACCCTCGTAGAGCTTACCCCTGCAGTTGTACCGGACGAAGTAACCCCCCTCAAAAAACTCAACAGAATCGACCTCGTTAACGACGCTGTTGTTATCGCTGGCGAAGGCGGCACCTACTACGTAATCCTTGACCTCGACAAAGAGTACAAAGATGTAGTTGTTACTGCTAACGGCGCTATCTCTGCAAAACTCATCAACTATGATCCTACCGTTTACGAACCCATCGATGGCGTTACCTACAAAGTAGTTAACGGCAAAGGCGAGACCATCTCCCCTAACTGCACCTGGGTACGTGCTAACGAACTCGCAAAACAGTTCAACGACGATCACAAAACCACTGAATACGGCGTAAAACCCGAAGTTGACGTTGTTCTCATCGAACTCGTTATCGCTGACAACTATTCTGCATCTTACAAAGAGGGCACCCTCAAAGTAACTGCAAAAGAGAAAAACGCTGAAGGCAAATGGGTTGACGTTGCTGGCAAATGGACCATCATCCGTGACGTAACCATCTTCGAATATGAAGAAGTTAAATACTCTGCAGCAAACGACGTAGCTCTCGTTGCAGAAAAAGGCACCGGCTATTCTGACTACAAAACCGCTCTTAACGGCTACGGCACCAAATATGATTCCGCAGCACTCCGTAACGACCAGTTCGCAACTGTAGTTTCCACCACTGCTTTCCGTGCAATCGAAGGCAAAGACCTCACCGTTGCTGCTGATGCTAACAACTATGTTACCATCTACGACGTAGCAAAAGGCCAGAAAGGTGTAAACTTCGAACTCTACGGCTTCGACAAAATGTACGATGCAGCTGGCAACTTCCTCGGCTGGGAATTCGGTTTCTATGGCGATCAGGTTGTAGCTTCTGATTTCGTTATCACCCTCAAACCCCAGATCACCTATTATGAACTCCGTGAATCCTTCGGCATCAAAGTAGAAGAAGATGACATCATCACCTACTACCTCACCAAAGACGGCAAAGTTGCACAGGAAATCACTGTTGACTACATGACTGTTGATCTTTCCAAAAACATCGAACTCGAACTCAAAGGTTCCAACACCACTCTCGGCCAGTATGAACTCGTACTCGCTGTAGACGCTGCTGCTGACGTAGAAGAAAACCCCAACACCGGTGCTGAATCCGTAGTTGGCGTTGTTGCTGCTCTCGCAGTTGTTTCTGTTGCTACCGCTGCTGCTGTTTCCCTCAAAAAATAATTTTTGACTGAAATCAGTTAAGAGTATCAGTTACTAACTAAAATGACCCCGACCGGAACTCTCCATCCGGTCGGGGTTTTTCCTTTATAATTTTAATTTTTTAATGCGGCGGGGTTTTTCCCCGCCGCAATTTTTTTGTTTGGGTTTTGGGTCGTTTCAGGAGATTTTATTTTCGGTTTTTCGAAGAAACGGGGATTTTTTTAAAGGTGGGAAAAAGGTTGGAAAAGGTGGGTTTTGGGGCAAAAAGGGGCAAAAAGCCCCAAAAAAGCCGTGGCGAAGTTGGACAAAAGTTGGACAAGGGGCGTTAAAAAAGGCAATAAAAAAACGCCCGACCGAATGGAGAGTTTCGGTCGGGCAGATTCAGTTAATTGCTATTAAAGCTTTTAAGCTGTTCGGCTTAAATTATTTTTTAAGGGAAACAGCAGCAGCGGTAGCAACGGATACTACTGCGAGAGCAGCAACAACGCCAACTACGGATTCAGCACCGGTGTTGGGGTTTTCTTCTACGTCAGCAGCAGCGTCTACAGCGAGTACGAGTTCATACTGGCCGAGAGTGGAGTTGGAACCTTTGAGTTCGAGTTCGATATCTTTGGAAAGATCAACAGTCATGTAGTCAACAGTGATTTCCTGTGCAACTTTGCCGTCTTTGAGGAGGTAGTAAGTTACGATATCGTCCTCTTCAACTTTAAGTTTGAAGGACTCACGGAGTTCATAGTAGGTGATCTGGGGTTTGAGGGTGATAACGAAATCAGAAGCTACAACCTGATCGCCGTAGAAACCGAATTCCCAGCCGAGGAAGTTGCCAGCTGCATCGTACATTTTGTCGAAGCCGTAGAGTTCGAAGTTAACACCTTTCTGGCCTTTTGCTACGTCGTAAATAGTGACATAGTTGTTTTTGTCAGCAGCAACGGTGAGGTCTTTGCCTTCGATTGCACGGAAAGCAGTGGTGGAAACTACGGTTGCTTTTGCAGCTTTACGAAGTTCTTCGGAATCATATTTGGTGCCGTAGCCGTTAAGAGCGGTTTTGTAGTCAGAATAGCCTTTGCCAGCTTCTGCAACGAGAGCTACGTCGTTTGCTGCAGAGTATTTAACTTCTTCATATTCGAAGATGGTTACGTCACGGATGATAACCCATTTACCAGCAACGTCAACCCATTTTTCGCCCTGTTTTTCTTTAGCTTCAACTTTGAGGGTGCCTTCTTTGTAGGAAGCGGAGAAGTTGTCAGCGATTACGAGTTCGATGAGAACGATGTCCTGATCGCAAACTACTTTGTACTGAGTGGTTTTTTCATCATCGTTGAAGTATTTGCAAAGAGTTTTTGCATCGGTGTAGGTTCTGCCGGTTGCAGCGCCACCAGTGTATTTTGCTACGAGAGCAGCCTCAACAGCTTCGCCGTCAGCTCTGACAACAGAGTAGGTTTCGCCGATGGAGGTGTAAACTTCGGGGTCGAATTCTACGAGTTTTGCAGAAACAGCGCCGTTAGCGGTAACAACAACGTCTTTGTATTCTTTGGTGAAGTCAAGAACTACATAGTAGGTGCCGCCTTCACCAGCGATGAATTCGTTAGCAACTTTACCGGTAGGATCGGAAAGAGCGATGGTGTTGAGGGTTTTGAGTTTGGTGGTTGCATCCGGAACAACTGCAGGTTTAAGCTCGGTAAGAGTTGCTGCAAATGCAGAAACAGCCATGGAAAGAGCAAGAACAAGAGCAAGAACAAGAGCAAGAGCTTTTTTCATGTTAGATTTCCTCCTAAATTATTTTTTTAGGAGATGGGCGAAAAACCGCATAAATATACGATTCTTTTAACAGATATACCCTTGCGGAACTGGACTTGGACAATCATTCAAAAACGGAGGATATTTTCTCCATTTCGGAGGAACTGTACTGGGGAAGAACGTGGGAATAAAGATCCATGGTCATGGCAAGAGTGCTGTGGCCAAGGATAGTTTTGAGCACGTTGGGGGACATTCCGGCTTCTATGGCGCGGGTGGCGAAGGTGTGGCGCAGGACGTGGGGAGTTATGCGCCCGAGGGGAAAACCGTTTTCGTTGACGGAATCAATTATCCGGTCGAGTTCCTTTTGCACCCGGTCGCGGCTCAGGGGTTTTCCTTCCTTTGTGCAGAAAAGATAGCGGTTCGGGCGCTCTGCGGAAAAGCCCCAATAGGCCTTTTGGGAAAGAAGAAGGGCTGAAATTTCCTTTGTGAGGGGGATATCCCTTATAGAGGAGAGGGTTTTTGGGGTATCTTCAAAATAGCCGCGGCCGTCGATATATTTGAGGGTGCGGCGGACGTGGAGGACGTTTTCTTCGAAGTCGATATCGGAAAAGCGAAGGGCACGAAGTTCGCCGTTGCGAAGTCCCGTTCTGAGCATCACCGCGAAGAAGTTTTTGAGATAGCTGTTTTGAGCACCGAGCACGAAGGCGGTTTGCTGCTCGCGGGTGAGAGCCGTTCTTTTTGAGCACGAGGACATTCGGGGAAGAAGCGCGAGCTTTGCGGGGTTGCGGTCGATGAGAAGATTTCGCTCCGCCTGGGCAAGGCTTCCGCTTATGAGGACGGAGACTATTCTTATGGCGGAAAGGGAATAGCCTTTGTCCGCGAGGGCGTTATAGAGGCGCTGGACGTCGGTAACAGTGATGTCGGAAATGGGCGTTTTTCCCAGGACGGGTTGGACAAGGCTTTTGTAGTAGTTTTTGTAGATTTCATAGGTGCCGACCTTGATGCGGTGCTTTTTGTAATCTTCGAGCCAGGTGGTGAACCAATCATCAAAAGAGGAACGCTCGTTTTCGATTTTGAGTCCGTGGGAAAGGTTATAGCGAAGGTCGGTGAGATATTTTGTTACGTCGCTGACGGTTTTTCCGTGGACGGTATAGGTGCGGTTTTTATAGGTAACGCGTCCTTCATAAACTGAACCGCGAAGACGGACGCCTTTGGGAAGAGTTCTTCCGCGTTTATCGGTCGCCATGATCGATACCTCCCTTTTATATTAAATATATAATACATTATATAAAGAAATATTTTTCGACAAAAAGGGGACAGCACTTTAGCGAGGTAAAATAATTCGACCGCAGAGCCGGGTGTTCCGCGGATTTTTTGAAGGGGAATTTTTTTAGGGCGGGGGAGAATATAAAAAATAACCGGCAAAAGGGAGAATTTTGGGTTGCGTTTTTGGTGATTTTGCTGTAAAATTGCTTTGGAACACCCGGATTGGTGGACGAAATAAAAGTTAGTAAAAACTAACGAAAATTTTTTTAAAAAATCTTAAAAAATCACGAAAAAAACGCTTGACAAAGGGCTTTCTATATAATATAATATGTCTTGCGTGACTGCAACAAGGCGGATGCTATGCAAGCATATCACTTGTGAGGCGTCCGCACGATATGCGATGAAGCGGGAGGTTGCTGTCTGTGTGACAGGTAATTTCCGCAGAGTATGTCCGATTTTAAACCGGGCGACAAGAAATACTGCACACCCATGTGTGTCGGCGTATGTGATGAGCTGCGCTTGACGGGTCTTGTTATTATGCGTACCATTGCGCTTAAAAAGCTATAGGTGCGCGCGTCCGGAAATATCTGCGTCTATTATATATAATATATAATAGAGTGCGGGAGTTTCCGTTTTTTAATGAGAAGACATGAAACACACGGGAACGTGGAATGTGTTTCACAAGGTCGCACCCCAAGAGTCATTGGGAATCAATTAAGGAGGCGATTTTAGTGGCAGTCAAAGAAAAAATCAGAATCAGACTGAAGAGCTATGATCATCAGCTTATCGACCAGGCAGCTGAAAAGATCGTTGAAACCGCAAAGCGCACCGGCGCTCGCGTTTCCGGTCCTATTCCGCTCCCTACCGAGAAAGAGATCGTAACCATTCTCCGCGCTGTTCATAAATACAAAGACAGCCGTGAGCAGTTTGAACTTCGTACCCACAAAAGACTCATTGACATTCTGAGACCTTCCAACAAAACTGTTGAAGCTCTCACCGGTCTTGAGCTCCCTGCCGGCGTCGAAATTGAAATCAAGTTCTGATAGAACCTGAAAACAAAATCGACCATGCAGGTCATGTCGATCCGCGAAAATGATGCGGAACCGACCAATAACCAATAGGAGGCAGAATAATGAAAAAGGCAATCATCGGCAAAAAGATTGGTATGACCCAGCTTTTTGACCAGGCAGGAAAAGTAATTCCTGTAACTGTAGTTGAAGCCGGTCCCTGCGTTGTTACTCAGAAAAAAACCACTGAGAACGACGGTTACGAATCCGTACAGATCGGCTACGGTGAAATCACCGAAAAACATCTTAACAAACCTCTCAAAGGTCACTTCGCAAAAGCAGATGTTGCTGCAAAGAGATATCTCCGCGAATTCAGACTTGATGACTGCGCTTCTGTTAACGTAGGCGACATCATCAAAGCAGACACCTTTGTTGTCGGCGAAAAAGTCGACGTAACCGCAAAGAGCAAAGGTCACGGTTACGCAGGTACCACCAAACGTTATGGTTTCAAAGGCATGCGCGCAACTCACGGTGTTGGCCCTATCCACCGCCACATCGGTTCCATGGGTAACTGCTCTGACCCCGGCCGCGTATTTAAAGGAACCAAGCTCCCCGGACACTTCGGCTGCGAGCGCACCACTGTTCAGAACCTCGAAGTTGTGAAAATTGATGCTGAGAACAACCTCATCGCTATCAAAGGTGCAATCCCCGGTCCTAAAGGCGCAATCGTAAGCGTTATGGCTGCTGTAAAGAAACAGAAAGTCAAGAACACTTCCGTATCCATCAGTAAGAACCCGCAGAAAGCTTCTGCACGTAAGTAATAAAGGAGGAAAAGACACATGTTAGACGTTAAAGTTTTGAACATGAACGGCGAAGAAGTCGGTACTCTTTCCCTCTCTGAAGCCGTTTTTGGTATTGAACCCAACACTGTTGCAATGCATGCAGCTGTTGTCAATTACCTTGCAAACCGTCGTCACGGTACTCAGTCCACCAAGACCAGAACCGAAGTTCGCGGCGGTGGCCGTAAACCCTGGAGACAGAAAGGCACCGGCCATGCTCGTCAGGGTTCCACCAGAGCTCCTCAGTGGACTCACGGTGGCGTAGCTCTTGGTCCGAAACCGAGAAAATATCATTTCACTCTTAACAAAAAAGTTCGCAGACTTGCTCTTCTCTCTGCACTCAGCTGCAAAGTTGCTGCAAGCGAAATGATCGTTCTCGACACTCTCGAGCTCAACGAGATCAAAACCAAAGCAATGGTAAAAACCCTTGCAAACATTGGCGCTGAAGGCAAAACCCTTATCGTTATGCCTGCTGTTAACGAAAACGTTATCAAGAGCGCACACAACATCCCCGGCGTAAGAACTGCTCTTACCAACACCATTAACGTATACGACATCCTCAACCACGATAACCTTGTTATCACCAAAGAGGCTGTTGCAAAAATTGAGGAGGTGTATTCCAAATGATGAAAACCGCACAGGATATCGTCATCGCTCCGGTCATCACCGAAGCATCCATGGCAGCAATCGGCCAGAAGAAATACACTTTCCGTGTAATGAAAAACGTAAACAAACAGGAAATTGCCAAAGCTGTTGAAGAACTTTTCGGCGTAAAAGTTGCAAAAGTTAACACCATCAACATGAGAGGCCGCAACAAAAGAGTTGGCCTTCACTATGGCAAAACCGCTGACTGGAAGAAAGCGATCGTAACCCTTAAGGCTGACTCCAAGGGCATCGAGTTCTTCGAGAGTATGCTGTAAGGAGGACGGACTGAATGGCTATTAAGTTCTATAACCCCACTACTCCCGGTCGTCGCGATATGTCCACTATCGATTACTCTGGACTTTCCAAGGTAGCTCCGGAACGCAGCCTTCTCGAACCGATGAAGAAGCATTCCGGTCGTAACTCCTACGGCCGCATCACCGTTCGTCATCGTGGCGGCGGTAACAGAACCAAATATCGTGTTATCGATTTCAAACGTAACAAAACCGGAATCATGGCAGACGTTCTCACTCTTGAGTACGACCCCAACCGTTCCGCTCACATCGCTCTCGTTCAGTACGAAGACGGCGAAAAGAGATACATCGTTGCTCCTCACGGAATGAAACCCGGCGACAAAGTTGTTTCCGGTCCCGAAGCAGACATCATCCCCGGCAACGCTCTTCCTCTTGCAAACATCCCCGTTGGTACTTTCATCCACAACGTAGAGCTTTATCCCGGAAAAGGCGCACAGCTTGTTCGTTCCGCAGGTACCATGGCACAGCTCATGGCTAAAGAAGGCAAGTACGCACTTATCCGTCTTCCCAGTGGCGAGCTTCGCAACGTTCCTACCGGCTGCTATGCAACCATCGGCCAGGTTTCCAACGTTGAACATGCAAACGTATCCTACGGTAAAGCAGGACGTATGCGTCACATGGGCTGGAGACCTACCGTTCGCGGTTCTGTAATGAACCCCTGCGACCATCCTCACGGTGGTGGTGAAGGTAAATCTCCTATCGGCCGTCCGGGCCCTGTAACCCCCTGGGGTAAACCTGCACTCGGTGCAAAAACCAGATCCAAACACAAGGCATCCGATAAATTTATCGTGAAACGCCGCAACGCGAAATAATCGAGAAGGAGGATAAACGAAATGAGCAGAAGCGTTAAAAAAGGACCGTTCGTACAGCCTGTTCTTCTTGCAAGAGTTCGTGAAATGAACAAAGCAGGCGAGAAAAGAGTTCTTAAAACCTGGAGCCGTTCGTCCACGATCTTCCCGGATTTCGTAGGACACACCTTTGCGGTTCACGATGGACGTAAACACGTTCCGGTATATGTAACTGAAGACATGGTTGGTCACAAACTCGGTGAGTTTGCTCCTACCAGAACTTTCAGAGGTCACGCCGGTTCCAAAAAAACTAACAACGGTAAATAAGGCCGAGAGGAGGATTTCACATGGAAGCAAGGGCTTATTTGAGATATGCCCGCATCTCGCCTCGTAAAGTACAGATCGTTCTTGATCTTATCAGAAACAAACCTGTAGATTACGCAATGGCAGTGCTTAAACACACCCCCAAAGCGGCCTGTGAGCCGCTCGAGAAGCTCCTGAAATCGGCTATCGCCAACGGAGAGAACAACCACGGCATGAGCAAAGACAACATGTACATTGCTGAGTGCTTCGTAACTCCCGGCCCGACGATGAAACGAATTCAGCCTAAAGACCACGGTAAAGCATTCCGTATTCTTAAGAGATCTTCTCATATCACCCTGGTTCTCAGAGAGAAAGACTAAGTAGGAGGTAAATTAATGGGACAGAAAGTTAATCCCCACGGTTTTCGTGTTGGTGTAATTAAAAATTGGGATTCCCGCTGGTTTGCCAAGGACGCAGTCTTCGGCGACACTCTTGTAGAGGATTACAACCTTCGTAAATTCCTCAAAAACAAACTTTACGGCGCAGGCGTTCCGAAAGTAGAAATCGAACGCACCGGCGACAACAAAGTGAGAATCCACATTCATTGTGCAAAACCCGGCATGGTCATCGGCCGTCAGGGTTCTGAAATTGAAAAACTTCGCCTTGAATGCGAGCAGATGCTCAACAAAGGCAAAGAAGAAAAAGTTCAGGTTTTCCTCAACATTGTTGAAGTTAAACAGCCTGATAAAGACGCACAGCTTGTTGCAGAAAACATTGCTGCACAGCTTGAACGCAGAATTTCCTTCCGTCGTGCAATGAAACAGTCCATCGGACGTTCCATGAAACTCGGCGTAAAAGGTATCAAAGTACAGTGCTCCGGCCGTCTCGGTGGTAGAGAAATTGCCGGCAGCGAATGCTATCATGAGGGCACCATTCCGCTTCAGACCATTCGTGCTGATATCGACTACGGTTTTGCAGAAGCTGCAACCACCTATGGCCGCATCGGTGTTAAAGTTTGGATCTACAACGGCGACGTTCTTAACGACGTAAAAAAACAGCCCTCTCGCAAAGAAGGAGGTCGTAAATAATGCTTCTTCCGAAGAGAGTTAAATACCGTCGTGTTCAGAGAGGCCGCATGAAAGGTGCTGCACACAGAGGTAATTTCGTTTCCAACGGCGAATACGGCCTTATGGCACTTGAGCCCTGCTGGCTCAAAGCAAACCAGATCGAGGCAGCTCGTATCGCAATGACCCGTTACATCAAACGTGGCGGTCAGGTTTGGATTAAAGTATTCCCGGATAAACCCATCACTGCAAAACCTGCAGAAACCCGAATGGGTTCCGGTAAAGGTGCTCCTGAATATTGGGCAGCTGTTGTTAAACCCGGCCGCGTAATGTTCGAAATCGGCGGAGTATCCGAAGAGCTTGCAAGAGAAGCAATGAGACTTGCTTCCCACAAGCTTCCTATCAAATGCAAATTCGTAAAAAGGGAAGAAAAGGGGGTTGAAGAGCAGTGAAAGCAGCACAGGTTCGTGAAATGAATAAAGCAGACCTTGAAAAGAAACTTTCTGAGCTCAAAGCCGAGCTTTTCAACCTGAGATTCCAGCACGCCATTAACCAGCTTGAAAATCCGATGAGACTTGCAGAAGTCAGAAAAGACATCGCAAGAGTTAAAACCGCTCTTCGTGCAATCGAGCTTAAGGCAGAGCAGTAATTGAAGGGAGGATAAAGCATGAACGAAGAAAGAAATCTTAGAAAAACCAGAGTCGGTATCGTAGTTAGCGACAAAATGGACAAAACCGTTGTTGTTAAAGTCGAAGACCGTGTTCAGCACCCCCTTTATAAAAAGATTATTAAGAGAACCGTAAGATTCAAAGCGCATGACGAAAACAACGAATGCGGAATCGGCGACCGTGTAGAGATCATGGAAACCAGACCTTTGTCCAAAGACAAACGTTGGAGAGTTTCTGAGATCATCGAAAAGGCCAAATAATTAGAGTCGGACGGAAAGGAGGAAATATCTGTGATACAGATGCAATCTCATCTGAAGGTTGCTGATAACACCGGTGCAAAAGAACTTCAGTGCATTCGTGTTCTCGGCGGTACCAGAAGAAAATATGCTAACATCGGCGACGTAATCGTAGCCAGTGTTAAAAAAGCAGCTCCGGGCGGCATGGTTAAAAAAGGCGATGTTGTCAAAGCTGTTATCGTCCGCTCGGCCAAAGGTCTCCGTCGTGATGACGGCAGCTACATTCGTTTCGACGAAAACGCAGCAGTTATCATCAAGGAAGACAAAAACCCGCGTGGAACCCGTATCTTTGGACCGGTAGCTCGTGAGCTCCGTGAAAAAGATTACCTTAAAATCCTGAGCCTTGCGCCCGAAGTTCTCTAAGAAGGAGGAAATTGACGATGAATAAAGTACACGTAAAAACCGGCGACAAAGTCATCATCATCTCCGGAAGAGATAAAGGCAAAGAAGGCAAGGTACTTGAAGTAAGCCCTTCCGAAGGCAAAGTAATTGTCGAAGGCTGCAACATTGCAACCAAACATGCAAAACCCAGAAGAATGGGTGAGCAGGGCGGACTTCTTCAGGTTGAAACCGCAATCTATGCCTGCAAAGTGATGCTTGTCTGCCCCAAATGCGGCAAACCCACCAGACTGGCCCATAAAGTTCTTGCAGACGGAACCAAAAAACGTCTCTGCAAAGCTTGCGGCGAAACTTTTTGAGTAAGGAGGAAAACACATGACTAGACTTAGTGAGTACTACAAAAGCGATGTAGCACCTGCTCTTATGAAGAAGTTTGAATACAAAAGCGTCATGCAGATCCCGAAACTCGATAAGATCGTCGTGAACGTTGGCGCTGGCGATTGCAAAGATAACTCCAAAGCAATGGATGCTATTCTTAAAGACCTCGGTGCAATCACCGGTCAGAAAGCAATCACCTGCAAAGCCAAAAAATCCGTAGCAAACTTCAAACTCCGTGAAGGAATGGTAATCGGTGCAAAAGTAACCCTTCGTGGTGCAAAAATGTACGAATTCATGGACAGACTTTTCAACATCGCACTTCCGCGAGTAAGAGACTTCCGTGGTATCAATCCTAACGCTTTCGACGGACGCGGCAACTACAGCCTTGGTCTGAAAGAACAGCTGATCTTCCCGGAGATCGACTATGATAAAATCGAAAAACTTCGTGGTATGAACATCTGCTTCATCACCACTGCACAGACCGATGAAGAAGCTCGCGAGCTGCTCACTCTTATGGGCGCTCCGTTTGAAAAGTAAGATAGGAGGAACTAAAAATGGCAAAAACGTCTATGAAGGTCAAACAGAAAGCAGAGCCTAAGTTCTCCACCAGAGCTTATACTCGCTGCAAAATCTGTGGCAGACCCCACGCCTATCTTCGCAAATTTGGTATTTGCCGTATCTGCTTCAGAGAACTCGCCTACAAAGGTGAGATTCCTGGCGTAAAGAAGGCAAGCTGGTAACTTATAGAGAACAAAGGAGGTTTGAGGAATGCATATCACCGATACTGTCGCTGACTTGCTGACCCGCATCAGAAACGCGAATTCCGCAAAGCATGATACCGTCGATGTTCCCGCTTCTAACATGAAAAAAGCAATTACCCAGATTCTTCTTGATGAAGGTTACATCAAAGGTTACCAGGTAATTGAAGATGGAAAACAGGGAATCATCCACATCACGCTCAAATACGGCGCAAATAAAACCCCGGTAATCACAGGCCTTCGCAGGGTTTCCAAACCCGGCCTGCGCATTTACACTAACGTTGAGGAAATGCCCAAAGTTCTTAAAGGCCTTGGTATCGCAATTCTTTCCACCAATAAAGGAATCATGACCGATAAACAGGCACGTAAAGAGAACGTTGGCGGCGAAGTCCTTGCGTTCATTTGGTAAGAAGGAGGGAAACTGAATGTCTCGTATCGGTAAAAAACCGATTGCTATACCGGCAGGCGTTGAAGTCGTTATCGACGGAAACGTTGTAGAGGTAAAGGGCCAGAATGGGGTCCTTAAACAGAGCTTTCGACCTGAGATAAACATCGCAGTCGAAAACGGCGAGATCATCGTGTCCCGCCCTGATGATACTAAGGAAATGAGAAGCCTTCACGGTCTTACCAGAACCCTTGTATCCAACATGGTAACCGGCGTATCCACCGGTTTTGTAAAAGAGCTTGAGATCAACGGTGTTGGTTATAAAGCAGTTAAAGAGGGAACCAACCTTGTTATGAACCTTGGTTATTCCCACCAGGTCATCATCCCCGAAAAAGATGGTGTAACCTTCGAAGTTCCTGCACTTAACAAAATTCTTGTTAAAGGCGCTGACAAACAGAGAGTTGGTCAGATCGCAGCAGAGATCAGAGAAAAACGTCCGCCCGAGCCTTATAAAGGTAAAGGTATCAAATATGTCGGCGAAACCATTATCCGCAAGGAAGGTAAAGCCGGTAAAGGTAAAAAATAAGAAGGAGTGAAAAAACATGGTATCTAAAGCTGATAAAAACGCAGCCCGTGTCAAAAGACACTACCGCGTAAGAAACAAAATCAGCGGAACCGCTGAAAGACCGCGTCTTAATGTTTTCCGCTCCGCTAAACACATCTACGCTCAGATTATTGATGACGTAAACGGAGTTACCCTCGCAGCAGCTTCCACCACCGAAAAATCTTTCGAGAACTACGGCGGCAACAAAGAAGCAGCTAAAGAGATCGGCAAACTCGTAGCTCAGAGAGCTATCGAAAAAGGCATCACTTGTGTTGTTTTTGACAGAAGTGGTTACCTTTATCACGGACGTGTTAAAGAACTTGCAGAAGGTGCCCGCGAGGGTGGACTTCAATTCTAAAAAGGAGGATACAGATGGCTTTAATCGATGCTTCTAAACTCGATCTTGTTGAAAAGGTCGTAGCAATAAACCGCGTATCCAAAACCGTCAAAGGCGGACGTGTTATGAAGTTCAGCGCACTCGTAGTAGTTGGCGACCAGAACGGAACCATTGGTTTCGGAATGGGCAAATCTAACGAAGTTCCGGACGCAATCCGCAAAGGTATTGAAGACGCAAAGAAAAATCTTAAACACATTACCCTCAAAGGAACCACCATTCCTCATGAGGTTGTTGGTAAATTTGGTGCAGGCGAAGTTCTTATGAAACCGGCTCCCAAAGGTACCGGCGTTATCGCAGGCGGCGCAGTTCGTGCCGTTATGGAAGCAGCAGGCATTCACGATGTTCGTACCAAATGCCTTCGTTCCAACAATCCTTGCAACGTAGTTTCTGCCACTATGCAGGGCCTCTGCTCTCTCCGTGATGCGGAGCAGGTAGCAGCAGTCCGCGGCAAAACCGTTGAAGAAATCTACGGTTAAGGAGGAAAACAGTTAAAATGCTTAAAATCAAACTTGTAAAAGGTTTCATCCACAAGAAAGATTATCAGATCGCAACTGCAATCTCCCTTGGCCTTCGTAAAATCGGCGCAGAGACCATTCAGCCCGACAATGCAGCAACCCGCGGCAAAATCGCCAAGATTGCTCATATGGTTGAGGTCACCGAAGTCGAAGAATAAGAAGGAGGTGCACCAATATGAAACTTCATGAACTTGCACCGGCACCCGGCGCAAATACCGAAAGCTACCGCAGAGGTAGAGGCCACGGTTCCGGCAACGGCAAAACCGCTGGTAAAGGTCATAAAGGTCAGAAAGCCCGTTCCGGCGGCTCTATCCGTCCCGGATTTGAAGGCGGCCAGATGCCTCTCCAGAGACAGATCCCGAAACGCGGATTCAAAAACATCTTTGCCACTCAGTATGCAATCGTCAACGTAGGCGATCTTGAAATCTTTGAGAACGGCACTGTTGTTAACGAGCAGACCCTTGTTGAAGCTGGTCTTCTCAAAAAGACTCTTGACGGAGTCAAAGTTCTCGGCAATGGCGAGCTCACCAAACAGCTCACCGTAGTAGTAGCTGCTTTCTCTGAGTCTGCTAAGCAGAAAATCGAGGAGGTTGGCGGAAAGGCCGAGGTGAAATAAAGATGTTTGATGTCTTCAAGAACGCTTGGAAAGTAGAGGATATCCGCGAAAAACTTCTTTATACTCTCCTTATTATTGTCATTTTCCGTCTTGGTGCTGCAATCCCGGTTCCTTTCCTTGATAACAGCGCACTTTCCGCAATGTTCGGTGCAAACTCCGGAAACCTTCTCGGATACCTGAACATGCTCACCGGTGGCGCTCTTTCCATGGCAACCGTTTTTGCACTTTCCATTTCTCCTTACATCACTTCTTCCATCGTTATCCAGCTTCTCACCGTTGCAATTCCTGCACTTGAGAAAATGGCACAGGAAGGTCCTGAAGGCAGAAAGAAAATCAACAAGATCACCCGTTTTTCCACTGTTGGTCTTGCTGTTATCCAGGCATATGCTTACTACGTAACCCTCAAAGGTTACAACGCAGTAGCAACCTTTGACAATACTTGGGAAAACGTACTTGTAGTTGCAACTATCCTCTGCGTTTTCACCGCCGGTTCCATGCTTGTTATGTGGCTCGGCGAGAGAATTGATGACAAAGGCATCGGAAACGGTATTTCCATGATCCTTTTTGCCGGTATCGTATCCGGTGGCCCCAACCTTGTTACTACTCTTTGGAGCTACCTTACTCTCGGCGAAGTAAAATATTACTTCTTCGTTCCGGCACTTATCGTCATCTTTGTTCTGCTTATTGCATTCATCGTTCTTATGAACCAGGCTGAGCGCCGCATTCCCGTTCAGTACGCAAAACGCGTAGTCGGACGTAAACAGTACGTCGGCCAGTCCAGCCACATCCCGGTAAAAGTTACCATGGCAGGTGTTCTCCCAATCATCTTTGCGGGTGCACTTCTTGCAATTCCTTCCACCATCGAAGCTTTTGCAAAACCTGCTGAAGGAACTTTCTGGTACGGATTCTTCAGAATGTTCGACCAGAACAGCTGGGTATTCGCAGTACTTTATTTCGTACTCATCGTGGCATTCAGCTATTTCTATATCGCTATTCAGTACAATCCTGTTGAGATGGCAAACAACCTTCAGAAGAACAACGGTGCTATTCCCGGAATTCGTCCCGGTAAACCTACCAGCGACTTCATTTCCAGAATCATCGGAAAAATCACCTTCATCGGTGCAATGTTCCTCGGCGTTATTGCTCTTCTCCCCACCATCATCGGCGCAGTTTCCGGTATTCAGGGCGTAACCATCGGTGGTACCACTATTATCATCGTAGTTTCTGTTGCTCTTGAAACTGCAAGATCCCTTGAATCTCAGATGATGATGAGACATTACAAAGGATTTCTTGAATAATTAATAGGAGGTATATCCATGAATCTTATTCTTCTTGGAGCTCCTGGTGCAGGAAAAGGAACTCAGGCCGAAATTCTTAAAGAGAAACTCGGAATTCCGACTATTAGCACAGGCAATATCCTGCGTGAGGCAGTAAAAAACGAAACTCCGCTTGGACTTGAAGCAAAAGGATACATGGAATCCGGAAAACTTGTTCCGGATGCTCTTGTTATCTCCATCATCGAGGAGCGTCTTACCAAGGACGACTGCAAGAACGGTTTTATTCTTGACGGTTTTCCTCGCACCATTCCTCAGGCAGAAGCCTTGCAGGAAGGCGGCGTAAGAATTGACAAGGCACTTGAAATCGCCGTTTCCGACGATGCGATAGTTGCCCGTCTTTCCGGACGCAGAGTGTGTTCCGGTTGCGGCGCTCCCTATCATATGATTTCGTGTCC
This sequence comes from Oscillospiraceae bacterium, assembly GCA_017468365.1. Taxonomy (GTDB): domain Bacteria; phylum Bacillota; class Clostridia; order Oscillospirales; family Ruminococcaceae; genus UMGS1668. The sequence goes on along the minus strand of JAFUIS010000022.1, from coordinate 20,171 downwards.
TCCTCCTGCTGATAACGTTTGCCCCAAATGCGGAGCAGAGATTATCACCAGAAAGGACGATCTTCCTGAAACCATTATGCACAGACTTGAAGTTTATCATGAACAGACCGAGCCGCTTAAAGGTTTCTATGGAGATCAAGGTAAGCTTGCAGTAGTCAACGGCGAGAACGGAATTGAAGAAACCACTCGTCTTGCACTGGAAGCTCTGGGGGTCTAAATCATGGTGATTCTTAAACCCGCAAGCGCGATCAAAAAGATGCGTGAAGCCGGAAGACTTTCGGCTCTCGCTCTTAAGGTCGGCGGCGAGGCTGTTAAACCCGGCGTAACAACCGCCGAGATAGACAAAGTCATTTATGATTTCATCATGAGTCAAGGGGCAACCCCCTCGTTCCTGAATTTATACGGTTTTCCCGCCAGCGCATGCATCTCTGTAAACGATGAACTTATCCACGGTATCCCGGGAAACAGGGTTATCAAAGAAGGGGACATTGTTTCGATAGACGTTGGTGCATGCCTGGATGGTTACCACGGCGACAACGCTGCAACTTTTGTGGCGGGCAAAGCTTCCGAAGAAGCACAAAAGCTTCTTGACGTTACCAAACAAAGCCTTTATAAAGGAATTGAAATGGCAGTCGTAGGAAACAGAGTCGGAGATATCTCCAACGCCGTACAAACTTACTGCGAAGAGCGCGGCTATTCCGTTGTTCGCGAATTTGTCGGACACGGCATCGGCCGCAGCGTTCATGAAGATCCGGAAGTTCCGAATTTCGGCGCGGCTGGTCATGGACCCAGGTTGGTGAACGGAATGTGCATCGCCATTGAGCCAATGATAAATGCCGGAACAAGGTTTGTATCAACGGATTCCAATGGCTGGACAGTAAGAACCAAAGACGGCAAGCTTTCTGCCCATTTTGAGCACACCATAGCAATTACGGATAACGGTCCGATTATTCTGACCGATCCGGACTGATGAGGTGAAAAATGCTCGGACAGGTAGTTTTGTCAAAAGCGGGTAAAGACCGCGGCAGTTTCTACGCAATAGTGCTTGAGGATGAAGAATTTGCATTTATTGCCGACGGCAGACTCCGCAAAGTCGAAAAACCCAAACGCAAGCGTAAAAAGCATCTTGCCTTTACCAAAACGGTATTGGAAAAAGATGCGACAGAAACTAACGGAAAGCTGCGCGAAGCGCTTTCCAAATTCAATGAAATTGACGAGGGAGGGAATTAAGCTTGGCCAAAGAAGATGTTATTGAAATCGAGGGTACTGTTGTGGACTCCCTTCCCAACGCCCAATTCAAGGTCGAGTTGCCCAACGGCCACCAAATTTTAGCCCACATTTCCGGAAAACTCAGAATGAACTACATTCGAATTCTTCCCGGAGACAAGGTAACAGTCGAAATGTCGCCTTACGACCTTACCAAAGGGCGCATTACTTGGCGATCTAAGTGATTAAGGAGGTATATCTATGAAAGTCAGACCTTCCGTAAAACCCATCTGCGAAAAATGCAAGATCATCAGACGCAAAGGCCGCCTGATGGTTATCTGCTCCAATCCTAAACACAAACAGCGTCAGGGCTGATTAACTAAAACGGAGGTGCAACAAAGTCTATGGCTCGTATAGCTGGTATTGACCTGCCGAAGAATAAGAGAATCGACATCGCTCTCACTTATATCTACGGTATCGGCCGCACAACCGCTTCTAAGATCATTGCGGATACTGAGATCGATCCTACCATCCGCGTAAAAGATCTTTCCGAAGATGATGCTACTAAATTGCGTGAGTACATCGACAAAAACATCGAGGTAGAAGGCGACCTTCGCCGTGCTACCGCACTTGATATCAAACGTCTTGTAGAAATTGGTTGCTATCGTGGTCTTCGCCACAGAAAAGGTCTCCCCGTTCGCGGTCAGAGAACCAAAACCAATGCAAGAACCCGCAAAGGTCCCAAGAAGACCATTGCTAACAAGAAGAAATAAGAGGGAGGATTAAGACATGCCGAAAGCAAATGCTAAAAAAGCAATTACTCGTCGCCGTCGCGAAAAGAAAAATATCGAACGTGGCGCAGCACATATCCAGTCCACCTTCAATAACACTATTGTTACCATCACCGATGTTCGCGGCAACGCTCTTTCCTGGGCTTCCGCAGGCGGACTCGGATTCCGTGGTTCCAGAAAATCCACTCCTTATGCAGCACAGACCGCAGCAGAGACTGCAGCTAAAGCAGCTATGGAGCACGGCCTTAAAACCGTTGAAGTTTTCGTAAAAGGTCCCGGTTCCGGTCGTGAAGCAGCTATCCGTGCTCTTCAGGCAGCAGGACTTGAAGTAACTATGATCAAAGACGTTACTCCTGTTCCGCACAACGGATGCCGTCCGCCCAAACGTCGCCGCGTATAACAGTGGTATTCTGAAATTATTGGAGGTGTAAAAACACATGGCAAGATATACAGGTTCTGTATGCAGACTCTGCCGTCGCGAAGGCAAGAAGCTCTTCCTTAAAGGCGAAAGATGCTATGGTCCTAAATGCGCACTCAGCCGCAGAGCATATGCTCCTGGCCAGCACGGTCAGGGCCGTAAAAAGATTTCTGAATACGGTCTTCAGCTTCGCGCAAAACAGCAGGCAAAGAGATACTATGGTGTTCTTGAAAGCCAGTTCGAGCATTATTTCGAACTCGCCAGCAAACAGTCTGGTCAGGCTGGTGAAAACCTTCTCAGAATTCTCGAAAGCCGTCTCGACAACGTTGTTTATCGTGCAGGTCTTGCTTCTTCCAGAAAAGAAGCTCGTCAGCTCGTAAGACACGGTCACTATACCCTTAACGGCCACAAGGCCAACATCCCTTCCATTCTGCTCAAAGCCGGCGACGTAGTTGCTGTTGCTGACAAGAGCCGTCAGAACGAAAAACTCAAAGCAGTTGTAGAAGCAAACTCTGCTCATCCCGTTCCTTCCTGGATCGACTTTGATGCAGAAAAACTTACTGCTAAGATCAGCCAGCTTCCTAACCGCGAGGACATCGACCTCGAAGTTGAAGAACACCTGATCGTTGAGTTGTACTCCAAATAATAATTGGTAGAACTGACAGGGGAATGCGAAACCGGGCATTTTTTGCCCATTTAGGAGGGATTTTTAGATGTTAGAAATAGAAAAGCCGAGAATCGAAGCTGAAGAAACCCCTAACGACCCCAGCTACGGTAAATTCGTTGTTGAGCCCTTAGAGCGCGGATTTGGTACGACTCTTGGTAACAGCCTGAGACGCGTATTGCTCTCCTCGCTTCCCGGCGTTGCTGTAACGTCCGTAAAGATTGACGGTATCCGTCATGAATTTTCCACCATCCCCGGTGTAAAAGAGGACGTCACCGAAATCATCCTCAACATCAAAGGCCTTACCGCAAAACTTCATTGCGACGGCCCCAAGGTTGTTGTAATCGATGTTTCCGGTGAATGTGAAGTCACTGCCGGTTCAATCCAGGCCGATTCCGAAGTCGAAATTCTCGACAAAGACATGCACATCGCAACTCTTGACAGCGATGGCCACCTTTTCATGGAAATTACCCTTGACAAAGGCCGCGGCTATATTTCTGCTGAGAGAAACAAACAGGATATGCAGCCCGCAATCGGCGTAATTCCCGTTGATAGTATTTATACTCCCGTACTGAAGGTTAACTATACCGTTGAAAACACTCGTGTCGGCCAGATCACCGACTACGACAAACTCACTCTTGAGGTTTGGACGGATAACACCATTTCTGCAAAAGAAGCAGTATCTTTGGGAGCTAAGGTCCTCAATGAACATCTCAACCTGTTCGTGGATCTTTCTGAAGACGCCTTTAAAGGCGAGATCATGGTAGAAAAGGACAACAACTCCAAAGAGAAAGTCCTTGAGATGACCATTGAAGAACTTGACCTGTCCGTAAGAAGCTTTAACTGCCTTAAACGTGCAGGAATCAACACGGTTGAAGACCTTATTGGAAAATCCGAGGACGAAATGATGAAAGTTCGTAACCTTGGTAAGAAGTCCCTTGAAGAAGTTGTTTCCAAGCTTGAATCTCTTGGTTTCAACCTCAACAAGGAAGAAGATTGAATCATAAAGGAGTGAATATCGATGTCAGGAACTAGAAAGCTCGGTCGTGCTACCGACTGCAGAAGAGCTATGCTCCGCGCGATGGTCACCTATCTGCTTGAAAACGGCAAGATCGAAACCACCGTCACTCGTGCAAAAGAAGTTCGCGCTATGACTGAGAAGATGATCACTGTTGCAAAAAACAGCGACCTTCATTCCAAACGTCAGGTTTTTGCTTTCGTTACTAAGGAAGCAGTTGCAAAGAAACTCTTTGACGAGATCGCACCTAAATACGCCGAAAGAAACGGCGGTTACACCAGAATCATCAAAATTGGCCCCCGCCGCGGTGACGCAGCTGAAATGGCTATCATTGAGCTTGTGTAATTAATAGAGCATAATTCTTAAGAAATGCCTCCGGAGAGATCCGGAGGTATTTTTTTGGTTTTAATAACCCTTTTTGACAAAAAAATCGCGGACTTGCCTTTATTATTGATGAAGGCAAGTCTTTTTTTATTTGGAGGTGTTTTTTGTGCCGGTTGAGATAGATATTGATGAAAACATTGTGACGGCTTATATTTCGGGAGAAATTGACCACCACAATGCATATGAACTGAGAAAGAAAATCGATGAAGCCGCAGAAAGAGTATATCCGGAGCTTTTGGTTCTTGATTTTGGGGCGGTGACTTTTATGGATTCTTCCGGGATAGGGCTTGTTATGGGAAGATTTAAACTTATAAAAGACCTTGGAGGAAGGCTGGCGATTGAAAACGCGCCTAAGAGCATCAGAAAAGTGATGAGAATGGCAGGGATAGAAAAGCTTATTGAAAAGGAAAAGGAGGGGAACTTTATATGAAAGCGATAAACGAAATGAAAATGAATTTTTTGAGCAGAAGCTGTAATGAAAGCTTTGCCAGAAGCGCTGTGGCGGCTTTTACAGCGGTTCTTGACCCGACGGTGGAAGAGATATCCGACATAAAAACCGCAGTTTCGGAAGCCGTTACGAATTGTATAGTTCACGGATACAAGGACGGAATCGGCACGGTTTACATACACGTAAAAATATTTGAGGGCAACAGGATAAGTATCAATGTTAAGGACAAAGGCTGCGGAATTGCGGACGTAAAAAAGGCGATGGAGCCGCTTTTTACGACTTGTGATACCGGGGAAAGAGCCGGGCTTGGTTTTTCGATTATGGATTCTTTTATGGACAAGCTTAAAGTTCGGTCAAAACCGGGAAAAGGCACATCCGTCACCCTTGAAAAAATTATCGTGTCGAAAGGAAAATGATATGCCGTTTGCACAGACTTTTGACAGCAAGGCGGACAGAGAATTACTTATTACGGAAAACATGGGGCTTGTACACTCCTGTGCGCACAGATTCAGCGGAAGGGGAATTGAATATGAAGACCTTTTTCAGGCGGGGTGCATGGGACTTGTGAAAGCTTTTGATGCATTTGACACGGAAAGAGGAGTGCGTTTTTCCACCTATGCGGTACCGGTTATTCTTGGGGAGATGAAACGGCTTTTCCGTGACGGAGGAACAGTTAAAATCAGCAGGTCGCTGAAAGAACTTTCGCTTAAAACCACGAGGGAAAGGGAGATTTTTTCGCTGAAAGAGGGAAGGGAGCCAACGGTTTCGGAACTTGCGGAAATACTTTCTGTGAGCGAGGAGGAGATAACGGAGGCGATTTGCGCTTCGGTGCCGGTCATATCGCTTACGGCTGGGGAAGATGAAGGCGGAGGACAGACGGATGTTCCGGTGGAATCGCCTGAGGAACAGATAACGGAGCGGCTTTCGGTAATAAAAGCGGTTTCGGACCTTGAGGAAAGGGACAGAGAAATAATAAGGTTGAGATATTACGAAAGTAAGACCCAGGTGGAAGTGGCGGGGATGCTTGGAATGACGCAGGTTCAGGTTTCGAGAAGGGAGAAAAAGATTCTGGAAATGCTCAGGAAGGAACTTACGGTATGAAAAAGTTTTTTATGAGCACGGAAAACTGATAAAAGGAAAAAGACGCGAGCCAGGCGATAAAAAGCTGGCGAAAAAAGAGAAGGAAAGATTCCTTTGAACCGAATTCTTTTGAAATTGCCGCGAGGCAGGCGGTGCATGGAGAATAGATAAAATAGAAAATGAGAAAAGAAAGAGCGCTGAGCACGGAGAAATTTTTTGTTATATCCGGTGAAATAGAAAGCAGAGAAGAAAGGGCGGATTCTTTTGAGAAAAGACCGCATATAAGAGGAACGATGCATTCCGAAGGAATGCCTAAAGGAAGAAAAACAGGGGCAACGGCATTTGAAAAAACGGTGAGGATACTTTGATCTTGATTGGAAATGGGAATTAAAGAAGGAGTGAAACCGTTCATAAACCTGATGAGCACAAAAGCGAGCACTATCACTGCGGAAGAACGGACGACGAATGCTTTGGTACGGCGGAAAGAAGATTTTGCGAGCACCAAAAAGTCGGGAACGCGAAAAGGAGTGAGTTCGAGCATAAAGAATTCATTTTGCTTTTGATTTTTGAGCATATGCAGTGCCGCTCCACAGAAAAGAGTGAAAAAATAGAGGAACAAAAGGGTAATAAAGACTGAGTTTTTGAAGAAAGTTTCTATTGTGAGAAAAGCGAGAGGAAGCCTTGCGCTGCACGGGATAAACATCAGAGCGGAAACAGTGTTTTTTGAGCACGAATGAGAGCCGGAGGTTTTTGCGGCGCAGACTCCGGAAACGGTACAGCCGAAACCAAGCAGAAGAGGAAAGACGGATTTTCCGGAAAGGCCGATTTTTTTAAGAAAACCGTCGGCAAGAAAGGCAATCTGGGCCATAATTCCGCTTTCTTCGAGAAAAGAAAGGAAGAGGAACACCGTAAAAAGGTCAGGTATGAAGTCGATGACAAGGGAAATTCCGGTGAGAAGTCCATTTATAAAAACGGAAGAAACAGGAAAATCTGTCAGACGATCAGCGGTGAGCACCGAGAAGTATCTGAATACGCCGGAAAACATATCGGTGAGCACGTGCACCAAAAAAACACCGGACAGAACGAGCAGGGTTTGTACAAGAAATTTTATGGGATTGGAAAATTTATGCTCAGCGGAGATATTTTTAAAAGTAAAGCAGGATCCGGTGAGCTTTTCGGCACGGGTTCTTCGTTCTTTTAATGAGAAGCGAAATGTCTGAATGTCTTTTTTAAAACAAAAATTGACAGCGGTTTTGATGAGCGGAGAAACGTTTTCACCGGTTTTGGCATTTATAAGAAAAACGGGTATACCCAGAGAAGAGGCAAGCTTTTCGGTGTTGACGGAGATACCGCGTTTTTTCATTTCGTCGGAAAAATTAATTGCCAGAACAGAGGGAATGCCGAGTTCGATTAGTTCGAGGGCAAGGCAGAGACCCTGTTCGGGTTTTGTGCCGTCGATTACGATGACAAGAGAATCTATTGTTTTGGAGGTGAGAAAATCCTTTGCAGCGGTTTCCTCGGGGCTTTTGGGCGAAAGGGAATAGATACCGGGGATATCGGTGAGTTCGGAATCGGGAAAGGCTTTGAGGGGCGCAGAGAGCTTTTCAAAAGTGACACCGGGCCAGTTGCCGATTTTGCCGGGTTTTCCGGTGGTACGATTCCAAAGGGTGGTTTTTCCGCAGTTGGGGACGCCCGAAAGGGCAATTTTTTTGTTCATGATGCTCCTTTTTTGTATTGATATTTTCAGGAAAAAGGGTTATTATAAATTTAAAGAAAATTTTGCAAAATTTTGCAAAAAAATCTGAAAAAACTATTGACAAGCAGTTATTTATGCGTTATAATAATCAAGCTGTTGAAAATCACATATGAGCCATTAGCTCAGCTGGCAGAGCACTTGACTTTTAATCAAGGTGCCCGGGGTTCGAATCCCCGATGGCTCACCACGAAAAAACCGCTTAACAATGCAAATTGTTGAGCGGATTTTTTTATGTCCGCTTTGGGTTTTTAGTGGGTTTTCTAACACTTTTATAACACCCTTCGATTACGTTCCGAAAAGGCTTCCAAAGAGCGCTTTATACATACTTTTCTTAATATTTACGTCGAGATGCCTGTGATTATTCACGGTCATTGCAATTGTTGAATTTCCTAAATATTTCTGCACTTTTTAAGAGATTTGCGGAATTTAAGAATAACAAAGAAAAAGAGCAACATGATAACAGATATGGCTTTTTCGAAAATTAAAAACAGCCGGAGATTGCTATACTTGTTTCCATTGAAAACAATTTTTTTTAATGATATAATATTGCCATATCATAACAAGAGGAAAGTGTTGCAAAAATGATTCTGTATCCGGAAGAATCAACGATAGATTTCAGCAAAATGGAATATATCCCGGAATGTAAAGACGATTTTCCGGTGGTTTGCTATGGCTATGATCTTCATTCAAGAATGGAACCATGGCATTGGCATGATGAGTTTGAAGCAAATATTATCGAAAGCGGAACCGCTGTTTTAAAGCTTGAGGGTGAAGAATATCACCTTAAAGCAGGGGACGGTTATCTTATAAATTCCGAAACGCTCCATTCTCTTTCAAGCCTCGATAATTCACATTGCAAAATAAAAAGTATGATTTTCAGAAAAGACGTAATCGGTGGAAAACCCGGAAGCCTTTTTTGGACAAAATATGTATCTCCGGTTACTGAAAGACGAGATTTTTACGGCTGGGTACTGAAAAAAGATTTGACCTGGCAAAAGGAGATCCTTGATTCTCTCAAAAAGATTTTCAGCCTTTTTGAATCGGAAGAAGATGATTTTGAAATTAAAACAAGAGAGTTACTTTCAAAAATTCTTTCTGTTACTGTAAAAAATCTTCCTCCGGAAAATCCGGAAAACAAAAAGACAACGCAGAACAACATTTCCAAAATAAAAGTAATGCTTCTTTACATCTGGCAAAATTATTCAAAAGCCATAACCCTTTCGGATATAGCAAATGCCGGCGCGGCAAGCAAAAACGACTGTATGCTCTGCTTTGCTGAAACGGTAGGTACTTCACCGATACAGTACCTGAAAAACTATCGGCTTGAAAAAGCCGCCGAATATCTTACTTTTTCGGAAAAGAAAGTTTCTGAAATTGCGGAACTTTGCGGATTTCAGGACAAAAGCTATTTTTCAAAATCGTTTTTTCAAAAATTCGGACAAAAGCCTCTTGACTATCGAAAAGCACAAAGAAATAATTAACAATAAAAGCACAAAAAGCTCGTCGGTTTAACTACTGACGAGCTTTTTTGTTTGAAATTTATTAAACGTCATCTGTGATATTTTCATATTATTTATGTGATATATTCGTATTTATTATTCTTTTTGGTGATTTTATCATAAAAATATTGTGGTTTTACCTATTGTTAAAAAACAAACGAAATATTATACTATGGACTCGAATGGAATTCCAGACAATTTGTTATTTTTTGAGGAGGAAACTATGGAATTTTTAATTGGTCTTCTTCCGGCGTTCTTTTGGGGATTCACTCCTGTTGTAGTAAACAAGCTCGGCGGTAAACCTATCAACCAGCAGCTTGGAACTTCTTTCGGATGCGGAATTCTCGCGCTCGGAATCTTTATTTTTGCAAAACCCGAATTCACCACCCAGGTAATTATCGGATGCATCATTTCCGGTCTTGCCTGGTCTGTTGGCCAGCTTTGCCAGTACACTTCCTATGTAATTCTTGGTACTTCCAAAGCATTTGCGCTTTCAATCAGTATTGAGATGGTACTTAACGCAGTCGTAGGTGTTCTTGTTTTCCATGAATGGAGCACCATGAGCCAGATCGTTCTTGGACTTTCTGCAATTGCCTGCGTAATTCTCGGCGGTAACCTTACCTCTTTCACTTCCGAAAAGAGCACCGCAAACAAAGAACAGTTCAAAAAAGGCTTTATCACTCTTTTTATCGGCGCATGCGGCTTCTGCGTATGGAACTATGCCCTCCGTGTAGCAGGCGCTGACGGAATCGGCGCTCTTTGTCCTCAGGCAATCGGTATGATTATCGGTTCTCTTACTCTAAGCTGCTTTGTCGGAAAAGACGCAAAGAGATTTGACGTTACCACTTTCAAACAGATCATTCCCGGTCTTATCTATGCCGCAGCAAACGCAACGCTTGTTCTTTCCAACATGGTAAACGGTGTTGCAGTTGGCTATACTATGGCACAGCTTTGCCTCGTAATCGAAACCCTTCTCGGCTTCGCAATTCTTAAAGAACACAAACACAAAACTCCGGCGGAACTCAAACATTCCATTGCCGGCGCAATTTTTATCACCGCAGGCTGCATTATGGTAGGCCTTGTAGGTTATGTTTAATCTTGGAAAAAGGAGAAAAGAAACATGGACAGAGTTAAAGAAAAAGTTGCAATCGTAACCGGAGCAGGCAGCGGCCTTGGAAGAGCAGAAGCAGTTATGCTTGCAAAAGAAGGCGCAAAAGTTGCAGTAACCGATATCAACGATGCTTCCGGAATGGAAACCGTTGAAATCATCAGAAACGCCGGCGGCGAAGCAGAATACTGGCATCTTGATGCTTCCGAAGAAAAAGAATGCAAAGCAGTTATCGACGCTGTTGCAGAAAAATTCGGCAAGATCGATATTCTTGTAAACAACGCAGGCATCACCGGTCCCGACGTTACCACCGAGGAAATCACCGAGGAAGATTGGGACAGAATGTTCAAAATCAACGTAAAAAGCGTTCTTTTCATGACCAAACACACCATTCCCTATATGCGTAAAAACGGAAAAGGTTCCATCGTCAACACCTCTTCTCTTTCCGGTATCATCGGCGACACCGAACTTACTCCCTATCACGCAACCAAAGGCACCATTGTTATTATGTCCCAGAAAGACGCAGTACAGTATGCTCCCGAGCATATCCGCGTAAACTGCATCTGCCCCGGAACTGTTATGACTCCCCTTGTTCAGGGACTTCTTGATGATGACCCCCACTATCTTGATAACGATATAAAGAGATATCCTATCGGCTATTTCGGCGAACCGGATGACGTTGCATACGCTGTTCTCTTCCTTGCTTCTGACGAAGGCCGCTTTGTAACCGGCACCAAACTTGTTATCGACGGCGGTTATTCCGCCCAGTAAAGGAGCAGAAACATGGACAGAGTTAAAGACAAAGTTGCCATTGTAACCGGTGCTGCTCTTGGCCTTGGAAGAGGCGAAGCAATCCTTCTCGGAAAAGAAGGCGCAAAAGTTGCCGTTGTTGATATCAATGATGAGGCAGGAAAAGAAACCGTTGAAATCATCAGAAATGCAGGCGGCGAAGCAGAATACTGGCACCTTAATGTCGCAAACGAAGCTGAATGCAAAACCGTTATTGACGCAGTCGTTGAAAAATGGGGCAAACTCGATATTCTTGTGAACAACGCAGGAATTGTCGGCGAAGATGTTCCTACCGACAAAACCACCGAGGAAAACTGGGATAAAGTTTTTGCCGTAAACGTAAAGAGCACTTTCTTTATGACAAAACATTCCATTCCTCATATGCGCAACAACGGAAAAGGCGCAATTGTAAACACTTCTTCCATCTGCGGACTTGTTGGCGACGGCGAACTTTCTTCCTATCATGCAACTAAAGGCGCAATTCTTCAGATGACAAAACAGGATGCGGTACAATATGCGCCGGAACACATTCGCGTAAACTGCGTATGTCCCGGTTCAATCATGACTCCTCTTATGCATGACCGCCTCAAAGTTGATCCTCAGTATTTTGAAAAGGATCTTCAGAGATATCCTCTCGGATATTTCGGCGAACCGGAAGACGTTGCATACGGCGTTCTCTTCCTTGCTTCTGACGAAGGAAGATTTGTAACCGGTGCCGCACTTCCTATTGACGGCGGATATACCGCACAGTAATTTTGCAAGTTTCCATAATAAAATACCCCCAAAGGACAAAAACCACAAAAGCAAAAACAGCATCTGCCAACCGCGGCAGATGCTGTTTTTGTATTCCATTTTGAAAAAAGAATAAAACCGCATGAGCATGCGGGTTTTCTGTCTGCTGATTTCTTTTAATCAATGTGTCCGGGTTCGAATCCCCGATGGCTCACCACGAAAAAACCGCTTAACAATGCAAATTGTTGAGCGGCTTTTTTTATACATGAAATCACAGTGAAATAATAGTTACCCCCAAAAATATTATGAATATGTTTTGATAATTTCTTCTGCTATAACTTTTTTTGAAACGCAGCGGTCCATTGCCTGTTTTTCTATGTAACGATGAGCGCCCTGTTCGTCCATTTTCAGTTCATCGATAAGAATCCACTTTGCCCGGTTGACGATACGGATTTCTTCCATTTTTTCCTCGATGGAAAGAGTTTTCTTCTCGGTTTTTCTAAGCCTTTCACGTGCGCTTGAAAGCCAGCTGAGAGCAATCGTCATTGTTGGCTTTGAGGTTGGCATCGGGAGAACGAACACACCGTGTTCGGCTACCTTGTCGTGGATTTCTGCCTGAAGTTCTGCCTGTACCATTAGGAGCACGACGGTTTCTTTTGAATTTCCTGTGTCAATTGCAAAACGAGTTCCGGTATTATCAGTGAGTGGCGAATTGATGATTACAAAATCAAAAGCACGCTCGGCAAGTGCCCGCTTTGCTGCGTTGGTGTTCGATACAAAAAGGGTGGGCGAATACTTTGAACCGGGGAGCAGAGCAGAGAGTGCATTATTAAAGCTTTCCGATGCCGAAACGATCAGAACGCTGTAAACCCGTTCTTTCAGACTCATTTTTGCTCCCCTCCTTTTTTATGTTATTCAGATTTATTTGTTGCAGTAAATATCTAAAATTGACGCAGGTATATGTTCTTTGATAAATTCACTTGCCGCGGCTGCCTTGCGAGCATCGCATAAACTTCCGGGCAGTTTTTTAAACTTTGCCAAAGTTTCAGCATCAGCTTTGTATAAATTAATATTGGCAGCTTCGGGCAGATCAAGTTTTTTTTCAAGACCTATAAGGGCCGCATAAATCAAAAGCGTAAATGCAAGATACGGATTTGCTGTTGGATCGGGTGAACGAAGCTCCGCACGGCGGTATTCACCGACCGCAGCAGGAATACGGACAAGCTGGGAACGGTTTTCGTTTGACCAGGAAACATAACCGGGGGCTTTATCCATTCCGAAACGTTTATAGGAATCCTCCGTCGGGTTGAGAAATACGGTCATTTCCACAACCTTATCAAGAACACCCGCAATCATATGGCAAAGATTTTCGGAACCGTCATTTGACTGGACAGACATATTGATATGAAATCCGTTGCCGGGTTTGTGCTCAAGAGGTTTTGGGCCGAAATCAACAAAAACACCGTTGCGGCGGGCAACTATTTTAACGATTGTCTGAAAAGTCATTGTATCGTCTGCCACGGTAAGCGGGTCGGAATAACGGAAATCTATCTCGTTTTGTCCGGGACCTTCTTCGTGGTGTGAACTTTCGGGACGGATGCCCATCTGTTCCAGAGTAAGACATATCTCGCGGCGGATGTTTTCACCTCTGTCATCGGGGGCAAGATCCATATATCCGGCTTCATCATATGGAATTTTGGTCGGTTTGTTATTTTCATCAAGCTCAAACAGATAGAACTCCTGCTCCGAACCGAAAGCAAAAGTGTAACCTGCTTTTTTTGCGTCTTCGACTGCCTTTTTGAGAAGACTGCGGGTGTCGCATTCAAACGGTGTGCCGTCAGGATATGTAATATGGGTAAACATACGCACAACTTTGCCGTGCTCCGGTCTCCAGGGAAGCAGCATCAGCGTTTCGGGATCGGGGTGGAGCAGAAGATCGCACCTTGTTTCATCGCCAAAGCCTGCGATTGCCGAAGCATCGAAGGCGATACCGTATTCAAAGGCACGAGGCAGTTCCTCGGGCATAATAGAAATATTTTTTTGTTTTCCGAATACATCACAAAAGGCCAGACGGATAAATTTAACGTCTTCCTCGCGGACGTACTGCATTACCTCTTCCTTTGAATAATTCATAGTATCCTGCTCACTTTCTTTCGCTTTACGATAAAATTCTGATATCAGATTATATTTATTATACCATGTAATCTGGGAGAAAACAAAACGTGAACTGCAATTTTTATCATTTTTCCATAGTTAATTGTGCAAAAAGGATTGTTTTTGCAGGAATTGCACAAAATAACTTCAAAAATATTGACAAAGTTTTTTTGCGGGTGTAAAATGCAGAGCGTAAAAGCAAGGCTTTTGGGTTTGAGAGTTCAAAATCGCAATCTTGCTTTCAGGAATTAAAAAATTCATATATGAAAAAGGCAAAGGCGTCTTTAATGTTTTTTTACATTAAAGGCGCCTTTATCTGTTTTTGCAATATTTTGGATAAGCTGTTAAGGAGAACGATCATGGAAACTGTAAAAGATTATTTTGCAAGTCTGGTTTTTGATGACAGAGTTATGAAAGCCACCCTTTCGGATGAAATATATGATTCGCTCAAAAAAACGATAGAAGAAGGCTCGGAACCTAATATAGGCGTTGCCAACGCAGTTGCTGCCGCCATGAAGGATTGGGCTGTTTCCAAAGGCGCAACACATTATACCCACTGGTTCCAGCCTCTTACCGGAATCACCGCCGAAAAGCATGACAGTTTCATTTCTCCTTCTACTGATGGCGGTGTGATTATGGAATTTTCCGGGAAAGAACTTATTAAAGGTGAACCGGACGCTTCTTCTTTTCCGAACGGCGGTCTGAGGACTACCTTTGAAGCAAGGGGTTATACCGCATGGGATCCGACGTCTTATGCATTTATTAAGGATAAAACTTTATGTATTCCTACAGCGTTCTGTTCTTACAGCGGCCATGCGCTGGACAAAAAAACTCCTCTTTTGCGCTCAATGGCGGCGCTCAACAAACAAGCACTGCGTATTTTAAGATTGTTCGGAAACAACAGCACAAAGAGAGTGACCGGCTATGTTGGTCCCGAACAGGAATATTTCCTTATCACCAAAGAAATGTATGAAAAGCGTCCGGACCTTTGCTTTACCGGACGTACTTTATTTGGAGCAAAACCTCCGAAAGGGCAGGAAATGGGTGACCACTATTTTGGCGTGATCAAACCGAAAGCTGCCGCTTTTATGGAAGAACTCGATGAGGAACTCTGGAAACTGGGAATCCTTGCCAAAACGGAGCATAACGAGGTCGCTCCGGCTCAGTATGAACTGGCGCCGATTTATACCACGGCCAATATTGCAACCGACCATAACCAGCTTACGATGGAGATAATGCAGAAGGTGGCGGCAAAACATGGTCTTGTGTGTCTGCTCCACGAAAAACCCTTTGCCGGCATAAACGGCAGCGGAAAACACAATAACTGGTCCATTGCCACCGATACGGGACAAAATCTGCTTTCTCCGGGTGAGACGCCCTATGAAAACGCACAGTTTTTGCTGTTCCTTTGCGCTGTTATAAAAGCGGTGGACGATTATCAGGATCTGCTCCGAATTTCGGTTGCGACTGCAGGAAATGATTGCCGCCTCGGTGCAAGCGAAGCACCGCCCGCGGTTGTGTCCGTTTTTCTCGGCGATGAACTGAATGCGGTTCTTGAAGCTATCGAAACCGATACGCCTTATAAAGGTGCCGAAAAGACCCGGATGAAGCTTGGGGTTGACGTTCTGCCCGGGTTCAACCGTGATACCACAGACCGCAACAGAACTTCTCCCTTTGCTTTTACCGGAAATAAGTTTGAATTCCGGATGCTCGGCTCATCCAACAGTATTGCCTGCGCCAATATTATGCTGAACAGCGCAGTTGCTGAGTCCCTCAGGATTTATGCCGACAGACTGGAAGGTGAGAAAGATTTCGAGACCGCGCTGCACAGTATGATTCGGAATACTATAAAAGATCATAAACGCATCATATTTAACGGCAACGGATATGACGAAAACTGGATCCGGGAGGCGACGGAAAAGCGAGGCCTTCTTAATTTTCGCACCACCGCCGACTGCATGCCTCATCTGCTTGATAAAAAGAATATGGATATGCTTATTTCCCACGGTGTGTTCACCGAAGCGGAACTGAAATCCAGATATGAAATCATGCTTGAAAATTACTGCAAAACCATAGTGATTGAAGCAAACACGATGGTCAATATGGCGAAGACGCAGATTGTTCCGGCAATCGAAGCCTATGCTGCGGATACTGCAAAGGCGGCTGCCTCAAAGAAGTCGCTGGACTTCACGCTTGTTTGCGGATATGAAACCGGCGTTGTAAGAAAGCTTTCTGCCCTGGCTGACCTGATTGCTTCAAAAGCTGAAGAGCTGGAAACTGCTCTTATTTCTCTTGATAAGGCGGAAGATATCGGAGCAAAATCCGTTATGATCCGCGATACGGTGCTGGGACTTATGAGCGAGCTCAGAATCCCATGTGACGAAGCCGAAACCATTACGGCAAAGAATTACTGGCCGATGCCAACCTATGCCGATCTGCTGTTCGGCATAAAATAAATGACAAAAAATAAAGGTGCGGAGCATTCAAAAATGAACAATTATACGGAGAAAAAACTTTTCACCGCAGTATAAGCGGAGCGGAAGATGATTATTCAAAAACAGTTAAACATCTTACCGGATATATAATGGAGGAATGATTATGTCAGAATGTGCGATAGTAGGTATAAATTGGGGCGACGAAGGAAAAGGCCGGATGGTGGATCTGCTCACTGAAAATTATGACGTGGTTGTGCGTTTTCAGGGCGGCGGCAACGCCGGACATACGGTAGTCAACGAAAAAGGAAAGTTTGCGCTTCATCTTCTGCCTTCGGGAATTTTCAGAAGCGGCGTTGTCAACGTTCTGGGCAACGGGGTTGCGGTGGATCCGGAAAATCTGTGGAAAGAGATGCAGGAAGTGATGTCAAAAGGCGTTGAAATCACTACCGATAACCTCAAAATCAGTGACCGTGCTTCTCTTTTGCTTCCGTGGCACAGAGACATGGATGAATTTGAAGAGATGCGCCTTGCCGATAAGAAATACGGTTCCACAAAACAGGGGATAGCGCCGTTTTATTCGGATAAATATCAGAAAAAGACCATTCTTGCCGGGGAACTGTTCTATCCGGAAGAACTGAAAACTCATCTTGCGGACCTTATGGAATGGAAGAACCTGACGCTGACAAAGGTATATGGCGCAAAACCATATACGATGAAAATGCTTGAAGAATGGCTTGAAACTTACTGCAAAAAAATCATGCCTTATATTTGTGATACCGGAAAATTTTTGAAAGAAGCAAAGGCGGATGGTAAAAATATTCTTTTTGAAACACAGCTTGGCTCGCTGAGAGATCTGGATTACGGTATTTATCCTTACACGACCTCTTCCAATACAACCGCAGCCTATGCGCCCATAGGTTCCGGACTTGCGAATGCAAAGATTGACGATGTGGTGGGGGTGGTAAAAGCCTATTCCACCTGTGTGGGCGAAGGACCTTTTGTATGCGAAATGTTCGGCGAAGAGGCTGAAAAACTTCGCAGAGCGGGATTTGAATACGGAGCCAAGACCGGAAGACCACGAAGAGTCGGACCCATAGACATTGTGGCAACGCGGTACGGCGTTGAAGTCCAGGCGGCAACGGCTATCGCGCTTACAAAGCTTGACGTGCTCAGTTATATGGATAAGATTCCGGTCTGCACTCACTATATGCTGAACGGTGAACAGACCGACAGTTTTCCGTTTCCGTTCGCGCTTAAAAATGCAGAACCGGTTATCGAATTTTTTGACGGCTGGAAATGCGATATCTCAGGTGTTCGCCGTTGGGAGGATCTTCCAAAAGCGGCGCAGGAATATGTGACATATATTGAAAAACAAATCGGATGTCCCATCAAATACGTTTCGGTTGGACCAGAGAGGGACGATATCGTTATCAGGTGACAAGGAGAATACGGATATGAACAACAAATATGAATCCCCGCTATCATCGCGTTATGCTTCCGATTATATGCTTGAACTCTTTTCATCCGACACAAGATATCAGACCTGGCGCAAGCTTTGGGTTTCTCTTGCAAAGGCAGAAATGAAGCTTGGGCTTCCTGTCACACAGGCGCAGGTTGATGAGCTTTCAGCACATATTACGGATATAGATTATGAATGCGTAAGCAGGCGGGAAAAAGAGGTGCGCCACGACGTTATGGCACATATTTATGCCTATGGCAAGGCTGCTCCCGCAGCCGCCGGCATTATCCATCTGGGTGCAACAAGCTGTTATGTAACCGACAATGCCGATCTTATAATTTATCGGGATGCTCTGAAATATTTGCGTTCAGAGCTTCTGGGCGTTTTGGCGAATCTTTCGGAATTTGCCGAAAAATATAAGGATCTGCCAACCCTTGGCTATACACACTATCAGCCTGCCCAGCTTGTAACGGTAGGAAAGCGTGCGGCACTCTGGATGCAGGACTTCCTTTCTGACCTGAAAGAAATCGATTTTGCCATTGAAAATATCAGGTTCCTCGGCTGCCGCGGTACCACCGGAACCGAAGCAAGCTTTGTGGATCTGTTTGATGGAGATACGAAAAAAACAGATGAACTAAACCGCATGATTGCCGCAGACTTCGGCTTTGACGAATGTTTCGACGTGGTGGGCCAGACATACCCGCGCAAGGTTGACAGCCGAATTCTGAACGCGCTTTCCTCTTTGGCACAAAGCTGTTACCGCATGGCAAACGACATTCGCCTTTTGCAACATGACCGTCAGGTAGAAGAACCCTTTGAAAAAAATCAGATCGGTTCTTCTGCGATGGCATATAAGCGCAACCCGATGAGGAGCGAACGTATCTGTTCTCTGGCAAGATACCTGATAGCGGATGCGATGAACGCACCGATGACGGCATCCGTACAATGGCTTGAGAGAACGTTGGACGATTCCGCGAACCGCCGTATTTCTCTGCCGGAAGGCTTTCTCTGTGCCGATGCGATTTTAAGGCTTGCGCAGAATGTGACAGACGGACTTCGCGTAAATAAGAAAGTCATCGAAAAGGCCGTAAAGGAATATCTGCCTTTTATAGCAACGGAAAACCTGATGATGGAAGCGGTCAAACGCG
The DNA here is from genome assembly GCA_017468365.1 of Oscillospiraceae bacterium. Lineage (GTDB taxonomy): Bacteria > Bacillota > Clostridia > Oscillospirales > Ruminococcaceae > UMGS1668. Next base: position 1,082 of record JAFUIS010000022.1, on the reverse strand, counting down.
GAGGAGACCGCCAGGAAATCCACGAAATCATTCGCAGATGCTCTATGGAAGCAAGCGAAAAGATGAAAGACGGCGAGGAATGTGACTTGCTTGCACGACTTGCGCAAGAGAAAAAATTCGGTCTTACCGAAGCGGAAATGAAAAAGCTTCTTGACCCGGCCCTGTATATCGGCAGATGCCCCGAGCAGGTTTCGGCATTTGTAGAGAAGATCAAGCCGCTTCTGGCAAACGTTGACGGAAAATCAGCAGAAATCAACTTGTAAGAAAAGAGGTGAACACAGTGGATAAAATACTCGTATTGGATTTCGGTGGTCAGTATAATCAGCTTATTGCACGCCGAGTACGTTCAGAGCAGGTGTATGCCGAAATCAAGCCCTACAACAAAATTACGCCCGAAGAAATAAAAGAGAATGACTACAAAGGCATCATCTTTACCGGTGGGCCGAACAGCGTGTATGACGAGGCATCCCCTCATTACGATTCAGCCATCTTAAATTTAGGCATTCCGATTCTTGGTATCTGTTACGGAGATCAACTGATGGCGTATATGGCGGGCGGTGAGATTGCTTCTGCTGAAAACAGCAGCGAATACGGCAAAACCACTGTGTTTACCGCAGATAATGTTTTGTTTGAAGGACTTCCAAGTGAAAGCGTTTGTTGGATGAGCCATACCGACTATGTAAAAACGCCGCCGAAGGGCTTTACGACCATTGCCCACACCGCGAAATGTCCTTGTGCTGCCATGTGCGACGAGAGCCGTAAGCTCTACGGTGTGCAGTTCCATCCGGAGGTTACGCATACCATTTACGGCAAGCAAATGCTTCACAATTTCATTTTTTCAGTCTGCGGTTGCAAGGCAGACTGGAAAATAGAGAACTTTGTGGAAACCTCTGTGGAAAGATATAAAAAGGCACTTGCAGGCAAAAAGGTGCTTCTTGCACTTTCGGGTGGCGTGGATTCATCGGTTGCCGCAGTTCTTCTGCATAAGGCGATTGGCAATAATCTGACTTGTGTTTTCGTGGATCACGGACTGCTCAGAAAAGATGAGGGCGATTTTGTAGAAAAAACCTTTGGCAAGCAGT